>JAJVHU010000049.1:0-121345 GCA_022072505.1 Phycisphaerae bacterium
TTGAGCGTCAGCTTGTCGTCGGCGTCGGTGTGCTCCTCGATGACCGAGCCTTTGACGAGGACGATGACGCCCCCGTTGCCCTGGATCGTGTGATCGCCGTTGATCTTCAGCGTCGCCGGCGTGGTCGGCGCCACGCTGAGGTCGAACTGCCCGTCGATCGTCGAGGTCAGCGTCCCGCCGTCCCCGAGGATCAGCGTCGAGCCGCCGGTCAGAAACAGCGTGCTCTTGTCGTCCCCCTCGTTCCCGATGGTCAGCGTTTTGCACGAGGCCGTCGTGCTGCCGGGGATGACGACGTTGAAGTGCTCGTTCTCGCCGTCGTCCGCGGGAATCACGGCGCACTTGGAGGAATCGGGAACGCCGTTGTCCCAGTTACCGGAATCGGTCCAGCTTGTCCCATTGCCCACGAACGTCGTCGTGTTGTTGACGTCGCAGTCGGTCAGGACCACGGCGGCCGGACTGACGGCCACCACGGCCGGTCCGGTCGCCACAAAGATCAAGCAGAGCGCGACCAGCGCGCAAGTGATGCAAATCAAATTCATGCGATTCATGTTTGTGAATCCTTACGAATCACGGTTCGAAATCGAACCGTGCAACTGTGTTGGTCAATGCAATGCAGCGCCCGACAAAGAGGCTGCCTTGCGGTAACGCGAAAGACGGCACACGCAGCCTGCCGGCGAAGAACGCCGCAGGTTACGCCATGCCCGTCTCCGCTACCGTGACGTAAAGGCGTTCTGGAGTCTCGCGCAGTCCGCGAGGTCCAGATCGCCATCGTGATCCTGATCCAGAAACCGGCACTCGCACAGTCCGTCGGTTCGGACGGGGCCGGTGAAGCAGTCATGAAGTCTGGCGTAGTCCGTGAGATCCACATCGCCATCAAACTCGCTGTCGCCGGTGCGCACTCGACGCAGGTAGACGATGGCGTAACGATCGCTCGTCCCGTTTCGCCAGGCGACCTCGCCCCAGGCATTGACGCTTCCCCGCGAAACCGAGTACGCGTCATCGCTGAGTCGATAGAAGCGCGGCTCGCCGCCGTCAAGCCGGTACAACCAGGCGTTCCACAACCGGCGCACCGAATCCCAACGCGCGAAGAATACGTCTCCTGTATCCCCGACGTTGGGTACCGACGCGTCCACCGTGTCCAGAATGACTTGAGTCTTGCCGTCTTCCCAAAACTCGAGATCGCTCTGGGCGTCCCAGATGATCTGGCCGAGGTTGTTGATCTTCGGGCCTTGAACCTGGGAGTGGAATGAGGGTAAGTCGACAATGTCGCCATTGCGGTAAAGCTGGATTGTCCCCACCCAGGGATCCACGCAGAAATCCGTGCTCATCCACGTGATCCATCCCGCGTCGTTGATCTCCGTCTGCTGGAGCATCAACTCCGAGGAATGAATCTGCCGAATCCGCCGGCCGTTGTACAGATAGACGTCTGACAAGAGCGGGCACGTCTCCCAGCGGTAGCGAGACCAGACCACATCCCCAACGTTATTCATCGAGACGTGGGCCAGGATACGCTCTCCGTCCTGAAGCAGGGTCTCGACGCCATCGCGGAATAATATGATCTGATGTCCATTCAGACTGGTGATCCCGCGCTGCCAGACCATTTCCCCCTGGTTGTTGAGATCCACTCGGCTATCCAGAACGTCATTGTCCGTAATCTGAACAATGCTTCCATTATCATAGAGCATGATCTCAGCCGTCCACCAGCTTCCGGTGAACTTCTGGGCATAGGCGATCTGTCCGCAGTCGTTCAGCGACGGCCACTGGATCAGTTGATCCCAGACCACCGCGTCGACGATCTCGAAGCCCTCGGGGACTTCGACCTGCGCCGCGACGGGCGCCGACACAAACAACACCCATGCCGGATTGACTCGCCTCATGATCCCCTTCCCACAGGTCTTCCCGGCCCGAACCCAACGGATGTGCGAGCGCCGTTCCCGGATCAGTTGGTCTCGATGCCGGCCTTCTCGACGACGTACACCGCGTCGTTGCCCCCGGTGATGGTCACCGTGTCGCAGGTCAGCGTGACCTCACTGCCGTTGGCGTCAAAGTACCCAAGGCAGAAATCGCCCGTGATGTCCACGGTCAGGTCGTCGATCGTCCGGCTGGCGTCGAACTCCGCCCGGAATCCGCAACTGTTGAACGTCGCGTCGTCCGAGGCATCGTCCGGGTAGCCCACGCCCGCCCCGGACCAGTTCGCCGCCTCGTTCCAGTAATCCGGATCGCTGCTGCCGCCCGTCCACGTGAACGGCGCGAGCATCATCGCCGGCGTCATCGCCTCGGCATTCAACGTCGCCGCCGCGTGCATCGTCGACGCCGCGGCGTTCATCGTCATCGCCGTCGCGTGCATCGTCGGCGTCGGCTCCGGTCCGGTCACGCGGGAAACCCCCATCCCCGCGCCCACGACGACGATCCCCGCGATCGCCGCCCAAGCGCCCTCTTTCGTTACGATCTTATGACGAACCATGTTCGCAACTCCACGAAAAAATGCGGAAAAAGTTCCGGAAACGTTTTTCGACCCTGATTCACGCCTCCACACCCCCCGAGCCGCGGGCTTCAGCCCGCGCGAACGCCCGTCCCTCAGCGCGCCGCGGAACCGGGGATCACCCCGTCGGGACACGCGCGCCACGGAACCGGAATCACCCCGTCGGGACACGCGCGCCACGGAACCGGAATCACTCCTCTGGATGGCTGGCCGCGGGTTCGGAAGGATCAGGGCACGAGGCGGGGCGCGCGGACGATGTCCCCGTTGGCGCGAGAATACCATCGCGCCGCCAGGAGAACGCGGCCGCAAGCCGTTCCGGATTAAGATCCGGACGGACGCATAGTCGACGGGGATCGACCGCCAGGCCCGCTTCATGCGGACCCCCCCTCCGGAGGCAAGAAGCCTCCCTGGTGCGGAAGCGCAACGCCCCCTCGGTCCAGCGGCGCAACGCCTCCTGGATGCGGAGACGCAAGCCCCCGCACCCGTGTCGAGCCGACCCCCTCAGACCTGCTCGGTACGCGTCAACCGATCAGCCTACCAACCCCCCCAACGAATCAGCCTACCAGCCCCCTCCCCCCCCGATGTCAAGCATTTTTTTCAGATTATTCTCTGCACCTGCGGGCGTCCTCAGCGGATCCGCAAAACTGACCCAGTGCAATGAACCGTCCGGATGGACCGCAGCCAGAACGCCCGTCGTTGTTACGCAAATCACGCCGTCCGACCGGATGACCGGAGAGACTTCCGGCGTATCCGCTCCGAGGTACAGGGACCAGAGAAGCTCGGGGCGATCCGCGACGACCGCTTCGGCGCGACCGGTGCGCCGAGAGTCATGTTGAAGCGTGGACCAGGAGGTCGCGGGTCGGCGCCCGCATGCGTCGTCATGGCAGGCCGCTTCGACGCCTTGAAAGCTGCCGCCCTGCGCGGTGCATTCCTCATGTGTGGTCTCGATGCACGTCAGTCCCACACAGCAGGCCCCGATGTCATCGCCGCCGCCGCCGTCGATCCCGGACAGCACCGCATAGAACACCTGGTATTGCCCCGCAGGTATGCCGGACCAGGTAATGCGCTTCGCGTCGATCTTCGGGGCGTAATCGTCGAAGTTGTTGTTGGTGATCTGATACTCCACGTGGTCGAACAGCAGGAACACCTCCGTGTCCCCCCCACGCGGGCCTGCCACGTCAGGACGCCGCCAGCCAGGCTCGGATAGTCGTCCGGCCCGCTCCCGCCGGCGGTGACGATGCGCTCGACTTCGCCGTCGTTGTAGAGCAGTCCGAAGCTGCCTCGGGCAGGCCAGACCGTGGCTGGTCCACTGATGTCCGGCGTGCGGTCGTCCGTACCGTTGTCCGTCAAGGTCTTCAGCACGCCGTCGTCCCAGAGGATAATCCCGGAATCGCCCTGCGAACTGGATTCCCAGATCACACGGCGACCGCTTATTCGCGGATAGAACTCACGACTTTCGCTGGATATCACAACGGGCTGCGCATCTCCCTCGGACCACATGACCATGCGGCCGTTGGATCCGCCCTTCTTCCAGACATAGGTGGTTCCGCTGACATGCGGACTGATGTTGTCCTGGCTGTCGGTTGTCAGTTGGAATACTTCCCAGGTCACCTCCGCGCGACTGTCGGTCGCGGGCAGGAGAAGCCCTGCCGCGAGGCATGCCGCCGCAACGGCGACCGAAATCGAACGTCCGGCGCCAAAGGGAAGCGCGCTCGACGTCGAAACGTCTGACATGACAACCCCCTCTGCGAGCAGGATTTCGCACGGCCAATCGCGCAAGCGCGTCGCTTGTCGGGTGAGTCGCGGCCGGAAGGCGAAGCAGATCCGAAGGCAGGTCCGATAAAACATTAATCATGGCGGCGATGCGTCTGAAATCATGCGGCGATGCGTCCGATGTCGAGCTGAATAAACCGACGTGACAAAGGTGCTCGGGCAGACATCGCGGCGGGTTTGCCCGAGTTCCTCTTTTTATGGGTTCCGCCGCATCGGCCGCTCCTGCGGAACGGTTCGCTCAATCGACTCGACTCCCTGTGCGGAATTGTTATCGAGACGGATAAGACGGACGACTTCGTTGACCCGGTTCATTGATGCGGTTATGATGCGCAAGCTTCACTGCTTCATGAGGGGATGCGTAAGCTTTACTGCTTCGTGGGGGAAAGAAGCGAGGTACGAGAAAGACGGCCCTCGCCTCACCGATGGGCGATCATGCTTAGTTCGGTTTTTGCCGTTTTTGAAGGAGGGGATCCCCTGAATCATCGAGGGCATCAAAACCGCGGTCTGAGGTTTTGAAACCCCCGGCGTTTCGGGCGGGGGTTGCGAAACCTCCCCTCTCGCGTTTTCTGTCGAGATTCACGGAATCCGACCTTGCGGAAAAGGGCGAAAGTCGAGCTGACACGCGGTTGCAAAACCGCCGGTGCAGACGGGAGAAAGAACGCTTCCTTACGGGCGCGGCTCGGTTTTGAAACAGCGTCTAAGTCAATTGTGCGGTTCCCGGCTTCGTGCCGGAATCCGCCATCAAAGCCGATTCAACCCGGATGGGTGGTCGATGAAAGTCGCTGCGATCGGTTTCAGCCCGCGTCGGGTCGATAACCGTCACGGCAGGGTAGACAGGAGGAGGAAGTCATGAAGAGGATGTATGCGTTGGCGGCGTTCGTGATGGCGGCGCCGATGGCGCTTGCGGGCGCGGATGTCACCAAGTCCGGCACCTATCGCGCGGACCTGATGCCTTACGGCGAGCACGTTCCGGGGGTGCAGCTTCCGATCGTGCTGGGCGAGGGCGAGGAAGGTCCGGCGGGCGACTGCAACGTGCTGATCGTGGCCGCGGCGGACCAGGTGTGGGCGGATGAGGTCCGCAACCAGCTCAACTCGACGGGCTTGCTCGGACCGGTCGATCTTTTCGACGCCCGCAGCGGAACGCCGACGTTGGCGCAGCTCCAGAATTACGACTCGGTGCTGACGTTCACGGACTTTGGTTATGCGGACGCCAATGCGATGGGCAACGTCATGGCGGATTACGTCGATGGCGGCGGCAACGTTGTTCAGGCGACGTTCTCGTGGCACAGCTCGATTCCGCTTAGCGGACGTTGGCAGAGCGGCGGGTATTCTCCGCTGACCTATGCGGGGCAGTCGTCGGGCGTTACGCTGACGCTGGGCACGGTCCACCAGCCTAGTCACCCGGTGATGACGGGCGTGTCGTCGTTCAACGGCGGCAGCTCGAGCTATCACAATGACGTGAGCTACGCGAGCGGTTCGATCGCGATCGCCGACTGGAGCAACGGCCGTCCGCTGGTTGCGGAGATGCCGGGGTTCAACGGCGCGATCATCGGGTTGAACTTCTACCCGCCGTCGAGCGTGTCGCGCAGCGATTTCTGGGACACGAACACGGACGGCGAGTGGCTCATGGCCAACGGGCTGTCGTACGGTTGCGGTCCGCAGGCGCCGCGGTGCATCTATCAGGTGTCGAAGGTCAAGAACAAGGCCAACGCCTGCGGCCAGGTGTGCGACACCTGTCCGTATGTCCGCGGCGACCTGGTCTGCACGATCGAGTGCGGAAGCTCGAATGACTGCACCGGCCGTCTGAAGGGCTTCAACGCGTGCGCCAACGGCGCGGCGTGCAAGGTTTCGGCCGACCTGGTCGGCTGCGACATCCCGCCGAGCAACTGCAAGCGTTGCCGGTAAGGATGACCTGAGGTCCGCGATCCTGCGGATCGTGGACGGGACGGCGGCGCAAGCCGTTGTCTGACCCCGTTTGAAACGCAGGCCGCGACGGAACTTCCGTCGCGGCCTGCTTGTTTTGGAGCGCGGTCCAGGTCCACCGTCGTGCGCGCTCGTTGCCGCAGATTGCGTTCGCGGCGATAGTGCTCGTGAGGGTGACGGGGAGGAGCGTGTGCGCTGCACAGCCGCAGCGGCTCGACCGGACTTCGTCGTCCGCCGGAGAGCATCATGAAGGTCATCGTGTTTCGGATCGCGGCGGTCGCGTGCGCCGCCGCGGCCGGGCTGATCAGTTACGACCTCTACCGCGAACATGTGACCGGGCAGGCTTCGACCGGCGTTCTGAGCCTCGGGTGCGAGGCGAACGCGCCGGACAGCGTCTTCGACTGCCGGAAGGTGACGACGAGCCGGTGGGCGGTCTTTCCTTTCGGGTCGGGCGAACCGGTCCGGGAAGGGCAGGCGCGAAAACCTGCCGTTCCGGTGGCGATGCTGGGGTGGTTTTATTTCACGATGCTGACGATCTGGCTGGTCGGCGTCGGGCGTCCTTCGTATGCGCGGCGCGGGTTGCACTGGCTGGCGCTGGCGTTCAATGCGCTCGGGCTTGCGGCGTCGCTGGGATTCGTGTTCATCATGGCGACGAAGCTGGATGCGTGGTGCCTGCGCTGTCTGGCGACGCACGTTCTGAACGCGGGGGTGTTCGTGCTGCTGGTGCTGATGCGTCCGCGCGGCGCGGCGAAGACGGGCGCCGGCGCGCCAGCGACGGCGGCGGGGGTCGGAGCGGCGCATCCGGCGGCGCCGACGCTGGTGATGACCGGGCTGACGATGTTCGCGGCGCACGTGTTCATCAACGGCGCGCACCTGCACCCCGGCGTGCGGGCGATGGCGCTGCGCCTCGACCACGAACGCAACCAGTACAAGAAGCTGGCGGACACGTACCTCGAAGACGGCAAGGCGGCGTTCGACGCCTGGTTCCGCCGCACGGGGGTGCAGATCGCCTCCCGCCCCGACGATCCGACGAAAGTCCGGGAGGGGCAGAAACCGCTCCCGCTCGTTGTGTTCAGCGACTTCGAGTGTCCGCAGTGCGCCGAGGTGGCGAAGGCGGTCAAGTCGCTCGTCGAACCGCTCTTCGACGGGTACGTGAAGCTGACGTTCAAGCACTACCCGATCTGCACGAAGTGCAACCGCGTGGCGAAGAACGCACACCCGTATGCCTGCGACGCGGCGTACTTCGCGGAGGCGGCGCGACTCCAGGGAAAATTCTGGGAGGCGCATGACTGGCTTTTCGCCAACCAGAACCGCCTGAAATCGCTGACGACGGAGGAAGGCCTCCGCGCGGCGGCGAAGGCGCTGAGCCTGGACCCGGACCTGCTCATCGGCGAGATGAACTCGGAGGAGGTGGTTCAGCGGGTGATGGAGGACGTCGAGGAGGGCGTGCGCCTCAAAGTCAGCGCGACCCCGGTGGTTTACATGGAAGGCAAGCCGCTGAACAACTACTTCGAGATGAAGAACCCGCGATTCTGGCACGAGGTGGCGCGGGCGTACTGGTACGACATCCTGAAGAAGCCGCCGCCGGAGCACGTGAAGAAGCTGCTCGACGCCGGACCGACGCCGGTCACTCCAGGTAGCCCAGGTTCGAGAGCCGGGTCGTAATCGTCTCGAGTTCGCCCTCCGCGTAGACATGCTCCCCGGCGGCGACGTCCGCGGCGGGACGGGCGAATTGCTTCTCGATGCGCGGCGGGCGCTCGAAGGCGTCCACAATGACCTTGCCCTGCATGTCGTCCGGAATGCGCAATCCGAGCATCGCCAGCACCGTCGGCGCACAGTCCACGATGTGCGCCTCGACCCGGCGTCCGCGGGCGATCCCCGGTCCGCACGCGACGAACATGCCGTTGAAGCGGTGCGTGCCCTCCAGGCGACGGTAAGGCAGCCACTCCACCACGGTGCGACCGCGAAGCCGACGCGCGACCGCAAGTCGATCATCCTGGATCAGCATCAGATCGGGCAGCCACGGCTCCCCCGCCCGAGTGCATCCGTAAAGTTCCTCGGGCTTATGCACCTTCGGAAACAGTGGAAACTCCCGTCGCTGCGGATCGCGCCAACGAACCGCGAGGAAGCGCTCGGTCAGTTCGTCGCGAAGCCGCTCGTACTCCGGCGGATCGACGATCCCGCCGGGCTGCCGCCCCTTCAGGTTGATGTAAAGGAAGCCCGCGTTGCCGGCGTGCATGACGCAGGCCGCGGACCGCGACAGATCCACCGGAAGGTAACGCTCGACGCCGGCGTCGTGCGAGGGGGAAGATCGTCCGTTGCGTCCCAGCTTCTCCCGCCCGGCGCGGATCGCGCGCTCGACGGGCGTGCGGACCTTCAGATACCCCCAGCGCGACAACAGCGCGTTGGGGTACACCTTGCCTTCCAGGCTGCCGTGACCGTGGTCGCTGACCATCATGACGGCGGCGCCGTGCTCGCCGGCGTAGTCGAGGACGCGGCCGATCGCGGCGTCCAGCTCTGCGAACGCCTTCGCCACCAGATCGCGTCGAGACGGCGCGCGATCGCGCCACCGAGGGTCGATGTATTTCCACGTCTTGTGCTGAAGGTTGTCCACCAGCTTCAGCACGACCATCAGAACGTCCCACCCGAAGCGCTCGCCGCACCAGCGCGTCATCTGCGCCGACTGATCGAAGCTGCGCATCAGGTAGGCGACGTTCTCTCGGAAAAGCGCCTCGCCGCCGAGAAACTTGCGCCGCCAGTTCTTTCCGCTGGTCGGGTCCGGCCAGCGCTCGAGGATCGGTCCGCGCAGGTCCGCCGGGTAGGCGAAGGGCGCCTCGGGACCGGGCGAGTCGAACCCGGAGATCATGAACCCGTTGACGGGCTGCGGCGGGTACGTGAGGGGAACATTGATGCTGCCGACGCGGAAACCGCGCTCGCTGAGGATCGACCAGAGGTTGCGCGTGTCGCGGATCGAGCGCGCGCTGTTGAAGCGCAGACGCCCCGTGTTGACATCGTATCCCTCGAAATCCAGAATCCGGTGAAGACCGGGGTGCTTGCCAGTCAGAAACGTCGTCCAGGCGGCCGGGGTGATCGGCGGCGTCGTGGACCAGAGCGTGCCCGAAGCTCCGGACTCGACCGCCGACCGGAGGCGCGGCATATGTCCCCCCTCCATCATCGGTCTGAGGACGTCGAACGTCGCGCCGTCCAGCCCGAGGATCAGGAGTCGGCGGACGACGCCCGGAAAATCCGCGGCAGGTTCGCCGGGCCACGTTCTGTCGGTTTGTTCGCTGGTCATCGTAACCGCCCGCAAAGCGGTCTGCGGCGGAGCGAAGAGTGTAGGAACCGCGGAGAACGTCAGCAAGCGGCACGAGGGTCGAGACCTCTTCCGCCACCTGTGCCGACAGAACGCCAGAGAGAGCGTTGGACGAGACCGGGGTTCCGCTGGGAGGGTTGAATCATGAGCGGACAGACGTTGGGCGTCGGGATTATCGGGGCCGGGCACATCCTCAAGAGGCACGCCGACGCCTGCCGCGCGCTGCCGGGGCTTTGCCGGCTGGTCGCCGTCGCGGATCTGGACCGCGACCGGGCGCTGGCGGCGCAGCGGACGTTCGGGTTCGCCGCCGCCCTCACGGATCATCGCGAGTTGCTGGACCGCAGGGACGTGGACGTGGTTTGCGTCTGCACGCCGGCCGGGACGCACGCGGCGCTGGCGCTGGACGCGATCGAGGCGGGGAAACACGTGCTGATCGAGAAACCGCTGGCGACGACGCTGGAGGACGCGGACCGGCTCATCCGGGCGGCGGCGCGTCAGCCGGGGCGCACCTGCGGATGCGTGTTCCAGCTTCGGCTGGATCCGGTCTACCGCCGTCTGCGCTGGATCATCGAGCAGGGGGAGATCGGGCGGGTGCTGTCGGCCACGGCGCGGGTACGCCTGCGCAAGAGTCCGACGTACTTCACGTCCGCGCCCGGTCGCGGCAGCTTCAAGGCGGACGGCGGCGGGGTCGTCATCAATCAGGCGATCCACCAACTGGACGCCATGTTGTTCGCCTTGGGCGACGTGGTCGAAGTCAGCGCCGTGGCGAAGACGCTCGTGCATCCGATCGAGGGAGAGGATGTGCTGCTGGGGTGGATGCGCTTCGCCGGCGGCGCCGTCGGGAACGTGGATTGCTCGACGTTCGCCAAGCGGCGGGAGTTCCTTCTTGAAGTGATCGGAGAGAACGCCGCGGTCCGCGTTTACGGCGACCCGGACGCGCAGGCGTTTGAGTGGACGATCGACGCGCCGGGCAGCGCCGCGCGCGACGCGATCCGCTCGCGCGCCGTCGCCGCCGTGCCCGAGGTGAAGAAGCCTCCGAAGTGGGCGCGGTCGCTGATGAAGCTCGCCGCGAAGGCGACCCGGAAACCGGCGCTCGCCCCCCCCGAAGGCGGACACCGGGCGCTGCTGCGGGCGTTCCTTGAAGCCGCCGCGACCGGCGGACCTGCGCCGGTGACGCTTGAAGAAGGGCGACGATCGCTGGCGCTGGTGTTGGCGCTTTATGAGTCGGCCCGCACCCAGCGTGCGTTGCCGCTCCCGAACACGGCTGAGTCGGCGGCGCGTCAGACCGCGGGGTCGAGCGGCGTCGCGTCCGCGACGCTTGCGCGCTGACCGGGCGTCATGCGCCGAACTCGGATCGTTCGTCTTCGCGAAGCGGTCCGCCTCCGTGACGGTCGCCCCGGCGCCGCCACATCAACCGCGCCATCAACGCGGCGGAAAGCAGCGTCTCCGCGCCCAGCAGGCCGCAGCCGATCGGCGTCGCCGCGGGGCGCTCCGCCGCGTCATCCCCGGCGGCGTCCAACAACGAGTTGACCGACTTCTGAATCCCCGCGCCGTCCGCCTCGGCGGCGGACGCCTCAAACAGATCCGACAACCCCGCAAACGGACGACCCATCACGCCCGCGACGCCCGTTCCGGTGGGCGCGCCGGTCACGGCGAGGCTGAATTCGGCCTCGAGCACGAAATCACGGTTCAGATCGACATCGTACTGGTACGCGATCGACTGAAGCGGAATGAGCACCACGACGAACGTCGTCAAGCCGAGCCGATCCGCCTGCTCCGCGAGCGCGGCGGCTTCTCCGGCCTCGCTCGCCCGCAGCGCCTCAAGATCCAGGATGCGCGCCGTCGCGGACGATCCGACGACGCCCGCGTCCTCGGCTTCAATCTGGAGCACGCCTCCGTCCGCCTGCCCGACGTAAAGTCGCCGGAAGCTCAGGACGGGTTCAACGGCGCGACTGTCGCGGACGACGACGCTCAGCTCGGCCTGCGTCTGCGTCAGATCGGATTCCGCGGTGGTGGACCAGAAGACGATCGCCGCGCTGACGAAGACGGTGCTGACCACGTCCGGCGGGATGCGGCCCGGACCGGCGAACGCGAAGTCCGCCGCCGTGAAGCGCGTGTCGCGCCGCTCGATCGCCGCAGCGTTGATCTGGTAGGCGATCCGCGCGTCGTTCGAGAAGGAACCGGCCTCCAGCGCGAACTCGCCCGGATTGCCGGACATCGACGCCCGCGGGTCGGCCAGGATCGACACGGCGCGACCGGCGGCCAGCGGCCTTCCGTCCACGTCTGACGTCGCCAGTTCGGCGAGGGCGTCAATCCGCGTCGGCGCGATCGTCCGATCGTAAGCGTCCTCGTCAAGGATGAACGAGTCGTCCGGCGCGGTGCTCAGTCCCTGCACCGTGGTCCGCACCTCTCCGCGGAAAGCCCGGATCTCCCCTTTCGCCGCCGCCGCCGGCGCGAGCACCGCCAGCAGCACGGCCGATCGGAGACGTCGTCCCCGCGCCGATGTACGCTCGTTTGACCGGGTTGGCATGAGTTCGACCTGATTGTGCGGCGGGCGCGGGAGCCTTCGCGTCGCGACCTCTCCCTCGCCCGCGGCACGGCGGATTCTAGCCCCGCAAAAGCGTCAGGTCGAGCGAGACCTCGACTCGCGTCACGATCTGCCCGGAGAACCGGGCGCGGGCGCTGTCCCGCAAGTCCCCCACGGTCCGCCCCAGCACGGGATGCACGAGTTCGCACGCGAGCTCCGCCAGCGGTTCAAGAACAAAGCGCCGCTCCTGCAACCGAGGGTGCGGGACGGTCAGCGCCGCGGTCTGGAGGATCTGATCGCCGAAAAAAAGCAGATCGAGGTCCAACTCGCGGGGGGCGTTCCGCCCGCTCGCATTCCGTCCCGCCGCACGCTCCAGCCGCAGGAGGGCGCTCCGAAGCGCAGCGGCGTCAAGCCTCATCGTCACCGCCGCCGCGGCATTGAGGAACGACGGCGAACCTGCCGGAGAGTCCACCGGCGCGGTTTCGTACACGGACGAGACGGCCAGCGTTCCCGGCTCACCCAACGCCCGCAGGCCTTCGACCGCTCGACGCAGCATCCCGGCGCGGTCGCCCAGATTCGACCCCAGTCCGATGTACGCCCTGACGGCCTCGCCCGACATGTTCCGCACCCGACTACCAGGTGATCCGACTGAGGCGCGACACCGCTTCCCGGATCCGCGGCGTCTCGACCGTCAATGCAAACCGCACGAATCCCTCGCCGCACGTTCCGAACCCGATCCCCGGAATGACCACCACGTTCGCCTCCGCGAGAATCCGCTTCGCCGCGTCCATCGACGCCGCGCCTTTCGGACATTTCGCCCACAGATAGAACGTCGCCTTCGGGTAATTCACTTCCCACCCGATGTCCTTCAATCCCGACACCAGCGCGTCGCGCCGCTCCCGGTACGTGTCCAGAATGCCGCGGACCTCCGGGTGATGCATGTTCTCCAGACCCGCGATCGCCGCGTCCTGCACCGCGCCGAACGCGCCCGAATCCAAGTTGTTTTTCACGTCGGCCAGCGCCGTCACGGCCTCGGCGTTGCCCGCCGAGAACCCGATCCGCCAGCCCGTCATGTTGAACGTCTTCGAGAGGGAGTGAAACTCGATGCAGCGCTCCTTCGCGCTCGGAAGTTGAAGGATGCTCGGCGGCGGGTCTTCGTAGTAGGTCTCGCTGTAAGCGGCGTCCTGCGCGATCAGCAGGTCATGCCGCCGCGCGAACGCCAGCGCCTCCTCGAAGAACGACATCGGCGCGCACGCCGCCGTCGGGTTGTTCGGATAGTTCAGCCACAACACCTTGGCGCGCCGCAGGACGTCCGCCGGGAGCGCCGAAAGATCCGGCAGGAACCCGCGCTCGACGCGCAGCGGCATCCGGTGATACGCCGCTTCGCTGAACACCGCGCCGGAGATGTACACCGGGTATCCGGGATCGGGCACGAGGGCGACCTCGCCGGGGTTGAGCATCGCCGTGGCGAAATGTCCGATCCCCTCCTTGCTGCCGAGCAGCGCCCCGATCTCTTTCTCCGGGTCGAGGGCGACGCCGAAACGCCCCTCGAAGAACGCCGCCACCGTGCGGCGGAAGGTCCGCTTTCCCCGTCCCAGCGGATACCGGTGGTTCGCCGGGTCGCGGACCGCCTCGCACATCCGCTCGACGATGAACTTCGGCGTCGGCCGGTCCGGGTCGCCCACCCCGAAGTCGATCACGTCCCGCCCGCTCTCGATCGCCGCCTGCTTCGCCCGGTCGATCTCGACGAAAAGATAAGGAGGAAGCTTCCCCAGCCGCTCAGCACGCCACGTTCCTGATCCCACCACCGACTCCTTCAATAACTCGAAGCCACCCGCCGCCGGATCCGCCGTCGATCCTACTTTGACCCGCTCCAAAATCGACGCCTGGATTCTGAAACGCGACGTCTCAAGGTTCACGATCCACCGCGTAACCGTTGACAAATAATTGGACATCTGTAATGATAAAAACGATGTAACATATTGATAATAAATAATGTTACATTGGACAAAGTAAAGGACAAAAAATTCGACATAACCTTGGACATAACTCAGGTCGATAAAGGCGATAAGAATGCGGACCTACGAAAAAACGCACCCGTGGTTGACTTTCAGGCTCGACCTTCGACGCGTACCCGCACACCTGTGGGTGCGGCTTGGCGAATGTCAATCCAAGTGTCAGCACATCTCGAACGTGCCGTTGAAGGTCGCGACCGCCAGCCGGCTGTACCAGCTTTTTCTGGCCAAGGGATCGCTCGGATCAGCCGCGATCGAAGGAAACACGCTGACCGAGGAGGAGGTCGTGCGGCACCTGGAGGGGCGACTCGCCCTGCCTCCCTCACGCGAATACCTCGCCCGTGAAGTGGATAACATTGTTTCCCTCTGTCAGGAAGTGACCGATCAGATCGCGGGCGGGCAGGCGCTCGTCCTGTCGCGCTGGCGCATCCAGGACATCAATCGTCGGATCCTGAAGGACATTCCGGTTGAGCCCGGCGTCATCCCCGGTGAGATTCGAAAGACGACGGTTGGCGTGGCCAGGTATCGCGGCGCGCCGGCGGAGGATTGCGAGCACCTCCTTGATCGCCTGTGTTCCTGGATAGAGTCGCCCGAGCTGAACCCGAAGGACGAAGACGTCCGGCTCGCGTTCGCGATCCTCAAGGCGATCATCGCCCATCTGTACTTCGAGTGGATTCACCCCTTCGGCGACGGCAACGGGCGCACGGGGCGGATGATCGAGTTCTCCCTGCTGGTCGCATCCGGCGTTCCCGCGCCCGCCGCGCACCTGATGAGCAATCATTACAACCTCACGCGCGACGAGTATGACCGTCAGCTCGACGCCGCCAGCCGGTCGGGGGGGGATGTGATTCCCTTCATCGACTACGCCGTGCGCGGCCTCCTCGACGGCCTCAGAGAGCCGCTTCACATGATCTGGCAGCAGCAGTGGGACATCGCCTGGCGCGATTTCTTGTATGAGCATTCCGCGTTCCGCGACAAGGATTCCGAGGTCGCCCGGCGGCAACGAGCGTTGATTCTCGATCTGTCCACGACGGAGAAGGCGACGCCGATGAAAGCGATCCCGGAGTTGACGCCACGCCTGTCGCGTTTATACGCCACCGTATCCGAAAGAACGCTCTCCCGCGATCTGGCCGTGTTGGAGAGGGAAAAGCTCATTGAGAACACCGGCGCCGGATATCGGGCGCGCAAGGAGGTCATTCTCGCCTTTCGTCCGCCGACGGCGGGGGCGCTGTCGCGCACGTCGGGCGCCGCGGACGATGCGCCGTGATCTTCGGATATGCGTCGGAGGCATCCTTGTCGTCTGATTCTCGCGGTGCGGACCGGAGATCCGTGATTTGCGGGCCGCGCGGCACGGCCGCTTGAGGTCAGGGCCGGGTTCTGCTCTAATTCCTGCGGGTTTCTTCGCCCTACCGGGAGCAATCGGAGCATCATAATGAGCGTCGCCGCGATCGAGAATGAGTGCAAGCAGCGGATGGCCAAGGCCGTCGATCACCTCAAGCAGGAGCTGAAAGGCGTGCGCACGGGCCGCGCCCACGCCGGACTCGTCGAGCACATCCGCATCGAAGTCCCCTCTTACGGCAGCACGATGGAGCTGAAGGGTCTGGCCAGCATCAGCGTCCCGGACCCGAGCACGCTGCTCGTCAAGCCCTTCGACCCCGGCACGCTCAAGGACATCGAGAAAGGCCTGAAGACCTCGGACCTGGGCATCACGCCGATGTCCGACGGCAAGACGATCCGCCTGCCGATCCCCGCCCTCTCCGGCGAGCGTCGGCAGCAGCTCGCTCAGACCGTCAGGAAACTCGGCGAAGCCCAGAAGATCGCCGTCCGCAACGTCCGCCGCGACGGCAACAAGGCCGTCGAGGCGCTGGAGAAGGCCAAGACGCTCAGCGAAGACGAGTCGAAGAAGTCTCAGGAGCGCATCCAGAAGCTCCTCAAACAGCACGAAGACGAAATCGACCGCGTGCTCACCGAGAAGACGAAGGAAATCGAGACGGTTTGAGAGGCACGGACAGCGGACGGCTGTCCGCTTTGGCGCTGTTGCGGAACCCGCCGCGCCCGTAAGGAAGCAGAGGGCTTGAGCTTTGCAACCGGATTTTGAAACTGCGCTTGGGTTTGCGCGCGGCTGGAGTAACCTGCACCAATGACTCAAAGTCAGACGCATCCTGCGGATTGAGGATTGGACTATGAACCCGCACGGCGAACTTACGGAACAAGCGATTGAGGATCTGGCGGCATTGGTAGACCAGCAGTGGGGAGATTTGATGCGTCGTCCGGACCACTCGACGTATCGCAGTGCTCCAGTCAATCAAGAGTCTGCCGACGCTGACCCGCATTCTCGTGTTCCCGCTGACGCCCCGCTTCAACGCGCGATCCTGGAAAGCGCCGTCAAGGAACCTTTCGGATCATTCTGGACACGCTTTCTATCTAATCTTCGTCGAGATCTATGCCTTCCCGGGGGACTTCTTCACGATCAATGGCAGCGATACAAAAATCTTGAGCGCAAGTCGGCCGTCCGGATATCGTATGGATGGCTGGCGGCCATGGGGGTGCCGACCGGTTCGTTAGCGCCGGCAACCGTAGCCGCAACGGTGTACCTTCTTACGGTGCTTGCCAACGTCGGTATCGAGACGCTTTGCGATGCCTGTCGCAGCAGCGACAGGGCAGACCAGGGAAACGATCCCGTATCATAAACATGTCACCATCGTTTTCCGGCAACCCCTCGGGCTTTACCGTGTTTCCCGACAAGAGGTCTCCGGATTATTTGTTAAGAAACTGAGTCCCGGCTTCGTGATGAGCGTGTCGCTTCCAAATGACGAAAACACGCTAATGAAGTGGTGCTCAAAAACCTCCGAAGCCGCCAGCGACGAACAGTTCCATGGCGCGGATAGCCTCGGCGGCATCCTCACCTGTTGCTCTGAATTCCATGTCCATTCCAAACGTCGCTGGTAACATCATTAAAGACATTGCGGAGGCGGCGTCGATCCATTCAGTGTTGTGGCCGGCGATGCGCACCTCAATTTTGGACTTAAACTTAGTAACCAAATCAACAAGTCGCATGACAGGCCTAGCATGCAATCCCTGATGGTTAACGACTCGAGCCGTCGTATGAATGAACGCTCCGGCCCCTGACTCAGGACGAATGTCAGGTACGTCAGCGCAGGAGGCTTCGCGCAGAATAGCGCGAAATGCGGAATCCGAATCGCACGACCGTAACTTTTTGATGACAGATTCGTCAGCGGCGAGGGCCGTCGCCATTGCGACGCGCGCCAGATAGTCGCGCGCCGGACCCACGACGCACACGGCCACCACCGTCGTGTGGAATCCAAACGGAAACCTCGCTGCGCCTTTCATCCAGGCAACGGCGCACTTGGATCCCTGGACACCAAGTTCCTCGAACGTAATATGCGGGGTAGCCAGTCCTACGGGCAATACCGTTGTTCCACGCCCTTCCCTGTCCATAAAGGCTTCTATAATCCGACCCGGTGCGACCGGTTGCAAAGCAGGGATGGCGCTCATGATTTCGGCGATTTCGCTGAATACGCCCATCACGTCGCGTGCGCACAGGTTTATGTGAACGACGGCTTCATCCACAAGCTCCCGAACCAGCTGAGGTTCCCAAGCGGTAGGCATGGAAGGCGCTCCTACGGCTTGGCGTTCTGAGTCGTCTCTTCGGCCGGTTGCAAGCCATCAACGATCTCGTGATAGTTCGTAAGCGCCTGTTCGAGTTCCTTGACGACGTGCTCGAGTCTCTCCAGTTTTATCTCATCAAGGGCATTATCGACGTGCGCGAGGAAAAATTCCGCATTGGGGATCAAATCCGTGAAACCCAGCTCTCGAATTGTCGGCAATTCCGGTCGAAGAAACCGAGCGGCGTGCTGTTGGAATCGCTGGGCCGCCTCATTGAGCAAACGACGGTTAGTGGGCGACGACGGCGCATCGACGGCGCGATAGGGCAGCGAAGCGAGGTCGTTGTACGAGACCAACAGACGACTCCATACCCGCCACTGGGCATCGGGGGTTGTGCTGCTCAACTTGAGCAACCGAGTGCAGAGGACGACGTCATTGGCGTCCTTCCAGCTGAACTCGCCAAAGAGAAGCCGACCAATGGGGATTATGCATCTGTCTCGCGGTATGGCGAATATCCAATAGTGAATGCGTAGTTTTTTCTCGATTAAATACGTGAGCTGTTCTTCACTCATTCCAAGAAGGGGGATATGCTGCCAGACTGCATCAAGGTTAACCAATATGCTGTTGTTGTATCGGGGGCTTGGCGTACATTCGACGTACTTGCTGGCTCCTTTGCGGACCAACTGGCGGCGATGAAGTCTAAACACGGAGGCGTCAGCACCCTGTGATTGTGCCACGATGACGGCGGCGTCAAACGCTGACGCGATGGCATGGCCCTGGAAAAAGCGCTCATAGAACGCCTTGACGAACGACAATGCGGCGGAATCAGACACGGCGCCCACCGAGGTAATGACATACGGAGCCGTTTGCGCAAGGACAGGAAGATGCACTTCGGAAAAGCAACACAAGAACAGGCACAACAGGGGCGCCCGCTCAGCTAATGCCAGTCCCGCTCGTAGTCGCTCCGCGGTAACCGCCTCGCCGCCGGCAGCCAGGCCTGATTTATCGAGGATGATTCCATCCGTGCCTCCGTGCGCAGAAAAATGTATCACGTCATAGGGTTCGTCGAGCAGCAGGCGATAAACATCGTCAAGCTCGGAAGCATGCACTCGCTCCATTTGAATCATGTCAGGATGTTTCCGAGCCAATTCGACCAGGATCTTATCCTCGCGGTCTAGTCGGAGTTTCGGAAATGAGGGGGGATCTGAGAAGAGAACCAGTACTTTCATCAACGTCTCTCCCATCATGAGCCGTGGAGTGTTGTTGGGTGGCCCGAACTCTTGGACGTGTAGTGTAAAACCGAAGAGCCAAGAACGCAAGGTGAACGCATGATTGGCGGTGCGCGCCCGCGCCGCTGACGCTCTCCGACGACGGCGGCGGCGACGAACTCACCGTCGTCGGCACCGGCGAGATCGACAATGTCCTGGTCAACAACGCGGTCGTCCAGGCCGTGATCTTGCGCCCCAGGGCGTCATACGCGAACGTCGCCAGGGGCGTCGCGCCCACGCCCGCTTCATCGAACGTGACGCCCAGCAGCCGGTTGTCGCAGTCATACGCGTACACATAGGCGTCACCATCGCCGTTGACCGTCTGCTTCGACAGGTTCCCCGCCGCGTCGTGCGTCACCGCATACGCCGCCACCGACGTGTACTCATTGGCGACGTTGTTCGCATACGTCCGCGTCGTCGCGTTCCGCTGATCGGTGTACGTCACGCGGTTGCCCAGCGCGTCGTAGACGTAAACCTCGTCGCCCGTCGTGGCTGACCTATTGTAGTCCACCTTCGTCAGGCGATGCAAGCCGTCGTGGAAGTAATTGTTATTAGATCGAGCTTCTCTTCGCGGCGACCGTGACCTTCGGCGACGGCTTGTACGGTCTGCCGCCGTGGGTCCGAACCCTGGGTCGTGTCCGGCGTTGGGGGGCGCCAAACGCATCATCTATCACGCCCATTGGCGCCTTCGTCCCCATGCCACGTGAGTCTTTCGGGAGAAATCCTGACCAGTGCTGGGAAGCCCGCCGAACGACGCCGCCTGAGCGAGGGCGTCGCGGAGGAATGGATCATGGCTATGACCCTATCCACGACTTGGGGGCGCATGCGAAGGGGTATCGCTCAAGCAGATTCCTGGATTCTGACGCATCGGTACGCTTCCCTGGTTTGATGGAGGTTCCCTGGAGAATCTCACAGCACCGTAAAATACTTCGCCTGCCGATGGTGCGCGATGAGCGCCGTCGTCGTCTGCTCGGGTTCGAGCTGGAACTCTTCCGACAGCGTCACGCCGATCCGTTCGGGCTCCAGCAGAGGCCAGAGTTTGAGCTGGTCCTCGAGGCGCGGGCAGGCCGGGTAGCCGAAGGAGTAGCGCGAGCCGCGGTAGCGCTGCTTGAAGATCTCCTGCTTCTCACGGGCGTCGTCGCCGCCGATCCCCCATTCCGCGCGGATCTGCTTGTGAACGAACTCCGCCAGGGCCTCGGCTCCTTCCACGCCCAGGCCATGCAGGTGCAGGTAGTCCTGGTACCGGTCCGCCGCGAACCACTCGCGTGCCACGTCGCTGACACACCGACCCATCGTCACCACGTGGAAGGCGATGACGTCGTAGGCGCCGCTCTCCGCCGGGCGGAAGAAGTCGGCCAGGCACCAGTAGGGCGCCTTGCGTTGCCGCGGGAACTCGAAGCGGACGACTTCGCGAAGTTCGCCTGTCCGTTCGGGAGCTTCGGATGACCGGCTGGCAAGCCGGTCCCTTACGCTGGAAAGTCGGTCTCCCGCACTGGAAATCCGGTTCCCTGCTCCGGCGTCGTCTTCGCTCATCCCCGGCGGCGCGAAGCCCGCGGAGTCGTAGATGACGAGTTCGTCGCCCTCCGCCTGACAGGGCCAGAAGCCGTAAATCGCCTGGGGTTTGAGAATGTCCTCGTGCTCACAGCGCTCCACGAGGTCGCGGTACGCCGGGCGCACCACGTCGTTGACGTAGCGCGCGAACTCCTCGGGCGAGCGGCGATTCTTCTTGTACCCCCACTGCACCTGGAAGAGCATGTTCTCGTTGATCCAGCCGAGCACGGTCTTGATCGGGACGTGTTCGACGACGCGCGAGCCCCAGAAGGGCGGGAGTGGGACGGGTTCATCGCGCGAGATGTCGGAGACCGGCGCGAGAGGCCCCGCCGGAGTCGCCGATCCCGAGCCGCGGGCTTCAGTCCGCGCGAACTCATGATCGCCGATCGAAGCGCCGCCATCCAGCGAAGCCTCACGCCTTCCGGGAGCTTCCGATCCGGAGGCGCGGGAACCCGCACAAGGAATCCTCAAATCCCTGGATTTCGCTGAATCGCGCGGGCTGAAGCCCGCGGCTCGGGCAATTTCCTCGAAACGTCCTTCGACGATCTGCTCCATCAGGTGCAGCCCCTCGAAGGCGTCCTTCGCGTAGGCGACCGCCCCTTCGTACACGCCGCGCAGGTCGTCCTCCACGTATTTGCGCGTCAGCGCCGCGCCGCCGAGGATCACGTGCGGCGCGAGTCCGCGTTCATTGAGCACTTCGAGGTTTTCCTTCATCACCACCGTCGATTTCACGAGCAACCCGCTCATGCCGATGGCATCGGCCTTGTGCTTCTCGAACGCTTCAATGATCGCCGCGATCGGCTGCTTGATGCCGAGATTGACCACTTTGTAGCCGTTGTTGGTGAGGATGATGTCGACGAGGTTCTTGCCGATGTCATGCACGTCGCCGCGCACGGTGGCGAGCACGATGCTGCCCTTCTCCTCGCCTTCGACGCGGTCCATGTGCGGCTCGAGATGCTTGACCGACGCCTTCATCGTCTCGGCGGACTGAAGCACGAACGGCAGTTGCATCTGTCCCGCGCCGAAGAGGTCGCCGACGGTCTTCATCCCGTCGAGCAGGATGTCGTTGATGATGTCGAGCGGGCGGTACGTCGTCATCGCCTCGTCGAGGTCGTCCTCGAGACCGACGCGGTCGCCGTCGATGATGCGGCGCTTGAGGCGCTCGCGGATGTCGCGGGGTTTCTCGGGTTCGGCGCTTCGCGCGGGCTGAAGCCCGCGGCTCGGGTCCGCTCCCTCACGGTCGCGGCTCGGTTCGAACATCTTGAGCAGTTCGGTGAGCGGGTCGTAGCCGTCGCGGCGGCGGTCGAAGACAAGGTCTTCCGCGGTGCGGCGCTGGATTTCCGGTATCTTGAACAGCGGCTCGATCCCCGCCACGTGGAGGATGGCCGCGTCCAGCCCGTGTTCGCGGGCGTGGTGCAGCATGACGCTGTTGATCACCTTCCGGATCGGCGCCGCGACGCCGAAGCTGACGTTCGAGACGCCGAGCACGGTATGCACGCCGGGCAGTTCCGCCTTGATGCGCCGGAGTCCTTCGAGCGTCTCCAGGGCCAGCCTGCGGTCATCCTCGTTCCCGGTGCAGACGGTGAACGTCAGCGGATCGAAGATCAGGTCCGTGGGTTTTACGCCGTGGCGCTTCACCGCGATGTCGTGGATGCGCCGGGCGACTTCGGCCTTGCGGTCCGCGGTCTTGGCCATCCCCTCTTCGTCGATCGTCAGGGCGATCAGCGCCGCGCCGTAGCGCTTCGCCAGGCGACACAGCGTGTCCGCCTTGCCTTCGCCGTCCTCGAGGTTGATCGAGTTGATGATGCACTTGCCGCCGGCGAGCTTCAGCGCCGCTTCGAGCACGTTCGTCTCGGTGCTGTCGATCACCAGCGGGACGGTGACGTCGGTCACGAAGCGCTTCAGCAGCGCCGTCATGTCCGCCGTTTCGTCGCGCCCGACGTAGGCCGTGCAGACATCGAGACAGTGGCTTCCGTGCTTCACCTGCTCGCGGCCCATCCGGACCATCCCGTCCAGGTCGCCCGCCGCGAGCAACTCGCGGAACTTCTTCGATCCGTTGGCGTTGGTGCGCTCGCCGATCGCGAGGATGTCATTGTCCTGTCGCAGGGTGACGGACTGGTAAAGGCTCGACACGGACGGCTCGATCGTCACGTCGCGCTTTCGTATTTCAGGCGCGGCTCGCAGAACCGCGCCGCCAGCGCCGATCGCATCGACCACCGCCGCCAGGTGCTGCGGCGTCGTCCCGCAGCATCCGCCGACGATGTTCACGCCGTCCGTCTCGACGAACTCTTTCAGCCAGCGCGCCAGCTCCGCCGGCGTCAGCGCGTAATGCGGCTTGCCGTCGACCAGTTGCGGCAACCCCGCGTTGGGCTGCACGAGCAGCAGCTTGTCCGTGCTGCGGCTGAGGTATCGCACGTATTCGCTCATCTCCTGCGGACCGGTGGCGCAGTTGAGGCCGATCGCGGCGACTTCGTCATACGTGTTGAGCATCGTCACGGCCGCGGCGATCTCGGTGCCCAGCAGCATCGTCCCCGTGGTTTCGATCGTGACGGTGCAGAAGATCGGGACTTCGCGGCGCGCTTCGCGCATCGCGTCGAGGCACGCGACGATCGCGCACTTCGCCTCGAGAACGTCCTGGCACGTCTCGACCAGCAGCGCGTCCACGCCGCCGTCGAGCAGTCCGCGGGCCTGCTCGGCGTAGCTGTCGAGCATCTCGTCCCAGTGCGTCTGCCCGAGCGTGATGAGCTTCGTGCCAGGGCCCATCGAGCCGACGACGAACCGCGGCTGCGCGGGCTTGCTGAACTCGTCGGCGACGCGCCGCGCGATTTCCGCGGAAGCCTTGTTCATCGCGTACGTCCGATCGGCGATGCCGAACTCGCCCAGCGTCAGCTTGCTGGCGCCGAACGTGTTGGTCATCACGCCGTCGCAACCGACGGAGAGGAACGAGCGATGGATGTCGGCGATGACGTCGGGCCGGGTCAGCGACACGACGTCGACGCAGTTCTCATGCCCGTCATAATCCGCCAGGGACAAGTCCCGCGCGTGGATGGACGTGCCCATCGCCCCGTCAAGGACGAGGACGCGCTCGTGCGCTGCGGCAAGAATTCTGGACTCCATCAAAACTCCCTTGTGCTTAAGAAATCGCCCGGAACCCCGCCCGGGATGGAGAGTCTACTGATTATCGGTCAGAAGAGGGGGGTCCGTCGCGGCCCGCACGGGACGGCGGACCCGTCACATGGACATCGACGACGGCATGAAGATTCGATTGAGATGCATGATCGTTGGTGATTATAATGCCTTCTCAATGTTTCGTCCACCGTGGCGGCGGTCCGCGCGGCCGGACGAATCCTTTCATAAACGCGGGGGCGACGACGATGGGGAACAAGCGACAGGTTCGGGCGGCTTGGGGGTTGGCGGCGGTGGCGACGGCGTTCGTTCCGTGGCTTTCGGGCGCGGCGCGGGCGGCGGTGGTGGGCGTGGAGGCCGACATCACGGCGCTGGACGGGGCCGACGGGGGAATTGCGCTGATCATCGACTACGACGGCAACGACAACCTCTACGCCAAGGTCGTCGTGGATCCCAACACCGGCGAGTTCGCCGGGGCGCGGATGGGGCACGGCAACGACCAGGCCGGTTGGCCGGGAATGACCGGCGGACCGTCGGTCTTCGGGTTTTCAGAGCGATTCCGTTCCGCACATATGATCTTCGAGTGGGATACGAACACGGGCAGGGTCGCCCTGCGACTGCTCAACCTGGACGGGGATTCGAATCGGCGTCTCGATTTCCTCCGCGGCGGGTGGGTCAACACTCCGGGCGGGTCGGACGTCGGGTTCGGCGGCGACACCAACAAGATCGCGCTGGATGAGTTCCAGTTCGTGGACACCAACGTCTGTGATGCTTTCGAGCGCGCCAACGGCGACATCGGCCGCATGTGGCGCATCGATCACGGCGCCGCGGAAGTGCAGGGCGGGACCGCCCGCGCGGACGGCGCGGCGATCGTGATCTGGGTGTGCGAGAACTGCGGCGTCGCCAGCGGCGTCGAGAAGCTCAACGCCAAGTGCAAGGAGCGCAACGGGAGCAACACGGTCACCGCCAAGGTCACCAAGGGACTTCCGGGCGAAACGATCCAGTTCTCGCTCGCCGGAGATTCTCGAAGCGGAAAGGAAACCTTTAATAACCGGGGCAAAGCGAAGTTCAAGTGGACCGACGTGGACAGCGGTCTGCAATTCGTCTTCGCGTCCTCCCCTTGCGGATACACGCTCGAGTCCCGGCCGACCTGCCCCTGACGGACGGGCGCAAGGAAACCCGCCACGGCGAAGGCGGGACACGTCGGCGTTCCTCTGCAACGCAGACCTGCTCGCTTGGCGGCGCGACGACGCTGTTCCGCTGGCGGCGCGACGACGCTGTTTCCTGGGCGCGCCGCGCAGAATGACAGCCGAATGACACAAGAAGGAGCCTCCCGCTCCGGTGACGGTGCGGATCGCGTGATCCACACCTCCGCCGGGCGCGGGAGGCCCCGCTTATCCTCGAACTGCGTGCGCGAGAACTCGCCGGCTAGCCGGAGCGCTCTCGCACGGCGCCGACGCCCGTGTCACGGACAATCGACGTTTTCGGTCAGCCCGCACGACGGGACCGACGCCGTTCCGTCCTGCGAAGGACGCTCCTTGACCACGACCTTGCCGCGGCGGTTAGCGGCCTTGGTCGTGCATTCCCCGGTCGGCGAGACGATGCCGTAAACCGCACCCGGCGTTCCTCGCTTCATGCTGAAAACTGTCAGACTTCGTATTGTTGGATCGCGGAACTTCCGACTGCGCCGCACCCATTCGTGAACGTGATGCCTCACGCCGGAAATGCCCCGCAGATGAAAAAAACTTCATGCTTCTCCGGCGAGTCCTTCCCGCGGGGCGAAACGGTTCCCGGGCAAAGCCCGGATCGCCCCCTTGAGTTGCAATGAGGTCAGCAACGCGAGCGTCCTGCCCGGATCCAGCCCGGCTTGGGCGTGGATCGCCTCGACGCTTGCGCCTTCCCCCGCCACCGCTGCGAGAATCCGCGCCTCATCCTCGGAAAGCCGTGACCACGGCAGCGCCGCCGGTGGCGCCGGCGTCGGCGCGCCATCCGCCTTCGGACCCTCCAGATCAAGCTCCTTCTTAAGCACCCGCCCGACCTCCTCCAGACCGTCCAGCACGTCCTCGACCGTGGTCACCAGTTGCGCCGATCCGTCGCGGATCAGGCGGTTCACGCCCGCGCTGTACTCGCCCTGGTCCACGCGCCCGGGGATCGCGAAGACCTCCCGGTTGTAATCCGCAGCCAGGCGGGCCGTGATCAACGCGCCGCTTCGTTCGCTCGCCTCGACGATCAGCACGCCCAGCGTCAGCCCGACGATGATCCGGTTGCGCGGCGGGAAATGATGCGCGTCCGGCGCGGTGTCCATCGGAAGCTCGCTGATCAGCGCCCCCTGCGCGACGATCCGATCCGCCAGATCCTTGTGCTCGGGCGGGTAGACGTGCTTCAGCCCGTTGCCGAGCACGGCGAGCGTCCGTCCGCCCGCCGCCAGCGCCCCCAGATGCGCCGCGCCGTCAATCCCCCGCGCCATCCCCGAAACGATCGTCAGTCCCGCGCGGGCAAGTCCCTCCGCGAAGCGCCGCGCCTGCTCGACGCCGTAGTGCGAACACTTCCGCGCCCCGACGATCGCCACACCCAGCGCATCCTCAACCTGGACGGTCCCGCGCACGTAAACGCACGTCGGCGGGTCGCTGATGCGACGCAGAAGCCAGGGATAATCCGGGTCGTACCGACAGAGAATCCGCGCCCCGCCCCGTGCGGCCTCCGCGATCTCCTGCTCAGCCGACGCGTCCTCCCGCGCGGCGCGGACCGCCGCCGCCACCCGCCGCCCGACGCCCTCCACCCGCTCAAGCTCCCCGGGCGACGCCGCCAGCACGGCGTCCACCGACCCGAAGTGATCGAGCAACCGCTGCGTGCGGATCGGCCCGACGTCCTTCGTCAGGTGCAACCGCAGCATCTTCCGCCCAAGTTCCGAGGCGGTCCCCCCCGACGGAGGCGTCGATTGTGCTTCCATCACGTTTCCTCTTGCCGCTCCGCGACCGGCCCCGCATGCGGACACGCCCGGGCGAGCCGCGCGGCTCAGCGCCTCGCGCGCCCGGACTCGACCGAAAAGAGTACGAACAACGCACCGCGGATGCAAGAAACTTCCCGACGGCGGCGCCCGATCGGCAGGTACGGCGCGGGTCATTCGTGAGCGGACGGAAACGCCGCGGCGAGTCGATCAAGGCGGGTCCACTGCTCGCGGATCTGCGACTCGATGCGCGTCACGTCCACGCAGGAACCGGCGTAGCGGCGCTGACACTCCGCGTAACGCTGCGGGGGCGTGCCGTCGGGACGGGCGTTGATGCGGTAGCGGTCGCCGTCGAAGACCTCATACAGGGGGAACAAGCCGCAGCGCACCGCCAGGTCGATCAACGCGACGCTCTCCTGCGGTTCGGACTTCCACCCCGTCGGGCAGGGCGACAGCAGCAGCAGAAACCGGAACCCTTTCATTCCCAGCGCCAGGCGCACCTTGCGCAGGAAGTCGTCGCGATGCGCGATCGAGAGGGTGGCGGCATAAGGGATGCGGTGCGCGGCCAGGATGGCGACGATGTCCTTCTTGCGCTCCGTTTTGCCCCTCGGCGTGGTCGAAGTGGCGACGCCCTCGGGGGTGGCGCTGCTGCGTTGGCCGCCGGTGTTGCCGTAAATCTCGTTGTCGTAGCAGAGGTAAAGGATGTTTTCGTTGCGCTCGGCCGCGGCGGAGAGCGTGGCGACGCCGATGTCGTAGGTTCCGCCGTCCCCCGCCCAGCAGATCACCGGCGCGTCCTCGCCGTTGAGTTCGCCGACCAGCGCCAGCCCGGTGGCCACCGCGGCGGCGCTGGCGAAGGTCGTCGCCGCCACGGGCGCGCCGTAGGCGCTGGTCGGAAAGGCGCCCGCCGTCACGATCCCGCAACACGCCGGGATCGCCAGCAGCGGACGGCGCTGCGGACCCAGCGCCTGCTCGAGCAGTTGCAGCCCGATCGACATGCCGCAGCCGGCACAATTCGTGTTTCCCGCACGGAGCAGCGCGTCGCACCGATCCTCTTGTTGGGTCACCGCCATCGCGGTCATGCGCCTACCTCCTGCCAGACCGGCTCTTCCGAATGCTCGCGCTCATGCAGGTCGTCGGTGATCTTCGCCAGCACCTCCGGCGTCACATCTCCGCCCGCCAGTCCGACGATGTAGTCCTGCACAAGGATGTCGCCGCGGCCCTGGAGCGTCGCCGCCACCTCGCCCCAGAACACGCCGCCTGATCCCGGCGAGTGATTCCGGTCCAGCACCCCCACGTGGCGGACGCCCTTCAGCGCCGCCCGCAGCGCCTCGCGCGGGAAAGGCCTGAACATCTTCAACCGGACCAGACCCACCGGGTCGCCCCGCTCCCGCCGCGCTTCGACGAGCCGGCGCGCCGTCCGCGCCACCGTGTTGCACGCGACCAGCACATCGACCGCGCCATCAACGTGATCCGTGCGAAGCGCCCCGTCCGGACGGCGGCCGAAAACCGCCTCAAACTCGTCCAGCGCTTCCTCCAGCACCTGCGGCACGCGCTCCATCGCGTCCTGGATGCGCCGTCGCTGATGTTCGGACTCGCGCGGCCAGGTCAACCCGCCGATCGTCGCCGGGCGTTCGACGCGCAACCGGTGCGGGACGTGGCACGACGGCAGAAACCGGTCCACCTGCGCCTGATCCGGAAGCTCGACCCCCATCAACGTGTGTGAGACGACGAAGCCGTCCATCGCGACGCACGCCGGCAGCATCACGCGCGGATCCTCCGCGACGCGGAACGCCAGCAGGATCGTGTCCACCAGATCCTGATGCGACTCCGTGTAAAACTGGATCCACGCCGCGTCGCGGAACATCAGGCTGTCGCCCTGATCCACCCAGATGTTCCACGGCGGTCCGAGCGTCCGGTTCACCGCGACGAGCACGATCGGAAGCCGCAGATACCCGGCGGCGAAGATGTTCTCGACCATGTACGCCAGTCCGTTGGCGGAGCTGGCGGTGAAGGCGCGGGCGCCGTTCATCGACGCGCCGAGGCAGACCGCCATCGCGCTGTGCTCACTCTCGACCGGCACGACGCGCCCGCGGGAGAAGTTGAACGCCCGGAGAAACTCAATGATCTCCGTCTGCGGCGTGATCGGGTAAGCCCCGGCGGCGCAGCCCCGCGCCGACCGGTTCGCCTCGCCGCAGGCCGCCAGAACATGCCCCGCCGCATGATTCCCCGTCACCAGCGCCTTCATGCGTCCGCTCCTTCCGTCATCCGCCCGCTTTCGGTTCGGCGGGTTTCCGGTCGGGGTGTGCCGGCGGGAACCGCTTCACCACCAGCGACGTGACATCGACGATCTCGACGTTCTCGCTCGCAAAGAGCGTCGCCTCGACGATCGCGTGGACGCCCGCCTCGCGTGCGATCTCCGGCCAGACCTCCTTCAGGTGCGCGAGAATGTTTGTGATCGGCGCTTCGCCGGCGAGTTGGCGGTGCGCCCGCTCCTGCATCGCGGCGCCCTGGGCCTCCAACTCCTTGACCCGGGCGTCCTGTCCCGCCGCCCGCGCCTCGTCGCGCTGGCGGATCAGCTCCTTCATCACGTCGTCATGCTGCTTCGAGCGGTGATACGCGACCATCACGTCGGCGCGCTGAAACGTCCCGATGCGGAAGAGGGCGGGCTTCCGCGCGACGTCCTGACCGGCGCCCGCCGGCGCGCCGCCGAACATCACCAGCGCGCCCGCCGCGCACGCCGTGGCGAACACGCCGGTCATTCCCAGAAGATGACGGTTCATTGCCTTCCCTTTCGATCAGAGTTCGGTCAGATACACGACGCCGCGCGGGCATACCGACGCGCACACGCCGCATCCTTTGCACTGGCCGTAATCAAAGAAAAACTCCTCGCCGCGCCGCACCAGCACGCCTTCCGGACAATACTGCACGCACCGGTCGCATTGATTGCACACCCCGCAACTGAAGCACCGCGCGGCTTCGTCCGTCGCAACGTGGAACACCGGATCATCGGGAAGCCCGCGGCGGACCTCCGTGAAGGTGTGCCTGCGGGCTGAGACCGGCGTCACCCGCCCGTGAGCGCCCGGCGCGGGGGTGAAGACGTGCATCGTGACGTGCTCGGGCGTCGCCACGGGCGCGGGTTCCGGCGGGAAAAGATCCTCCCCCGTCAGCGCCCGATGAATGTGCAGCGCTGCCCGCCGACCGCTCCCGATCGCCGCCGCGACCGTCCCCTCGTTCGTGGCGAAGTCTCCGCCCAGAAAGACCGGCGCGGAAGCGAGACCGACCAGCGCCGCTCCCTCGCGGATCGCGGATCCTTCCGGAAGGATGCGCAGATCGGCGGACTGCCCCAGCGCCAGGATGACGCGATCGCCCCGCAGGTCGAAATCTCCGTCCTCGCTGACGTCGGGCACGACGCCGCGACGGCCGTCCGCGCCCGGTTCACCAAGCCGCATCCGCCGGCACGTCAGCAGCGCCGCGCTCCCCGCCCGCCGAACCCGGACCGGCGCCGCAAGCTCCTCCAGACGGACGCCCTCCTCCAGCGCTTCGTCGATCTCCTCGCCGATCGCGGGCATCTCGGCGCGCGTCCGGCGGTAGACGATGCGCACCTCCGCCGCGCCGACGCGCGCCGCCGTCCGCGCCGCATCCACCGCCGTGTTCCCCCCGCCGATGACCAGCACGTGCTCGCCGTCAAACCGGACCCCGCCGCGGCGCGCTTCGTCGAGGAACGCCAGCCCATCAAGGACGACTCCGTCTCCGCCTTCGCCGAGGTCGATCCGCTCCGCCGCCTGAAGCCCGCACGCCACGAAGACCGCGGCGAAGCGCGTCGTCAGCTCAGCCAGGGACGTAAGCGTGACACGCTCATGACAGACCGTGACCCCGTAGTCGAGGATGTGACGGATTTCCTCGTCCAGCACGTCCCGCGGCAGGCGGTACTCCGGAATCCCGGTGCGCAGCAATCCGCCCAGCTCCGCGCCGGCCTCGATCAGCGTGATCGGATAACCGAGACGCGCGAGATGATACGTCGCGGAAAGCCCGGCCGGACCGGACCCGACGACCGCCACGGCTTCGACCCGCGGCGCCGTCGCCGCCGGGGGCCGCGTTCCGTGGTCCGCCGCGTAACGCTCCAGGTCGCGGATGTTGACGGCCTCGTCGAAGAGCTTCCGGTTGCAGGCGTTCATGCAAGGCGCCGGGCACACCCGACCGCACACGCCGGGCAGCGGCGTCGTCTCCAGCAGGATCTCCAGCGCCGCCGTCGGATCGCCGCGCTGGATCGCCTCGACGAACCCGCGCACGTCGTTGCCCGCCGGACACCCGTGATTGCACGGCGGGGTCAGCGTCCGCCGATGCGGCTGTCGCGACGCCCAGCTTCCGGTCCGCAGTCGCGGCGCCTCGCCGACGGCGTCATCCAGAACATCCAGCGGCGTCGCCGCAGCGCGCCGGGGCGGCGCCGCCGTCGCGCCGGGCAACATCGCCTGACGGACGGCGTCAAAGGCGCGACGCGCCGCTCGCACGTTGGACTCGCCGAAGCGCAGGTCCGCCAGCGCCGCGATCGCCTCCTCGACCGGCAAGTCGAACATCCGCGCCGCCGCGCCGAGCAAGGTCGTGTTGACGATCGGAACCGCGCGCGTTCCGAGCCGCTCCTCGACCGCGATCGAGGTCGCGTCCACGCACGCCACCCTTCGTCCGGGCAGCAACGCCTCGAACGCCTCGGGTGGCTCGGGCGTGTTCAGCAGAATCCACCCGCCGGGCTTGAGTCCTTCGACGATCGCCGGACCGATCAGCGTGCGGTCGAGCACGATGACGTGATCCGGCGTCTTCACCTGGTTGTGATTCGTGATCTCCGCGTCGCTGATGCGGACGAACGCCTGAACCGGCGCTCCGGACCGCTCCGCCGCGTACACCCCGAACGCCTGCACGTACGCGCCGCGCCGGAAAAACACCGTGGCGATCAGCTTCGCCAGCGTCACCCCGCCCTGACCGCCCCGGCCGTAGAGCGTCATCTCCACCACGCCCGGACCCTCCCTGAAAAGGCGAACCCCCGTCTGTGCGGCCCGCGATGCGGCGCGCGACCGGCCCTGCAAGGTCTGCCTGTCATGTAGCCGGGGCAAGCCGCGTACCAGAACCCCCGGTTGCGGCACGTCGCTTTCGCGTCCTCCGGCAAGATCCGCCAGAAATGCAGCGTCCGCCGCGATTATCCGGGCGCCATCGCGGGCGCGAGGGCGTTCGCCGGGCGCGAAATCGTACTCTTGTGAATTGAGGGCGTTTGCGGCACGACGGGCGCGGCGACTCCGCGCTTCGTTTACCTCAGACGCTGCGCGAAACGGCGCGGTGGAAACGGAGGGCTTCCCGCGACGACGCGACGAGCGGGGGTGGAGGGGGACGCGAGGGTTCGGATGATTTCGAGGGCGGACGGGAGACGACAGCCGTGATTACATCGGTATCCGACTGGGTGGCGTTCCTTCATGCATGCGACGCGCTGACGGGGATTCCCTTTGTGTTGTCCGGCGCGGCGATGATGCTGCTCGGGTGGCGGATGTGGAAGTTCGCCGTGGTGCTGACGTTCGCGTTGATCGGTTTGATGGTGGGCGTGGCGCTGGCGCAGACGCCGTCGCAGGCTGCGCTTTACGGCGTCGGCGGCGCCGTGGCGCTGGGGTTGGCGAGCTTTCCGCCCGTGCATCAGTCGATCGCGGTGCTCGGCGGGCTGATCAGCGCAGGGCTGGTGCGGATGTTCCTCGAGTCGGTCGGGCTGGAGGGCGTGCCGCTGTGGATCGCGGTCGCGCTGACGCTGCTGGTCGTGACCCCGCTGTGCGCGATCAACCGCAAGCAAGTCATCATCCTCATCACCGCGTTTCAAGGCGCGGTGTTGATGATCTCCGGACTGGCGATCCTCGTGCGCGCCGAACCGGCGCTGCGCGGCACGTATGAGCAGATGTCCGAGTACAGCGCGATCGTCGGTCCTTTCGTGTTGCTGGTGCCTACCGTGGTGAGCGTGTTCCTCCAGATGGCGGACGTGCGGCAGCGCGAGCGCGGAAACTAGGGTTGGGCGAGGGCGGGGGGCGCACGCGAAGCGCCCGGCTCCTCGTCCAGACAGCGCGCGACGCCGCAGCGCACGAGATCCCCGGTCCGCAAGAGATCGACGAGCGCCGTCCCCTGTCCGCCAGCCGGTGCTTCGGGTATACTCCGACCCTCGTCGCCGGGCGCGGACCGGCGGGCGTCAAAGGCGGAGAGGAAAGGGGCGCACAAAGCCTTGGGGGCGAAGGGACCGCTGCGACAACGACTGCGGGAGACGCTCTCGGCGATGACCGCCGATGAGCATGACGCGGGGGCGCGCCGCGCTTGTCACCGCTTGTTCGATCTGTCGGAGTTCGTGCGCGCCGAGGTCGTGATGGTCTTTCTGTCCCTTCCGACCGAGATCGACACGACGCCGCTGGTTCTGCGCTGCTGGCAGGACCGCAAACGCGTCACCGCCCCGAAGGTGTCCTGGGAGCAGCGGCGGATGCTCCCCGTCGAGATTCAATCCTTGTCGGATGACCTGGTCGCCGGGGAGTTCGGTCTGCGCGAGCCGATCAGCGGCACGCCCTTTCCCCTGTCGATGATCGACCTGGTCATCGTGCCCGGACTGGGTTTCGATGAATACGGGAACCGTCTCGGCCGCGGGAGAGGGTTTTACGACCGGTTCCTCGCCAACCCGGAGTTCACCGGCGTTGCCTGCGGGCTGGCCTACGAAATCCAGGTCGTCCCCAACCTTCCCGTCGGACCGACCGATCGACCCGTGAATCTCCTCGTAACCGACGCGCGCATCCGACGGTTCGACGACGCCGCCCACCAGCCGATCCCCGGCGCGGCAACCGGACCGAAGGACTGACGCCCGACCCCGAGCGCGTCCTGGAACCCTGACGCTTTTGCGCCGCGCCGCAAACACGTCTGACCCGAAGCCTTGCGGCAATTTCGCGCTGAAGATGACGCACAGGGGCGCGTCCGGTGGCACGCCGCTTGCAGCACAATGACATGCCGGAGGACGCTCCTGCGGGACGTTCATGAGTTCAACCGCGGCAAACTGGAAAGATCGCCACGCCGACCGGATTCGCACCGCCGCGCAGGCCGTCGCGGACATCCGCCCCGGGCAGCGCGTGTTCATCGGGTCCGGCGCGGGCGAACCCCAGGGGCTCGTCGAGGCGCTCGCGGCGCGCACCGACCTCAGCGACACGGAGATCGTCCACATTCTCACCCTCGGGATCGCGCCTTACGCGGAACCGCGCCTCGGGCACTGCTTCCGGCACAACTCCTACTTCATCGGACCCAACGTCCGGCAGGCGATCAACGAAGGCCGCGCGGATTACACGCCGATCTTCCTGTCGGAGATCCCCGCGCTGTTCCGCACCGGGCGCGTCGTCGTGGACGCCGCGCTCATCTCCGTCAGCCCGCCCGATGACCACGGGTATTGCAGCTACGGCGTCTCCACCGACATCGTGAAGTCCGCGGCCGAGTCGGCGCGCTTCGTCGTCGCCGAGGTGAACGAGCGCATGCCGCGCGGGCTGGGCGACTGCTTCATTCATGTGCGCGACCTGGACGTGCTCGTCCCCTCGGACCGCCCGGTGCTCGAGGCGAAGCACGGCGAACCTGACGAACTCTCCGCGCGGATCGCGCGCCACGTCGCGGGACTCGTCGAGGACGGGGCGACGCTCCAACTCGGCATCGGCACGATCCCCGACGCCGTCCTCACGTACCTGACCGGGTTCCGGGATCTCGGCATTCACACCGAGATGTTCAGCGACGGCGTCATCCCGCTGGTCGAGAAGGGCGTGATCACCAACGCGCGGAAATCGCTGCACCGCGGGAAGATCGTCGCCGGGTTCGTCCTCGGGACGAAGAAGGTCTACGACTTCGTGGACAACAACCCGCTGGTCGAGTTTCACCCGACGGAATACGTCAACGACCCCTTCATCGTCGCCCGCAACGACCGCATGATCTCGATCAACTCCGCGATCGAAGTCGACCTCACCGGGCAGGTCTGCGCGGATTCGCTGGGCACGATGTTCTACAGCGGCATCGGCGGGCAGGTGGACTTCACCCGCGGCGCCGCGCGATCCGCCGGCGGCAAACCGATCATCGCCCTGCCCGCCACCGCCGAGGGCGAGACGATCTCGCGCATCGTCCCCACGCTCAAACCCGGCGCCGGCGTCGTCACCAGCCGCGGCGACGTGCATTATGTCGTGACCGAATACGGCGTGGCCTACCTTCACGGCAAGACGATCCGCGAGCGGGCGCTCGCCCTCATCCAGGTGGCGCACCCGAAGTTCCGACCGTGGCTCTTCAGCGAGGCCAAGGCGCGGCGCATGATCTACCTCGACCAGATCGAACCGCCGATCCGCACCACGGTGTACCCGGACGCGCTCGAGCGGACGGTGAAGCTCAAGGACGGCGCCGAAGCGTTTCTGCGTCCGCTGAAGCTGACGGATGAGCCGCTCGTGCGCGATCTGTTCTACCAGCTTTCGCCGCAGTCGATCCACTACCGCTTCTTCCACATGATCAAGACTCTCCCGCACGAGAAGCTTCAGGATCTGCTCCGCGTCGATTATGAGAACGACATGGCGCTCGTCGTCCTGACGTCGCGGCGCGCGGACGACGCACAGATCGTCGCCATCGCGCATTATCACCGCGATCCCGCCACGAACTTCGCCGACGCCGCGTTCCTGGTCCGCGACGACCGGCAGGGCAAAGGCGTGGGCACGGCGCTGATGCGGGCGCTGGTGGACGCGGCGCGGGCGACCGGTCTGGCGGGCTTCACCGCCGACGTCCTCGTCGACAATCACGGCATGCTCCGCATCTTCCACCGCTGCGGATTCCCGGTGCAAAGCCGCCTGCGCGACGGCGCCTACCGCCTGACGATCCCCTTCACCCGCCCGCAGGACGCCCCCCGGACCGCCGATCGCCCGTCCCCCGATCGCCCGTCCCCCGATCCCCCGTCCCCCGATCCCCCGTCCGTCACCCTCCCCGAAACCGCGCCGCACGCTCCCGATCCCGGAACCTGGCGCGAAGCCCCCCCCGGCGGCGCGTAAACGCCGCCGCGTCAGGAAAGGCAACAGGCAACCGCCTACCGAGCCGCGCCCGTCAGGAAGCGTTCCCCACGAAACCGAACCGCGCCCGTCAGGAAGCGTTCCCCACGAAACCGAACCGCGCCCGTCAGGAAGCGTTCCCCACGAAACCGAGCCGCGCCCGTCAGGAAGCGTTCCCCTGAGTCTCCATCTGCCTCCGGTTGCGGGGTGTCGGGATCGCATGAACTTATGAGTTGGCGCGATCTGAATCTCCATCGGACTCCGGCGCAACACGTTTCGCCTGGCTCCGTTGCAACACGCTTCACGCTTCGCCTGACTCCGGTGCAACACGCTTCGCCGACGGCCCCGCAGGATCGTCCGGCGCATTCGCCTCAACCCCGAAGAACACGCGCGAGCGCCTGAAGAACACGCGCGAGCGCCTGAAGAACACGCGCGAAGGTCCGTTGTTGTGTTTCAATCCCGAAGGAGGCGCAGGATTCTCGGATGCGTTGGTCTCAATCCCGAAGGGATTGCGGCCTCCAGCCCAAGGTTGGTCGCCGAAGGCGGCCTACCTTGGGTTCGCGACAATCCGCGCCTCGACCAACCCCAACGGGGTTGCAGCGGGTTGAAGGGGTTGCGATGGGTTGAAACGGTTGCGCCGGGTCGAAGGAGTTGCGCCAGATGAAACGGTTGCGGCGGGTTGAACGGGTTGCGATGGGTTGGAAGAGTTGCACCGGGTCGAACGGGTTGCGCCGAGTTGAACGGGTTGCGCCAGATGAAACGGTTGCGCCGCGTGGTGCAACCCCTTCGGGGTTGGGCGCGCTTGTCTTCGTCTTCCGTGGGCTGCGCCCACGGCTATTCATGTTGATCCCCTTCGGGGATCGGCGTCGTAATCCCCGGCGGTCAGACGTCATATTCTCCGGCGGTTGGCGTCGTATTCCCCGAAGGGGAATTACGTGGATAGCCGTGGGTGAAACCCACGGTGGCGTGCGGGATCCAAACGCGACCCCGGAGGGGTCGAACCAACCTGGGTGGATCGCGCGGTGCAACCCCTACCTTCTTGACAATTGTCACATCGCTGGGGTTGAGGATCGAGCGGTTCCGGTTTCCCAGGGTAGGTCGCCTGCGGCGACCTACCCTGGGCTGGAGGCCGCAACCCCGTTGGGGTCGAAGAAACGCGACGCGCCGTGCCGGCTTCGAGGCGGGTCGAGGATCGCCGCGCGCCGTGCCGCCTTCGAGGCGGGTCGAGGAACGTCGCGCGCCGCGGCGCGCCGGAGTCAAGTGGAGACTCAGAAGAACGCTTCCTTACTGGCGCGGCTCGGTTATGTTTGCGGCAACTCCGACGCCTCGACCCCGTTGGGGTCGAAGAAACGCGGCGCGCCGTGCCGCCTTCGAGGTGGGTCAAGAAACGTTGCGCGCCGCGGTGCACCGGAGTCAAGCGGGGACTCAGAAGAACGCTTCCTGACGGGCGCGGCTCGGAAAGAAGAATCCTCGCGCCTCAAAAACGTTGCGGTTCCGCTGCGGCGGAACGACACAACGCGCGCGAACCCCAGTTCCGGGCCGCCGGGGTATGAGACGGAGGTCGCCGTCGGGCGGAGGCATGACGGGCACGCACGAACCGGATAATACCGGAAAAACGCGGGTCGCGGGCAGACGCGAGCATTTGGCTGCCCCGCGGATCATGCCTATGATTCACGAAGCCGCTGTTTAAGGCACGTTCGACACGGGGGCGAGTAACGGTTGCTTTCTTACGGGCGCGGCTCGGTCTGAATCGTTAGTCCAGATCCCGCGGCGCGTTACGAGGCGAGCATTCGCGCGGGCTGAAGCCCGCGGCGCGTTACGAGGCGAGCATTCGCGCGGGCTGAAGCCCGCGGCTCAGAGGGGGGTTTCACATAACTCGCTGTTTCAATATCCGCGTGAAAGACCCGAAAGGCACGCTTCCTTGATCGCGCCGGGGTCTGTGAGGCGCGCGGGCGTTGGCGGAAAAGGGCAGGCAGGTCGCGTGGAAGTCAAGCTGGCGAAATCGCGGGGGTTCTGTTTCGGAGTCGAGGACGCCGTGGAGATCGCGGAGCGCGCCCTGGCGGACCGCGGGGCGGGGAACGTCATCGCGCTCGGTCCGGTCATTCACAATCCGCAGGTGGTGTCGCGGCTGGAGGAGCAAGGGCTGAGCCAGACCGGCGTGCTCGAGCGGATCGAACCGGGCAAGTCGGTGCTGATCCGGTCGCACGGCGCCCGGCCGGAGACGTATGAGCAGGCGCGGGGGCTGGGCCTGAACATCGTGGACGCGACGTGCGTACTGGTGAAGCACGCGCAGGACGCGGTGCGGCGGTTGCACGAGGAAGGCTATCACGTGGTGATGATCGGCGACCCGAACCACCCGGAGGTGCGGGGGGTCATCGGATACGCGCCGGTCGTGACGGTGATCGACGAGGGGTCGGACCTGGAGGACGCGCTGCCGTACCGCGAGCGCCTGGGCATCGTGGCGCAGACGACGCACTCGCCGGAGCACGTGGCGCAGATGATCGCGAAGATCCTCGTTCGCCCGTACAAGGAAGTGAAGATCATCAACACGCTCTGCCTGGAGGTGACGCGGCGGCAGGAGTCGGCGCTGGCGCTGTGCGACGAGGTGGAGGTGATGTTCGTGCTGGGCGGACTGAAGTCGGCGAACACGCGCGAGATGGTGCGCCTCTGCCGGGAGAAGGGGCGGGAGACACATCACCTCGAGACGCACGAGCAGCTCACCGCCGACATGACGGCGGGGAAGCGCGTCGCCGGCGTGACGGCGGGAGCGTCGACGCCGGAGTGGGTGATTACCGAATTCGTCGAGAAGCTCCGGGCGATCCCGATCAGCCCTTCCGATCTTGAATCGCCTCCGGGCGTCCGCCTCCGCGCGGACTGAAGTCCGGGGCTCGCCGTGGGCCTCCGCGCGGACTGAAGTCCGCGGCTCGCCGTGGGCCTCCGCGCGGACTGAAGTCCGCGGCTCGCCGTGCGTCAGTAACCGGGGAAGTACCAGTCGGACTCGACCATCACCCGCGGATGGCGCACCTCGGCGTGACCGTCGTAGAACGACTGTGAGATGCCCGCCGGGTGGCGCATGTCGGCGGCGACGCGCGGATACAGGCCGCGCGGAAGCTGCGATCCGCGGAAAACGTCGTGGTAGACGAAGATGCGATGTCCCCGGTCGTTGGAGAAACCGGACGGCATGAACTTATGCGCTTCGGCGTTGTAGACGATGCCCGCGGGGTTCTTGATCTCGGACAGAAGTTCGGGCGGATCGTCCGGCGAGCGGTCGGGGCGCCAGTGTCCGTTCTCGTTCGGTTCGGCGCGCTGGGTGTCCGTCGACCCGCTGATGTACACCTTGGGGAACCCGTTGACCACGTAATCCAGCGTCTGCTCGCCGATGCGCGTCTGGGTCTGCGGATCGGTGACGTCTTCCGGATATTCCGGGCATTGCAGCGTCGGAACCTCGCCGAACTGCGGCGCATAAGGCTGCAGCCGATCGATCTCATGGCCGATCATCTCGACGATCATCACCGCCCAGGGGAACTCGTCTTGTCCGCCGTCGATGTCCTTCGGAAGAAAATCGTTGAACTCGTTCCCGTACATCGCCAGCGCGTGCCCCAGATCGCGCAGGTTCGACGTGCAGACGATGGCCCGCGCCTGACGACGGGACCGGTGAAGCGAGGGCAGGAGGATCGAGATCAACAGGGCGATGATCGCGATGACGACGAGCAACTCGATCAGCGTGAACGCCCGCGCACGTCGCACGTCCGGCAGCAGCGTCATGGCAAGATCCTCCATCTCCGACGAGGCCGCGATTCCCGATCCTCCGCTTGTACGGGAATCGCTCGGAAGATTCAAGTCTTTTCCCCCGCGATTTGTTCCCGGCGGCCCCTCCCGTCGCGGCGTCGTCCGCTTGACGTTCAACGGATGGCGTACACCCAGAGGATTCCGGTGCTGCCGCCCGCGGGGTCGGCATAAGGGACGATCTGACCGCCCGCGACCTCGAGCGGTTCTCCATCCCGGGCGATCGAGTGCCCCACGACCAGTCCGAGCACGCCGCCCATCACCACGTCGCTGAAATAATGCTCCTCATCCTCAAGCCGCGTGTACCCGACCAGCGCGCCAAGCCCGTAAAGCGGGATTCCCACCCACGGTCCGTACTCCTCGTGCAGGACGGAGGCGAAAACGAAGGTGCTCGCCGTGTGCCCGCTGGGGAAGGAGCCGAACTCCCCGTTGGGGACATCGTCCCACGTCGCGGTCTTGCCGAGAATGACGGTCGCTCCGGTCAGCGCTAAGGCGCGAAAGAGCTTCGTGCTGACTTCGTAAGTGCGGTCGTCCTGTTGCTGGTGTCCGACGAGGTAGAAGATTCCCGCGACGCCGAAGTGCAGGCCGGGGTTCCCCAGGGCGCCGAAAGCGTCGCGCCAGTCGTCCTTGAACGTCCGGTGCGTTCTGAAAGAGTTCTCGACCGTGTCGTCCACATCCGTGGCTTGCAGGGTCAGTGACGCGCCGTAAGTCAGACCGAGGATGACGAGATTCGCGCGATCCGAGTAGACCTGCTTCGCATCCTCCCAGAAAACGCCGGGGAATTCCTGAAGATCACGAGCGATCGTCTCCCCCAGATCCGGCAGGGGCCGGCGCGCCTGCGCGGGCGGCGGGACGATCGGATCACCGGTGAGATCCCTCGCTTCTCCCAGGTCGCTGACCAGGTATGCGCGTGAGCGTTCGACGCGGGAACCCGCCGGGGCGGACGGGCGGCTCGCCCGGACCCGCGCACTTGCGAGATGCTCGACGCGAGCGGCGTCCGGACGGCCCGCGTTCGCGGCGGGAAAAGATGCCTGGACCAGCAACGATATTGATCGCACCGGCTCAGCGTTTCGGCCCGGGACGTTGGAGCACCCTGCGATCCCCAGGACCGATATCCCCCACGCCAATCCCGCACGATTGAAGTTGAACCTACGCACCGACGAGCCTCCCTCCGTGATGGCGATGTTGTTGCTCCGCTCATTGCTTCGGCTCCACCCCTGCGGGATCTTGACGTAGTCCGCAGCGATGTGCCACGCCCGGCCGCCGGAGGCGTTGAGCAAGGCCCGGATCGCGCCCGAAACCGGGAACCCACCCCGCATCAACAAGTGATGTTGATTGACGCGAACGCAGAAAAAACGGGCTTACCTGGAGCGTGCTTAGGTTGTGTTTTTGCGATCGCAAAAATCGAGGGTGTGTCAATATTTGTCTTGCCTCGCCGGAAGCGGCGGCGCATAATAAATCCCTGTGAGTGCTTGCCGCGCGTTGGCTTGTTGGTCCTCCCCCTGAAAGAACCGGTGACCGGAATTGCGGCGCGATGATCGCCGTGCGGTGAGTTGCGCCTGCGTTTGCGTTTGAAGAATGTGAACCCTCAGACACTCAGGAGTTTTTAATGATCCCCGCAGCAAACCACGGAAGTGACGGGAGATAGGCGTTGCCCGGAGCGGTTCTGCGAGGGAATCAAGGGGTCGTGGTGATCTTTTTTCTATCGGACGGAGGAACATCGAGATGGTTGGTTTGTTAGGGATTGCGGCTTGTCTTTCGATGGCGGCGGCGCCGCCGAGCGGTCCGGTGCTGGCGGGGGGCGCGGTTAAGTTGACGCCGACCGTCGAAGGCGTGGATCTGTCGGAGTTTTTTACGGCGTGGTCCACGCAGATCCCGGATCTGCCTGGGGATTCGGGAATGCCCTTCGCGGTCGAGTTGGAGCTGGGCGGGGGGATGTACACGCTGGTGCTGGATCCGTTCTCGGTGCGCGCCGAAGGGTTCCAGGCGCTGGTGGTCCGTGACGGAGAACTGGTCGAGGTTCCGGTGGAGGCGCCGAAGACGTACCGCGGTTACGTGGAAGGCCTTCCCGGCAGCATCGTGGGCGGCTCGTACTACGACGGGCAGTTGCGGCTTGTGATCGAGATGGGCGATCTGGGCAGCTTCGGCGTTCAGCCGGTCGCCGACTTCGTGCCGGGCGTGAATGCGTTGCTGCACGTGGCGTATGCGGCGGCGGACTCGTTCACGGATGACACGTGGACCTGCGGAACCGACGAACTGCGCCACTCCTTCGGCGGCATGCAGCCTCCTCTCGATCAATCCGAGGCGAACGGGCCTAACCCCGCCGGCGGCGATCGCACGGCCGAGGTGGCGTTTGACACGGACTTCGAGTTCTTTCAGCGCCGCGGCAGCGTGCAGGCGTGCATCGACGACATCGAGGCGATTCAGGCGGGCGTCGACGTGATCTACGAGCGCGACGTGAACATCTGCCACGTGATCACGCGGATCATCGTCCGCGACACGTCGAACGACCCGTATTCGGGCACCGACGCGGAGTCCATCCTGACCCAGTTCCAGAATCACTGGAACAGCCAGCAGGGCGGGGTTCAGCGCGACCTGGCGCACCTGATGGCCGGGCGGTCGCGCGACGGCGGCATTTTAGGCATCGCGTACCTGAGCGTGGTGTGCAACCGCAGCTCGGCATACGGCGTGTCGTGGACGCTGTTCTCCAGCAACATGACGCAGCGCGTGGGGCTGACGGCGCACGAGGAAGGGCACAACTGGGGCGCCGGGCACTGCTGCAGCGGGTGCAGCGGATGCAGCACCTGCCGGATCATGTGTCCGTGTCTGGGCGGATGCTCCGGAATCCTCACGAGCTTCGGCACGTCGGAGATCAGCCAGATCACGAACCACCGCAACTCGCGAAGCTGCCTCACGGACGGTTGCGGCGGCGGCGGCGGGGGCGGCGGCGTTCAGTGCGAGGACGTCAAGAACCTCAAGGGGCGATGCCGGTCGAACGGCACGATCAAGGGCAAAGTCATCCTCTTCGATGAGTCGCACGACGGCGAAGAGGTGATCATCAGCATTGACGGACGCAACTTCACCCTCACGATCAGCGGCGCCCGCGCGTCGTACAGCGTTTGCTGCTACAGCGGACCGGGGCACAGCGTGTCGCTGGTGGATCCGGGCAATTGCATCACGATCCAGGTGAACTGCGACTAGTTCGACTTGGAGGAGGAGGGGTCGGACGACCGTCCGGGGCTGGTCTGCGACGGCTGATCCGGCGTCTGAGGCGCGGGCAGGCGACATGGGGGCGCCTGCCCGCGCTTGTGTTTCCGCACCGCCGTCGGAAGGGCGACGGCGACCGGAATCCCGCGGTGCGACGGACGCTCACGTCGGCGCGAACCGCCGCTTGAGCGCGACATAAGGCAGCAGAAACCCCGCCGTCGCCAGCCACCCCGCCACGCCCGCGCCGACACTCGCCAGCGCCGCGTCGATGAACACGATCAACGCGATCAGCCAACCCACCGCGGTTTTCAGCACGTCCGCGCCAGGCCGCGTGATCGCCGTCACGCCGACGGCGACCACGGCTGTCATCAGGAGAACCACCGAAACGATGAGTCCCAGCCCGCCGGATGTAATTTCGATCGACGAATGCGAAACCTCGACGACGATCGGCATCAGGGAGATCCCCGCAAGCATCCCCAGCCAGCCGGGCAGGAGCGCCAAGCGCCTTGCCCGTCCGGTCTCATGCCGGGCAAACGCGGTCAAGCCGGCGACGTACACCGCAAGACACGCAGCCGCTGACGGCCACGCCACGTCATGCAGCACCAGCGCCTCGATCGAGAACGCCGGATGCAGCGATGCTCCCAGCAGAAAATTGATTCCCCGGCAAAGCCCCATCAGAGCGGGACCGAACACGGTGTGCTTGAGAACGTTGTAGGACACGATCGAAGTCGTCAGGATGACCGCGACGCACCCCGGACGAACGCCCGCGTCCGGCGCCAGAAATCCGACGCACGCCGCCAGCAGCAGCCCGGCCGCAAAATGCTCGACCGCCACGTGCGCCGCCGCCCCGCGCGCGATCCTGCCCGACGGGATCGGTCGCTCGGGTCGTTCGTGGGCGTCATGCGGCGCGTCGACCACGTCGTTCAGCGCCACGCCCCCGGCGTACAACGACATCGACGCCGCGCACGTGATCCCCAGCGGCAGCGCCGCCTCGAGCGACTCGATCCCGGAGAACACCCCGCTGATCGCCGCGCCCGCGATCACGTCCGGCGGCGCCGTGAAAAGGTTCGGCACGCGCACCAGCTCGAAATACGCCCGCGCCCGCGGACTCACTTCCGCTCCCCCGGCAACGCCGACAAGACCCGCCGCGCCTCCGCTCCGGCCGCGTCCGGGTCGTCCACGTAAGGATAAAGCTCGACCGTGACCCAGCCGTCGTACCCCGTCCGCCGGATCGCGTCGAACACCGGCGCGAAGTCGATCGCCCCGCGGCCCGGAACAAGATGCGCATGCACCCGCGTCGCGGCAATGTCTTCGACGTGATAGTGTCGCACGAAAGGCGCCAGCCGGACGACCGCGCCGGGCAGATCCTCTCCCACGCAATACAGGTGCCCGATGTCGAAGTTGATCCCGAACGCAGGCGAAGCGACGCGATCACAAAGCTCCAGCGTCTGCGCGACGTTCTCGATCAGCAGCTCCGGTTCCGGCTCAACCAGCAACGACACCCCGACGTCCTCCGCAACCCGAAGCGCCTCGCGCAGGCCGGTCACGAAAAGGTCCGTCGCCTCCTCGCGCGTCATGCCGGGCTCGAGCGGACCGCCGGGCTCCGTCGTGATCGACGGCGCTCCGAGCCGCGCCGCCAGGCGCAGCGCCGCGATCGTGTGTTCGATCCGCACGCGGCGCAGCGCCGCGTCACGCTCGATCCACGAGGGGTGCCAGTACACGTGCCGCGGATCGCCCACCGCCTGCATCATGAACGCGTTGACGTTCGAGATCGAAAGCCCGGCCTCCACGACGCAACGCCGGATCGCCTCCGCCCGTGTCGCCGAGGTTGTCGCGGGCCAGGCATGAGGCGCGTCCGCCATCAACTCCACCCCCGCATACCCCAGCGCCGCCACCCGCCGCACCGCCTCCTCGATCGCAAAGCGCAGGTACGCATTCGTGCTGTAGGCAAGCCTCATGTTCGGATAAGCGCCTTACCGAGCCGCGGGCTTCAGCCCGCGCGAACGCTCGTTTCGTGGCGCGCCGCGGAATCGAGAATGACGATTTCACGTCACGCCGCGCGCCCCGGCAAGCGGTACGCCGACGCCGCGCGCAGACCCCAGCCTAAGCCGTGCCCGGCTTACACGCCACTGCTGGGAGGACAGATGAGAATTGCGTCCGCGGTCGTCGGAGTCGGCGACGCTTCAGGGGCGGGCGGCGCCACGGAGAGGATCGGCGCAAGGTCGGGCCGCTGATGCCTCCACATGCCCGCCACCGTCTCGATTTCGGGGTTCGGATCACTCCCCTGCGCGGTCGCCCACGCATCAAACCTCCGCAACACGCCGACCAGCACCAGATCATGATCCGCCGGACGACCGCCGTGATCCGGCGCCTTCGCAATCGACAGCGCCAACCGCGCCGCCGCAAGCGGCGCCAAGTCCGCCAACCTCAGAATGCCCGCCCGGGCCACCGGCCACGCGAACGACTCGCACGCCCGCGACCGCTTCCACAATCCCGACAGCGACGACCAATGCAGCTCGATCTCCCCCGGCGACCCCGCGCCCAGCGTGGTCATCAACCGCTCCTGAAGATCGCGCGTCAATCGCGCATGAATGTCGCGCTCGATCCCGCCCGGCGGCGCCAGGTCCACGAACTCCGCCGACATCGCCAGCAGACGCGGAACGTCCGCCTGCTCGACCTCGTCCGTCGCCAGATACCACTTCCCCACGAAATCCAGCGATCGCAGAGACCAATCCGCGAACGTCAGCGACGTGCGACGCGAAAGCTCCCCGATCCGGTCCCCCCGCCACTGCCGCTCGACGAAGTCCAGCCACTCACTGCGCTCCGGCGCCCCCTCGACGCCCCGCGCCGCGTCGATGAACGTCGTCTCCTGCCCCTCGCACAGCTCGCGCGACCGCGCATCCTCGGCCGACACGACGACCAGATGATGCGCCCGCGTGTTGGAGTACCGCAGACCCGCCGACATCGACATCGTCAAGCGCAGCGGTCCGGGCAGCGCCATCCAGAGCAGCTCCGCCTCCTCCGTCGGCAACCCCACGACCTGAAGCACGACGGCCTTGCGCTGCACCAGCAGGTGCGCCACGCGCCGGCGCACCGCCGTGCCCGACGCCCCCCCGGGAAACGCTCCGTCTTCTCCGACGCACGTGCCGTCGCAGGTCAGCGCCACGGGCGGCAAGGGATCCTTCGGCTTGAGCTGCGGCGCGGTCAGCTCGCGGTCCATCGCTGCCCGCAGCACCGCAAAAGGGTTGTATCCGAAGCGTTCATAATCCGCGCGCTCGATCACCAGGTTGTACGTGTACACCCGCTGCCCCCGGCGCCCGGTGTGCTCCGCGCCGGCGGTGCGCGTGTACGCCACGCACATCCGCCCGGTCGCAAGCGGATACGCCGCCAGCCCGATCGCGTCCGGCGTGGTGCTGCAAAGCGCCTCGTGCGAGGGGGAAAACCGCGTGATCGCCTGCTTCTCCTCGACCCGCAGCGACCGCGACGACGCGACGATCCGGTAGCCTTCGCCCGTGGGCGTCCGGATCGACGTGAAGATCGCCGGGTGCGCGACGATCTCCGTGTTCGAGGGGGAGACCTCCCGCCCCGACACGCTCGACGAACACGGCGATCCGGCGCCGGACCGCGGTCCTCGGGTTATGACAGGTGCGCCAAGGTCCACTCAAAAGGCTCCAGGATGCCCCGCGGCGAGCAGTGCAGCGGATAAGGAATGACGTTGCCTTCCGCGTCGTGCGCATACCCCAGCGACCCCACGACGCTCGCCGCGAAGAAGTCATACTTCTCGAACCGGCTCTCGCAGAGGTTCCACGTCCGGTTCAGGTTCGTCTTCGCGAAGATCCGCGGATCGTCGAAGCACTCGGGGCAGTAATCCCCCTTGCACAGCACGATCGCCACCGGCGTGTCGATCTTCTCCCCGCGTTTCTTCGCAAAAATGCCGTCCAGATACGACAGCAGCTTCAACGCGAAGAAGTCCGGCTGCGGAGAACCCGCCGCCGCCACCCCCGCGTCCACCAGCAGCAGCGACCCCGCGCTCTTCTCCAGCAGGCTGCGGATCACCGTGTACGTCTTCGGCGACGACACCTCCGCCGCCAGCGCTTCGCCGGCCATGTCCGGCATGACCAGGTCGTAGATCATGTCGCCGTGGCGGTGATGCGCCACCTGGTAGTACGCCCAGTGCCACTGATCGACTTCCGTCGGCGTCTTCGGCGGGAACTGCCGCGTCCCCAGGTGACTGACCACGTTGTGCTGAAGGTTGACCGAGTATGCGCCCTTCGGCACGGCCTCGAAGTCCCCGGCGCGCTTGCTGAGCATGTCCAGCAGCGTCCCGAGGTACACCGTCTTCCCCGTGTTGCTCTCCCCGATCACGCTGACGATGCACGGGTCGCGGTCCTGCGCCGCGGCCTCATGAATCAGCGCCATCGGCGCGTAACACCGCGAGCAGACCAGCGCGTCCGGCTTGTTGTCCGCCTCGCAGATCAGGCACGGCGTCGACGCCGTCGTCATCATCGTCGTCGTCAGCATGAATGCGCTCTTTCAAACAATCCCGCCGGCTCTTGATGACCCGCCCGCCGCCCGCCTACGCGTTCATCCACGGCGCGTCCTCCAGGTTCATCGCAAGACGAAACCCCAGATTGTGCGTCCGACCCAGGGCGATCTGACCCGTGCGGAACTGGCTCGTCGCCTGCGCCTCGAAATACGCGTCGAACGCCGCCCCGCGCACCGCGTACATCGGCATCTCCCCGACGATCGGCTGGCCCTCCGGATCGAAAATCTCGAACCGCGACGACGTCCACTCCCAGACGTTGCCCACCAGTTGGCGCACGCCGTTCGGCGCCGCCCCTTCCGGGTACGCGTCCACCGCAACCGTCGTCCCCACGCCCGTCAACCAGACGTTGCACCGCTGCGTGTTCATCGCGTCGCCCCACGGAAAGCGCCGCAACACGTCCGCGTCGCTCTTCACGTGCCAGCTCGCCGCCATCTGCCACTCCGCCTCCGTCGGCAGGCGCTTCCCCGCCCACGCCGCATACGCCATCGCCTCGTACCAGCACACCCCCACCACCGGATGATCCGACAACCGCCGGTCGTGACGACCCTCACGCCAGTAACGCGGCGCCGTCGCACCGGTCCGATCCTTCATCTCGATGATGTGCGGCCAGATGTCCTCCGGCCACAGCGGCAGTTCGTCGTACCCCCCCGCGTCCACGAAGTGCTGAAACTGCGCGTTCGTCACACAGAAAACGTCAAGCAGAAAAGGCGACACCGACGTCGCCGCCTCTCCGTCGTCGCCGTCGCCGTCGATCCGCGGAAAAAGCGCGATCTCCCCGGCCGGAACCAGCGCCATCCCCGCCTCGAGACACTGCTCCGCCTCCTGAAGCAGCGGACGCGCCGACGGGTGCGTCTTCCACCGGTCCGCCTGCCGCAGCGCCGCCGCGTGCCGCTGCTGCCGCAGCATCTCACGCAGCGGATCGTCGTCCGGAAACTCCCGCGGAGCGGGTTCGTACGTCGTCATCAGGTGGGGCGGTTCGTTCACCGCCGCGCGCGCCCGCGCACCCGAAGATCGCCCGCCGTTGCCCCCTTTCTTCAGCCGGTCAAAAAGTCTCAGGCCCATCACGCTGACCTTCCTCGCCGATCCCGCGGCGTCGCTACGCCCCGATCGCCTTCCGCTTCGCGTCGCGCCGCAGCTTCTTGAACTGGTCCGCCTGTCCCGGTTTCTCCCCTGGCGCGACCGGAGCGGATGTGGACGGCGTCGGAACCGGCGGCATCGCCCGCGGCGGAGGCGGCGTGAACGCCGCCCCTCCCGTCGCTCCCAACCGGCGCATCAACTCCTCCCGCTGTGCCGCGACTTCCGACAAGTCGTGCTGGAGCTGCGCCTGAAGCGCCTGGATCGTCTCCTGCGCCGCCGACATTTCCGCCGCCCGCAGCTCGCACTGCTTCCACTGCACCGTCATCTGCTGCTCCCGCTCGTCCAGGACGCGCCGCTGCTGCTCCAACTGCCCCGCCGCCTGACGGACGTACGCCTCCTGCTGCGCGACTTGCGTCCGCAGCCCTTCAACCTCCCGATGTTGCGCCTCCGCCCGGGCCAGCGCCTCTGACGCCTCGGACTCCCGCGCCGAAAGCTCCGCCTCGACCGCCTCCACCCGCGCCCGCTCCGCCTCGACCGCCTTGCGCTCCCGCGCCAGCTCCGCCGCCTCCCGCGCCCGCCGATCCTCGATCTCGGACGTGGACCGCGCCAGCGTCGACTGAAGCTCCTCGATCGTCCCCCGATCCTCCGCCAGCTTCGTCTCCCGCGCCTTCAGCGCCTCCTCGCGCTTCGCCAGCGCCGCCAGCAGCGTCTTCAACTCGGACTGCTTCGACTGCGCCTCCCCTGACTGCCGCTGGGCGTCCGCGAACGTCGCCGCCAGCGCCGTCTCTCGTTCCGAAAGCGCCGCCGCCTTCTCGTCGAGTTCCGCCCGGATCCGGTCCAGATCCTGCTGCGCCCGACGTCGCTGCGCCTCCCACGCCTCGCGATCCTTCGCCGCTTTCTGCTGGTCGATCGACAGCGCGTCCGCACGCAGTTCCGCGTCGGCAACTCTCGCCTGAAGCGCCTCGATCTGCTCGCGCAGCCCCGCGCGCACCGCCTCCACTGCGGCGAGAAGATCCCGCCCGGCGGCGTGAAGCCCTTCCGCCTCGGGACGCGTCTGCGGTTCGGATCGATCAGTCCGTTCTTGCATGAGGTCGTCGCTTCGTTCCTCGTCCGCGCCCGGCGCGCGGCGCCCGGCTCCGGTACTTCCACTATAAGATCGTCGGCGAAGCGCCCCGCCGTCGTTAGGCGCGGACGCCTCACGGGCACGCCCCGCCCAATAACGCGCCCTCCCCCTGAATTGCGCCGCCGACGCCCCCTCGATCCCGCCCCCTATCGGACTCACCCGCCTCGACCGCTTACTGCCGACCGCCGTTGTGCCGATTCCCTTAATACGCAACACCGCGCGGAATCCACCGGGCGGGAAGGAGTCCAGACGCGCATGCCGACCACTCAACCCCTCGCCGAACTGCTGCAATCCGTGGACCGCGCCGTCGCGCCCTTCGAGTCCGCGCTCGCCGACTTCTTCACCCGCGTCGAATCCTGGGAGGCCTCCTCCGAACAATCCTCCCGCCAGCAGCACTCCGTCCGCGCCGCCCTCGACCGTCGGCAGTCCGAACTCGATGCCCGTGAGAAGGAACTCGACGACGAAGCCCGCCGCGTCGCCGACGCCGTCAACGCGCTTGTCGTTCAGAAAGAAGGCCTCGAACAACTCCGCCACGATGTCGAGCGCGGCCGCAAGGACTGCGAACGTCGGCAGCACGATCTTAAGAACCAGATCGCCGAGCTGGAGAAAATCCGCGACCAGATCATGCAGTCGCGCGAGCGCCTCGACCTCGACCGCGAGACGCTCCAGCGGGACGCCGATCGTCTCGCACACGAGCAACGTCTGCTCCGCGAGCAGCAGAACTCGCTGACCTCGCGTGAGTCCGCGATGAAGGAGCGCCTCGCCGCCCTCGACGTCCGTTCCGGCGAACTCGACGCCCGCGAGACCTCGATCCAGCAGCGCGCCCTCGAGACCGAGGAACGCGACGTCGCGTTCCACGGCAGGGAGAAGGAGCTGGCCGCGCGCGCCGCGACTCTCGAACGCGATCAGCTCGCCGCCACGCGCGAGCGCGAACTGCTCGACGCCCGCCGCCGCGATCTGGAAGCCGACTCCGCTGAACTGGAAACCGCCCGCCGCGCCCTCGAGGAGCAGACCCGTGCCGCCGCGACTGCCGCCGCCGAGCAGGCCCGCGACGCGGACGCACGCGCTCGCGATGTTGAAAAACGACTCCGCGCCCTCGACGCCCGCGAGAAAAGACTCGACGCCCGGCAGGAATCCCTCGACGCCGCGCTCAAAGAACTGGAAACCGCCCGCACGCGCTTCGAGACGGAATCCGCCGCGAAGGAGGAGACCCTGGCCGATCGCCTCCGCGAACTCACCGAACTGAAGGAGGGCTCGCAGGCCGATCAGGACCGTCTCCGAAACGGATTCGCCGAAATCGAAAAAGTCCGCGCGGAACTCAAGGAACGCGACGCCGCGCTCAAAACCGAGCAACGCAGGCTCGAAGACGAACGCCGCGCGTTCGAAGCCCAGGTCCGCAAGCAGCAGGAGTTCGTCGACAATCTCGGGTCCGCCGAGAAGGATCTGCTCGCACGCGAGACCCGCCTCCAGGATCAGTCGGCGCAGCTCGCCGCCCGGGATTCCGAAGGCGCCCGCCGCGCCGAGGAGCTGGCGGCGCAGGAGAAGTCCCTCGCCGCGCGTCTCGCCGAACTGAATCCGCGCGCCGCCGAACTCGACGCCGCCGAAGCCCGCCTCGCCGATCGCGCCGCGGCGATCGAGGCCCAGGCCGCCGCGATCGTCGAACGTGAGCGGATGTCCGCCGCCGCGGCGCGCGAGCTCGAGGCCCGCGAACGCGAACTCGTCCGCGCACGCCAGCAGATTGAGCAGAACGCCCGTCAGGACGCCGCCAACCTCGACGCCCAGCGCGCCGACCTGGCCGAGCGCCTCGCCCACCTCGAACGCCGCGAAGCCGATCTGCTCGACGTGCAAGGGCAGATCGACGCCGCCCAGCGGCGACTTGCCGACGTCGAACGCGCCGCCGAAACAAAGACCCGCGCCCTCAAGGCCGACCGCGACGCCTTCGAGCAGGCCCGCGCCGCCTTCGAGCAGACCCTCCGCTGCGACCGCGCCGCGCTCGCCGCGCGCCACGCCGAACTCGACGAGCAGACGCGCCTCCTCGACGACCGGGAGGCCCGCCTCGCCGCCCGGCAGGAGGACGCCGTCCGCGTCGAAACCGAATTGCGCGAACGTGAAACTCGCGCCCGTGCCCGCCTCGACGAACTCGCCGCGAAGGACCGCGACGTCCGCACGACCCAGGAACGCCTCAGTCACGAGCAGACGCAGCTCGAACAACGCGCCGCACAACTGGACCAGCGCCGACAGGAACTCGACGAACTCGCGGATCAGGTCGACCGCCTCAAGGCGCAATCCAGCGCCAGGGAGGAGTCCCTCGCCTCCGACGCCTCCTCGATCCAGAAAACGCAACGCGAGCTTCAGAAGGCGCTCAAGGAGACCGGCGCCCGCGCCCGCGAACTCGACGATCGCAAGCAGGCCCTGGAAAACCGCGAACGCCAGATCGCCGACGCCGACGCCGAACTCGCCAGCCGAAAACGCCAACTTGAAGAACTCGAAGCGTCCTTCGACGGCGCTCGCCGCACCGCCGAGGAGACCGAGGCTCGACTCCGGCAGCAGTGGGCGGCCTTGGACCGCGCCCGCGAGGAATTCGAGGACCGCCAGAAACACGTCCAGTCTGAAAGCGAGAAGCATCGCCTCGAACTCGACGCCCTCCGCGAGCAGATCTACGCCACCCGGGAGGAACTCGAAGCCCAGCGCTCCGCCCTCGGCGCCTCGTCCGGCGAACTCCGCGAACGCGCCGCCCTCGTCGATCAGCAGCAGCGCGAACTCGCCGAGCATCAGCGCCAGCTCGACGCCCAGCGACAGCGCCTCGAAGCCTACAAATCCGAACTCGACGCCCGCCAGTCCGCCCTCGACGGCGCCGGCGCGCACGCCGATCAGACCCGTACCGAAGCCGAGCAGCAGCTCCGCGCCCTCCGCGAGGAACTCGAAACTCGCCAGCGCGCCCTCGACGAGCAGCTCGAAAAATCACGCGCGGAACTCGACGCGCTTCGCGACGAGCTTCAGGCCGAACGCGCCGCGTTCCTCGCCGAACGCGAGCAGGCCGCTTCATCCCCCGCGACGACTGCGGCCGACGCGACGACCCCCGCGACCGTCGCCGGCGACGACCCGGAGGCCGACCTCCTGTGCGGGCTTGCGATCGCCGAGTTCTGGCGCAACTTTGATTTCCCGGAACACGCCGCAACCGCCGCGCACCCGGCCTCGACGGACAGCCTCGACACTGAAGCCTCCTCCGGCGCCCCGGCGGGAAACTCCGCCGCCGCGGACCCTCTCGCGGAATTTGACGCGCCAGAACCCGAGTCGGGAGACACCGCCCAGGAGGATGAAGCACTCGGCCAGGACGACGACCAGCTCGCGGCCCTGCGCCGCGCCGCCGCCGCCGCCCGCGCGGAGATCGAGGCGACGCGCAACGGTGAGGACGCCCTGCCCACCACGCCCCTGATCACCCCCCCAACGCCGACGATCGACAACGCCGCACCCGCCGCGGAGGAGACCGCCCCCGCCGCGCCGCGCCGCCCGGAGGACGAGAACCCGGCGCTCATCGAAAGTCTCGATCAGGACGCCCGCGAACGCCTCAAGGCCCTGCGCCGCATCAACCCCAACCGCACCCTCTCCGAACTCATTGAGATGGTGAAACACGAGTCGCGCGTCAAAGGCGACTCGTCGAAAAAGAAATCCTGGTGGAAACGCTGACGCCCGATCCGGCAACCGGCGGAAATCCCTGTCCCGGTCGGAAGTTTGCGGCCAACGCACCTCGGTGGAGAAGCCGGCGACTTGCCCCGCGGACGCGCATGCCGCCGCCGTCTCCCTGCACGAATCCCGCGGTCCCCGCGGCGCTTGCCGCTGCGCCAACCCGGTCGGGCTGCCGCGATCATGATCGAGACGCGGGCGGCGGCTCGGACCCGCCGCGCCTCACGCCGTCTCCTCGCCCAACTGCTTCTCGAAGATCACCAGGTTCCCCAGCGTCCGCGAGTCATACCGGATGCCCACGATCGAAAATCCGTGCGACAGCGCGACGTGCAGCACCGGACGGTGGTGATTGTAACACTCGAAACGCACCATCTCGTAGTCGTTTTCCCGACACCACGCTTCCTGCGCCTCCAGCAGTTGCGACGCCACCCCCATCCGACGCGCTTCCGGCAGCACCCCGATCAACCACGCGTAATACGTCGTGTAACGCAGCTCATATCCCACGAGGAACCCCGTCGGCCGGCGCTCCAGCTCCGCCACCATCATCAGCGACACCCGGTGCGCCTCCAGGCGGCGGCGGAAGTAGGCGTGGTCCTGCGGCGGCTGAAAGATCTGACCGTAAAGGGTCACGATCAGATCCAGTTCGTCCATCCCCACAATATCGATCTTGACGCTCGCCATCGGCGTGTTCTCCGGTCCTTATGCCGCGCTACGGCGCCCTGGGTTCTCGATCTCGGTGTCCGCGCAGTGCCCGCCGCGGTTTCGTCGCGGCCGCGGGGGGTATCATAGGTGTATTCCGTCGCCGCGCCACGCCCCGGTGGCGAGCCGATCGCGCCGCCCTTAAAATCCGCCCGCGGGAGAGGCCGAACGCGCTTCGCCCCGGGAGACCCATCATTGTCGGAGTTTCACGCCAACCTCTGGGCGCCCTGGCGGATGCAGTACATCCGGTCTCTCGCCGAGGACGCCCGCGACGACGCCTGCTTCCTCTGCCGGTACGCCGCGGACCCGGCGTCGGATCGCGCGCATCATGTTCTGTGGCGCACCCCCGCCTGCCTCGTCGTGATGAACCGCTTCCCCTACACCAACGGACACCTGATGATCGCGCCCCGCCGACACGTCGGCGAGTTCGAGGAACTGGACGACTTGACCCTGTGCGACCTGATGCGATCGACGCGCGACGCCGTCCGCGTCCTCCGCGCCGTCGTCCGCGCCCAGGGGTTCAACGTCGGATTCAATCTCGGCGTCTGCGCCGGAGCGGGGCTCCCGGGGCACGTCCACGCCCACGTCGTCCCCCGCTGGGCTGGCGACACGAATTACATGGCCGTCCTCGGCCAGGTCCGCGTCATCCCCGACGCCCTCGACGCCCTTTATGAGGAATTGCGCACCGAGGTCCGTCGCCAGGGGTACGCCCCGAACGAGTAAGAGAACCACGCGGATCCCGGTTTTCACCATCACAAACGCCGTCCGGGACGCTTATCGGGCTTGTCCCGGCGGCACGCGCGACCGTCGCTTGTGACGCGCCGCCTCTTTCCTTATATTCTCCCCCTTCCTGGAGCGGCGCGCAGTGGAACGTCAGGGCGTTCATCCTCGAAATTCGGCGCGACGCGAGCGGGGCGGGCGCAGGCGATGCGCCGCGGGGCATCATCGAAAACGGAGCGAAATCAGTGTCAACCGTCAAGGCAACCAACATCACCTGGCATGAGGGTCACGTCAGCCGCGCCGAGCGCGAAGCGCTGCTCAAGCAGAAGGGCGTCCTGCTCTGGTTCACCGGGCTGAGCGGATCCGGAAAGAGCACCATCGCGTACACCCTCGAACACGCCCTCGTGCAGCGCGGGCGACTCGCCTACGTTCTGGACGGAGACAACATCCGCCACGGCCTGAACAAGAACCTCGGCTTCTCCGCCGAGGACCGGGCCGAGAACATCCGCCGCATCGGCGAAGTCGGCAAGCTCTTTGTCGACGCGGGCGTCATCACGATGACCTCGTTCATCAGCCCCTACCGGTCGGACCGCGACGCGGCGCGCAAGACCGTCGGCGAGGGCAACTTCTTCGAAATCTTCTGCGACACGCCGATCGAAGTCTGCGAGCAACGCGACCCGAAGGGCCTGTATAAGAAGGCCCGCGCCGGCGAGATCAAGGGCTTCACCGGCATCGACGATCCCTACGAAGCGCCGCTGAATCCCGAACTGGTGATCGACAACTCGAAGTGTACGCCCCAGGAAGCCGCCGTCCGGCTCATCGAGCTGCTCGAAAAACAAGGGAAAATCACCGGTCTGAAGGATTGATGAGGGCGAGGCGCCCGGGCGACAGGCATGCCCGCTGAACGCATCGCATCGCTGCTGGCCGCGGGAACCGAGATCGTCGCCGAACTCGGTCTCCTCGATCGTCTGGTGGCGATCAGCCACGAGTGCGACCGTCCGGCGCACGCGATGTCGCGCCCCCGCGTCACGCGCACGCGCATCGACCCGTCGCGCGACAGCGCCGACGTGGACCGTCAGGTCCGCGCCGCCCTCGCCGCCGGGCTGCCGCTTTACGACATCGACCTTGACGCCCTCGTCCGCCTCGCGCCGGATCTCATCCTCACGCAGGCGCATTGCGACGTCTGCGCCGTCGATCTCCGCGCCGTGCAGACCGCCGTCGCAGCCGCACCCGGTCTGCAAGCCGCGACCGTCGTCTCGCTGAACCCGGTCTCGCTCGCGGACATGCTCGCCGACCTCCAGCGCGTCGCCGACGCCGCCGGCGCGACCGAAGCGGGACACGCGGCGGTCGACCGCCTTCAAACCCGCATCAACGCCGTCGGAACCCGCACCGCGCCACGACCCGACGCCGATCGACCTCGCGTCGCCTGCATCGAGTGGGTCGAACCCCTGATGATCGCCGCCAACTGGATGCCCGAACTCGTGCAGTGGGCCGGCGGGCAGTGCTCCTTGACCCATCCCGGCGAGCGAAGTCGCGTCACCCGGTGGGAGGACGTGGTCGCCTTCGATCCCGAAGTGATCGTCGTCATGCCCTGCGGGTTCGATCTTGATCGCGCCGTGCAAGAGGCGGCGACGCTTTCCCGTCTTCCGGGCTGGCGTCGCACGTCGGCCGTCAGGTCCGGCCGCGTTTACGCCGCCGACGGCAACCGTTACTTCAACCGGTCCGGACCGGGCCTGGTGGACAGTCTCGAACTGCTGACCGCCCTGCTGAACCACGCAGGGGCGACGGAGACAGACGCCCGCTTCACCGGCGCGGTTGCCCCGCTGTCGGGCGCTTTCACGGCGTGAGGCGTTCTCAGGTTGCTGCGAACGCGACCCGGTATTTGTGAAACGCAACGTCCCGTGACAGACTTGCCGAACCACGATCGTAAGGAGGCGATGCCGTGCAATGCTTGCGGAAACCGCGCGGAAACGTGTTTATCACCGGAAACCGCAAAACCCCGCTTCCTCACGGGCGCGGCTCGGTGGAACGTCGGTCAACGAGGGCTGAGGCGGTACACTGCCGGACATGACTTCGCTTTTGTTCGAGAACCCGGTGCGGTGGGTGGTGTTGTCCGTCGGCGCGCTGGTCGTCGCGGCGGCGATCGCCCGCGTTCGCCCGACCCGGCGAACCGGACGCGCGGTCCTTGTCGTGGCAGCCGCGGGACTGGCCGGACTCGTGCTTCAACTGACCGTGCAAACCGCGCGCGAGCGACTGATCGCCGTCTGCATCGAGATGGCCGGCGACGTCGAACGCGGCGACCTGGACCGGCTGGCCGACCGCCTCGACGCCTCCCTGACCGCCGAAGGGATGGACCGCGAGCGCTTCCTCGACGCCGCCCGTCGCACCCTGACGCACTATCATCCCGAGGAGCCGCGGTTGGCGCGGTTCGAGGTGACGCTCGCAGCGGAGGACCGCGCCGTCGTCGTGTTCGACGCAACCTGCCGCGTCGTGACGAGTTCACAGGTGCTGGATCGGATCCTGACGCGCTGGAGACTGGGTTTCATACAAGACGGCGACGAGTGGCGCGTCCGGCGCATCGAGATGCTGCCGACGCCCAACTCGCCTCTGTCGAAACTGTCGGACGTGCTTCCCTGATCGCACCGCCGATGTCACGACTCAAACGCAAAATGTCCGTCATCGTTCCGACCTGCCGCGAGGCCGCGAACCTCGAGGAGCTGGTCCGCCGCCTTTTCACCGCGATCCGCGGCTCGGGCTGGGACGCGGAACTCATCGTCGTGGACGACGACTCCCGCGACGGCACGACCGAACTTGTCGAGCGCCTTCGCCGCGAGTTCGACGTGCGCTGCATCACGCGCGTCGGTCGGCGCGGCCTCTCGACCGCGGTGATCGAGGGACTCGACGCCGCCCGGCACGAGGTTCTCGTCGTGATGGATGCGGACCTTCAGCATCCGCCCGAACTCGTCCCCATCCTGGCGGCGGCGGTCGAGGAGGGCGGTGCGGATTTCGTCCTCGCCTCTCGTTACACCGAGGGCGGAGGCATCGCGGAGAACTGGTCGTGGGTCCGCCGGTTGGCGAGCCGGACGGCCTGCCTTCTGGCCCGCGGTCTGACGCGCGTTTCCGATCCGATGTCCGGTTTCTTCGCCCTTCCGCGCAAAACCTACGCCCGCGCCGCCGTCCTTTCTCCCATCGGATACAAGATCGCCCTGGAACTCATCGTCAAGTGCGGAAGCCCCTCCGTCGCGGAAATTCCCTTCCGTTTCGACCTGCGACGCCACGGCGAAAGCAAGTTCTCGCTCCGTGAGCAGGTCAACTACGCGCGACACCTGATGAGGTTGTACGCCTTTCGGCACGGCGGGAAGCTGACGGCGGTCGTCACCGCCCTGATCCTCCTTTCCGCGGTCCTTGCCGTGATCTTCTAAGACGCTGTTTCAAAACCGAGCCGCGCCCGTAAGGAAGCGTTCTTTTTCCCATCTGCACCGGCGGTGTTGCAACAGCGTCTAACCCCCCAGCGATCTTCTAACCCCCCGTTGGAGAAAGGTAGCGCGTCTCTCCGAGACGCGAATCTCACCGGGAAAAACCGACATCTCAAAGACCGGTGGCGAGTTCATCAACAGGCGGTCAACCCCGAAAGGGGCGCCGGAGCACCGCCCAGCACGCCAGTGCTGGGAACCCCGCGCGGGAGAAACGAAGTCCCGGAGGGACGAAAGAGACCTTGCAAGAACGCAAGCGCGTTGCGCCACCGTTCGACTGACCCGTCGCGCGCCGCGTTTCTCGACGAACCCTGAAGCCGGCACGGTGCGCCGCGTTTCTCGACCCCAACGGGGTCGTGTCCGCCAGCCCAGGGTAGGTCGCCGCAGGCGACCTACCCTGGGGAACCGAGGAGCGTTCAATCCGCAACCCCAACGGGGTTGCGGCGTCCGGGGCCATGCTTACAACCCGGAGCCACGCTTCAACCCGGCGCAACCCCGTTGGGGTTGGTCGAGGGGGATCGCCGCGAACCCAAGGTAGGCCGCCTTCGGCGTCCAACCTTGGGCTGGAGGACGCAATCCCTTCGGGATTGAGGCGAACGCGCCTGACGATCGCGCGGAACCTTCAGGATTAAGACACTGTTGCAAAACCGCCGGTGCAGACGGGAAAAAGAACGCTTCCTGACGGGCGCGGCTCAGTTTTGAAACAAGCGTCTAAGGCGAATGCGCCTGACGATCCTGCGGGGCCGTCGGGACTGAAACGAATGCGTCCGGCAATCATCCGGGACCGTCGGCGAAGCGTGTTGCACCGGAGTCAAAGGGAGACTCAGGACGCGCCGTTCACCCGTCGTAAAAACGACCCGACCGACGCCTGAATCAGGCGTCGGTCGGGTCTTCTTCGCTTCTTGGATCGCTCAGTTCCGCACGGGGATCCACACGATCCACCTCGGTACTATTCAAATCGGGATCGGTTTCAAACGAACTCGAACTTCGAACCCACTTCCGAAGTCGTCACCTGGGGGGGCGTCACGTGGACGCCCCCTCAGGCAACGGTTACTCACACATCAAAGCATTGACCGACTACCGGCAACGCTTGCAGTCCCGCGGCGGGATGTCGCAGCCGACCAGATCCGCGCTGACCTTGCAGGCCGCGCCGTTCGGGCAGGCGTTGAATCCACGCAGACGGCTCGCGCAATCGTTGCTGTCACGGCACTCGTTCGTGCAGATCAGGTCGCCACGGACGTACGGGCAGGTGTCGCACACCGTGCCGCACAGGTTGGCCTTGTTCTTGACCTTGCTGACCTGATAGATGCAGCGCGGGGTCGGCGGGCCGGCCGGCTTGCCGAGAACCTCGATCGCGTTCGACGACGGAGCGCCGAACAACGTCGAAGCCGGAACCGCGCACGGGAACCCGAAGAACGCCGACACGAACCACGTCTCCTTGCGACCGTTCAGCGGGGTCGTCAGGATGAAGCTCTGGCCGGACACCGTCACCGCGCGAACGCCGAAGTAGTACTTGCCGGCGGGCAGGGTCACCGGGTCCGGGAGGACCAGCGTGTACCGCCACGCGTTACGACCGAACAGGAAGTCGATCGGACCCTGGCGGGTGTTCGTCAGATCCCGACCGGCAGCAACCGTATTGCTGTCATCGGCGCAGCCGTTCTCAACCGTGCTGGCTTCCCAGATCGCAAAGTCGTCCGTGCCCGCCCAGTCACCGTCGGTATTGTCGACGGTCACCCAGTTGAAGCCCTGGATTTCGACGTCTTCCGGGAACTCGCAGTTGATCATGGTCCAGGCTTCCAGACCGTCCGGACGACGCTGGGCAACGTAACCGTTGACGCGGTCGTAGTTCAGGTCACCGCAAAGCACGTCCATCGGGTCCACCGTATCCGGAGGCGGAACGAGGTCCGACTTCGGCGCCGGGATCCCGGACGGGTTGACCTGCATCAGGTCTTCGGCGACCACCGGCATCGCCAGCAGCCCCAGCATAAGCAGACAAAGCATTTTCTTCATAACTGTTTCCTCCGACATCTCCATGAAAAAATGAAACCAAGAACCCCGATTGGTTCTTGTGAACCGAGCATAGGAACGCTTCCTCACTCCCCCCGAACACGCCGCACCTTCCGACTTCACTCGTCCAGGTCCGTGCGCGAGCAGCGCTTTGAATTGCCCCCCTTGCTGCTCGTTAGTCAAGGTACACGGGTCAGCCCATGAAAGTCAAGCGTTTTCTTGAGAGGATTTTGCGTCGCATATGGGTTTAGCTGAACGTCCCATAAGACGGGCCTGAGATGAATCAGATCGTGAATAAATCTGGACGTGTGACTGAAACGCCGCTTTGGACCAACCCCCCTGCTTCCCGGCGGACCGAACCTCTCATCCCGCTGAACGCCCTTTCAGATCCAACGGTGGTATTTCATCACTCCAACCCACCCGCGCGGTTTACGCCCTGCGTCTCTCTGGTAGAATGATCTTCGTTGCCGCGACCCGAACGATCGATTTCAAGGTCGGGCTTTCGCAAGAACCATCCTAAGGACCACGCAGGTGCCCGATCAACCGGACCAGAAGCTCATCATCGACTCCGACTGGAAGGCGGAGGCTCAACGGGAGAAGGAACGCCTCGCCGAGACGGAGCAAAAAGCCTCTCAATCCGGCGGCGCAGCGCACGAACCGCGCTTCGCCGACCTGCTCAACCTGCTGGTCATGCAGGTGATGGCTTCGCTTGGCGGGATGGTCGGTCCCGGCGGACAGGCGATGCCGCCGGACCTCGCCGCCGCGCGCTATTTCATCGACCTGGTCGAGTACCTGGGGCGCAAAACCCAGGGCAACCTCTCCCCGGAAGAGAAGAACCTTCTGGACCAGGTGCTCTACGAGCTTCGGATGGAGTTCGTGCGCCTGACCGGCATGATGGCGCCGCCGGCGCCCGCGCCGCAGGGCGCTGCGAAATCGGGGGGGCTCGCCGCCGACCGCTGAACCTACGCGCGACCAGGGCGCGGCGGACCTGTTCCCTCGCCGGTGACCGGGCATCGCACACATGCCGCTGATACCGATCCGAACCGAGTCGCCCGTCAAGCGCAAACCCTGGGCCAACATCGCCCTGATCGCGCTGAACGCCTTCGTGTTCGCCGCGCACGCCCTGCCGCTGGGAGCGTGGGCCGACCGCGTCGAACGCGCCATGGCCCTTCAGACGCTCGCCCCCGCGACCTGGCAGTTCCTCACCTATCAGTTCGCCCACGCCAACCTGACGCACCTGCTGGGCAACCTCGTCTTCCTCTGGGTGTTCGGCAACAGCGTCAACGGCAAGCTCGGACACGGACCGTATGTCCTGTTCTATCTCGCCGGCGGGGTGTTCGCCGCCCTGGGCTACGCCCTGCTCGACGACCAGGGGACCGTGTTGATCGGCGCCTCCGGTGCGATCGCCGCGGTGACGACGGCCTACCTCGTGCTGTTCCCGCGCAGTCACGTGCTGATCCTCTCGCTGATCGTCCTGATCGGCGTGTTCCGCATCCCCGCGATGATCCTGATCCTCGTGAAGATCATCCTCTGGGACAATGTCGTCGCGCAGTGGCTGGACCCCGACACGCGGGTCGCGCACACGGCGCACCTGGCGGGTTATCTTTTCGGATTCGTCGCCGGGCTGGCGCTGCTGGCGGCGCGCGCCGTGGCTCGGGATCATTACGACCTGCTGTCGCTGTGGGACCGCGCCCACCGGCGGTTCGTCTGGCGCAAGGCCGTCGCGGAGTTCTCCGCCCCGCAGCGCGGGCTCGACGGCCGGATCATCCCCAAGGCCGTCGCGCAGGCTCGATCTCCTGAGGCGTCGGCGGCGCTGGACCGGATCGCCGAGGGGCGCGAGCACATCCGCGAAAAACTGGCGGCGGGCGACACGACGGGCGCCTGTGACGCACATCAGGCGCTCGTGTCGATCGACCCGCAGCAATGTCTGGCCGAACGCGAGCAGCTTCTGATCGCGCGAGGCTACTACGCCCAGGGGCGCATGGCGCAGGCCGCCGCGGCGTTCGAGCGGTTCCTGGCCACCTATCGCGACTCCTCCGAGGCGCCGGGCGTGGCGCTCCTGCTGGGGATCATCCTCGCCCGTGACCTGATGAACTGGTCCGCGGCGCAGCGCATCCTGTCGGCCTGGGCGGAACGCATGCCCGACGCCGCCCGCGAAGCCCAGCTCCAGACCTGGCTCGCCGAAGCGCGCCGCGAAGCATCCGCGACGTGCAAGTCAAAATCGCGGTGACCCGCAAACCCTCCGTTAAACCGGCACGCCGACTGTCTCATTCTGTGCGAAACGGTACACCGCGTCGGCGGGTCTGATCCTCAAAAAGGTCGCGGCTGTTTGTCGACGAACTTGCAACTCGGGACGCTAGGCGTCGGGGAAGGCGGACGGCGAGGCGCCGATTTCGATGATGCTGCACGCCAGGATCGGATCGAGCCCGAGCTTATGCGCCTCGGCGACCAGGGCGTCGCTTTCCGCGCCGGGGTTGACGAAAAACTCCTCCGGCGCGGCGGCGGCGATGTCATCGAGGACCGTCATGCCCAACGCAGGCGGAAGATAAAGCGTCACCCGGCGCAAAGGCCTCGGCGCGTTGCGCACGCTCCGCAGAACGGGAAGCCCCTCGATCAGGCCTCCCTTCGGATTCACCGGATACACCGTCCACCCGCGCGACAGATAAGCCCGCACGGCCTTGTTGCTGTACTTCGCGCGATCCGCGGACGCGCCGACGACGGCGACGGTTTGCAGGGTCATGGATTTCCCGATCTATCAAGCCAGGGTTCCCCGGAATTCATCGAGCCGGGGTTCCCCGGAATCCTGAATCTCCACCTGACTCCGGTTGTGACATGCCCCCGAGCGTCATCCGAAGATCCTCCGAGCGTCCTCCGAAAACCGTAGCCCCGGAAGGGGCGCCAGACAACAGCCCAGCACGCCAGTGCTGGGAACCTGTCGCCGAGGATCCGGAAGTCCCGGAGGGACGACAGAAGTCCCGGAGGGACGACAGAAGTCCCGGAGGGAAGGAAAATCACCGCGCCGATCCCCCGTCCCTCCCGAGCATGACCGCACGCCACAACGACAGACATCCCGAGCCCCGAACACCGGAATCAAGTGGAGACTCAGGTTTTCAAGATATGATCCGACCGTTTTGGGGTAGGTTCTCGTCCCTATCCGCCTCCGCGCCCTGCGGACGAAGTTGGCCGAAGGGACTGGCCGTCCGTGTCCTCCCGGGAACCAGGTGGGCCGCGCTCAGCACCGGACAGCCCTGATCGAAGTCCTCGTCCAGTGCCGCAAGCGTCAGAAACGTCGCCGAGGCGCCCGCCTGCGTCAGCCGCTTCGCCGTCGCCATCCCCTGACCGATGCCCACCGCGGGAATCCCGGCGCCCGCGGCCGCTTGCACCAGCGCCGGCGTCGCCGCGCAGACCAGGGTCTTCCCCTCCATCAGATGCAACTCACGCAGTTGGGCCGGACGCAGATGCGGTTGCGCGGGCAGCCCCAGCATGCGCGTGAAGAACTCCGACAACTTCTCCCGATCCAGGACGCGCTGCCGCGCCGCCTTGTTGGCTCCGACCGTGACCAGCACAAGCTCCGCGCGACGCTTCAACCCGATCAAGGCGATCCCCGTCTCCGCCTGCGCCGCGCAGAGATCGAGGCACTCGTCCGACTCGCATCGCGCCTCGAACCGCCGGACGAACTCGGGAACCTTCGACGCCGCCGCGCCCGGAACCCACCGCCCCGCCGGATCCCCGACGCGAAACCGCCGCCAGAATTCAGCCCGGTCCAGACGGGGCACGCCCGTTTCGCCCGCGGCCCCGGCGTACGCCGACCAGACCGCCGGCTCGACATCCACCACCGGACCGTCCATCTCCAGGATCAGACGCACGCTGAAACTCCTCCGTTCAACAGGATCAGCGTCGAACGCGGACCGCGACGCAGGAAGCCTGACTCACGCCGACGCAAGCAGCAGCAGGATCAGCAGCAAGACGACCGCCGCCGCCGCACCCAGCCGCCGGTTCTGCCGCCGCGCACGCTCCACCGCGTCCGCGTACGCGATCGTCGAAAACGACACCATCGAATACAGCGGCAGGTAAGCGTCCCCCAGCAGCCGGTGCAGCAGCTTCTCCCCCTTCTTCTTCAGGAGAAACACGCGAGATCCCGTCTTGTCGCGCATCTCAAGGAAGTTCCCGATCGCCAGGTCCGCCAGGGCGTCCGCGTGGCGCTTGCGACGCCGCTCGTATTCGTTAAAGGCCGCCCCCGGATCCGTCGCAGACCCGCGAAGACACTCCAGCAGGACCGGGCAATCCTCGAACGCGCAGTTCGCCCCCTGACCGTAAAACGGCACCACCGCGTGCGCCGCGTCGCCCAGCAACACGACCCTGTCACGGTAATGCCACGGCTGACAGCGGACGGTCACCAGCGACGGGTTCGGGTTGTTGCGAAAATCCTCGATCAGCGTCGGCATGTGCGGCACGGCGTCGGGGAACACGCGATTGAAGAACCCGCGAACCTCGTCGTCGGCGCGCACCGCCGCGGCGGAGTTCTCCCCCTCGTGCGCCCAGAACAGCGTGCAGGTGAACGACCCGTCGATGTTCGGCAGCGCGATCATCATGAACGACTTTCGAGGCCAGATGTGCAGCGCGTTCCGCTCGAGGCGGTGACGCCCGTCCGCCCCGGGCGGGATCGACAGCTCCTTGTACCCGTGCGCGAGGTAGCTCTGGCTGTAATCGAACCGGTCCAGGCGCTGCATCGCCCCCCGCACCGCGGAGAACGCCCCGTCCGCCCCGATCACCACGCCCGGCGACGTCTCGACGCTTCCACCGTCGTCCCCAACCTGAAAGCGCGCCTGCCCGGTCTCGATATTCACGCCGACGCACTTGTGATCGAAGTGAACCCGCACGCTCGGCATCGCCCGTGCGGCTTCGATCAGCGTCACGTTGAGGTCTTTGCGCGACACGGAGTTGATCGCCTGATCCGGATGCACGCCGTAAGGCTGGTACACGACGTCTCCGCCGACGCCGTGAATCATCCGCCCGCGCATCGGCACCGCCTGCTTCAGCACCTCCTCCGCAAGCCCGACCCCGCGCAGCGCCTCGATCCCCCGCACCGAGATCGCCAGATTGATGGACCGCCCGGCGTCCGCCTTTCCGGACCGCGGATCGGCGCGGCGCTCATAAAGGTCAACCTCGTACCCCTCGCGCCCCAGATAGATCGCCATCAACGCCCCGCCCAATCCGCCGCCGACGATCGTGAACGTGCGTGGCGCTTCGGTTGAACGCGTCGGGATGATGCTTCGCGCGGGCATGACCTTAAAAAAACGGGCAGCCGTGTCGGCTGCCCAACCCGCATCTCGCGGGGGAGTCGTTCCGAGAGCGTACTTACGCGTGGTGGACTGTCAAATCAAACCGTCCGGAGTCTCCCCGTGATCCAGGACAACCGCATTCCAGGATTTCGAGCTTCCGAGCGAACATCGGCTGCCCAAGGGATCGGCCTCCGCATGCCGGAATCGCGGATCGCCTGATCCGCGGTATCCGTCAGGACCGGCTCAAAAGTTAGAATGCGGTTGCCCTGCCCGTGACCCCGGTTGCCGGGCGTGGCGTTTGCAGAAACTTCCGATCATGCAAGACATCGCGGGGTGGTTCCGCCTCGCCCGCGCAGCCGACCCGCTCGAATCCCGCAGGCGCATCGGAGCATCGTGGTCTCCGGTGGATCGTCCGAACGTCGTCATCCTGAACGATCCTCCGAGCACCTCAACCCCGCACGACCCTCCCAGCGTCTCAGCCCCGGAAGGGGCGTCAGAAAACAGCCCGGCACGCCAGTGCTGGGAAGCCCGCACGAAGGAGCCGGAAGTCCCGGAGGGACGACAGAAGTTCGAGCGGAAGGAGACATTGTCGCGCCACCGATCCACCGCCCCTCCGGGCATCACCGCACGTCGCGTCACAACGACGGAACCTCCCGAGCGCCGAGCACCGGAGTCCGTTGAAGACTCGGGCGAGCCGCTCGGCGGTCCGATAAAAAGCAGCGAAGGCTTGCTTCTCAAGCATACAATTGAGGTCGCGTGCTTGCGACTCAACTCGGCGGTAAGAGTACAAGTTGGGGGGCGCCCGACCAAGTCGCCGAAGACGACCGCAATGACGGAGCAAGGAACCGTGCATCAGCACAAACGCAGCTTACGCTCTACCAGCCTGATCGCGCTAGCGCTGTTGTCTGGCTGCCACGACCCCCGCTACGACGCCGCGCGCCAGCGCCGCGACGACACCGTCGAGAAAGTCGCCCGATCCTGGGAACGAGAGGAAACCCGGCGCGACGCCCGCATGCTCAAAACCCTCAATCATATCGAAGACGTCGAAGCTGACAGACCCGAAAAACTTGAGGCGATGAACCGCAAGATCGAGAGGGAGCTTCAGGAGCGCGAGATGAAACGACGCGAGCTTCAGCCGGTCTGGAACATGCGCCTCCGCAAACTCTTCCAGGGCGACCCGCAAGGCGCCGACGAAGCCTTCGCCAAGATGTACTGACCCGCGACGCCCGCCGTCACGGCCGCACGAGACCAGCGCATCAGGATCTCGCGCAAGCGCCGTCGAACTCCGCCGATCGTGTCCGTCAGAAATACGTCTTCGCCGCCGGAACCGCGTATGCGAGGATGTACCAGATCATCGCCACCCAGAACGCCACCCACATCAGACGCACGTACCACGGAATGCGGTGCGTCGTATATGTATGATACTGGCGATCCTCAGCCGCCGCCGAAGGCTCCACCTTCAGACTCATGTCCGCCTCCCCGCCGCCTCGTCAGCCTCGAGACGCTCCTCCTGCTCCAGCATCGTGTACTTCGGCGCTTCCACGTCCTTGAACATGCCGTGCAGCACCGCCCAGATCATCAGGCACAGAAATCCCAGCGTCGCCAGAAAATAATTCGCCAGCGGGATCAACGTGAACTCCGTCCCCCCCTCGCTGAGCACCACGCGGACGAACTCATAAATCTTCGTCCCGAACCCCAGGGACGCGGGAACGAGGATCCCGACCGTCAATCCCCAGACCACCCACCGCTGTCCGCGCGTCGCCTTTCGGATGACCGCCGCCATGTCGCTCACCCCTCCTTTCCGTCGTCGCCGGGCCCGGGCCCCTGCGCCACGCCGTCCTGCGCGCTCCGCGTCGGCGGCGTCAACTGCGGCGGACCCTCGCCGTAGTAATACGGATACTCCGGCAGCCAGCTCCCCAGCCACTGCACGTACGTGACGATGCTCATGCCGTCCCGGTTCGGATACCCTCGCTCATCAAAAAACCAGGAATACACCGGCATCACCGTCGTCGGCACAACGCTCGTCGGGTTGTGAAAGTGCGCCAGGTGCCAGTCATTTGTCCGCCGCGCCCCTTCCCGCGCCAGGTCCGGTCCGACCCGCCGCGTCCCGAAAAGCACCGGACGCTGAAGCTCGTTCTGATACTCGCTCGCGTGCGACACCGGCCCCCACCGCTCGCTCTCACGCGACACCGGCCTGACCTGCTGCGAGTGACAATGCCAGCACGCCTCGCCGACGTACACCTCGTGCCCGCGACGCAGCGCCGCCGCGAAGTTCTCCTTGCTCGGCGGTCCGCCGAAGTGCTTCTCGAACTCCGCCGGAAACCGCTCATGAAGCTCGACGAACTCGTGAAGCAGCCCTTGCTCCGCGATCTGCTCGACCGTCAGCTCCGGCTGATCCACGTAGATCAACCACGGCAGCAGCCCCATCACGAGGAACGCCAGCACGAAAAACCCCAGCCCCGCGATCGCAAACACGCCTGACTTGGTTTCAAACATCGCCGATCCCCATCACGCCCGCGCTTCCCGCCGTACAAAACCGAGCCGCGCCCGCAAGGAAGCGTTCCGCAAATCCGCGAGCCCTGAACACGGGACTGCGCTTTTGAGACGCCGCCTCGCCTCAGATCGCCGCCGCCTCGCTCATCGCCTCGCCCGCGGAAGCGCCGTGGCCCGTCGGCCGCCGCAGCATCGTCATCACCACGTTCGCCGCGAAGAAAAACTGCCCCACGATGATCATCGTTCCCGACACCGCACGCGTCAGCCAGAACGGCGCCGACGCCACCAGCGAGTCCTCCCACGGCGCCAGATCCCGCCACTGAAATCCCTGGATCAGCCCCGCGATCACCAGGTCGAAGAACATCACCAGCGTCCCGATCGTGCTCAACCAGTAATGCCACGCATTCCACGACGGACGGAACCACCCGCCCGCCCCCACCAGCCGCGGGATCAGGTGCGTCATCATCCCCAGCAGCCAGAACCCGAAGACGCCGAACATCACCAGGTGCGAGTGCCCCACCACCCAGTCCGTGAAATGAATGATCTTCTGAAACGTCAGCGTCGCCTGAAACGCGCATTGCAGGCACGTCGTGAAGTAGAACACCATCCCCGTGTAAAACCACCGGATCGGCAGGTTCGTCCGCAGCGCGTCCCCGCGCCCGCGCAGCGTCATGAAGAAATTGATGATCACCGTCGTGACCACCAGCTCCACCGCGATCGTCGAGATCACCGCCCCGTATTGCAGGAACATCGGGATCGGGCTGTAAAGAAAATGATGAATCCCCGTCAGCGGGTAAAAGAACGCCAGCCCCCAGAACCCCACCAGCGACAACCCGTGGCTCCACACCGGTTTCTTCAGAATGATCGGGACGAAGTAGTACATCATCCCCCACCCCAGCGGCGTCACGAACAAGCCCACCAGATCATGAATGAACAACCCGATGATCGCCCCCGACGCCGCCCCGCCGACGAAATACTCCGGCAGGAAGCTCCCCATCGCGTACACCAGCACCGTCCAGACGAACGCCGCCACGTAGTACCAGAGCGTGACATACATCGGACCCTGCACCTGAAGGATCGGGTGCAGAAAGTTCACCGCCACGAGGATCAGCCCGACCAGCGCCACCGGGTCCACCCACGTCGGCGTCTCGCCCCACTCCACCGCCTGCGCCTGACCCGTCAGCAACCCGACCACCGTCGCCAGCACCACCGCCTGCCACGCAAAAAAGATGAAATACGAAAGCCCCCGCCCCTGCACCGGGCGCAACGTCAACCGCGGAACCGCCCAGTGCAGCATTCCCAGAAACGCGTTGGCGATGAATCCGTAAGCGACGCCGTTGGTATGCACGAGACGCCACCGCCCCGGCGAGAACAACTCGATCCCCGCCAGCGGGTAATGCTGAAGAAACTGGAGCGAGAACAAAAACCCCGCCAGCATCGCCACGATCATGTACGTCAGCGACGCCGCGAAATACCACCACACCAGCCGGGTCTCAATCAACTCACGACCCGCCGCCAACGCCGGCACGCCTACCACCCCGGGCCCCGCCGTAATGACACTCATGCTTCGCCTTCCAACTCGCTCTGGTACAACCCTCGCATTGCCGCGCCCGACAAACCGATCCGCGCCCGCCAAACCGAGCCGCGCCCGTAAGGAAGCGTTCTTCTCCCCGCCCGTTTCGGCGCGGTTGCAACCGCGCCTTACTCGTCCTCGATGAACTCCACCGCCTCCGCTTCCTGTTTCTCCGGCGGTGTGGGCGCCGGCTCGCCCGTCAGGCTGATCCACTGCGGCCTTGACCGCAGCGCATACCCGCCCTCCTTCAGCTTCGGCGGACGCTGAGCGATCAAGTCCTGAACGTAGTACGCCATCGCCCACAAATCCGACGGTTGCACCAGCGGCGGACCTCCGGGCTCCTTCGCCGCCACGTGCATCGCGTCCACCCAGGTCGGCATCGCCGTGCCCGTCAATCCCGCCGCGATCACCCGGTACAGGTCGTCGATCTGGCTGCCCGAGCGCACGAAGTCCCGCCGGAAATCCGTCGGATACACCAGCTCGCCCTCGACGTTCGGCTTGACCTCGACCCCGTCAAGGTTCGGGCGGAATCCGCTCCGCGACTCGTTCCCGCACGCCACCAGGTATTCGTTGATCTTCTCCGTCGAAACGTACGCCGGGTGACAGCTCCAACACGTCACGTATCCGTGATACACGACCTCGCCGCGGCGGATCGCTTCGGACTTGTCCGGGTTCGAGCGGTACGGATCCTCGTGGATCGGGATCGAAGGCGCCGCGTCCTGCTCGCCCCACTTCGGCGAGAAGGTCTTGAGGTACGCCACCAGCCCGTCGAGCGTCCGCTCCGACAACGCGGAAAAGCCCGGCATCGCCGATCCTTTCAATCCGTTGCGGATCGATCGCTTCAGGTCCGCGTCCGTCGGCAATCGACCGGAACGCGTCGAGCTGAACTTGAAGTGCGCCAGCGTGAAGTTCCGCGGCTTCGGGAAAAGAAACGTCGCCGCCTCGCCCTTCCCGTCGCCCGCGGCGCCGTGGCACCCGACGCAATGCCGCACGTACGCCGTCTCGCCCTCCTTCACCAACGTTTCAACGCTGCTGAACCGCACACCCTCGTCACGCGGACGCGACATGTCCACGTCCGGCGCGGACCGGGAGCACGCGCCAAGTCCCGCCGCCGCGCCCGCCGCCGCCGCAACCACCAACCCGATCGCCCCCGCTTTCCGCCTCACGCATGCGCCCTCCGTGCCAACGAACCGGCCGGCGGCGTGAACCGACCCCACGCATCCACCAGCAGCATCGTCCAGCCGAACACCAGGTGCGTCGCCGCCGCCACGTAAACCGGAATCTGCTCAACGATCCAGTTCCCCCCGATCAGCAGCGGCTGCATCCACGAAAGCACGCCGTAAAAGTTCACCACCCAGACCCCCACGCTCAGCACCGTCGTTACGATGAACCGCTTGCCCAACCCCGCGCTCTCGAACCACCGGCTCAGGATCAGGTGAAACGGCACGCCGCCGATCATGCCCGTGCCGAGATAAAGGCAGCACCCCGCCGCAAGCGTGAACCCGTCATCCAGCGTCAACGCCTTCTCGCCCAGCGGGAAGGTCAGGTACACCTGGATCAGTTGAAGCGGGTGTCGCCCGAGCATCGCGGCGCCCACCACGTTGAACATCAGGCTCGACACGGCGCCGATGAAACCCAGCACCATCCCGGCAAGGATGTGATACGTCGTGTAATACCCCGGCGGCGCCCAGCCTCCCCCGCGGGCGTCCTCCGCGAGCTTCGCCTCCAGCGCCGTCGCCTCCGTCTGCAACTGCCGGATCTGTCGTCGCAACGACTCCAGCTTCTCCTCGTGGTTCATTTCGTCGCCGCTCCCGGTTCGTCCCCCGATCCCATCGCCGCGAAGGTGCGCCGTCCCCCGCAACGGCTCCGCGTGGTGACGCTATCGAACCGCATCCGTCCGGCGAGCCCAGACCCCGTCGCGCCTCGGATCGCACCGCCGCCGTGCCTGAGAATATGCTCCGGTCCGCGCCCGCCGACCAGCCCCAGCAAACCGCGTGCCCAAAAAAGACGCGCTGTGCTTCGCTTCCCGCGCCGCGCCACCGTTCTTTACCAGGATCGCGTGCGCACTTCCGCGCACCGCGTCAATTTGGTAAGATGCCCGGCGTTGTACGGAGGATGAATCTAACCTCGAATCCGGGCTGGGGTATTCGGTAATCTCCTCAGAATGAAGACGCGGCCTGCGTCAAGGCTGCGCGCAGGTTGGGTCTCAGGGTCGTCCTTGGAAAGGACTGAAGATGAGCAGAATCGCGTGGTCTCGACTTCCTCTTGTTACGGCGCTGCTGGCGTCGTCCGTCGTGGCGAATCAACTCGACGTGGGTCTGGATGCGCCGCCCCTGTCGATTACGAAGTGGATTCGCGGCGATGTCGTGGATCTGGCGACCGCAAAAGGCAAGAACGTCATCGTCGTTGAGTTCTGGGCCACCTGGTGCGGCCCCTGCATCGCCTCGATGCCCCACCTGTCCGAGCTTCAAAAGAAGCATGCCGACAAGGGGTTGATCATCATCGGCGTCACCAAGCCGGACCCCAACAACCCTCTCGAGAAAGTCGAGCAGTTCACGAAAGACAACGCGGAGAAACAAGCCTACACCGTCGCCTTCGACGGCGACGGCGCCACCTTCGACGCGTACATGCGCGCCGCCGGCCAGAACGGCATCCCCACCGCTTTCATCGTTGACCGCGACGGAAAAATCGCGTGGATCGGACATCCGCTGAACATGGACGCGCCCCTCGAGCAGGTGCTCGCGGGAACGCACGACATCAGCTTGTTCAAACTCAACAAATTGCTGTCCGACCGCGCGCGAGACAAGCGCCGAACCCAGGACTGGGAGGCCGTCGTCCGCACCCTCGACGCGATGGCCGCCCTCGACCCGCAGAACCCCGGCCCCTGGCGCGACCGCATCCAGCCCCTCGTCGGCCCCCTCGCCGCGCCCGACAAAGCCCTCGCCGCCGCGGAACGCGCGCTGACGCTCTCCGCCGACCGCACCGATGACCTTATCACCCTCGCCTCGTCAATCCGTTACGCCCCCGACGCGCCGGGTCTGCGCGACATCGCCCTCAAGGCCGTGCGCCGCTCGCTCGAACTTCGGCCTTCGGAAGTCAACGCACGCCTGACGTTGATCGACCTGCTGGTCCTTTCCGGAAAAACGGATGAAGCGCTCGCCGCCGCAAAGCAGGCTTACGACGCGATCGTCGCGACGGATCCGGCTCAGTTGACCGGATTGATCCGCACCCTCACTCAACCGTCCTTCGACGGAAAAGGCGTCGCCCTCGCGGTCACGGCCGCGGAGAAAGCCGTCGAGTCCGGCTGGGACAATGCCACCACGCTGACCTTGGTGGGGTTCAGCCTTCGCAACGTCAAAGACAATGACGCGGCCTTGAAGCTGGCGCTCAAAGCCGCCCGCCGCGCCGTGGAGCTGAAACCCGAGGAAGCCCGGGGTTGGGTCAATCTTCTGGACACGCTCGTCGCCGCCAACGACGTCGACGGCGTGCTGGCGGTCGTCGAGCAGAAACAGGATGTCCTGCTGAAACAGGATCCGACCGTCCTCGCCGCGGTCGCCCGATCCTTGTCGGCGCCGGCCCTGGGCGGGCGCGGCGCGCAGTTCGCCCTCCGCGCCGTCAATGCCGGGTTGGAGGCCAGGCCGGACGATCCGGCCCTGCTTGAAACCCGCTTCCGCGTTCAGGCGCTCGGGTTGAAGGATAAAACCGCCGCCGTCAGCACGGGCGAGTTGCTCCTCGAAAAAGCCTCGCAGAACCCCGCGATGCTGAACAGCTTCGCCTGGGCCCTGCTCACCGAAGACGGCCTGAAGAGTGGGTACAACGCCCTCGCTCTTTCCGCCGCCTCAAAATGCCACGAGGTTTCGGGCGGGCAGAATTGGGCCTACCTCGACACCTTGGCGCTTGCCAAGTTTGAGACCGGCGCGGTCGACGAGGCCGTGGCGCTCGAACGCAAATCCATCGAACTTGCCCTGAAAGCCGGAGTGTCGGACATCTCCGAACTGACCGCAGCGCTTGACCGCTTTAACGCCGCCGCCGGAAGACCGGGTGGAGAAATAAATAGAAAGTAGGATAGGCGCGCGGGTTCGGACAGACCGGGCGACGAGGGAAAAGTTTTTTCATCGAACACCCGAAAAAGGGGTTGAACTGCGCCCCGGCATTGCATTAGACTCCTTTCACGGAAGGGGGGCGAGGCGCGATTCCGGACCGACAAGCCCGCTCGGGTACCGGCACTCTCCTTCCAGCCCTCCGAGGATTTGTTGACAACTTAGCTCTCTCTCCCTCCCAGGTTCGGGTCGGCTTGTTCGACTTGGGCCTGGGATTTTTTTCAGCCGCAGTACAACCAACCAGCGTATTTTAGGAATTGTGGGGGGATCAGGAATTCCCTCGGCATCAACGCGTCAACCGACGCAGGCCTCCGTACTTGGCTTAACTCACGGTTTTCCGCTGGCGCCCCAGCCTTGCATCTGACGCCGCTTGTACCACAACAGCCCTCCGATGATCGGCAAGCCGAGCGCCACAAGGGTGTTGTTGACGATCAGGGCCCAGAACAACGAGGCGTCGTTCACCGTGTCCCGCCGCTGAGTCGTGACCTGAGCATCAACGTCCGTCTGAAGTCCCGCGCCCTGCCCCAGCGCTTTCGGCGACACCTCCCGCAGCGCTGCGCAGCCTCCCGCGAAACCCGCCGCCCACGCCGTGGCCGCCCCCACCCCCACCGCTGTCCAGCACCGCAGGTTGAACCCCCGCACCGCCCGCGCCCGCCGTCTCATGCTCCTGTCTCCCCTGCTTCGCGTTTCCGAACACCCCCAGCCGGACGCGGACCGGCACGCGCAGACCGGCGCTTTGCTTCAGGTACGCTTCCGCGTCCTCGCCGTCGTACTCGAACTCGGCCGTGTACGCCGCGTCCGTCCGCTCCGCCAGGTGTACAAGGTGCTCGGTCGTCTGCTTGAAGGCCTCGATCTGCTGCTCGAGCGTCGCCTCGCCGAACGCCCGCGTACATCCGCCGGAAAGACACCCGCCCAGTGTCACCGTCACGGCACTTATGACCCCCAGCAACCCGTCTCGCACGTCGAACATCGTCGCCCTCCTCCCCTGAAGCCCGCCGGATCCGGCGCCGCGTCCCCAACTCCGGGGCCGACGCCCGCCCGGCGGCGCAACCGGGGACATAACGCGCGCCGCGCGCGCGAGGGACACGCGGGGCGCCGCGAATCACCGGACGAGGGAGCGGGTCGCGCGACTCCGGAACGAGCGTGGCGACGAAGACGACCCGCGAAGGATCAAAGTCGATGTCGGATCGCCCAGAGGTCGGGGAACACAGGCTTGAAAAGCGACTGCTTCAGAAAAGGCACGCCGGGCGACCCGCCCGTCCCCTTCTTGGCGCCGATCGTCCGCTCGACGATCTTCACGTGACGGTAACGCCACTCCTGAAGCCCCTCGTCGAAGTCCGTCATCAGTTCGAAAAGGATCGCCAGTTCGCCGCGCGACGTGTAAAGACGAAGCAGCCCCTCCTGAACGCGCTCGTCCGCGGCCGTCGACGCCTCGACCGGCCGGGCGCGCACGTCCGGAGGAATGTCAACACCGTGGCACTCCAGGAAATCATAAAAGTGATCGACCAGCGAACGCTCGTGCAGGCGGCGGCGCAGGACCGCCGACGTCCGCGCGTCCGGCGGAAGATACCCCGCCGTCTCCGGGCGCTTGTATCCGAGCACGAACTCCAGCTCGCGGAATTGCACGGATTGAAACCCCGACGCCGTCTCCAGCCGCTCACGGAAGCTCGAAAACGACATCGGCGTCATCGTCTCGAGGATGTCGAGCTGCCCGACCAGCGTCTTGAGGATCGTCCGAAGGCGCTTGAAGGTATGTATCGCGTCGAACGTGCGTCCGGCGGAAAGATCCAGCTTCACCTTCTCCGCCTCGTGCAGCACGAGCTTGAACCAGAGTTCGTACACCTGGTGAATCACGATGAAGAGCATTTCGTCGTGCTCGGCGGGACTGGAGCGCGGCTGTTGCAGCGCGAGCATCTCGTCGAGATGAAGGTAGCTGGAGTAAGTCAGCGGCATGTTCGTGCCTCGTCTCACGCCGCCCGCCGCGACGGCGGAGTAAGCGTAACCGCGCCGCGACGCCGAATCAACGCGGCAACCCCGACCGGGACGCGGAGGTTGTCGATCACGGCGCGGGCGTCGGGTTTTTGCCGACGTTGCGCCGCATGACCGCCGATCCGGTTCAGGTTACAATGCTCCGTCCGCGGAGTCGGGCCGCTGCATGATCGAGTGTGTTCCGGCGGGAGCGTCCGGCAGGAACGGCGGGTCGAAGGAGTTCAGGCATGCGCGTGGCGGTGAGCGGCGCGAGCGGGCTGGTCGGAACGGCGCTGTGTGATCTTCTGCGCGGCGGCGGGCATGACGTCGTCCGGATGGTGCGCGGCGACCGTCGCCCCGGCTTAGGCGAGATTCCGTGGGATCCCGACGCGGGCGTTCTCGACAAGGACTGGCTGGAGGGGTGCGACGCCGTCGTCCACCTGGCCGGCGAGAACATCGCGGCCGGTCGCTGGTCCGCCGCGCGGAAAGCTCGGATCCGCAACAGCCGCGTCATCGGCACGCGGCTGGTTGCCAACGCCCTGAAAGCCTGCAACACCCCTCCGAAGGTCTTCTTCTGCGCATCCGCCGTCGGGTATTACGGTCATCGCGGCGACGCCTGGCTCGACGAAACCCGTGAACCAGGTCGCGGGTTTCTCCCCGAAACCTGCGTCGCCTGGGAGGCGACAGCGAACGAAGCGGAAGCGGCGGGAATCCGCGTCGTCACGGGCCGCATCGGCGTCGTGCTCAGTCCGCGCGGCGGGGCGCTGGCGAAAATGCTCCTGCCTTTCAAGCTCGGCGTCGGCGGCGTGATCGGCTCGGGGCGGCAGTACTGGAGCTGGATCACGTTGGCGGACCTCGCGGCTTCGATCCTTCATGTGCTCTCGAACGAATCTCTCCGAGGCGCGGTCAATCTTGTCTCGCCGGCGCCGGCGACGAACCGGGAGTTCACCCGGGCGCTCGGCGCCGCCCTGAACCGGCCGACGATCTTCCCGATGCCCGCCCTGGCGGCGCGCATCGTGCTGGGCGAGATGGCGAACGACCTGCTCCTGGCCAGCGCCCGGGTCCGCCCGACGCGCCTCCTCGAAAGCGGGTTTGTCTTCAAACACATGCAGATCACCCCGGCGCTCAAAACCCTCCTTGCCCGGACTTAGACACGGTTTCAGAACCGAACCGCGCCCGTCCGTCGGGAAGCGTTTCTCCTTCCTGACGGATCACGGATCTTTCGACGTCCTTTCCGTCGCAGGCACTGCGGCGCCGTCGAGGCGCAACTCGAACTTCTCCTCGATGACGTCGACGCCCCACATCCGGCCGGGTTTGTCCTCGACCTTCTCGAAACCCGCCGCGCGATAAAGCGCCGCGGCGGTCTTCAAAGCGCTCACCGTCCACAACAGGATCGATCGGTATCCGCATGTGCGTGCGAAGGCGACGGCGTCGCCGAGAAGCCGCCGACCCAGGCCCGCCCCGCGCGCCTCCGGCGTGACCAGAAACCAGCGCAACTGGGCCGCGTCTCCCTCGTCTGACGCGGAAGCGTCGCCCTCCCCCGCGTGATTCAACGCCCCGCGTGATCCGGCGCCGACGATCGCGATGCAGCCGATGAGCCGGTCGGCGCGCTCCGCGATCCACAACCGCTCGCACGGACCGCGCGTCCGGACGAACTCCGCCAGCGGACCCGCCACGTACGCCTCGAACGTCGCGTCAAATCCCTGCTCGGCGGCGTAGACCACGCCGTGAAGCGACACGACCGCGCCCAGATCTCCGGGACGCAGGTCGTGTCGAACCACGATCGGCGCGGGATCGCCGAGCGATCTCGAATCTTCGTTCACGGGCTTCTCCTTTCCTCAAGCTTACGCGATACTGGGCGGCGTTCGAAGGGGCCGACGTGACTCCCGGAGGACGCGTCAACCCGTCACACGGCGTCAGGAAGCGACACGATGCAGTCTCGGCGCGGCAGCATTGAGGCGGATGTGCTCGCACGACTCGACCGGTTCGTCATTGAGACGCCGTCGTGGGGCTACGCCGACACGGGAACGCGCTTCGGCAAGTTCCTGCAGGACGCCGCGGCGACGTCGATCGACGAGAAGCTCGCCGACGCGGCGGAGGTGCATCGCCTTACCGGCTGCTGTCCGTGCGTCGCGGTTCACGTGCTCTGGGATTTTCCCGAGGGCGGTCCGGAGACGGAGATTCGTCGCGTCGCGGCGCTGGCGACGTCACGGGGAGTCCGGATCGGCTCGATCAATCCGAACGTCTTCGAGGATCAGGCGTACAAGTGGGGGTCGCTGACGAACCGCGATCCGTCAATCCGCCGCCGCGCCCTCGATCACATCGCGGACTCGATCCGCATCGGCGAGCTTTGCGGATCGAACCTGCTGACGCTCTGGTTCGCCGACGGGACGAACTACCCCGGTCAAGCCGACCTCCGCCGGCGCAAACGCTGGATGTCGGAAGGGCTGCGCGAGGTTCACGCCCGGCTGCCCGCGGACGGCACGATGCTCATCGAGTACAAGCCTTTCGAGCCCGCGTTCTATCACTCCGACATCGCCGACTGGGGGATGGCGCACGTCCTGGCGAAGGAGGCCGGACCGCGCGCGAAGGTGCTCATCGATCTCGGGCATCACCTGCCCGGCTGCAACATCGAGCACATCACGGCCTTCCTCATCGACGAAGGCGCGCTCGGCGGATTTCACTTCAACGACCGCAAGTACGCCGACGACGATCTGACGACGGGCAGCATCGACCCGCATCAGCTCTTCCGCATCTTCAACGAGATCGCGGGCGCGGAGCGGGATCGCGGCGGCCCCGGCGCGGGAGCCTCAGCCGACCTCTCGGTCGCGTACATGATCGATCAGTCGCACAACCTCAAGCCGAAGATCGAGGCGATGATTCAGACGGTGATGACGGTTCAGGAGGTTTTCCTCAAGGCGCTGCTCGTCGACCGCGACGCCTTGCGCCGTGCTCAGGACCGCGAGGATCTGGTTGCCGCGGAAGGCGTCCTCCAGGACGCGTTCTGGACGGAAGTGCGCGAATTGATTGCGGAGCACCGCCGGTCCCGCGGCCTGCCCCCGAATCCGCTCGCGGCCTTCCGCGAAAGCGGGTATGCCGCCCGCGCCGCGGCTCAGCGCGGACCGCGAAAGAGACCGGAGGGCGGGCGTTATGCCTGAACGCGACCACCGGCGCGGAGCGATGTCCTCTGGAGCAACCCCCGAAGCGGATCCGCAGCGGATTGCAACGCCGGCGGACGCTCCGGATCTTCCCCGGCGAATACACACGCTCGGCGCCGCCGCCATCATGATCGGCATCATCGTCGGCAGCGGCATCTTTCAGACGCCCACGGAGGTTGCAAAACACCTCGGCAATCCCTGGCTCATCCTGCTGGCGTGGGCGCTCGGCGGCGTCGTCTCCTTTTTCGGCGCGCTCACCTACGCCGAGCTTTCCGGCATGTTCCCCCGGTCAGGCGGCATCTACGTTTTCCTTTATGAAGGGCTGGGTCCGGCGGCGGCGTTCGTGTTCGGTTGGACGTACCTGCTGGTGGCGAAGCCCGCCGCCGCCGCGGGGATCGCCACCGTCTTCGCCTCCCACGTCAACCGCCTGCTCGGAACCGAATTCGACGAACGCCTGATCGTCTGCGTCGTCCTGACGCTGCTGACCTTGATCAACACGTTTCGCGTCACGCTCGGCGAGGGCGTGGCGATGCTCCTGACGACCGTCAAGATCGGGGCGCTGGTCGGAATCATCGTGCTCGGCGGACTGATGCTCGACCGTGCGGAAGGAAGGTTCGAACCCGCGCCCGTGCCGACGTCGTTTTTGCTTGCGCTGGCGCCGGTCTTCGCGGGCGTGATGTGGACCTACGACGGGTGGAGCGACGTCGGCTCGATCGCCGGCGAAGTGAAGAACCCGCAGCGGGCGCTGCCGCGCGTCTTTCTGCTCGGGACCGCGGCCGTCACGCTCCTTTACCTGGGCGTCAACGCCGTCTATCTCTGGATGATTCCGCTGGAGCAGATGCGCGCCGTGCCGACCGTGGCGCCGCTCGTGATGGAGCGCCTCCTCGGACCCACCGCCGAACGCGTCGTCACCGTCCTCGTCGTCGTCTCGACTCTCGGCGCGTCGCACGGTTCGATCCTGACCGGCGCCCGCGTCACGTTCGGCCAGGCCCGCGACGGCCTGCTCTTCAGTCCGCTCGGCAGGATTCACCCGCGATTTCAGACCCCCGCGGTCTCGCTGTGGGCGCAGCTCGTCCTGTCCTGCGCCGCGGTGATGTGGTTCAGGGGCTTCGGCGAACTGACGTCGGGATTCGTGTTTACGATGTGGGTGTTCTACGCCCTCGCGGCGGTCGGCCTGATCGTCCTTCGGAAGCGGCGTCCCGATCTGCCGCGGCCGTTCCGTTGCTGGGGTTATCCGCTCGTCCCGATCGCCTTCGTCGCCGTCGCGGTCGGCATGATCGCCCTCGAGGTCAGCGGAAACCCGCGACGTTCCCTGACCTGGCTGGTCGTGCTGATCGCCGGCGCCCCGATGTATCTGATCTGGAAGCGCCTGCAGCGACGCGAGACCGGCAGCGCCTGACGGTCGGACAGGCTTTCCAGTCCAACTCGGGCGCGGCATCATCCGCGCATGTCCGACGCTCGAACCTTCCTCGCCTTCGACCTCGGTGCGTCATCCGGCCGCGCCGTGCTGGGTACGTTGCACGCCGGCCGTGTGACCCTCGACGAACTCCTCCGCTTCGACAACGGACCCGTTGAACGCGCGGGACGCCTTCACTGGGATCTCGACGCCCTCGTCGAACACATCAAGGAAGGTCTGCGACGCGCGAACGCCGCCGGCGCAAGGCTCGACGGCCTCGGGATCGACACCTGGGGCGTGGATTACGGACTCCTCGACGGAAACGACCGACTCCTCCACCCCCCGCATCACTACCGCGACCCGCGCACGACAGGCATGATGGATCGTGCGTTTCAAGTCGTCCCGCGCGAGGCGATCTTCGCCCGCACCGGCATTCAGTTCATGCCTCTCAACACGCTTTACCAGCTCCTCGCCGACCGCAACGCCGGTGACGGACGGCTCGATCGCGCCGCGACTCTCCTTTTCATGCCGGACCTGCTCAACTGGCGCCTGACGGGCCTCAAACGAACCGACACCACGATCGCCAGCACGTCGCAGTGCTTCGATCCGGTCGCGCGCCGCTGGGCCGCGGACCTCCTGACCAGCCTCGGACTCCCGACGCGCATCATGCCGCAGGCGGCCGAACCCGCGACGATCGTCGGACCGCTGCTTCCGCCGATCGCCGAGCAAACCGGCGTCGGACCCGTGCCCGTCATCTGCCCGGCCGGACACGACACCGCCTGCGCCGTCGCCGCCGTCCCCGCGGACGGAAAAGACTGGGCGTACATCTCCTGCGGAACCTGGTCCCTCGTCGGCGTCGAACTGGATCAGCCGATCCTGACGCCGGAAGCCCTGCATGCCGGCGTCACGAACGAAATCGGCGCCGCCGGAACGATCCGCCTGCTTCGCAACGTCGCCGGACTCTGGATCCTCGAGCAATGCCGCCGGGGCTGGACCGACGCCGGACACGTGCTGGGGCATGACGACCTCACCCGCCTCGCGGCACAGGAGACCCCGCATCGCGCCTTCATTAACCCGGACGACCCGCGCTTCGCCTCCTTCAGCGACATGCCTCAACGCATCCGCGAGTTCTGCGCCGAAACCGGCCAGCCCGTCCCGCGGACCGAAGCCGAAACGGCGCGCAGCGTCCTCGAAAGTCTCGCCCTCAAATACAGCCTCGTACTCGACCGTGTTGCGCGACTGACCGGCCGCGACTTCCGATGCATCCACTTCGTCGGAGGTGGATCACAAAACGAGCTGCTCTGTCAATACACGGCGGACGCCTGCGGACGACCCGTCCACGCCGGCCCCGTCGAGGCGACCGCGTTGGGCAACGTGCTTCTTCAGGCGATGGTCGTCGGCGCGGTCGAATCCCTCGACCACCTTCGCGCCATCTCGCGGAATTCGACAAGCATTCGCGTCTTCAACCCCGGCGACGCGGCGGCCTGGAACAAGGCGCGAACGCGCTTCGAAGCGATCGTTCCCTGACCGTCCGTTGAAGAAGGGTAACGCCTCCCTCCGGGAGGCGAATTTCTCCGGGAAAAAACCAGTATCACGAAAGCCGATCGCGAGTTCTTCAACAGGCCGCTAACCCGCTGCTCAGCGATCATTCCTCGCCCCGCTGCTCATGAAATCGACCCGCGCAAGAAATGAGAAACGAACTTTCGCCTTACCGAGTCGTCTATCTTGACGTGACGGCCGGGGGACAAGGCAAAGGAGGCAAAAAAGTGGGGACGGGAGGCCAGCACGCCGGCGATGTTAAGTCGCCGTGCCCCCCGTGTGGCCGGGCCCGTCCCGCACACGGACTATCTTCGCGCGTTCTTAACACGTCAAGTGCGGGGAAGGAGCAAACCGGATCCCTCCTACGGGCGTCCATCGTTTTTCTCACAAAAAACGAGGCTGCAAGGATAGGGTGGTTGCCTGATTCTCTCGCGCGACAATTTGGGAAGCCTGGGGTCTGGAACTATCGCAAGGATAATACGCTGTCCTGAGTCTCCACTTGACTCCGGTGCGCTGCGTTCCTCGACCCACTTCAAAGGAGGCGCAGTGCGCCGCGTTTCTCGACCCGCCTCGAAGCGGGCACGGCGCGCAGCGTTCCTCGACCCCAACGGGGTCGCATCCTCCAACCTTGGGCTGGAGGCCGCAATCTCTTCGGGATTGAAACGCTTGCCCCCGAGCATCCTTCGGAATTGAAATGAGCGCCTCCGACGATCATACGGAGACCTCGGCGGAACGCGATGCGCGAACGCGCGTCCCCGGCAATCGTGCGCATCCTTCAAGATTGAAACGTGCGCATCCTTCGGAATTGAAACAAACGCCCCTTTCGAGATTGAAACGAGCGCCCCTGCCAATCCCGCGCCCGCTTCGGGATTGAAACAAAAACGCCCGATCGTGCATATCCTTTGCGGGATTGAAACGACCGGGCTTTCCGCCAAGTTGGGGTCGCCGGGCGTTGGGCCGGCATGAGTTTACAATCATGAGGAGAAAAGTCGGGTGGGCGCGTTGCGTTTCGAAGTCAGATGGAGGTTCGGGTTTTTCGCTACGTTTTAGTCCGATAACTTAAAGCGGGACGCAGGCTCCTGAAAGAACGGGTCCGATACTTTTTGAGGGTTCGCTGAAAAACATGTTCTGATACAGCCCGTGGGAAAGGGGAGCGCATCTTTCCGGGGCGCGAGAGTCACTAGGAAAACCGGTCTCACAAAGGCCGCTCGCGGGTTCTTCAACGGGCTGCTGGGGATTGTGATGACCGGTTGTTGGGTGGCTCACAAGTCCCCGCAGGTCAAGCAGCGCCGATTTTCAGGGGTCGGGGCCGGCGGGATTAAAACGGGTTGAAATCTCGAAATTGTGTTGAAACCGAATTGCAGGTGCGGTATCTTCACTAGGCGCATCAGGGGCAATCTCGCGGCAAGGTGTCGGGAGGAGCGCTGGGGCGGCGCGCTGACGGGCCTGAAGAGGAGGCTCTATCCGAACCGAGCGGGTAAGTGCTCCGGGTGCTCAGGAAGGGAAGAGGCGGGTTATGCTCAGACGTTCTTTGTTGGTGGCGGCGTTGCTGGCGGCGGCGTCCGCATCCGTCCGAGCGGACGAGATGTCGTTCACCGAGATGGCGTCGTTCGTCAGCGATCTTCAAGGCAATCAGATCCTCACGTTCCCCACGTTCGACACGCAGGGAGGGGCGCTCGAACTTCAGGATGTCCGGGTCGATTTTCGGCACGTCGGGCGCGTGCGTCTCGGCGCTGACAACGATGACCCGTTCAAGACCGCGACGGTGAACGGGCGCATGATCCGAAGCTGGATGGCCAGCGGACCGGGCGTGTCAACCAACGAAATGCGCATTCTCGCCACGCCGCAGGTCTTCCTTGATGTCGACAACGGCGATGGGCAGATTTTTGATCCGACCCCGCCGGACGGCACGTGGTTCAACGGTCCGCTGTTCTACGACGAGCCCGGCGACACGTTTCACCCCGCGCTCGCTCTTTACACGACGGACGGCCCGGGGACGGTTGACTTTGTCGTTGACGTTCTGCTGATGGTCAACGATCTTCAGTTTCAAGGAGCGCCGCCGGACGCGTGGACGCTGGAGGTGCAGGATCCTCTCCTGCAGGTCGAGGCGACTATCACGTACACGTTCATTCCAGAGCCTGCGACTTTGCTGCTGTTGCTGGCGGGAGGCGCGGTTCTCCTGCGGCGGCGTGCGGCTTGACAACGCTCTCTGCGGAATGCACGCCTTGATGAACCACGCGGCGGAAGAAGCACTTCACCGCTTCTGAGGGGGTGCCTTATCCTCGTGTCGGGCAGGCTTGATCGGGACACGCGGGGATGCCCCGCGGGGATTGTTCCCCAGAAACCGGAAAATCGTGCGGTCGTCTTGCGGGTGCGTCCGACATAACCGGTAAGCTCCATGTCCGTTGAAGGGCGGTTCCGTGCAGCCGCCGGGCTGAAAGGTCCGGGTGGGTTCGGCAAGCGGTCCGCTGGATCGAACAACTTGGTTCGCACGCGCCGTTGCCCGGGCGAAGACCGTGCGAGTGGTTTCAACCGGCTCTTGAGGCGGAGAGTCTGCATGAGAACCATTCACCCGGCCGTGGGGGTGTTGTTTCTGCTGGCGGGGCAGGGATTCGGATCGAATTCGTTTCCCGCGTTCGTACCGAAGATGCGCGTGGTTCCCGGCGGAGGCGCGGGACCGGCGTATTCGTTTGAGGTTGGCGAGTTCGAGGTCAGCAACGCCGAGTTCGCGGCCTTCCTGAACGACGCCGAAGCGAACCCGGGGAACGCGCGCGGCGCGTTCCTGCGCTTCGACGCGACGGGGGACGTCGGGCTGACCGCGGGTTACGACAACGCGGCCTTCTTCGACGTCAGCGACACCTGCGACAATCGGGAGGGCGGCGCGTGTCCGGTCATTTCCTACACTCGCGGCGCGCCGGTCGGATCGCGGTATTCCGTCGCCCGCGGGTATGAAGCGCTCCCGGTGGTCGGCGTCTCCTGGCTGGGCGCGCTGAAATTCTGCAACTGGCTGACGATCGACCAGGATCTTTCCGAAGACGCGCGTTGTTACACGGAAGGTCCGTCGCATGAGGACTGGTTCCCCGTCACGACAGACAAGATCAACTGGCTGGCGCGGGATCTGAATGACGACGAGCGCGCCCGTCTCGTCGCGCAGCACCGCGGCTTCCGCCTCCCGATGGACAACCTCGGTTACGGCAGCGGTCCGATCAGTTTTCAGGAGAATCCCTACAACGAGTGGTACAAGGCGGCGGCGTATGATCCGGCGGCGCCGGACGACGTGCGGATCGGTCCTGGACAGGAGCGCGTCTCGCCCGATCACTGGATTTACGGGATGGGGCGGGATGCGCTGGTCAACGAAGATTCGAACTACCGCAACAGCGCGGACGCCTTTGAACCGTGGATCACGCCGCTGGGATACTACGACGGGCAGAACCTGATGGGCGACGGCCGGACGCGGACGAACGCGAACCACAATCCGTGGGGGATTCACGACTTCTGCGGGAACGTGACCGAGTGGGCGCAGGATCAATGCCTCGTGCCGGGTTACGCGGCGCAGCGCGGCGGGTCGTTCGAGGATGCGTCCGGCGGGTTATCCGCCGCGAACCGCTCTTCGGACGGGGTTCGGCGTTCGTCCGCTGACACCGGGTTTCGCGTCCTTCGCGTCCCGGGATGCACGATCGACGTGCGAAAGACGAAGGCTTCTCTGAGCAATGACGGGCAGGTCGAGATTCAGTGCAAACTGGTCCAGGACGGTCCGCCGCCAGCCGGCTGGTACCTGTCGCTTCGGGTCACCAACGTGGACACGGGACGCGTCCGCGGCGTTACGCTGGGTCCGACCAACCCTCGCGGGTCCGCACGCAAGCGCATGAGCCTGGACTCAGGCGCATACCTGATCGAAGTCACGGACGTGTATGACGCTTATGCGTATTCATGCATGCCCGATCCGTGCCGCGATTGTCTGGCGATCGTGATCGTGCCGTGAGGCTGGACGCCGCGCCGCGTCGGACCTCATCAGATCGGACCGTTCCGCGGGGTCCGGTTCAGGAACCCGCGCCGGTCCGTTTCGCGCGGTTGACCAACGCGTCGGCGAGGCGCGTCGGGGCGGGCAGACGGAATCCGCTGCGGCAGGCCAGCACGACGCGCACGGCTTCCTCCAGACCAATCCGGTGCCCGACGCTGACGTAGACGGGCTTCACGCCGTCGCGCGTCCGCAGGGCGACGCCGACGACCTCGCCGTCGTGGACGAGCGGCCGCCGTGATCCCGCGCGGCGAGCGGGTTCCGCGTGCTCGCCGACGAGCAGACTCTTGGCGCAGCCGATCGCCGGGCGATTGAGAAGGACGCCGACGTGGCACGCCAGTCCGAAGCGCCGCGGGTGCGCCAGCCCCTGTCCGTCGAGCAGGATGACGTCGTACGCAATGTGCAGCCCGCGCAGCGCGGCGATCAGCGCCGGCGCTTCGCGGAACGAAAGGAGCCCCGGGACATAAGGAAACGTGACGCGGCGACGCACGACGACCTCCTCGACCACGCGCCGCGCCTCCACGTCCCACGCCGCCGCGCCGGCGATGACGCAAGCTCCGTCCGCAGAGAACGCCGCGTCCGCCCCGGCGACGACGCGGAGCCGCGCCACCCGGCCTGTGCGGACGACGGTCGCCGCCAGCCGCCGCTGCAACTCGACCGCCCGCGCCGGCGTCACGCGCCAGGAATGTCGAGGCGTCGGGTTTGAACTCGCGCGATTCACGAGCGGAATGTACCAGCGCCGCGCCGCAGCACGACCCCTGAGAATCTTTGGCGCGGCCTGAATCTCCATCTGACTCCGGTTGTGACATGCCTCCCGAGCGTCATCCGAGAGCCGTAGCCCCGGCAGGGGCTGCGGTTTTCGAAACGTCATTCTCAATTCGCGGCGCGCCCCGAGGTGAGCGTTCGCGCGGGCTGAAGCCCGCGGCTCGGTGTTGCGGGGCGTATTGAGCGGAGAGGCGGCGGGGAGGGCGGTGAAACTGGGCAGTTGCGCCTTGCCGGATTAGACTTTCCCGGATGCACAGGCTGGCCGGACAGCGCGGCGCCGCGGTGGAGGCGCTTTTCCTGGATTTCTACGGCACGCTCAGCGCCGATGATCACGCGGCGGTGGAGAGCGCGTGCCGCGCCGTGGTGGAGTCGTACGCCCTGCCGGTGACGCCGCAGGAGTTCGCGGTGCGCTGGGGCGAGGTGTTCTTCCGCACGATCGAGTCGGCGAATCATGAGCATTTCGCCACGCTGCACGAGTGTGAATGCCGCAGTCTCGTCGAGACTCTGCGGGGGATGGGCGTCGCCCCGGGCGACCCGGAGCCTCACGTCGCGGTGTTGAAGTCGTACTGGCAGTCTCCACCGCTGCATGACGACGTGCGGGAGCTGCTTGACGGATTGCGCGTTCCGGTTTGCTGCGTGTCCAACGCGGACCGGGACGACATCGAGTCGGCGATGGCGTTGCACGGTCTGCGGTTTGACGCCTTTATCACGTCGGAGTGCGCCCGGGCGTACAAGCCGGAGGAGCGGATCTTCCGGCTGGCGGCGGAGAAGCTCGGCGTCGATCCGGCGCGGGTGATGCACGTGGGCGACTCGCTGCACAGCGACGTGGGCGGGGCACGGAGGCTGGGAATCCGCACGACTTGGATCTGCCGCGAGAAGCGGATTCATGACGTCGGGACGTGCGCGCCCGATCACACGATCCGGTCGTTGCGGGAGCTGCCGGCGCTGCTGAGCGGCGACGCGGTTTGAGTCACATTCGGCGAGGTCCGCGACAGGCGATGTCGGAAACCCTCTACCTCATCGACGGTCACTACCAGATGTTCCGGGCGTTCTACGCGCCGTTCCGCGATCTCTCCAGCCCGACCGGCGAACCGACGAAAGCGACGCACGTCTTCTGCCAGATGCTGCTGGGGCTGCTGCGCGACCGGAAACCGGATTACCTCGCGGTCGTGGTGGACGTCAGCGACGAGACCGTGTTCCGCCGCGACATCGACCCCGAGTACAAGGCGCACCGCGAACCGGCGCCGGAGGACTTCGAGGTTCAGTTCAACCGGGTCGTGCAGATCGTCGAGCGCGTCGGAATTCCGATCTTCCGCGTGCCGGGATACGAGGCCGACGACGTGACGGCGACGATCGCCGAGCGTTTGCGCGACCGGGACGTGATCTGCTACCTGGTCAGCCGGGACAAGGATCTGGATCAGTTGCTCACCGATCGCGTGCATATTTTCGACCCCACGAAGGATGAGGTCGTCACGCCGGAGTCGCTCGTGACGTCAAAAGGGTACGCGCCGGAGAAGGCGGTAGAGATTCAGACGCTCACCGGCGACTCGACGGACAACGTGCCGGGCGTGAAAGGGATCGGTCCGAAGACCGCGGTCAAACTGATCGAGAAATACGGGACGGCGGCGGAGGTGGTGCGTCACGCGGCGGAGCAGACGCCGAAGATGCGGGAGAACCTCGAGGCGTTCGCCGACCGGCTGGACACCGTGCGGAAGCTGGTGACGCTGCGGCGCGACGTTCCGGTGACGTTTGAGCTTGAGCGTTGTCGGACGGGGGCGTTTGATCTGGGCGCGGCGTTGCCGCTGTTTGAGGAGCTGGGGTTCAAGACGCTGCGGCAGAACTGGGCGCAGCTTGCGGCGGTGGCAGGCGGAGGCGCTGAAGGCGCGGCGACAGCGACCGGATCGGGCGGCGCCGTCAAGGATCGGGCGTCGGCTGCGCCGCCGGGCGGGGGGTTGTTGTTCCCGCTGGAAGCGGCGCCGTCGGACGTTCCGTCGCGGTATGAACTGGTGGACACGCCCGAGGCGCTGGAGGCGATGTGCGCCGAGTTGCGGCGCGCGGGGCGCTTCGCGTTCGACACGGAAACGACGGGGCTGAACCCGGTTCATGCGAAGCTGGTGGGGGCGTCGTTCGCCACAGCGGCGGGGCGGGCGTGGTACGTGGCGGTGCGGTCCAGCGCGGGGCGCACGCTGCCTGAGGCGCTGGTCGTCGAGAAGCTGCGCCCGCTGCTGGAGGATCCGGCGATCCCGAAGGTCGGACAGAACCTCAAGTACGACATGCTGATGCTCCGTCAGACAGGCATCCGTGTGCGCGGCGAGTTGTTCGACACGATGCTGGCGAGTTTTTTGCTGGAGCCGCTGCGCTCCTCGCACGGACTGGACGCGCTGGCGCAGGGCCTGCTGGGACACCGCATGATTCCGATCACGAACCTGATCGGCAGCGGGCGGAACCAGATTTCGATGGATCACGTCGAGACGCCGCGCATCTGCGAGTACGCGGCCGAGGACGCAGATTACACCTGGCGCCTCGGCGAGCTTTTTGAGAAGAAGCTCGCGGAAAGCCCGGTGGAGCGGCTTTTCCGCGAGACGGAGATGCCGCTGGTCGAGGTGCTGACCGAGATGGAGCACAACGGCGTGGCGATCGACGAGCAGCGTCTCGCCGACCTGGGGACGGGGATGGAGGCGGACCTGGAGCGGCTGCGCCAGCAGGTGTACGACCATGTCGGACATCCTTTCAATCTCGACTCGACGCGCCAGCTCGGCGAGGTTCTTTATGACGAGCTGAAGCTGCCGGTCATCAAGAAGACGAAGACGGGCCGCAGCACCGACGCCGAGTCGCTGGAGGGCATTCTCGAACAGGTGGATCACCCGGTTCCGAAGCTGCTGCTGGAATACCGGGAGATCTTCAAGCTCAAGAGCACGTACGTGGACACGCTGCCGAAGATGGTGAGCCGGCGGACGGGGCGCATCCACGCCTCCTATCATCAGGCCGGGGCGGTGACCGGGCGGTTGTCCTCAAGCGATCCGAACCTTCAGAACATCCCGATCCGGACGTCGCTGGGGCGGAAAATCCGCGAGGCGTTCGTCGCGGGCTCGCCGGAGACGGTGCTGCTGGCGGCGGATTACTCGCAGGTCGAGCTGCGGCTGCTGGCGCATTTCTGCAAGGATGAGGCGCTGCTGGAGGCGTTTCAGCGCGGCGAGGACATCCACCGCTTCGTGGCGTCGCAGGTTCACGATGTTCCGATCGAGCGCGTGACGCCGGAGCAGCGCAGCGCCGCCAAGGCGGTCAACTTCGGCATCATTTACGGGCAGACGGCGTTCGGACTCTCGCGCGGGCTGGGCATCTCTCAGACCGAGGCGAAGGCGTTCATTGATCGCTACTTCCGGCGCTACCCCGGCATCCGGGCGTTCATCGACCAGTGCGTGGCGTCGGCGCGGCGCAACGGTTACGCGGAGACGATCCTCGGCCGTCGCCGCCCGATCCGGGAGCTGGAGTCCCAGAACCGACAGCAGGCGTCCTTCGGCGAGCGGATCGCGGTCAACACCGTGGTGCAGGGGTCGGCCGCGGACCTGATCAAGCGGGCGATGGTGGACATTCACCGGGAGTTGGAGGGTTCGCGCGTCGCTTCGGCGGCGGCGACGAGATCGGCGTCGAGGCTCGAGGCGTACACGGCTCGGATGCTGATGCAGGTGCATGACGAGCTGGTCTTCGAGGTTGCGGAGGCGTCGGTCGAGCGCGAGGCGCGGATGATCCGCGAGAAGATGACGAACGCGATCCCGCTGGACGTTCCGATCGTGGTGGACCTGGGGTGGGCGAAGAACTGGCTGGCGGCGAAGTGAGGCCGGGGGGCGGCGGCGGCAGGGCGGGGAATCCCCCGTCCCTCCCGGGCATGATCGCACCCCACAACGACAGACCTCCCGAGCTCCGAACACCGGAGTCCGCTGGAGACTCCGATCATACCTTTCAATTCGCCTCCTTGCGGCGAGGCTCGGTCTTGAGGCACGCGTTCATTCAGCGCCGGTCGGCGTCAGCGGCGACGCAAGGCGAGGCTTGAAGTTCAAGGCAGGCGCCCGCGGCGCAGACGGTCGGACCGGGGTGGGTCTCGGAGTTTTGCCTCGGTCGGACAACCCTCCCACGGTGCGCCGATCCTGCCGGCACCAGTTGTCCACGACTTCGTCCACGTCGCCCGCCGGCTGCTCGCATGACCAGTACCGGAAGAAGTCCACGTTGCCCGACTGCGGTGTGCGCTCCGGCAGGTCGATCAGCGTCCGCATCGGCATCATGACGCTGTCGCCGATGACGAAGCCCTCCCCGGGACGCAGGACCGGCAGCATCTTGATCAGGTCCGTGAAATGATCGCTGACGACCCGGGCGATGTACTGCTGGTCATCCGGGTTGCTCAGGCGCATGACCAGCAGGTTGTTGCACTGGGCGAGCACCGTCTCGGAAAGCTCCGAAGGCCGCTGCGACACGACCATCGCGCTGACGCCGTATTTTCGCCCTTCCTTGGCGATGCGCTCGACGGCCTTTTTCGCGAAGCAACGCCGGGTCTCGACCCGTGGGATGTAGTTGTGCGCTTCTTCGTACGCGAGGCAGATCGGGTGTCGCTGCCCCGCCGGGGTCCAGAAGTTCACGTCGAAAAGGAGGCGGGAGAGCACCGCCACCGTCACATCCACCACCTCAAAAGGAATCCCCGACAGGTCGATGATCGTCAGGTTGCTGCGCGGGGTGACGCGACCGGTCAGCATTTTCACCAGATGATTGAGGACCGCCGAGCGCTCGCCCGCCGAATGATTCTCGGCCAGCGAGCCCCGGAAGCACTTCGAGTTGGCCGCATGATCGATCGGGTGCAGCAGGAAGTCGTACCGCCGGTCGTTCATCAGGGTGTCGATCCGGTCGATCAGCCCGATCAGCTTCGAGTGATAGATCGGGTGAGGCGTTTCCCCCTGCGGATTCCCTTTGTTGAACTGGCAACGCTGCTGACGAAGGAGCTTCTGCTGCTGCGCTGGCTCCATCGAACGCATCGCGAGGTTGGCGAACGCGAGTTGGTCGCTGTTGAGGATGAACCGGGCCTCGTTCAGGTTCTCCGCGTAGTCCCGAAGACGCTTCAGGTCGAAGTAGACGGGGGTGTCCAAGGTGAGCGCGTTGCCCAACCCGAGCTGCTCGGCGGCGTCCTGCTTGAACTCAAGAAGCGCCGATCGCAAAAATGAAATCTGGCTTGTCACGTGCAGCGGATTGGATCCGTCCAGGAAAAGCGACTCCAACTCCTCGTACTTCAGAAGCCAGTACGGCAGAACCAGGTCGTCCACCGACAGGTAGGTGACGTTCGCGTCGATCTGCCCTGCCTCATCCGAGAACGCCGCTCGGTACTCCCCGTGCATGTCGAACATGACGAGCTGGGTCTGGGGGAGGTCGAGAATCTCCTGAAGAATCTTCGCCGTCGCGCAACTCTTGCCGGAACCGCTGTTTCCCACCACCGCGACATGCTTGGCGAAGAACTCCGTCCCCAGCACGTTCACGTCGAAGCTGGTGTTCAGGGCGAACCGGCCCAGCCGGAACGCCTTGGCGAAACCGCCGGTCTGGGACTGCTGGTTGAAGGTTCCGAAGATCTTCTCGAAGTCCTCCTGCACCGCCAGGCACACGGGGTCGCCGATGAGGGGGTAGGCATTGACCCCGCGGGCGAAGTGGGTTCCGTGCAGTTCGCCGAGGAGCTGAACTTTCAAAACCCCTCCGGCCGCCCCTTCTTCGGCGCCCCCGTCAGCCCCGACCGACGTGACAAAACCGACGATGGTGCGATCAGGGCTGGGTAACGTCACATAAGACCCGATCCGACCGACAGGATAGTCCCGCCCTTCATGCCGGACATAGGGCTCCGGGGCGGTCAGTCCGACCGTGACATGCCCGACGCGGACCCCCGTGACGGCTCCGATCACAAGCGCCTGGTTCCCCGATCCCGCGGACCGACCGTTCATGATGTCCGACATATTGAGCTTCCTCCGAAAGGTCGTCCGGCGGGCAGACCTGCCGCTCGGCCGTCTTGCTAGCTTCGGATATCCCTCCCCGCGATTCCGGAGCCGGCGTACCGGGAACCGGAAGGACGGGAATACCGGGCGTGGCCGACCCGGTCCCGAAAAAAGTGAGAAAATCACAAACCGACCTTGTCAAGGGGGGGACGATGATGATATACTTCATTGTGCTCGGACGGGTTCCCGAAGTTCTTGCAAATTCGGAGCCTACGATCCGGGCGACGTGGCGGACGAGCGGGCGGCGTTACCCGGGAATCACGAGAGGATTCGCGAGTTCCGGATGCCGGCGCAGGCGATCGCGTCATCGGGGGCGTCTCGCGTCAGCCATCGAGGCGGCGGCCCGACGAGCGGTCAAGTTTTTCCGCGAATGCCACGATGAAAGAGATAGGAGCCGCGGGAGTTTCCGAGGCTCGACAATTTGCTTCCACTCGCTGCGGCACCCTTAGACCGCGCCAAGATTGACAGGGTGCCGCACGCCTTTTTACCGCTCGTAAAAAGCACCTTCACGAGACCCCGCGCCCTGACGCGCCCGTCGTCCCCTCAGGCAACCCGCGCGGAATCCACGATCCCGTCATCGACGGCGCGCCCCGACGTCAGGTTGTCGTAAAGCCGGAGATGTTGATCCACAAAGCGGCGAACCCCGAACGCCTCGTACGCCTGTCCGCGCGCCGCGTCGCGGAGCTTCGCGCCAAGCGGCGTCGACGCCTCGACGAAGCACTGCGCGATCGCCACGACGACGCCGGCCTCATTCCGTCGCTTGTAGAGCAAACCGTTGAGCTTGTGTGAAATCAGCTCTGAGACCGCGTACCCCGCGGCGGCGACGACAAGCACCCCCGCCGCCATCGCCCACGCAACCGGGAAGGTTGAGACGTCCCCGTCGTCGCAAAGAAGCAGCGCATCCGCGGCGCCCAGCGCTTCCTCAAAGGACGTCGCCCGATCCAGCACCCGGATCCCGTCAGGCCGGTACGACGCGGCGGCAAGGCGCCGCAGCGGACCGTCGTCTCCTTCGCCGGCCGGAACGACAACCCTGAGGCGCTCGTCGAGCAACCCCTGAACCATCATCGCCCAGGCGCCTTCCACGGCCGCGTCCACGTCGCGCGTCACGGGCACGAGGACGACACGATCCTTGTCCGTCGCCCCGATGCGGCCGCGCAGGGGCGACGACGCGCGGAGTTCGTTGATCCGGGCGAAATCCACCGGCGGACGAATCACGACGCAACGATCCGCCGGAACACCCTGCTCGACGAGGCGGCGGCGGACATGCTGCGCGGCGCAGACGACGGCCAGCGGACCTCGCTCGGCGAACACGCGCAGCGCGCGGACCGACCGACCGTCAAGACCCGGATCGGAGCAGGAAAACACCAGCGGAACGCCCTCCGACCTCACGGCGCCGGCGAGACGCACCGCCCGCGCCGTCCACGCATGAAGGAGTTGAGCGTCAATCCCGCGCGCCCACCGCGCGAGCCGCACGGCGGACCCCACCGACCACGCCTCGGAAAGTCCGCCGCCGATCGGATGAACGTCGATCCCCGAGGGGAGCGCGACGGCTTCCGCCCGCCCGGCTGCCGCCACGCATTGCCGCCGCCGCGCGGACGGGACGCGCGTCAGAAGCGTCGAAAGCCCGATCCGCGCGTCCCACGCACCGTCGGACGACGTGACGTGGCCCACCGCCGTCACGGCGCCTCGCCCTCGAAATCCTCGGGGCGGTAGTCGTAGAAGTAGCGACCGACTTTCAGCGACAACCTGGCGGAAAGCTCCTTCGCGATCGCATCCTTCGTCTTCGCCCGGGACACCTCCGAACTGGTCAACTGGACGGACACGATCTCGCCCTGCGGATTGTCAGGGAACACGCGCACCTTGTACTTGTTCTTCTCGAGCACGTTGAGCACGCGCACGGACACGATGGCGTACGCGGCCTCGTCGATCGCCTCGACCTCCTCCTGCACCAGGAAGTCCTGAACCTCGATCCACAGCACCTGCTCCGCGCCGGCCAGTTCCCCGAGCTCGCGCGCCCCGCGCTCGGCGTACCTGACTTCAGTCTGCTGGATCGACTGAAGGGTCTGGATCGGAACGATCTTCGCGGCGGCCTCGTTGCGCAGCAGCTCCTGCCCGAGGTCGTCGGTCAGCAGGCGCGAAAACACCGGCCAGTCCACGCGCTCCCGCGGATCGTCCACGAGGATCAGGACGGGGTTCTTCGTCAGGCGGAACCGGGCCTCCACCTTCTTCGGCTGAAACAGCCCGCTGGCGAAAAGCAGCTTCCCGCCGCTCATGCCGCACCCGGCGACCAGTCCGACGAGGCAACCCGCCGTCACGACGGAGGCGGTGCGCCGCAGTCGGCGCTTACATCTCGATCGAATGCTCATAAAACTTGCGCGCCGCCTGCTCGGCGAACATCCGGTAGATCATGTCCCGCACGGCGTAGGAGTTCGTCGCGGTCAGGAGGACCGGTTTTCCGTCGTTGTACTCGACCTCGACGGGGGCGAGCTCATACCGCGGACGCTCGTCGGACGGGGCGCGCACGTCGTACACGGAGACGCCGCCGTCGATCGCCGGACGCAGCAGCTCCGGCGCGTCCGGATCGCGCACCTGAAAGCGGTGAATCTCGACGAAGACGACGTAGTCCGTCTTGAACTCCTCGCCCACTTTCATCGGGTTGTTCGCGGCGGAAGGCTCCTTCTGAAGAAAATCCGCCACGTCCCGCGGATCGACGAGGTCGATCGTCGTCTCTTTCGTGGTGAGGTTCGTCCCGAGCAGCTCCGTGATGTGCGCCCCGAGTTCGAAGCCGATCTGCGGGTAGTCGAACCGCGTCGAAGCCGGCGCCCAGACCACCACCGCCACCCGCGAGTTCGGCAGCTTGTCGAACTCCGCGAGCACCTTCGTCCGATGCTCGCCGACGAACGCCGCCGGAAGAAGAAGATTGCACGCGGGCAGGCACAACAGAAGCGCGCCGCAGAAGACCGGCGCCTGCGTCTTTCCCCGGCCGATCCGCCTCCGAGTGTTCATCCCACTCTCCCCCGTTCGGTTCTCTGCCCGCATGTCTCCGCACAAGGATAGGCTGCGCGCCGCGCGTTCGCAAGCCGGTGCGGAACCCCGGCCTTCATGTCATGCCGTATTCCTTGAGCTTGCGGTAGAGCGTGCGGATGCTGATGCCCAGTTCGCGGGCGGTCTGCTCGCGGTTGCCCTGGTTGCGGCGCAGCGTGCTGAGGATCATCATCTTTTCAACGTCGGCGAGCGTCAGGCCCGCGAGGCTGGGGACGTTCGCCGGAACGATCTCCGTCGTGCCCTGAAGCGACTCGGGCAGATCCTCCACGCCGAGCACGTCGCCTTCGGATTCGAGGCACATGCGCTCGATCATGTTGCGAAGCTCGCGGATGTTGCCCGGCCAACTGTAGCGCATGAGCTTCCGCAGCGCGTCAGGCGCGACTCCCTGGATCGACAGGGCGTTCTCGCGGTTGACGCGGGCGATGAAGCGGTCGGTCAGGACGGGAATGTCCTCGGGGCGGGCGCGCAGCGGCGGGATGTTGAGCGCTCCGAAGGCATGCAGGCGGAAGAAGAGATCCTCCCGGAACTTGCCCAGCCGGACGAACTCCTGAAGGTCGCGGTTGGTCGCGGCGACGAAGCGGACGTCGACGTGGATCGCCTCGTTGCTGCCGACCGGGATGACCTCGCCGTTTTCGAGCGCGCGAAGGAGCTTCGCCTGCATCGGCAGCGGCATGTCGCCGATCTCGTCGAGGAACATCGTTCCGCCGTCGGCGGCGACGAGGTAGCCCTTGCGGTCGGCGATCGCGCCGGTGAAGGCGCCCTTGACGTGGCCGAAAAGCTCGCTTTCCAGCAGGGTCTCGCTGACGGCGGCGCAATTGAGCGGTTTGAAGGGCCTGCCGGCGCGGGGCGATGACGCGTGGATCGCCTGCGCGAGCAGCTCCTTTCCGGTGCCCGTCTCGCCGGTGATCAGGACGGTGCATTTGCTTCCGGCGAGCTTCCGGGCCCGCTTGATGACCTTCAGCATCGCCTCGCTGACGCCGACCAGCCCCTCGAAGTCGAACGCCCGGTCGGCCTGCTCGCGGAGCCTCTGTGCCTCGCGGGTCGCCAGCGCCTGCCGCGCCGCGCGCTCGACGACGTCCGCGACGACGTCGATCGACGGCGGATCGACGAGGCATTCATAAACGCCGTCGTCCGCCGCGTCCGGGCGCGACCGACGGTCGTCGCCCAACGCCTTGCGGAGGCGATCCTGCGCCCCGTCGCGGGCGAGGATGACGACCTGGGCATGCGGCGTCAGGCGCAGCGACTCGCGCAGCAGCTTCGGCGCGTCCACGTCGCCGGTCAGCGCAAAGTCGATGACGATGACGTCCGGCGCGCGGACCTTCAGACTGCCCACCGCTTCCGCGCCGGTCTCGACGAGACTCGTGGCGAGGCGGAACGGCGGGTTCCCCTTCTGAAGGGCCTGCGTCAGCGCTTGCCCCGTTAAGACGTCGGGCGTGGTGATGAGCACAAAGGCCGTATCCGACATGCGCCTGATTCTCCGGAGATCGGCGGCGTCGGCAAGATCGCGCGGAGTCCGCGATCGCCGGTGCGCCCGCCCCGCGGCGCGCGTCACAGCGCGAGCATGTGTCCGAGCTTGTCCTTCTTGGTCTTCAGGTAGGCGGCGTTGTGCGGATTCGCGGGAACCTGGATCGGAATCTGCTCCGCGATGCGAAGCCCGTAAACCTCGAGCCGGCTGATTTTCTTCGGATTGTTCGTGAGAATGCGGAGCTGGCGCAGCCCCAGGTCGCGGCAGATCTGCGCCCCGACGCCGTAGTCGCGGCGGTCCGGCGGAAGTCCGAGCGCCTCGTTGGCCTCGACGGTGTCCAGCCCCTGATCCTGAAGCGTGTACGCGCGCAGCTTGTTGTGCAGCCCGATCGCCCGCCCCTCCTGACGCAGGTAGATGAGCGCGCCTTTGCCCTCGCGCTGAATGAGCTGCATCGCGGTTTCGAGTTGGTCGCCGCAGTCGCACCGCGCGGAGTGAAAGACGTGCCCGGTGAGGCACTCCGACTCGACGCGGACGAGCACCGGGTCCGGATGAGGGATCGCCTCGCCGTCCGGACCCGGTTCCCCCACGCCTCCGCAGCACAGCGCCAGATGCGGCTCGCGGTCCACCGGCGTGGCGAACGAAATGAGCGTGAACTCCCCGAACCGCGTGGGCATCCGGACGGTCTGCCCGCGGGTCACGAACCGCTCGTTCTTCATCCGGTATTCGATGAGGTCGGCGACGGTGTACATGCGCAGTCCGTGCTCACGCGCCAGAGCTTCAAGCTGCGGCCGCCGCGCCATCGATCCGTCCTCGTTGAGGATCTCGATGATAACGGCGGCGGGCTTCATTCCTGCGATCCGGCACAAGTCCACCGACCCCTCCGTCTGCCCCGCCCGCACCAGCACGCCGCCGTCGACCGCCATCAGGGGGTTGATATGACCGGGCCGCACCAGGTCGCCCGGTTCGGCGCGGTCCGCCGTGGCGGCGCGGATCGTCGCGGCGCGGTCGTGCGTCGAGACGCCGGTGGTGACGCCGAAGCGGGAATGCGCGTCGATCGTGACGGTGAAAGCGGTCCCGTGGCGGGTCGTGTTCTCGGGCGTCTGCAAGGGAAGGTGAAGCTGGCGGCAGCGCTCCGCGGTCATCGACAGACACAGGACGCCGCGGGCGTGGCGCAGCATGAAGTTGATGATCTCGGGCGTGACCTGCTCCGCGGCGACGACGAGGTCGCCTTCGTTCTCGCGGTCCTCGTCGTCCACGAGAATGATCATGCGCCCCGCGCGGAGGTCGTCCAGCGCCTGCTCGATCGGTGCGAAGGTTGTCGTGCTCATGTGTGCATCCCGCAGCGGCGCGGCGACGAGGCGCCTCGGTCACGAAGGTCCGCTCGACCCGCGACCCGCTTCACCCGCGGCGTGGACCTCGGAAACAAAGCGAATCCCGAGCCGCAGGTAATCCAGCCACGCCAGGATCGCCGCGCCGCTCGCCGCCGCCCACGACGCCTCAACCACGCCGCGCCACCAGCCCGGCAGGTCCGGCGTCAGCAGCGTCGCCGCCACCATCACCGATTGTACCAGCGTCGAGACCTTCCCCAAAACACGCGGGCGGATCAGCGTCCGCTGGGTCGCCAGGTACACCAGCGCAAAGCCGAGGACGGTCAGGACGTCCTTCCCCAGGGCGATCACCGGAACCCAGCTCGGCAGGCGAGCCCCGGGCACCGCCGTCGCCTCGACCGCGAGGAGGATCACCGCGCACGTCGTCAGGAGCTTGTCCGCCAGAGGATCGAGGAAGGCCCCGAGCGCGGACTGCTGGCGCCAGCGCCGGGCGAGAAACCCGTCCAGCGCGTCGCTCGCCGCCATCACGAGGTAGAGCGCCAGCGCCGCACGCCGAGCGCCGGGCCACGCGTGGTTCATATTCAGCAGACACAGCACCCAGACCGGCACAAGGCAGATGCGGGCGATCGAAATCCGGTTCGGCCAGGTCAGCCGGCTTTCGTTCATGCTGAACCCTCCGCGGGGCGAACTCAAGGCGCGGACGGCGCCGGCGCCCGCTGCCGCGCGGCGAACTGATCAAAAACGGAGCGCTCGACGCTGACCAGCATGACGACGTCGGGGCGGAACCCGTAGTAACTGACGTGACGGCCGTCGCCGAGGCGCTTCAGCGTCTCTTCCGTCAAGATCGTGTTCGCGACGACCACCGGCGCAAGCTCCTCCGGCGGGGCGTCCCAGTATGCAACGCCTTCACAGGAACGAAGATACCACGGCAAAGGCCAGTAATCCGCGTCCGGCGAAACCACGTCGATCCGCAGGGATCGACCCTGCGGGTGCGCCTCCGCCAGCGCTTCGAGGTAGCTCGTCATGCGCAGAACGCCTCCGACCGGATGCGCGTAGACGTAGGGATTGCGTCGGTCGGACTCGAAGCGCGGACCGGTAAGCAACGACGCCTGACGCGCAAGATGTCCGGTCGCGGCGACGAACAACGCCACCGCAAGGGCCTTCAACGCCGGGCGCCCCGCCGCCGTCAGAACGCGGTTGAATCCGAACCCCCCGACAAGGATCGCCGCATGAAGGAACCCGAGCATGCACCACGGCGTTTTGTAAGGGATCGCGGAGTACACGACGATCATCATGCTCGCGTACAAGACGACGTAACGACCGAAGGTCTGACGGGCCTGCGCCGCCGCATCCGCCTCCGGTCCGTTCCTGAGGAAGGCGTACGCCGGTCCGATCCCGAACAACGCCAGGATCGCGCCTTCTGACCACGCCGGACCCGGTCCCCAGTGCGTGTACGCGAGAATCTGCAGATAAGTCCACCACGGATGATCGTGCAGGCCGTAGTTGCCGGCCCGGTCGAGGTAGGTCGCGTAAGTCAGGACCGAGTCGGCGGGACCGCGCGCATGCGTGAAGAACGCGGAGTAGAACGCGACGGAGACGGCCGCGCCGCAGACGAAAGCAACCGGAAGAGCAAGCCGGACGCCGCGCTTCGATCGGATCGCGTCGTCGCGCCGCGACTTCGCTCCGGGACCGGTCTCGCGCTTTCCGCCTCCCCAGCGCAGACACACCCACGCCGCCGCTGCGCACGCGAACGCGATGACGCAGGTCTCTTTTGTCGCATGTGCCAGACCGGCGCTGACCCCGGCCGCCGCCGCCCAGCCGATTTTCCTCGAAACCGAGTAACGCCAGCCCGCCGCCAGCATCAGAAAGGTGAAGAAGACCAGCAGCGTCTCCTGAATGTAGTACCGGCTGTAAAAAGTCATCGCAGGCGAGACCGCCGTCAGGAGGGCCGAAACGACGACGCCGGCGCGCCCGAGTCCGTCTCGGACAAGCCACAACAGCGGAATCAGCCCGAACCCGAAGACGACCGTCACAAGGCGCAGGTGGGCTTCCGAAAGCTCGGCGAAGCTGCGGACGCCGCAAAACCGGATGACCGGCAGCGTCAGGTAGTAAAGCGTCGGTCCGTGATACTCGTGAGGGTCGTAACGGTAGGTTCCCGTCGTGTGCAGATCCCAGAGCTTGACGGCGTGGACGGCTTCGTCCCCGTGCATCGGCCGCCGGGCGAGATCCGGCAGCCGCGGCGCTGCCGCGAGGGCCGTGATGACGACCAGAGCGACGGCAAGCGCCCCGTCGCGCCGGTGGGTGGATTGCGACGACATGCGGACATTGTAAAGCGACAGGGGACCGCGGACTACGTCGGATTCGTCATGATCGGCGGAGTCAGCGCGGAAAGTTGAACGACACGGAGCATGCTTGATACGTTGTCATGCATGAACGCGGAGAATTCGGACCTTCGGGGGAAGACGGAGGTCCGCTCAGAAGAAGGAGCGCCGTTGACGGCGCTGCGCGCCGGCGATCCGGCTGCGTTCGAGCGCCTCGTCCGCGAGCACGCCCCGCGCATGCTCGCCGTCGCCCGTCGATATCTGCGGCGGGAAGATGACGCCGAGGTCGCCGTGCAGGATGCGTTCGTCTCGGCGCACCGCGCACTTCCGGGGTTTCAGGGCGAGGCCGGACTGGGAACGTGGTTGCACCGGATCACCGTGAACGCCGCGCTGGGTCTGCTGCGCAGGAAACGGCGCCTCGAACGCGAGACCTCGCTCGAGGATCTGCTCCCGCGGTTCCGGTCCGACGGGCATCGCGAAGCGCCGGGCCTGCCTTGGGTGGAGTCGCGGGAATCCCGCCTTGAGCAGGAGGAAGCGCGTCGGAAAGTGCGCGAGGCCCTCGACCAGCTTCCCGAGATCCACCGCACCGTGCTGATGCTCCGCGACATTGACGGATTCGACACGGGCGAGACGGCGACGCTGCTGGGGATCAACGACAACGCCGTCAAGGCCCGGCTTCACCGGGCAAGGCTGGCGCTGAGGACGTTGCTGGAGCCTCATTTCGGAGGAGGATCGGACGCGTGACCTGCAAGGAATTCATTGACATCCTCGACGCTTATCTCGAAGGAGGTCTCACCCCCGAGCAGCGCGCGGAGATCAGCGCGCATCTTCACCTGTGCCCGGAGTGCGTGGATTACATCGACAGCTACCGCTTTACGATCCGGGCCGCCCGGGACTGCTGCTGCGGCGCCGAGGATCCCGTCCCGACCGACGTGCCGGAGGAGTTGGTGCAGGCCGTCCTTGCGGCCCTTAAGCAAGACCCCGATCGGCCGTCTTAAAATGTTTGCGGCGATCCTCTCGCCAGGCGGTCCGACCGCGGCCGCGTCGTCGGTCGGCGAGGGCATCCGGTGGTTGAAAACGCCTTCCCGCGTTAGACTGCGCGGCGTCTTTTTCGCGGGGAGGAACATCGATGTCGTCTCGTCCGGTCACGCTTTTCACGGGACAGTGGGCCGATCTGCCGTTTGAGGTCATGTGCGAGAAAGCCGCCGCCTTCGGGTACGACGGCGTCGAACTCGCCTGCTGGGGGGATCATTTCGACGTCGGCAAGGCGAAGGACAGCGACGACTACTGCCGGCATCACTGGGCGACGCTCCAGAAGCATCGCCTCGCATGCTACGCCGTCAGTTCGCATCTCGTCGGGCAGGCCGTCTGCGACCGGATCGACGAGCGCCACAAGGGCATCCTGCCCGCGCGGATCTGGGGAGACGGCGACCCGGAAGGAGTCCGGCGCCGGGCGGCTGCGGAGATGACCGACACGGCGCGGGCGGCTCGCCGGTTTTTCAATCTTGCGCCGGAGGGCGTCCGTCGGAATCTGAAGCGGGTCGTCGTCAACGGGTTCACCGGCAGCAGCATCTGGCCCCTTGTGTATTCGTTCCCCCCGAATCTGCCGGGGCAGATTGACGAGGGGTTTGCCGATTTCGCTCGCCGCTGGCGGCCGATCCTTGAAGCGTTTGATCAGTGCGACGTGGACTTCGCGCTGGAGGTCCACCCGACGGAGATCGCGTTCGACCTGGTGTCCGCGGCGCGGGCGCTGGAGGCGCTCGGGCGTCATCCGCGGTTCGGATTCAATTACGATCCGTCGCACTTCGCGTACCAGGGCGTGGATTATATCGCGTTCATCCGCCGCTTCGGCGACCGGATCTTTCATATGCACGTCAAAGACGTCTGGTGGTCGCCGACCCCGAAAGCGATCGGCGTCTTCGGAGGCCACGCGGATTTCGGCCACCCGGACCGGTACTGGGACTTCCGCTCCCCCGGTCGCGGTCGGATCGACTTCGAGTCGATCCTCCGGGCGCTGAATCACGTCGGGTACGCCGGTCCTCTCTCGGTGGAGTGGGAGGACGGCGAGATGGACCGCGAGCACGGGGCGCGGGAGGCGGTCGCGTTCGTGCGCCGGCTTCAGTTCGCGCCCTCCGGACGCGCGTTCGACGCGGCGTTTTCACGGGAGTAAGCTTCGGACAGGCAAGCGGCGTCTTTGCGTCGCCGCGCCGGAAAATTCCCCGCGTCATGCTACGACGGCGCGGCGGTTGCGGCGAGGATCCACATGAGCGAAACCCAGATAAAGACGAGTTCGACCGGCCCGATCACGACGCTGACCTTCACCGCCGAAAGCGGGGTGAACGTTCTGTCCTCCGCGACGCTGCATCATCTGGACGAGGCGGTCCGACGGGTCGGACAGGACGCCGGCGTCCGCGTCTGCGTCTTCACCGGCGAGGGCAAGGTGTTCCTGGCGGGCGCGGACATCAAGGAGATGTCGGCGTTCGACGCGGCGGCGGCCCGGCGGCACGGACAACTCGGGGCGGACGCGTTCGACGCGATCGCGGCGCTGCCTTGCGTCACGGTGGCGGCGCTGAACGGCGCGGCGATGGGCGGCGGGCTGGAGTTGGCGCTGGCGTGCGACTTCCGCCTCGCGGTGCGCACGGCGCGCGTCGGTCTGCCGGAGGTCACGCTCGGGCTGATCCCCGGGTGGAAAGGGCCGCACCGCCTCACGGCGCTGGTCGGCCCGGCGAAGGCGCGGCGGCTGATCTTCTCCGGCGAGGCGATCAAGGCCGAGGACGCGGCGACGCTCGGACTGGTGGACGAAGCCGTCAACTCGGTCGAAGACCTTCATCATCGCGTTGAGGCGTTCTCGAAGGTGTTCCTTGCGGCCGGCCCGCAGGCCGTGGCGTCCGCAAAGCGCGCCTTGCGCGACGGCGACGACCTGACCGCGTTCGCCGAGTGCTTCCTCGATCACGCCGACGGGCACGAGGGCATGAAGGCGTTCATCGAGAAGCGCAAACCGCGCTGGGCGACGTAGAACCCACCGCGCGCTTCCACGCTGACGGACGTCTACGATCCGGAATCCGCGGCCGGCGCGTCCGCGGCGATCTTCCCGGCGCGCGACGGGATCGAGCGGGCGCTTCCGAATCCGCGCCGGACCGCCGCCACCGCATCCTCCAGCGCCGCGTACGCCACCGGCGTGACCAGCAGCGTCAGCACCAGCGAGAGCGTCTGCCCGCCGATGATGACGATGGCGATCGTCCGTCGCTCCTCCGCGCCCGGCCCCGTCCCCAGCGCCAGCGGAAGCATCCCGGCGACGAACGACAGCGTCGTCATCAGGATCGGTCGCAGGCGGTCCCGGCTGCCCTGAAGGATCGCCTCGGCCCGGTCAACCCCCTCCTCGCGCAACTGGTCGATGTGGTTGATCTGCAGGATCGAGTTCTTCTTGACGATGCCGAACAACACCAGCAACCCCAGGGCGGAGTACATGTTCAAGGTGTCGGACGTCACCCAGAGCGAGAACAATCCGAAGGGCAGCGCCAGCGGCAGGGACAGCATGATCGTGATCGGATGCAGGACGCTCTCGAGCTGGGCCGCGAGCACCATGTACATGAAGACGATCGACAAAAGAAACGCCAGGGCGAACTCGCCGTAAGTACGCTCCAGCTCGCGTCCGCGCCCCGACACCAGCGTCGAGTATCCGGGCGGCATCCCCAGTTTCGCGGATTCCTCGCGCAACACCGCGATCCGGTCAGCCAGCGCGTAGCCCGGCGCGACGCCGCCGCGCAGACTCACCTGGCGCTGACGGTCCAGCCGGTCGATCCGTGACGGCGCCAGCGACGGGGTCAACGTCGCCACGCTGTCCAGTCGGACAAGTCGCCCCCCCCCGCCGGCGACGTAAATGCGGTTCAGCAGTTCGACCGCGTTCCGGTCCGTCTCGATCAGCCGCAACTGCACGTCGTAGTCTTCGTTCACCAGCGGGTCGCGGAAGCGGGAAACCTCGTTATCCCCGCCGACCAGCGTCCGAAGCGCCGAAGCGATGTCCTGCGGATCCACGCCAAGATCGGCGGCCCGCCGGCGATCCACCTCGACGCGGATCTCCGGCTTGTCGAGGCGCAGCGACGTGTCCAGATCGGTAAACCCGCCGACGGCCTCGGCACGCGTCTTAAGTTCCTCCGCGTACTTCAGCAGCGGATCGAGCTCCGCCCCGCGGACGGCGAAATCGATCTCAAAGGGCCCCCCGCCCAGGTTCAGCGAGAAATCGTTGCGCACACCCGCCCGCACCTGCGGGTACGCCCGCAACCGGGTTCGTACGAGCTGCATCACGTCCCGTTGCGAGTAATTCCCGCGGAACGCCGACATCGGGTCTCCCGCCAGCGTCGCGCGCCACAACCGTCCGAGCGAGAACACGCGTTCGTCGTGCGGCTCGATCTGCACGTAGGCCCGCCCCTGATTCACGCCGCCGAGAAAACCGCTTCCCGCGTTGGACTGCACCAGCGTGACGCCGGGCGTCGCGCGAAGGTCGGCATCGATCTGCTCCATCAAGGCCCGCATCGCGGCGAAGCTCGTGCCTTCGGGGGCGTTGACGTTCACCCGGAACTCGGCCTCATCGATGTTCGACGGAACGTATTCCTGCCGCACGTGCCGGTACAGCGGGACGGCGGAGGCGATCACGCCGCCCGCCAGCACGAGCACCGGAACGCGGAAGCGCATCGCGCCGCGCAGCGACGCCGCGTAAGCCGCTTCAATCCCGTGATAGAACCCGCGCCTTGACTTTGTCTCCCCGCTGACCGACGCAACCGGACGCAGCAGACGCGCGCTCATCATCGGCGTGAGGGTGAAGGATACAAGCAGGCTCACCAGCACGGCCGCAGCCGCGGTGATCCCGAACTGAGAAAGGAATCGCCCGGAGATCCCGGACATGAACGACACGGGCACGAAAATCACGACGAGACTCAGCGTCGTCGCCAGCACCGCCAGCCCGATCTCGCGCGTCGCCTCCCGCGCCGCGTCGAAGGGCGCCATCCCCTTCTCCTCGATGAACCGGAAGATGTTCTCGAGCACCACGATCGCGTCGTCAATGACGATCCCGACCATCAACACCAGCCCGAGCATCGTCACGCTGTTCAGCGTGAAATCCAGGGCCCACATCACGCCGAACGTGGCGATGACCGACGTCGGGATCGCCACCGCGGCGATGATCGTCGAGCGCCAGTTGCGCATGAACACGAGCACCACCAGCGACGCCAGCGCGCTGCCGACGATCAGATGCACGTTGATCTCGTGCAACGCCGCGTAAATGTACCGCGACTGATCGGCGATCACGTCGATCCGCACCCCCGGCGGAAGCTCCTCCGTCACCCGCGCCAGGTTCGCCTTGACCGCCTCGATCGTCTCGATCGTGTTGGCGCCCGACTGTCGCAGCACGTCGAGCGTCACCGTGGGCAGGCCGTTCAGCAGCGACGCGGAACGTTCCTCGCGCGTGCCGTCCTCGACCACCGCGACGTCGCACAGGCGGATCGGCGCGTCGCCGCGCGTCTCGACCACGATGTCGTTGAAACTCGCCGGATCGAGGATCCGCCCGAGCGTCCGGAGGGTCCGCTCCCGTGCCGGATCCGTGATGAAGCCCCCCGGCACATCGGTGTTCTGACGGATGATCGCGTCTCGAACCGCCGTGACCGGCAGTTGATACGCCGCCAGCCGGTCGGCGCTCACCCAGACATTGATCGTCCGGTCCAGCCCGCCGCTGACGTCCACCTGTCCCACGCCTTTTGACCGCTCAATCCGCCGCTTGACAACGCGCTCCGCCAGGTCCGTCAACTCGCGCGGGCCCAGCGGACCCGACAGCGCCATGCTCAGCACCGGCGTCGACTCGTTGTCTGACTTCGAAATGATCGGCGGGTCCGTGTCCTCCGGCAGGCGGCGCAGCGCCGTCGCCACGCGGTCGCGGACGTCCTGCGTCGCGGCGTCGATGTCGCGGTCCAGGCGGAACGTCACGATCACGAACGACTGACCCTGGCCGGAGATCGAACGCAATTCCTCGATGCCCTCGGCCGTGTTGACGGCCTCCTCGATGATGTCCGAAATCTGCGTCTCGACTTCCTCGGGCGCGGCGCCCGGAAGCGACGTGCTGATGCGCACGACCGGAAGGTCGATGTTGGGGAAGCGGTCGACGCCGAGCTTGAAGTAACTGACGCCGCCGAACACCACCAGCGAGAGGATGAGCATGACGGCGAAGACCGGCCGCCGGATACAGATTTCCGCAAGCTTCTGCATGTCGCCGCCCGGCGCCGCCGGCCTGTGATCAGCGCTGCTTCTCCACGACGCGGATTCCGTCCCGCAGCGCGCTGTTCGGACGAAGAATCACCCGCTCGCCTTCCCCGACGCCAGAAAGAACTTCGACCTCCAGCTTCGACTCCCGACCGGACCGGATTTCGCGCCACTTCGCCGCCCCGTCCTCGACGACCGCGACCTTGGTCACGCCGCCCGTCCGCGCGATCGCCTCGGCGGACACGACGAGCACCGGCGCCTCGTCCTCCGCCACGATCACGCCCGTCGCAAACGTGCCCGCTTTCGTCGCCCCGCCGTCATTGTCGACCAGCGCTTCGACTTCGAACGTCCGGCTCGCCGTCTCGATATCGGGACTGAGCCGGGTGATCCTTCCGGATACCGCCGCCCGCCGACCCAGCGTCTCCAACTCAACCGCCTGCCCAGCTCGCACGACCCCGGCGTAACGCTCAGGAACACGACTGCGAAGTTTCAGCGGGTCCGTCACGATCAGCCGGTACAACGGCTGCGCCACGTTGACGTACTGCCCCTCCGTCACAAGGCGCTCCGCAACGACCCAGCGCTGCGCCCCCTCGCGTCCCAGCGTCGTCGGCAGCGGCGGCGCCGGCGTCAGCGTGTCCGTCAGCTTCTGGCGCGCGCTGCGCAGGAGCGCGGCGCGTTCCTGCGCCGTCGCCGCCAGCGCCGCCGCCTCATCCAGCGCCAGGCGCCGGTCGGCCTCCGTCACCCGCAAACGCGCCGCGGCGTCATTTAATTCCTGCTCGGCGACCGTCGTCCCCAGCCGAGACAGGCGCTCGTAAGTGTACTTCGCATTTTCGAGCTGCGCGGAGGCCCGCTGCACGGCGCTGACTTCAGTCAGGTCGAACGTCTCGTCAGGCACGTCGGGGGTTCCCAGCCTCGCGAGCGTCTCCGCCAGCGCCGCTTCCGCCGCCGCAACCGCCACCTCATAACTCACCCGATCCACCTGCGCCAGCGGCGTGCCCGGATCGACCTCGTCGCCGACCTCGACGAACGTGCGCCGCAGAACCCCTTCCGTCTTCGTCGAAATCAGCGCCTCGTCCGCCGCGTGAAGCGTCCCGACGATCTCCACGCGCAGCGACATCGCCGCGCGACGGACCACCCCGACCTCCACCTCCAGCGCCGTCGCGGTTGCCGGCGCTGTCGAAGCGGATGAGGACGGAGGTCCGCCGGACGACGCACCGGGATTGCGCTGACAACCCGGAAGCATCAGGTTCAGCGCAACCGGAAGCAGACTTGTTAGAACAACGTTAAGGCCGCAACGAAACGCGCCGCCCCTTCCGACCTCGGCGCGCCGGATTCGCGAGGCCCGAGACCTTGAAGATGTCGTGATCCGTGGCACACCGAGAGCTTAGGCGCGGGAAGGAAGCCCCTCAAGGACGCCCGGCGTACGCCCGATCCGCAAACCCGGCGGGAATAAAATCCGCTGCCCGAGGTTCGTCGAGCTTCATCGCGCTACCGAGCCGGGCAGTGTCCGCATCCTGCCGCGACACAATGCCCCCGCACGCGACGCCCGTCGCGCGTCGAAGCGCATCCTCGAGGCGCCTCATCCATCTCGCGGGGCGCAAGGATCGAGCCGCCGCGCAGGCTCGCTCCGAGAACCGCGCTCGCTTCGCGGAATCCTGAAGCTCCCGGCACGCCGCCCGGATCGAGTCGCACGTCGGCTCGTTCGCACAAACGCCGCATCCGGTCTCGCGCACAAAGCGATCCACGAAGCAACCTCTCGGCACGACCGCGAGGATCGGACGCCCTGCCCCAAGGTAGTCGACGATCTTCGACGGAAAGCACACCCGGATCTCGTCGGGATAAGGCGTGCGCCACCCGAGCGCCACGACGCCCGCGTCCGCCGACCTGATTGCAGCCCGCATCCGTCGAGGCTCAAGCCAGCGCATCCGCAACCCGGCAAGCGCCGGCTGAGGCTTTGTCAGGAAGATCAGTTCGATCTCGGGTTCGGACTTCGTCGCCTCAATGATCGCCTCGACGGCATCAAGATGCGGCTCGTAAATTGCGCCGGAATAAACGAGCCGCAAGGGACGGGATCCTTGCGTCGCAACGTCGGCCGCCTGCTGGGAAACCAACGTTGACGACGGTTCCTCGGCGTCGGCGTCGTCGACCGTGTGCGGCAGAACCGCCGTGTTCGCCAGCCCGCGACGAGCGTAATGCTCGGCGTGCTCGCGCGTCGGCGTCAGGATCACTCGGCTTCCTCGCAGAATCCGCTCGTCCAGTTCGCACCAGAACGCGCGCTTCAACCGCGACTTCGTCAAAAGCGTCTCGCGGAGAAGATCGTGCATGTACGCCACGTGAGGCACGCCGAGCAGCCGGCTCGCCGCCCAGCCCGAAAGCAACCCGTAACGCGTCGGATACACGGAAAGCACGACCTGCACATCCCACGTCAGATGCATCCTCCACGCTCGCGCGAGAACTCGAACAAACGTGCGCAGTTCGGCCAGAAATGTGCGAAAGCGGACTGGACGATCGTCGGGCAGGGGCCACGCGACGCGCTCGGTTTCAAGCCGCGGCGCCCGGACGCCGTCCCCGTCATTGCACATGCGTCGGGTCAGAACCCGGAAACTCGCCGGCGAGGCGGCATTGAAGAGGGTCGCCAGCACGTTCGCCGAGGCGCGGTTGACCGGCGGCCACTGCCACGAGACGACCAGCGTGCGCGGCGGCGGCGACAGGTTGACCGTGCGCCAGGGCGGAACGTGTTCGACGCTCCCGCTCAACGCCCCTCCTTCCGTCATATACCGCCTCAATTGCGCGACATATTGCTCGGGACTCCGACGTCGTTCGCTGTGCCCGCGCCGGAAACCGAACCACCGCGCAGCCGTCAGCAACTCGCTGACGGCCGCGGCTCTCGCTGTCCGCGCGATCAAACGCAACGCCCCCGGTCTGTCGCGATCCTGAAGCGCCGACCGGATTGCAGCGCCGAGATGCAACCGCGCCGCAAGCAGGAGCGCCAGAACCAGCGCGCATCCGGCGAACGTCGTCAAATCTCGCGCCGCGCAGATCCCTGAAGCGCATGCCCAGATTGCGATCGCCGCATAACGCAGCGTCAGGTGACGATGCCCGTCCTTGCCTCGACCCAGGTGTCCCTCGCCCCGCGCATACCCGGCATACTGCCGAAAAACCCCGCAAACACCCGCTCGCGGCGTCCACGTCACCGTCGCATCGCCCACGAATATGTACCTGAGCGGGGGCTCCAGCGAACGAAGCTTCAGATCGAACAACGTGTCTTCGGCCGTGGTCAGCCACTCCGGGAATCCCCCCGCACGGCGCCACGCCTCGCGCGTCAACGCCAGCGACCGGGCGCTCGGATTGAACCGCTCAGGATCGACAGGCCGCAACATCCCGGGCAGCGACAGTCGCGCGACCAGGCGCGGAAGCCAGCCGCACGAGCCGACCGCGTAATACCCCCCTGCCACGTCCGCCTCCCCGCGCCGCAACGGCGCGGTCAGCCGCTCCAACCAGTGCGGATCCGCCTCGCACCCGGCATCCGCGCAGGCGATGAGATCATGCCGCGCCTCGCGGATCGCCAGATTTCGCCCCTGCGCGATGTTCAGGTCGCCTCTCTCGATCAGGCGAACGCGCTCATGCCGGGACGCCGCGCTGCGGACCGATGCCGGCGCGTCATCGGTGGAGCCGCCGTCCACGACGACAATCTCGGAAGGCAGAAGCGTCTGCCGGTCGAGGCTTGACAGGAGTTGCGCAAGACCGGCGGCGTCATTGCGGACCGTGCAGATCACGCTGACCGGGCGGTCAACGTCGGATTTGCAAGCGCCCGGTTCTCGTTGTGCCTCGCCCGTCATGGCGCGAAGGACGCCACCTCGCCCTGAACCCCGCTGTCGAGCGATGCCGCCGTCGCGGCCGCACCGCCCAGACTCGCCGCGAAAGTCTTCGCCCAGCCGAACTCCGGCGCGCTCGGCGGAATCGCGCCCAGCGAGGACTGGGCGGCGTTGATGTTGCCCTGCCGCCGGTAGACGGCCGCGCAAAGCAGCAGCGCCGAAGCATGCCCCGGCTGCTCCTCCAGAACGTCCTGACAGACTTTCAGCGCCGCGCTCGGTCGCCCCGACGCCAGCGCCGCCGCCGCGAGAAGCAGTTTCGTGTCAACATCCGCGCCCCCCCGGCTCACTCGGGGCAGGAGCACGCGGTAGGCGCCCGCCGCGTCGCCGAGCGCCAGACAACAGCGCGCCAGCGCATTGCACACCAGGAGGGACGGCGCCTCTCCCGCAACCTCCGCCGTCAGCGGCTCAAGGATCGCCCGCGCTTCCGCGTAACGCCGCTCACGCATGAGGAAAAGACCGAAATCCGCCGCAAGTCCCGGATGACTCGTCTTTCGGATCGCCGAGCGGAAGCAATGCTCGGCGAGTTCGGCGTCTCCGGTCAGCGCCGCAAGCCGGGCCCCCAGCGCGTCCAGCGTGGCGTCCGGACCCACTCCGCACACATGCGGGCGAAGCAGTTCCAACGCCGCGTCCGGAGCACCCTGCGCGACCATCAATTCGACTTCAGCCGCAAGGTAATCCGCCTGCTGCGGCGCACGCTCCCGCGCCCGACGGTACGCGGCGAGCGCCGCCACGGCGTCCCCCTGCTGCTCGCTGGCCACGCCTTCGAGGTAGTCGAACGCCGGCGCATCCAGACCGGCCGCACGCGCCGCGGCGACCGTCGCCTGCGCCCCGGACGCGTCGTGCGCTTCAAGCTGCGCCCGCGCCAGGAGCACGTACGCATCCGCCAGCTTCGGATCCAGCGCCAGCGCCTGACCCGCGCTGCGGACCGCGTCCTCCGGTTTTCCCGAGTCGAACTGCTGCCGAGCCGCCTGATATTGAATCTTTGCCCGAACCTGGTCCCACCGGTTCACCTCCGCGCCGGGCTGCCTCGCGCCTGAACCGCGACACCCGGACAGCACCAGCATCCCCGCCGCCGTGATCGCCGCGCATCTCCACCTCATCATGATCCCTCCTCCAGCGCATCCGGCGGCGCAGGCTCGATCCCTTCCACGCCTTTCAGTTCCGGCGAAGAAAACGGCGGAGCAGGCCGCCCGAAATAAGGCTCGTGCCCGCCGGACTCCTCCTGAAGCAGACGCCAGATGAAACTCCGGGTCGAGACGTTGTCTTCATCCCACGCATGTTCACCGATGATCCGCTCTTTCAATTGCATCGCCGGCGCCAGCCGCGAGTAATTGTGCAGCGCCAGGTTCGTCCACCACAGCGCTTTCTCGTTGTCGCCGCGCGCGTAATGCTCCAACGCGCGCCGGTAATGATCCTGCGCGAGCCGCTCCCGCCCGATCCACATTAAGCCCTGGCGCAATCCGACGCGCAGACCCTCGATGTCTTCCGCCTGCCGGTCGCTCGCCCGGGCGTACGCCGCGTGATCCTTCACGACGTGAACCGTCATCAGCAGGATCACTTCCTCCCGGATCAGCGAGTCCTGCCGGCTCTTGAAAAGGTCTCCGAGTCCGGGAACGTTCCCGATGCCCGGCACCTGGGAGCGCTTGTCCGTGTTCAGCTCGCGGAAAAGACCCCCGATCAGGATCGTGTGACCGTCGCGGACAAGGACGTTGCTGGTCACCTCGGTCGTCTGCTCAAAAGGCAGACCCTGGCTGTTCACGCCGCCTGTGCTGTCTTCCGGGTGCAATTCGACGCGGATGAACCCGTCATCGCCGATGAACGGCCGGAAAATCAGGCGCGTCCCCGTCTCAAGGAACTCGATCGTCTGCGTCGCCACCGAGTCCGTAAACGTCGTCGTCAGGTATCCGTCGCGGCGGCCCACGATGAACTGCCCCTTCTGCTTGTTGAGCACGAGCATCTTCGGGTTCGCGATCACCGCCGTGTCCGTCACGTCCTCCAGCGCCCGCAGGAACACCGCCACGTGGTCCTTGATCACGCCGACGGTCATGCCCCCCGGCGGCACGTTCCCGCGGAAATCCGTCCCCACGTTCGAGTTGAACAACTCAAACCGCTCGACCGGAAGCTGTCCCAGGGTGATGTTCTGCACCCCCTGCGACACGCTCCCCAGCAGTTCCAGATCAACCCCGCCGACCACGTTGAAGTCGATCCCCAGCGCATTGTCGTTCGTCAGCGACGCTCGAAGGATCGTCGCCTCAATCAACACCTGCATCGGGCGAACATCCACCTGCGCCAGCGCCGACGCCACCGCCTCGAGCCGGTCCGGACGATCGAACACGTAGATGTAGTCCGTCCCCGCGTTGTTGTTCCCGCCGCCGTCCTCGGCGTTGCCTGACAGTCCGGTCGCCACCGGCGGCGAGATCGCGGCCTTGCCGACGTCCGACAGCAGCGGAGTGATGACGTTCTGAGCGTCCGTCGGCGTGATGTAGTTCAGGTGGAAAAGACGCCCCTCGGGCGGCGCCAGCATCATCCGCGCGAGCTCGTCCGCCGTGTGTACGTAAATGAAGTTCCCCTCGACGCGGAACCCCGCGCCGTTCTGCCTCAGCACGGCCGTCAGCGCCTCCTCGAAATCCACGTCATAAAGGCTCGCCGTCACCGTCCCGGTCACCCCGGGCGACGCGATGATGTTCCGGCGCGATCCCTGCGCCAGCGCCTGAAGCACCGCCGTCAGCGGCACGTCCGCCACGTGAAGTTCGATCGTCCCGCGGTCCGTCACCGAGACCTTGACGTCCTCCTCCGCGGCGGGCTGCCCACCGGTCATCTTCCGATACTGATCCAGCAGTTCGTCCAGACTCTGGGCGAACGCGCCCGGGCACGGCGCGACGCCCCCCGCTCCCGCGATCAGAAGCGCCCCCGTCCACGTCCTGCGTCGTCCGTTACGCATGTGCCGCTCCCGGTGAACTTACTTCTTCTTTCCCGTCGATCCCGAACCCTCGTCCGACGCCGGATGCACCTCGACGCGCAACGTCCCGTTGCGAAGCGTGTCGAGGATGCCCAGAAGAATCTGGTTCGACTTGCGGGCTTCCTCCAGCAGGTCGTTGCGCTGCGCCGTGGCGTCGAAAGGAACCGGTTTCCCCCCGGATTGCTGGGCTTGCGCCGCGTCGCCCGGCGGCCCCAGCCAGACCCGCGCGATCGTCAGGACGATCAACGCCGCCGCGCCACGCTTCAGCCACCGGTGAACCCTCGTTTCCTCAGCGCGCTCCGACGAACCCGCGCCCCTCGCATTCTCGTGCATGTCCGCGTCCTTTCCTGACTTAAAGCTCATCATGTTCGCCGTCGTTCGTCCGGAACTCGCCCGTGCGCGGGTCGTAGTACCACCCTTGACGCGGGGACGACGGCGCCGTGGAAACCTCCACCGACCCCGAAAAGGGGTTTCGCGGAAACGCCAGCAGGTAAGGACCGAACACGAATCCTCCCGCCTCGTCCTCCTGTTCCGATGTCGCGTGATCCCGACGGGAGTATTGCGTCAGCGCCGCCTTGAACGCATCACCAGAGTGAGGAGGAAACGCGTCGTGATGCCGTCGGTAAAGTTCAATCTGCCCGCGCACGAGCGACAGCGCCGCCCGGAGTTCCCGCGCTTTCGCGGAGGCGGACTTCGGCAACGCCGGCGCCACCCACATCAGCCCCGCAAACACAACCGCTGCGCCCGCCGCACGCCGCCAGCCTCGACCTGCCACCGGGAGCCTCGGCGACTCCCCAGGCGTGTCCTCCTGCCGGACCGAACCCTCTGCACGAACGTTCAAGATGGCGCGATGACGACTCATTGCGTTGTGGAGGGAATATCGGACGATCGCGCGGCGCAGCCCCAGCGGTGGACGCGCTTCGAATACAGGGCGAGGCTGAGAGCATGTTCTTTCGAGGGCTTGAAGCACTCCGTGCGCATCTTCTGCCGGTCAGGGATAGGTCAACCCGGCTGAAAGCGCCCCTCGACGCCGGTACCGCAGGATCAGCGCCCCTGCGCCGGAGGCTCCGAGGGTGCCTATGCCCGCGGCGACTCGGGCGAACGAACGCCCGCCCTCGGCGGAAACCGCAACCCAGACCAGCCCGGCGGCCGCGCCGGTCAGCGCCCACGCCGATTGTACAAGAAGGACCCGCGGCGGATCGGCGCCGCGGTCCGCGACTCGGGTTGTGCCGACGCACCATCCCGCGAACCCCAGCACTCCCGCCGCCGCATATCCGGCCGTCAACGCCCGATCCTCCGGGCGTCCGACGATCATAAGTGCGGCGGCGACCACGACGGACGCGGCAACCAGCGCCGCGAACATGTCCCACGCGCGATGCGCCCTCGCCGCTCGATGCGCGCCCAACGCCGCAATGCAGACGATGATGCCCAACCCAGCCGTCCTCGCGCCCCCTGCCCACGTTCCGGGATCCGCAGCGATCGCACCGTCTGCCGCCACCCCAGCCCACATAAACCCGGTGCCGACGCCTGCCGTCGCCACGCACGCCGCATCAAGCACGCCGCCGCGCCTTGCCCCCGACGTCCCCCCGACGTCTTCGAGAGTCACAAACCTCCGCGCAACGCCTCTCCCCGGCCTCTGCGAGCGCAGCACACAATGACACGCCAGCGCCATCGCCGGCAACGCAGCCGCCCGGACCCCCGCCGCCGCGTCAACAAAAGGAAGCAACGCACAAAGTCCCGCACCCGCCAGCCCCCACGCCGGCGGGTTCACAGGCATTCCCTGCACGAACGTGAGTCGCTGGAGGCATGCAAGCGTTCCTCCGAGCGCCAGCATCGACGGCAGGAACGCCGCAAAACCCAGCGCGGCGTCGCGCGTCGCGGCGCTGCCCGCCGTCCACAAAAACCCCGACCGCAGCGCGTCGCAGATTCTTGCCGCCACGGACGCCGTCTCAGGACCGACCGCAGCCAGCAGACCCGTCGTTACCGCCAGTACCGCGGCCTGCATCCACCCGAACGTCGCGTCCGCGCGAGCCTTCGCCGGCCGCCCGCTCCCCAGCGCCCGGATCGCAGGCGGCGGCTCGACCTCGCGGCGCGCCGAGATCAGAAGCGCGATCCGCCTCGGCAGCACCAGTCCCACCGCGCACGCCGCAAGCCCTCCGCCGCACACCGCCGTCCGCGCAGCGCCAGCCTCCGCAAGAATCTGTCCCGTCCCGCTGAGGATCAGCGCCGCGCAGACGCCGGCCAGCACGCCGTGAAACGCAGAGTCGTACGCACCGGTGAGGCCCTTCCGCGGCAGGACGCCCGATGCAGACCCGCGCGCGGATTGATCCGTCGTGCCGCACCCCTGCGCCGTGACGACGCGCGGCGCGCGAGAGGGCCTCCTGACGCCGCCCGTCCGGGAACCGCCGTCGCCCGGCCGCCGCAACGGACCCCGAGCCTTTCCTGAAGACCGTGACTTCCTCTTGCGTTGCTTCTTCATCGATCCCGGCATGTAAGCGCGAACGTTCTCGCCGGACCCGTCACTCATTCGAGCGGCCCGCCTGCAATCGGTCCCACTCCCAGTCAATTGCCGCCACCGGCCGCCGCCGATCCGCATACACGAGAAGAATGATCTCTCCGGGACGGTGATCGTGATGATCGGCGCCGATGCGCTCGTATTCCTCCGAAAGCAACCGGTCGAACTCGGGAAACATCGCCTCCCCGGTGCGCAGAATGAGCCGCGGCCGGTTGCGGCGCAGCTCCTCGATCAGCGTGCGCCGCCGGTCGTCCGATCCGGGATAACGCGCGTCCAGCGACCCGATCATCGTGTAACGCGACGCGCAGCGCCGGTCGGCGTAAAAATACACGCCGGCGTCGCTGCCGTATACGAACACCCGATCCTCCGGTTCCGTCACGGCGCGCACTTTCAAACCGTGTGCCCGCGCCCAGAAGTCCCGCGAGTTGTACCGCGACTCCGTGATCTTCAGCGGCGTCGCAAGCACGTACGCTTCCGCTTGCGCATACCCCAGGCACGCCGCCGGAAGAACCAGCAGCGCCCGCGCCATCAACGTAAATCCCCGCCCACGACGACCGATCCGCACGGCGGCGTCTGACGCAACCACCGCCGACAGCATCGTTACCGGCGGGATCATGAGGTAGTAATAATGAGGCCAGAACTGCGCCGGCAGGCACGTCGCGACGTACGCCGCGCCCGCCAGTAAAAAGACGCCCGCCTCTCTTGCGTGAGCGCGCCGTCGCAACATCCGCACTCCCGCAACGACCGCGCCCGCCGCGCCCAGCACCCAGACCGCTCTCGCGCTTTCGAAGATGTGAGGGTGACGCGGAGGATTGAAGAATCGCGCGAAGCGCATCAGAAACGGCTCGCCCGGATCACTGTATCCGAGGTTGAATCCGAACACCGCGTCGAGAAAAAGACCACCCCGCCCCGTCACCGCGAAGTACGCCGTCACTGCCGCCCAGATCGCCGCCGGTCCCGCCGCCAAGGCGGCCGCGTTGACCCACGCCGCGCGCCGCGACGGCAGCGTCAACACCTTGCCTCGCGGCCCGGAGCAGACCGCTATCATCAACACCGCCGCCGCCCAGTGTACGACGACCACCGTCTTCAGCAGCGACCCCGCCCCCAGCAGAACACCCGCGACAAATACTCGCCCGACACTCGGCTCGCCTCCCCCACGCAGGAGCAACGTCCACGCCCCCAGGATCAGGGCGTTCATGAACACCTCGCGGTTGCAGCCTTCTCCGGCAGTGCCGGGATCGCTGCTCGCCAGTGAGAAGAGAACCGCCCCCAGCGTCGCCGTGGCGGCGCCTCCGGTACGTCTGAGGATCAGAAACACGCTCACCAGCGACGCCAGCGACGCCGCCGTCGCCAACCCCCGGTACGTCGCCTCGCGGTCGCCGAAGATCGCGCCCGCCGCGCCGAAAAGCATGAACGCGCCGGGCGGCTGATGATCCCAGACATCCACGTAAAGCCGGTCTCCGGCGAGCAGGCGCGCCCCGATGTAGGCGTAGTTGGCTTCGTCCGTCTCCAGCGGAAGCCCGAACCCGATCAGGCGCAGCATCACCAGAACCACGCCGCAGACGACGAGCGCCGCGACCTCGCGGCGCGGCTTCGCGCCCGTCGTCGCCGCGCCCTCATTCAACATGCCCCGCCCCGCCGTTCTTGCCGCGCTCGACGCCCGATCCACCGGACGACGACGCCCCGATGACCTTGACCCACCACGCCGCCCGCTCCGTCACCTCCGAAGGATATGCCTCCGCCTCCAGCAGACGCAGCGCGTTGCGCGTCGCCGCCGGACCGGAGCGCAGCCGGTAGTCGAACACCATCCCCGTCCGGTCGAGATTCTCCTGAAAGTGCGCGTTGCACGCCGTCGCGCCGTCGCCCAGTTCCGTCACGCGCCGCTCGTGCGTGGCGATGACGAAGAAATGAGGGGATTTCTTCAGGTGTTCGACCACCGCCAGCGTCGCCGCCGCCTGCTCGTCCGAGTTGGTTCCGCGAAACGGCTCGTCGATCAGCCCCAGGATCGGCGCTTCCCCCTCCTCCGGAAGCACCAGGCGCTTCAGATGGCGCACTTCCGCCAGAAAATAACTCTCATGCTTCGCCAGGTTGTCGCGCACGCGCAGGTCGGTGACGAGGCGGACCGGACACAGCCTCATCTCCTCCGCGCACACCGCCGCCCCGAGATGCGCCAGGACCGTGTTCAGGCCGATCATCCGCAGGTACGTGCTCTTTCCCGACATGTTGGACCCGGTGATCAGCAGCATGCGCGTCCGAACGTCAAGCGCCACGTCGTTGGCCACGCACCGCGCGGGATCAACGAGCGGATGCCTCCCCGCCACAATGCGAACCTCACGATCCGCGCTGATTTTCGGAAACGTCGCTCCCGGTCGCTCCCAGCCGAGCGCCGCCGGACCGCACAAGGCGTCAAGATCACCCGCCGCACGGATCGCGCGGATGAGAACCTCTCGCCGACCCACAACGATCTTCAACACGCCTGCCGCCACGTGAAGGTCGTAGAACAACCCGTGATTGAAGAAGGCGTGCATCGGACCGCCGACGTCCGCCCACGCCAGCCGCCGACAAAGCGCAGGGAGCGCCTCGTCCGACGCCGCCGCCTTGAGCGCATCCGAAACCTCGGTCAATTCTCCCCCTCGCGGCAGGGCGTCGCCGGCATTCCTCGCCGCCGTGAGCAACCCCTCCGCCGCCGCGCCCGACCTCCGCCACGGCCCCAGCGCCTCGTGCAACTCGTCGGCTCGAGACCGAAACAACGCCGCGTTCACGACCAGCAACGCCAGCACCCACCCCCCGACCGCGTATTCCCCGCTTCCGATGCGATACAACAGGTACACCGTCAGAACCAACGACACCCCCGACCAGATTCGCAGCGCCGCCACGCCGCCCGCGCCGGACAGCGCCTTCGTCCCCTCGATCGCCGGAAGCAACCGCTCCAGCGCCTCATCGCGCCCGCGCAGCGCCGCCAGCCCCGCCATCACGCGGATACGATCCCCGGGCGCCTCCGTCAGCGCCGCAAGCGTCGTCTGACGCCGGCGCAACGCTTCCGGATCCAACATCGGCCGCTCGATCATTTCCGCGAGCCGCCTCGCCCCGATCGCCGTCGAGCCGCGGTTGAGCAATCCGAAAAGACCCGCCGCACCGGAATAAACGTCGAGATCGTCCAACTCCTGCTCCGTCAGCGCCCCGCCAGGCCCGTCCTTCAGCAGCGACGACGCCGCCGGCGCGTCCGCCGGCGCCGCAGGGCGATCGCCGGACCGCAGCAGGCATAACGGATCGAGAAGCCGACGACGGGACTCCGCAAGGATCGTCAGCTCCCGATCCACGCCCTCGCGCTTTCGGCGCACTTCGCGGTGCCGTCCCGCAACGATCAAAAACGCCGCGAAACACAACCCCGACGCGCCCAGGCCCAGCAGATCGCTCGCCCGCAGCGGATACCACGCCGTCAGCGCCGCCAGGAACGTCGCCAGCCGGGCCCACGACCACGCCCCCTCCTTCGCCAGGAGCCGCGTCCGCACCGACTCCGCCGACCGCGCCATCGCGTCGAGACAGCGGATGCGATCTTCGGTTGACGTGGCGGCGCGGTCCGCAAGACCGTCGGCGCGGAAGCGCGCAGATCCCGCGGGGTGAACGTCAGCGCCGGTTGTCGCCGAGGGTGCGGTCATGCACAATGAACCTATCCTGCAACCGCGCCGCCAACAATCGCGCTGAGCGAAGTCGTGCCAGCGGGATCGTTGCCGCAAGACACAAAAGGACGAATTTTCGGATGACCGCCGCTCTTTCCGACATCCTGGCGAGGACGCACACGCTGACCTTCGACTGCTACGGAACGCTCGTCGACTGGGAAACCGGATTACGCGCCGCCCTCGCTCACGGCGCCACGCCGCCTCCGCCTGAGTTCTTCGACGCGTACCTGGCGCAGGAGGCGGCGGTTGAGTCCGGACCTTACCTTCGGTACCGCGACGTCGTCCGCGACGCCGCGCTCGGCGCAGCAGCCCGACTCGGATTCCCTTTCAGCGACACGCAGGCCCGCGCCGTCGGCGACTCCGTCGGAGACTGGCCCGTCTTCGCGGACACCCGGGACGCGCTCCTGAGGCTGAGCCGCCGGTTCCGCCTCGGCATCCTCTCGAACGTGGACCGCGACCTCCTCGCACGCACGATCGCCCGGATCGACCTCAGCTTTGACCTCCTCGTCACCGCCGAGGACGTCCGATCGTACAAACCCGCCGAGGGACACTTCCGCCGCCTGATCGACATGCACGGCGGCGCGCAGGGCCTTTTGCACGTCGCGCAGAGCGTCTATCATGACGGGATCCCCGCGCGACGGCTGGGTCTGCCTTTTGTCTGGATCAACCGTCGCGGGGAGAGGCGGACCGGGGACGCCGCACCGCTCGCCGAGTTTGCGGATCTGCGATCGTTTGCGGAAAAAACGTGAGTGAGCCTGCGGCTCCTTCCGCCGAGAGTAAATCCTTTAAGACGCTGTTGCAAAACCGCCGGTGCGGACGGGAAAAAGAACGCTTCCTGACGGGCGCGGCTCGGTTTTGAAACAGCGTCTCAGTCAAGAAACGCTTGCAACGCCTATGACGCACACGACGACATCCAGGCTCGAGAGGTTCGCCGCGGATTTCCCCCCCGGAACTCCCGTCAAAGTCGTTCAAACGGTTCAGACCCGCGCCGGCACGTATCAAGCCGAGGTGGTCGGACTCGTGGAAGACTGGCAGTCCCGCCCCACCGGGAGTTGGTACGCCCACGGCAAGAACGACCGGTACTGGCTGGGCCGGCTGAAGTTGCGCAAAGCCGACGGCGAACTCACGTTCCTGGTCATCGACGACACCACCCGGATCGCCTGCCTCTCGGCGGCGTCTGAGTAGACCGTGCCGCCTCCGCTGCCCCAGCCGAGAGCGTCGCAACCTTGGAACACGCGCCGGGACTGCGGAGCGGGTCCGCCCGGCAGGACCGCAGAGTTCTGCTCCGCCCATCCCGGAGCCCGCGGTGCGCTCCGCACAGAGTGCGGACCCGGGGTCTGCGTCCCGTCGCGTGCAACGTCCTCGCATCTGCGGACGTCCGCACCCGCTTACGCTCTCGGCCACAAGAATGAACCGGACGTCTCGATCTTCGCACACAGGCCCGTCCGTCGGTCCGGGAACCCCTCAACCTTCGACGCACCGTCCGCCGATGTACGCCGGATGAACCGTTGCGCTGTGTTGATCCTGCTTGCCGCCGTGGTCCCCTCCTGCCGACGCGAGGCGCCGGTCACGGTTGATTTCTCCGGCGACCGGATCACGCATCTTCAGATTCAAAGGGCGGACGCCCCGGAAGGAGGCTGGGTCCGGATCGGTGATCCGCAACGGGTTG
>JAJVHU010000049.1:121445-124501 GCA_022072505.1 Phycisphaerae bacterium
CCCTCCTGCCGACGCGAGGCGCCGGTCACGGTTGATTTCTCCGGCGACCGGATCACGCATCTTCAGATTCAAAGGGCGGACGCCCCGGAAGGAGGCTGGGTCCGGATCGGTGATCCGCAACGGGTTGATGCGTTTCAGGCCTGGTTTCTGGATCGCTGTGCCGAGGCGAAGGTTGCGACCATCCTGACGCCTCCCCCCGGAACGGACCGTTTTTTCCTGAAGTGGACCAGCGGGCGCGAGTGTACCTGCACGATGACGGATTCAGGAACGTTCCGATTCTGGCATCTGGCGGCCCCTCTGAACGCGGAGGATCGCGCCTACCTGTCTGATCTGCTCGAGTCCGTGCGCCCGGCGGGCCCGGATCCGGCCTGAGACTCCCCCAACATGTCGTCTGCCGGGTCGTCTTTGACGCATTCCCTCGATGCCCTCCCCCACCGGCCGGCGCCTCGCCCGATCCGCCGCGCGTCCCGGTTCATCGAGGCTGGCGACCCCAGCCGGCCCCGCAGCAACGAAGACTTTCACGATTTCGGAAAAAAGGCTGTACAGCGCCCTGAAGGGGCGATAAACTCCCGGTTGGTTGGTTCGTGGCCTGAGGCGAGTACGTGCTGTTCGAACGTTCATTCCGATCGCACTGCCTGGAATGCCCTTCCACCCTTATTGGCCGGAGCGTCGGCCACTTTCCCTGTCGGCCCGGAAAGAAAAAGATTGGGTCCTTGCGCCCCGTTTCGCAGGAGTCTTGATTGTGGGCAAGCGTCTGTATGTGGGGAACCTGAACTACTCCGTCAGCAGCTCGGATCTTCAGCAATTGCTGGGCGAGCACGGCGCCGTCCGGTCGGCCGAGGTCATCAGCGACCGCGCCACCGGACAGAGCAAAGGGTTCGGGTTCGTGGAGATGGAGGATGACAATCAGGCGATGGCCGCCATCGAAGCGTTGCACGGTTCCGAATTCAAGGGCCGGACGCTGACGGTGAACGAAGCCAAGCCGCGCGAGTCGCGTCCCGGCGGGGGCGGCGGCGGTCGTGGCGGCTACGGCGGAGGTTACGGCGGCGGGGGCGGCGGTTACGGGGGAGGCGGCGGCGGTCGCGGCGGACGCGACCGCGATTCCGGATACCGTCGCAGCATGTAGCGGCCGCTGACGAGCGCACCTCTGGGTGCGCCGACCTTGCCGCGAGAGAAACCGCGGGCCGCGTCGCCTGAACAGGGTGGACGCGGCCCATCTCCTTTCTTCTCCGCGCGCTCCTGAATCTCCACCTGACTCCGGTTATGACATGCCCCCCGAGCGTCATCCGAGCATCCTCCGTGCGTCCCCCGAGCGTCATCCGAACGTCATCCGAGAGCCGTAGCCCCGGAAGGGGCGATGGAAAACAGCCCAGCACGCCAGTACTGGGAACCCGTCGCCGAGGATCCGGAAGTCCCGGAGGGACGACAGAAGTCCCCAAGGGAAGGAAAAACGCCGCGCCGATCCCCGTCCCTCCCGAGCATGATCGCATGCCACAACGACAGACATCCCGATCCCCGAACACCGGAGTCCGTTGGAGGCTCAGGTCGCCTCAATCCCGAAGGAACACGCGCGAACGTCCGTTGTTGTGTTTCAATCCCGTTTGTCTCAATCCTGAAGGGGTCGAAGAAACACGACGCGCCGTGCCGCCTTCGATGTGGGCGAGAAACACGGCGCCCCGTGCCGGTTTCGAGGTGGGTCGAGGATCGTCGCGCGCCGCGGCCCACCGGAGTCAAGTGGAGACTCAGGAGAACGCTTCCTTACGGGCGCGGCTCGGTTAAGTTTGCGGCGATCCCGACGCCGCAACCCCGTTGGGGTCGAGGAACGCCGCGTCGCCGGGCGGCGGGCGTTAATCCGCGCGAACGCCTGCTTCGGGGCGCGCCGCGGAATCGAAAATGGCGATTCAGCTTCCCTCGCGTTTGAACTCGAATCGCCGGGGGGTTCCGCCCTTGGTGAAGCCGATCGTGGCGCTCAGGCCGCCCTCGGCCGAGAGCTCGTACACAATGCGTTTCGGGTAGTCGTGACGCGGGTTGTCGAACACGGCGCGCGTCTTGCCCAGTTCGGTGAGCACAAACTCGGTCGGCGAAGCGCCGTTGGGTTGCGCGATGTAGACCAGCCCGCCGTCGCGCTCGACGATGCGCAGGAACTCGAACGCGGACATCTTCTCGCGCGAGACGGTGCGCGACACGGCGAGCATGGCGCCGCCCTTGGGTGGGCTCCATCGCTCCTCGAACGAGATCGCGCCGCCCGTCCCCCTCGTCCCAACCCACGCGCCGGCCAGCCACGTCAAGTCGCCGATCGCGGCCTTGGCCGGCGTGGGCATCGCGATGTCCTGAGAGTGACGGTACAGCCCGACCGATCCAGATGGGTTGTTCGTCGTGGTCACGCGCACGAGCAGTCCGTCATCCGTCGCTCGGAACTCCTTTCGGATCCTCCCTTCGGGCGCCTTGCCCGGCGCACGCACGAACTCGGTCTCGTAAGTAAATGCGCCGTCCGTCCACGCTCCGCGGTAGCGCGCCAACGCGCCTTCCGCTTCGCCCGATACCTCCGTCACGGATCCGTCGAGCGCGACCCGCACATCGCGGTGCCCGGAGCCGTGACCGCTGACCAGGATGACCGCGCCTTCCTCGGCGCGCATCGAAAACCTCGAACTCATGGGGGGGCCTAACTGCTCGAGGGCGCGGCCCTGGGTCCGGTCCTCGACGTAGATCCACTCGCCGTCCAACGCGCGAAGCCCGTCGGGCTGCGGAGAAGGCGCCGTTGATGGCTGCGTTGAGGGCGCGCTGGAGTCCTGCGCCGAGGACGTGCTCAAGGCCGACACCGCCGAGGCCTCGCGGAGGGCTGCGAGCAGAACGGGCGCTAAGACCAGACGAATGCACAAGCGCATTGAGGAATCTCCTGTCAAGTCTCGAGTTGTGCGAGCGGCGCGCCTGGGTGCATCCCATTTTTCGTGGCGATTATGCAGCCCGGTGCAGCGGGCGGGATGCCCAGAAGGCGTCCCAGTCGTAGTTGAGTCGATGGGCGACCAAGCTGGCCATGGCCACGGCGCCGGGTTCGC
>JAJVHU010000029.1 GCA_022072505.1 Phycisphaerae bacterium
AACACGCTCCGCTCCTCCGCACTCAGCGTAATCACAACCGCTACCCGCATGATGCGTATCCTCCCTTCAAAGAGGTATACACGCCAAGCGTTTATAAGATGCATTCTTTATGAAACAGTACAGTAGCATGGCAGCGTCGCAACCATGCCGATTCGCCGTCCTCACCAGCGTCGAGACGCGGCATCGGTTCGTGGCCAACGCGCTGCGCCGGGCGCTGCCTGTCGTTGCGGTCGGGTATGAGCGGACGGGGTACGCGCCCGCGGACACGGCGGCGGACGGCGGCCTGACCGATGACGAGCGGCAGGTCGTCCGAGCGCACTACGAGGATCGCGCCCGGCAGGAGGAGCGGCACTTCGGGCATGACGCCGCGTTCATTGAACACGGTTCGCCCGCAGGACCGATCGCCGCGCCGCGCAGTTCCGCTGGTCCGGCTGCGGTCATCGGTTCGGCCTCGGCAGCCGGTTCGGCGGCAGTCATCGGTTCGGCTGTGCCAGCCGGTTCGGCAGCGGCCGGTGTTTCGGCTGCGGAAACCGATTCGATCGCGGAAACCGGTTCATTCCGCGCGGATTGCGCGGAAGCATCGGGAGATTTGCGCGGGTCGCGCGGAGCGAGCGCCTGTTGCGCCGTGCGGCAGATCGCGCCCGGCGAGCTGAACTCGGCGGAGACGCTGCGGTTCCTGCAAGACGCCAGGGCGGACGCGCTGCTTGTTTACGGCACGAACCTCCTGAAGCCGCCGCTGCTGGACGCTTTCGCCGGGCGGATCATCAATCTGCACCTGGGGCTGTCGCCGTACTACCGCGGCACCGCCACGAACTTTTACCCGCTGCTGAACGACGAACCGGAGTACGTCGGGGCGACGGTCCACCTGATCGACGCGGGGATCGACAGCGGTCCGATCCTGCACCACGCCCGCCCGGTCATCACCGCCGACGACGGTCCGCACACGATCGGATGCAAGACGATCCTCGCCGGGCTTGAGAAGCTGATTCTCGCGGCGCGCGAGCTGAGCGAGGGCCGGCTCGCCCCGGTTCCGCAGTGGTCCGTCCCGAACCCGCGCCTCTATCTGCGGCGCGATTTCCACCCGCGCCAGGTGGTTCACCTTCACGAGATGCTCGCCGACGGCCTGGTCCCGCGCTACGTGGCCCGCGCCGCGGAGGTCGCCCGACGGGTGAGGCTGGTGGAGTGAGGGGCGTCGGGTGGTCGGGTTCCGCGCGGAGGTACGATGCATTACGATGGTTCCGCCATGCGACAGGCGTTGACTAGCATCGTCGCGTTCGTCCTTTCCGGGTCAGCCGCGCTCCCCGTCCGGCAGACCGTCACGCCCAGAGCGGACACCCCGGTCGCAACATCTCGCGCAACCGAACCGACGAAGCGTCCGACGATCATTCCGTGGCTGGAGATGAACCTGCCTTACCAGGACGTCGCGTCGAGGCCGGGCGTGTCGGGGCTGGATCATGCCCGCGAGGGGTTGAAAGCGTGGGCGAAGGTCACCGATGCGGCGATCGTGACCACCGTTCCCGCGCGGGTGGGCGACGTGTACGCGGCGCTGATGCGCGACAAGCCTGCGAATCTGCACCTGATCGGAGGGGTCAAGACGCACTTCGACCTGCGTCCGACGTTTCACGAGGCGGCGGGGTGGGAGCGCCTCGCCCGCGCCGCGCGGCGCATCGTCGCGCTCACGGAGAACAACGTCGTCGTGCTCGAAAACGAAACCGCGCTGGGCGAGTTCCACGGCGGGCGATCGCCGGACACGCCGGCGCGGATATCGGGCGCCCTGCGGCCTCTGGCGGAATCCGGGTTGGAGTTCTGGTGGAACATGCCCGTGGTGCTGCTCGACACGCCGTCGAACGCGCGACGGGGCGAGGACACGGCGGAGCTGACGCGCCGTGTTTTCGAGGCCGTGCCGCGGTCCCGGTTTCTGACCGGTTACCGCGCGTGGGCGGAGAACCCGCTGGCGGACGCCCTGCGCGGCGCGGAGGCGCGGATGCACGAGACGGTCCCGGAACCCCGCACGATCGAGAAGCTCCAGGTGCGCATCGCCGGTCAGCCGTATTCGGGGGGAAAGCGGTTCTTCACGCCGGCTGAGGCTTTGCAGGAGCTTTCCCGTCGTCATGCGTCCGCTTGCATCATCTACACCGGCGAGACGGACTGGGTTCGCGTCGCCGAGGAGTTCGGGCGCCTGATGCGCCGCGAGCCGAATACGGCGCCGCGAGAAGAACGCGAGTGAGGGATCGCCACGGGCGCCGAGACATCGCCGGCTCGATCGCTCCAGCCGCATGCCGCGGCTCAATACACTCCTCGACGATCGGCACGGCGAATCCCGAGAAGGGGCGCACGTCGCCGGCGCCGTCCCAGGGGTAGCGTTCGCAGGGCGGATGTCGGACGGCCTCGTCGCGTTCAAGGAAGCGGGGCATGAAGAACTCGCGGGTGAGCGTGGTGAGGCGGACGCGGCCGATCTTGCCGTAGGCGACAGGTCATTCATTCCCCGTGAGGCATGAATCGATCGCCCAGTTCCGCAAAGGGGTTGACCAACCTCAGCCCGTCGATCTCAGGATAGGCCGTCAGGTCTTCGGAAAACAGTGTCTCGACCTTGGCATCCAGTCCGGCGGCCACGAGCATTGCATCCCAGAATGAGAAACTATAGTGCGCCACCAAATCACTTGCGCGCTCGACCACGCTCCACGTGGGGAGCATCAAGGTCCAGGCGAGCCGGAGGTCGTCGAGGTCTTTTTGAGCATCAGCAAACCGGTAACCCAAGGGTACGAGTTTCCGGCTTGCGGAAAGGTACTCGCACGCGACCTGCCAGAGCAGCACGGCGCTGCGTTCCCGCTGGATCAACTCGGCGGCGATCGCTTGCTTGGAAGGGTTGCGCGGATCGTGCGCGTACAGCAGGACATTCGTGTCAAATGCGTTCATGAAGCTCTTCGCGCGTGAACCTCACCGGAGCGTCGGCCGGTATAGGGTTGTTCCGCATTCGTTCGACCACTCGAGCCAGGACTCGTCCGCGCTCCTCATCGGCGAGGACCGAGGAAGGATCGACGTTGGCGCGGGTAATCGTCAACTCCACCTCCGCTCCTTCAGGGAGATCGCAAGCCTGCGCGGGAACGAAGACCTTTCCGCGGTATTGAGCTTTCAGGCGACTGATCATGATCGGATTATCCGCGTATGCAAGACGTCCATCCGACGGCATCATAACAGTGCCGTATTGTCCTGGCCAACGCGCTTTGAAGGACATGCAAACGCCTTCTCCGCCGTTCAATACACCCCCTCGACGATCGGCACGGCGAATCCCGAGAAGGGGCGCACGTCGCCGATCAAAGCGCACCTCGGCTGATCCCGATCAAGAGGCGCAACGTTGCGTTGACGGCCTCCCCGGATTTGAACACTTCCGCCACGTCCGGATCGAGCAGCACGGTATTCGTTCCCTCGGCGTACCTCCCGGCGTACTTGCCGCGGACGCCGCGGCGGAAGTCATACTCACGGGGTTTCGTCCGAAGCGGTTTCTTTGATCGCTTTTTCATACTGCTTTCGCTCACGCCGCGTCGCCGGCCTTGCACTGATCAATCGAATCGCTTCCCGTCGATCCGCGTGAACGACGACAAGCACGCGGTTTGCGGTCGATCGTCCGATGGTGACGAACCGGTTCTCTTCCCGTGAGTGCAACTCGTCCTCGATCGTCAACGAGAACGCATCGCCCAGGACCGTCGACGCCTCCTCAAACGTTACGCCATGTTTCTTGAGATTTCCAGCCGCTTTCCCCGAATCCCACTCAAACCAAAGTGACATCAATACACTCCCTCGACGATCGGCACGGCGAAGCCCGAGAAGGGGCGCACGTCGCCGGCGCCGTCCCAGGGGTAGCGTTCGCAGGGCGGATGTCGGACGGCTTCGTCGCGTTCGAGGAAGCGGGGCATGAAGAACTCGCGGGTGAGCGTGGTGAGGCGGACGCGGCCGACTTCGCCGTAAGCGACGAGACGGTGACGCTCGCCGCCGCGTCCGGGGTTGGCGCCGACGCCGGCGGGCGCGACGTGCCAGGCGTCGGGATTCTCCGTGGATTTCGGATCGACGACTTCGATCACCGCGCGCGGATGCGGCGGGTGGTAGATCACCGCGTAACGGTCGTCCGGATCGAAGGGCTTGTGCGTGGCGAGGCCCATCAGCGTGTTGCCGTAGGTGGGGACGAAGTCGATGGGAAATGCAGAATGAAGAATGCGGAATGCTGAAGGGTCTTCGGGACCAGTCGGCCATTCAGCATTCTTCATTCTGCATTCCGCATTCGACTCGCCGCTACTGCCCAATACGGGGGGAACCGCTTCCTGACGGGCGCGGTTCGGTTTCCACCAGTCCGGTCCGCCTTCGAGCAGTTCCTCCCGGGCAAAGCGGTGGAACTGAGCGGTCATCGAGGTTCCGCCGCAGAAGACGCCGGTGATGCCGGCCTGCACGAGCGAGATTTTTTCGCAGAGCGCTTCAAGCAGTTTCGGCGTGGCGAACATGCAGCGGATGTTCGGATGCGCGCGAAGGATCGTGAGCGCCTGATGGATGACGTGGTCCTTGTATTCGTGCATCAGGTCCATCCGGCCGGACTTGATGAGCTTCGTGACCCATCGCGGGTCGAGATCCACGCAGAAGCAGATGCCGCCGCGATGCTGCGCGAGGTGTTCGACCGCAAGGCGCAGACGGCGCGGACCGGAGGGGCCGAGCATGAGCCAGTCGGCGCCCTTCGGGAAATACCGGTCGTCCAGGGTCTCGCTGAACATCTCGTAGTCGATGCGGAAGTCGTCGATGTTGATGCGCGTCTTGGGCACGCCGGTGCTGCCGCCGGTCTCGAAGACGTAGACGGGCTTGTGCGCCAGTCCTTTCGGAACCCAGCGGCGCACCGGTCCGCCGCGCAGCGACTCATCCTGAAACGGCGGAAACAGGTCGAGGTCCGCGTAAGCGTGAACGTGTTGGCGCGGATCCCAGCCGAGGCGCTCGGCGTACTCGAGCCAGAAGGGACAGCCGGTCTTCGGGTCGAAATGCCAGGCGATGATGTCGCGGACGTGGGCGTCCAGCGCTTCCTTCGCCGCCTCGACGCGCTGCTGAAGCTGAGCGTTCATGCAACGAATTGACCGGTCGCCGCCCGGAGTGTCAAGCCGAGCCGTGCGAAACGAGACAAGCCTCCAGCTTGCGCTGAGCCGTGCTGAGGGGCGGATCCGACGCGCGGGTCAGAAGCGGTTTCCAGCGTCCGGCGACGGTCGGCCGCGCGCCGGCGCTGACGCGCACCACGTACACGTCGAAGTGGACGCGGCGGTGCGTCAGCACGTGTCGCAGGTGTCCGACGTGGTTCGGAATCGCGGCAACGCGCGGGAGGAGCCGCCGGCAAAGCTCCAGCGCAACCGCGTCGCGGTCGGCGCGGGGGGCGGGCTCCTCGGTCGGCCACATGTACAAGCCCGCCCACAATCCACGGTCGGGTCTGCGCACCAGGAACGTCTGCTCCTTGCGGAAGACGGCCAGGGCGACGAGGTGGAGAACGGGCGAGGTTCGGATCCGCGACATCGCTCGCCGAGCCGGATGCGGCGGGTTCCGATCCCGGCTGGGGCACAAAGTGCGGAGCGGACAGCGCGGGCAATCCGGGGACCGAGGAGAGCAGACCAACGCGCCAAGCTCCATCAAGGCCTGATTGAAATCGCCGGGGCGCCGCGGGGCGACGAGTCGAGAGGCGAGAGCTTCATTCCGCGGGCGACTTCCGGCGGACTTCGGATCGTCGCCGCGAAGACGGGAAAGAACTCGGCAGACGTTTCCGTCCACCGCCGGGACGGCGACATTGAAGGCGATCGATGCGATCGCGCCGGCCGTGTATGCCCCGATGCCCGGCAGCGCGCGCAGCGCGTCCACGTCTTTCGGGATACGGCCGCCGTGATGATCCACGATGGCGCATGCCGCGACATGAAGGTGGTGACAGCGGCGGTAGTAACCGAGTCCCGCCCAGAAGGGGAGAACGTCGTCGATCGACGCGGACGCCAGGGATCGCAAGGTCGGGAAGCGGCGCATGAACCGCTCGAAATAAGGCAGAACCGTCCTGACCTGAGTCTGCTGGAGCATGAACTCGGAAACGAGCGTGGCGTAAGGGTCGGGCGGGTTGCGTCGCCAGGGGAGGTTGCGGCGATGCCGGTCATACCAGCGCAGGAGGCGCCGGCGAACGATCGCTGCGGCGGATTCGAGCGAGACGGAGTTCCGCACGGTTGAGCATGCCTGTATTGCGCCCGGGAGGACTCGAACCTCCAACCTTCAGATTCGAAGTCTGCCACTCTGTCCAATTGAGCTACGGGCGCGGACGCGCGACGGGTCACATCGTCGCCGCGCGGCCATGTTATCGACCGTCCGCCAAGGGGTAAAGCCGCTCCGACGCGAGGCAGGCAGGAGGCCGTCGCAGTTCATGCAGGCACGGCGCGAACGATCGAACGTGGAAGCTGCGATTTCGGTTTCACGGCTTGATCGGGTAGGATTTGGATGTCGGGGAGGGGGGTCGGAACGAAAAAAGGGGGGTCGTATGCACGGGGGGATCATGCGCAAGATCGGGAGAAGGTCGGCGGGATGGGTTGCGGCGGCGACGGTCGCGGTGGGAGTGTTGGTTTCTGACGCGAAGGCCGCGGAGGGTCCGACCGGTCTTCTGCCCGTGGTCGCGTCGCCTTTCCGCGTAGACGACCAGGGGGCGGAGGATTTTGTTGGTTTGCGTTTCACGGGCGAGATCGCGGGCGGCGACTGCGGCGAGGGGACGTTCGTGATGTCGTCGTTTCCGCTGGGAGACGGGACCACCGCGGAGCTTCTGCTGGAGCCGATGCAACTGACGACCGACGACGCGAGGCTGGTGATCGGAACCCGCGCAGGGGATCGACTTGCCGCGATGCCGAACGTGGTCCTGTATTCGGGCCAGGTGATCGGGAAGGCGGACAGTCGCGTGTTCCTAAGCCTTTCCGAGGAGGCGCAATACGGATACGTGATCGTGGACGGCGCGATGCACGTGTTGTCGAGCGGGCCGGCGGGTCAGGGGCTGCCGCCGGTGATCTACCGGACGGACGCGGCGCCGGAGGGAGCGTTTGACTGGGTGGACTGGACCTGCTCGGCGGGGGAGTCGGAGCGGGTGGAGTCGGTCAGCGCGGCGGATGCGGGAGGAGAGGAGACGGCCGGGGGTGAGGAGCGGCCGCCGTGCCGCGTGGCGGTGATTGCCGTCGAGACGGACTGGGAGTACACGGGGAACATCTTCGGCGGCAATACAGAGGCGTCGGCGGCGTACGCGCTGACGTTGTGGGGCGCGGTGTCCGAGATTTACAAGCGGGACGTGAACACGAGTCTGCGGATTTCGTTCCTGCGGGTCTGGGAAAGCGACTCCGATCCTTATGCCGGCGGGGGGCTGGGGGAGTTTCAGAATTACTGGAACGCCAACATGGGCCACGTCCCGCGGCACGCCGCGCATATTCTCTGCGCCGGGTACGGCGGGGGGGTGGCGTATCTGCCGGGGCTTTGCAACTGGGGATACGAATACGGGCTGTCCGGGGCGCTTTCGGGGTACTTTCCGTATCCGCTGCGCGATCACAGCAATTACAACTGGGATCCTTTTGTCGTTTCGCATGAGCTCGGGCACAACTTCGGCGCGCCTCACACGCACGATCACAACCCGGTGATCGACGGGTGCGGGCTGGGGGATTGCTCGGATGCCTTCAACGGAACGATCATGAGTTACTGTCACGGATGCGCGCGCGGGATGTTCAACATCGTGCTGCGTCTGCATGAGCGGTCGATTTCGGAGGCGATCCTGCCGTGGCTGCGGCGGGCGAACTGCGACCTCACGACGGATCCGGAATGCGCGATCACGTGCGCCGACGTCAAGAAGATGACGGCGCGGTGCAACGCGCGGGGGCAGGTGAGCCTGAAGGTGCGGTTGCGGAATGAGGATCATAACGGGCAGGAGGTCGTGGTGAATCTCGACGGACGGGCGTTCGCGTTCACCGTGCGCGGGGACCGGGTGGCGGAGAAGGTCTGTTGTTTCGCGGGTCCGGTGACGGTGGCGCTCGAGAGTCCGGCCGGATGCGTGGCGCCGTTTGAAACGCCGTGTGAGTAGGACAACGTTGACCGGATGAGCGACGAGACGCCGGGCAAGCCTGACTCGCCGAAAGGCCGCAAGGTCCGCGTCTCGTTCCGGCGCAACCGAAGCCGTCCGGGCCGGGTCAAGGACTGGACGAAGCAGGCGTCGGAGGCGGAAGGCGGCGACGTCGAGGCGCACAAAATCGAGTCGGTGCGTGCGAAAGGCGCGCTGTCCCGCAAGCGGACGATCATCGTCAGCGACGCACCGTCGGGCGAGTTGATCCGCGGGGTGGTTCTGTCGATCCTCGGAGGATTCAACGAGGTCGAGGCGGACGGGCGGTTGTGGCGCTGCCGTCTGCGCCGCATTCTGAAGACGCGGCTGATCGAGGCGCGCAGTCCGCTGGCGGTCGGCGATCGCGTGCTTTTCCGGGCGGCGGGGGGCGACGAGTCCGCGCCGGCGGAAGGTCTGATCGAACATGTCGAGCCGCGGACCAGCGAGTTGACGCGGCGCGTGATGAACCGCTTTCACACGGTGGCGGCCAACGTGGACCGGGCGGTGATTGTCGTGTCCGCGGGTCTGCCGCCGCCGAAGCCGCACTTGATCGACCGCTACATCGTCGCGGCGCTGAAGGGGAGGATTGTCCCCGTCGTCTGCCTCAACAAGGTGGACCTGGATCCGGAAGCGGCGGATATCCTCGAGCGTTACCGGGCGCTGGGGTACGCGGCGCTGGCGACCAGCGCGGTTCGCGGCGACGGGATCGAGGCGCTGCGCGAGGTTCTGATCGGGCGATCGTCCGTCATCGTGGGTCAAAGCGGGGTCGGGAAAACCGCGCTTCTGAACGCGATCCAGCCGGGACTGGGTCTGCGCGTCGGGGAGCTGGACCGGCGGTGGGGGAAGGGGCGGCACACGACGACGAACGCGCGACGGATTCCTCTCGACGGCGGCGGCGTCATCGTGGACACTCCGGGGGTCCGGACGCTGGACGTGACGTTGATCGGGAAGTATGAGCTTGAGCGTTTCTTCGAGGAGTTCATCCAACTTGTGCCGAATTGCCGGTTCCCGGATTGCACGCACGTGCATGAGTCAGACTGCGCGGTGCGCGCCGCGGTTGAGCGGGGCGAAATTCACCCTGATCGGTATGAGAGTTACGTGCGTCTTTTCACGGATCCGGCGCATGAGCCGGTCTACGACTGAGCGGAGCCCCGCGGCATGACCTCGCACGCCGCCCAGCGGATCGCCTACGGCGCGATCGCGATTCTTTTTCTGGTCACCCTGACAGCGGTCGATGCGGCGGCGGCGCAGGCGGAATCCACCTGGCCGGGTCTTGCGGCGCTGGTGCGTCACGGGAGCGTGATCCCGCTGACCTTCATCGGGTTGACGCTGGTCGCGGCGGTGGAGTTGCGTCGCATCCTGGCTGGGGCGGGGTGTCGCCCGCACGCGCGCTGGGCGTACGCGATGATCGTCCTGCTGATGTTGCAGCCGTGGGTGGCGCCGACGGGGTGGCTGGGGTACGCGCCGCAGCGTCGAGAAGGGATCGTCGGTCAGCTCGTGCTGCTCGGGCTCGCCGCGGCGGGGACGATGTGGCTTCAGGTGCGTCGTCGTGATCCGTCGCGGACGCTGCGCGACGCGGGTTCGACGCTGCTGATGATTCTGTATCTGGGGCTTCTTCCGTCGTTCGGTCTTCAACTGCGGTGCGGGTGGGATGCGGACCCCGGTCGGGGGGCGTGGACGCTGTTGTTCGTGGTCCTGATGATCAAGGGGTCTGACATCGGGGGCTATCTGGTCGGAAGCGTTCTCGGTCGGCACAAGCTCATTCCGGAGATCAGCCCGTCGAAGTCGTGGGAGGGAACGATCGGGGGGGTGGCTTTAAGCGCAGCGTTCGCGTTGGCTCTCGTGGCCACGGCTCGCACGCTGGGGGCCGTCGCCGGAGGACTGTGGGAAAGCGAGGCGGAGTCGATCGCGGCGTTGGTTGACGAGGTGTTCGGCGTGTTTGATCGCCTTGGATTTATTCGGGCTGGCGTGCTGGGCGCAGTTCTCGCGTGTTTTGCATTGTTAGGTGATTTATTTGAGTCTTGCATTAAACGTGAAGGCGGGGTCAAAGACTCGGCTTCTCATATCCCGACTTACGGGGGTATACTTGACCTGCTGGATAGTCCCTGCGGCGCATTGCCGGTCGCGTGGTTCCTGCTGCGGGAGGCGTGGGGCGTGCTTTGACGAGCCGTGTGAGGCTTCGGCGGCTGTCCGGCATCTGAAGGAGTCGGCAAAGCCGGCGTCGAGGGAGGCGTCGGCGGACGAGCATGGGCGACGCAGAAACGGTTGAGCTGACGTTGACGATCGGCGACCCCCGTCATCGCGGCGCGTTGTACGGTCCGGCGGACCGTCACCTGCGCCGGATCCGCACGGCGTTCGACGTCCGCATCAGCGCCCGTGACGATCATGTGCGGATCAGCGGCGACGCGGACGCCGTGGGTCGCGCGCGGTCGGTTCTTGAAGAGCTTCAGACGCATCTGCGAAGCTCCCCTCTCCTGGATGACGAGCACGTGGTGGACGCGATCCGCCGGGTGGACGTGCGTCGCCCGGAGTCGGGTTCGTCGTCGTTGCGCGTCTATCTGGCGTCCGCTCATGTCACGCCTCGAACCGCCGGACAGGAGGCGTACGTCAATGCAATCCGCAATCATGACCTGACGATCTGCTTCGGACCGGCCGGAACGGGAAAGACGTACCTGGCGGTGGCGGTGGCGGTGTCGATGCTGAAGGAAGGGTTGATCCGGTCGATCGTGCTGGTTCGGCCGGCGGTGGAGGCGGGAGAGAAGCTCGGGTATCTGCCGGGCGACCTTCAGGCGAAGGTGAATCCCTACCTGCGTCCGCTCTTCGACGCGATGCACGACATGATGCCGTTTGAGCAGGTTCGGAACTTCATCAAGAACGACATCATCGAGATCGTGCCGCTGGCGTTCATGCGTGGGCGGACGCTGAACCACGCGGCGGTCATCCTCGACGAAGCCCAGAACGCGACGGTGCGCCAGATGCTGATGTTCCTGACGCGGCTGGGCAACGGAAGCAAGATGATCGCGACCGGCGACGACACGCAGGTGGACCTGGAGTCGGACCGTCAAAGCGGGCTGACGGACGCGGTGAAGCGGCTTGATCGGACTCCGGGGGTGGCGATCGTGCGGTTGACCGAGGTGGACATTGTGCGGCATCCGCTGGTGCAGCGGATCGTGGACGCTTACGGAAACATGATGCAACCGCGCGGATAAGCGCGACCGTGTGAAAGCGTTGAGCGGCGCGGAGCCGGGGTGTTGCGACGGAGCATCGGGACAGGAACCGAAGGAGCGCGGGAACGCAGGGCGATGGCGAAGGTCCGGCGAATCCAGATTGACAAGCGGCTGCGCGTCGGAGCGCCGGCGCGCGGACCGGCGTGGCTGTGCGTCGTGACGAGTCGCGCGGCGCGGCTTGCGCTGGTGCTGACGCTGGGCGCCTGCGGGGTGAGCCTTTACGGGCCCGAGCCTCTGCCGTACCGGCTGGGACAGCGCATTCAGTCGCCGGTTCTGGCCCGGGTGGACTTCGACATTCCGGACCCGACGACGACGGAATTCGAGCGGCGGAAAGCGCGGGAAGGCGCGCCGAGTCATTATGCGTTTGATCCGGCGGCGGGGCAGCGAGTCGTGGCGAGCCTGCGGGCGTTGATTGAGGGGGCGGCGGAACAAACGTCGCTGGATCAGCTTTGTGTCGCGGATGCCGCGTTGAAGGTCGTCGATGGCGCGGCGTACGACCGGGTGGAAGCGTTCGCGGCGGAGCAGACGTCGGAGGCGATTGAGGCGGAACTGGACGCGCTGAGCGCGGCGCTGCTGACGGCGTATACGGCGCGCGACGTGACGCGCGAGCCGCGTGATCCGCGCTCGACGGCGGACTGGATCCTTGTCCACGTCGGATCGACGGAAGCTCAGGAATCCCGCGTGGTTCCGCTGGACAAGGTGACGGCGCTGGAGAAGCCGGAGGAGGTGCGGAAGCTTTCGGAATCGGCGGCGGCGCGTCTGTCGGAGCCGCTGCGGCCTGCGGCGACGGCGTTGATTCAGGAGCGACTGCTGTCCGCGCCGACGCTTCGATATGAGTCGGAGCGGACGCTTCGGGAGATGGCGCTGGCGGTGGAGCGCATTCCGGAGGCGCGGTTCGCGTACAAGCGCGGGGAGGCGTTCGTGGTTCCCGCGGCGGGCGTCCGGTCGAGCGTGCTGACGACGCGGGAGAAGGATCTGCTCGAGGCGCATCGCGAGGCGTGGGCGGGATATCTGCGTTCGGAGGAGCCGGACGCCGTGGCGGAGCGGAGCGAGGCGCGGTTGCAGACGGGGGGGCGTCTGACGCTGGTGGCGCTGGTGGCGATCGGGCTGGTGATGTACCTGGCGCAGCATCATCCGCGGATGCTGGAGTCGCGGACGAAGTGCTGGGCGTTCACGCTGCTGGTGCTTTGCACGTTGATCGGCGCGCGATTGCTGTCGGTGCAGTGGCCGGATTACCGGGAGCTGACGCTGGCGCCGGCGCTGGTATGCGCCAGCGCGTTTGCGATTTTTTTCCCGTCGCGGCTGGCGATCGGGGCGATGAGCATCCTGTGCGTGATCGTCGTGCTGGTGGCGCGGGAGTCGCTGTCGTTGCTGCTGACGATGGCGACGGCGTCGAGCGTGATGGCGTTTCAATTGAGCGCGATCCGGGCGCGGACGCGGATCCTGACGGCCGGGGCGGTGACGGCGGTGGCGGCGCCGCTGGCGGGGATTTCCGGGGATCTGATCGGGGGGGAGTCGCTGGCGTTCGCGCTTCAGTCGGCGGGCTGGGGGGCGGCGTGTTCGCTGGGGGCGGCGTTCTTCGTGTCGGGCGTGCTGCCTTTTGCGGAGGGTTTTTTCCGGCTGGCCACGCCGCTGATGCTGATGCAGTGGCGGGATTCGCGTCAGCCGCTGCTGCAACTTCTGGCGCGGGAGGCGCCGGGGACGTATCAGCACAGCCTGACGGTGAGCAAGCTGGCGGAAGAGGCGTGTCAGGCGATCGGCGCGGACGACCTGCTCGCCTCGGTCGGCGCGCTGTATCACGACGTGGGGAAGATTCTGAAACCGGAGTATTTCACGGAGAATCAGGCGGCGCAGATCAATCTTCATTCGACGCTGGCGCCGAAAATGAGTCTTCTGATCATTCTGGCGCACGTGAAGGACGGGGTTGAACTCGCGCGGGAGTACCGGTTGCCGCCCGCGTTGATCCCCTTTATCCGCGAGCATCACGGGACGACGCTGGTGCGGTACTTTCACAACGTTGCGGCGGAGCGCCAACCGTCGATTGCGACGGGACGTCACGACCGCGAGGTTCCTGAGGCGGAGTTCCGGTATCCGGGACCGAAGCCCCGGACCCGTGAGACGGCGGTGTTGATGCTGTGCGACGGGGTCGAGGGGGCGGTGCGGTCGCTGCGGGATCCGGCGCCGGGCCGGATCGAGAACGTCGTACACTCGATCCTGATGGATCGGCTTAACGACGGGCAGTTCGACGACTGCGAAATCACGCTGGCGGACCTGCACAAGGTCGAGCAGGCGCTGGTCAAGGCGCTGTGCAGCCTTTATCACGGACGGGTGGCGTATCCGAAGGCGGGGGAGGGAGGCGGGCGTCGTGAAGCTCCGCCGCAGCCGAAACCCGCCGCGGTGTGAGTTTTGATGCGGCAGCGACATTGATGGACGAGGAGCCGCCTTACCAACTGAGCCTGAGCGCGACGCCGACGAGCGATCCGCCTTCGCGGGAGCTGATTCTTCGCGTCGTGCGCGAAGTGCTTCGCCGTCAGGGATGCGCGCGGGCGAAAATTCACGTCGCGCTCGTGCCCGACGCATGCATCGCGGATCTGAACGAGCGTTTTCTTCAACATGAGGGGGCGACGGACGTTCTGTCCTTCGATCTTTCCGAAAACCGCGGCAGCGAGGTCGAGGGCGAGATCGTGATCTCGGTCGACACGGCGCTCCGCGAGGCGCGGCGGCGCGGTCATGATCCGGGGGTCGAACTGGCGTTGTACGCCGCCCACGGCGCGCTGCATCTTCTCGGCTGGGATGACGGCACGGAGGACGAGGCCCGCCTCATGCATGCGCGGGCGGACGACGCCCTGGAGGCGTGCGGACTGGCGCGGATTGCGCCGAAGGGGGATGAGGATCGCGAGGCTGCCGGCGCCGTCGGACCGGGGACGGCGCGCGGCGACTCCGTCCTGGGCGGCGCGAGGGCGCGGAGGCCGGCGTAAGAAGCCGGGCGACGCCGGGGGGCCGGGGGGCCGGGGTCGCCGTGAGAGGACAAGATGCCTCACTGGCTGGAATTGATGCTCTGGGGTTCGGCGGACGTGCTGCTGCTGACGTTGGCGGCGGCGGCGAACCTTGCCCTGCGCGCGTCGCTGGCGCGCCTCACGGGCGAGATGGAGGGATCGGTGCATGAGGAGCGTCTCAGCCGGTTGTACGCCGCTCGTCAGCAGCTCCTTCAGGCGACGGGGCTTCTGCGCATCGGGGCGATCCTCGTCCTGGCGCTGATCGTCCTTGCCTTTCTCGAGGAGACGCAGTTCGGATCGGATCGGACGCGTTCGGCGTGGGCGTTTCTGGTGACGATCCTGCTTTGCGCGGTTTTCGCCCTGGCGATTCCGGCGGGGATCGAGCGTTATGCGGGAGAGACGCTGATTCTGCGCTGCGCTCCCGTGCTTCAAGCGGTGCGCATCGCGCTGTTCCCGTTGCTGTGGGTGCTGGACATGTTCGACCCGCTGGTGCGACGGCTCGCGGGGGTCAGCGACGAGGAAGGCCGTCAGACCGTCGAGGTGGAGCGTGAGATTCTCGGCGTGGTCAGCGAGGGGGAGCGCCAGGGCGCGGTCAGCCAGGACGAGCGCGAGATGATCGAGTCGGTGATCGAGCTGCGCAACCTGCACGTCAACGAGATCATGACGCCGCGGACCGACATCGTGGCGGTTCCGGCGGACGCGACGCTGGAGGACGTGCGGCGGACGATCCGCGAACACGGACACTCGCGCATTCCGGTGTACGAGGAGACGATCGACCGCGTCGTGGGCGTGTTGTACGCGAAGGATCTTCTTCAGATCGACGGCGCCCCGGACTTCGATCTTCGGGCGGGGCTGCGGACGCCGCTTTTTGTGCCGGAAACGAAGCGCGTCCGGGAGCTGTTGCACGAGTTTCAGCAGCAGAAGATCCACCTGGCGGTGGTGCTTGATGAATACGGCGGGACGGCGGGGCTGGTCACGATCGAGGACATCATCGAGGAGCTGGTCGGAGACATCTCGGACGAGCATGAGCAGCCCGAGCCGCGCGCGGTCGTCCAGATCGACCCGCGCACGTACGATGTAGACGCGCGGATGAGCATCGAGGAAGTCAACGAGGAGCTGCGGATCGACATTCCTGAGAGCGAGTACTACGAGACGATCGGCGGGTTCATTTCCTCCTCGCTGGGACGGATTCCGGGCGTCGGGGAGTCGTGCCGCCACGACGGCATCGCCTTTGAGGTCGTGGACGGCGACGCGCGCAAGGTGTCGCGTCTGCGGATCCGCCTGCCCGACGGGTCAGCGCAGGAGGCTGAGGAAATCCGCGCGTAATCCGCTTCGATCAGGTCAGGCCCGTGATCGGCCGGCCGTCGCGGACGATGCGGATCGGGCGATCCCCCGGCGCCATCAGATCCTTGTCGGGATTGACGCCGAGCTGGGTGAAGATCGTCGCCGCGACGTCGCCGGGCGAAACCGGACGATCCTTCGGTTCGGCGGCGTAAGCGTTGGACTCGCCGATGACCTGCCCGCCGCGGACCCCGCCGCCCGCGACCGCGATGCTGAACACTTTCGGCCAGTGATCGCGGCCTCGGTCCTTGTTGAGCTTCGTGGTGCGCCCGAACTCGGTGCCGAGGACGACCAGCGTTTTCGGGAGCAGTCCGCGCAGATCAAGATCGCGCAACAGCGCTGCGTACCCCTGATCCAGCGGGGGCACGAGGCTCCTCATTCCGCCGTGGATGTCGACGTGCATGTCCCAGCCGCCGGAAAAGACGGTGACGAAGCGAGCGCCGGCCTCGATCAGGCGCCGCGCCATCAGGAGGCGCTGCCCGATCGGCGTGCGCCCGTAAGCGTCGCGGATGAGGTCGGGTTCGGCGGCGATGTTGAAGGCCTCGCGGGCGCGCGGGGAACTGATCAGGTTGTACGCGCGCTGGTAGAAGGCGTCCATCGCGTCGAGGGCGTCGCCGTCCTCCAGTTTGCGGAAGTGGGCGTCGACCGCGGCGAGCATGCCCTTGCGCCGATCCATCCGGGTCTCGTCCACGTTGCCGGGCAGGCTGAGGTCGCGGACGACGAACTGCTGGTTCGAGGGCTCGGCGCCGAGCGAGAAGGGTCCGAACGCCGAGCTGAGATAACCTGTGTGCGCGAAACCGAAACCGCCGCCGTCGTCCGGGACGCAGATGTAGGGGGGCAGGTCGTTGCGCACGCCGAGTTCGCAGGAGACGACCGACCCAAGGCTGGGGTACGTGACGGCCGGGCTGGGCTTGTACCCGGTCAACATGTTGTGCGCGCCGCGTTCATGCGCGGCCTCGCCGTGGGTCATTGAGCGGATGAACGCGATCTTGTCGGCGATCTGGGCGGTGTGTCCCCACAACGCGGAAATCTGCACGCCGTCGACGTTGGTTCCGATCGTGCCGAGTTCGCCGCGGATGTCGATCGGGGCATAAGGCTTCGGATCGAAGGAGTCGATGTGGCTCATTCCGCCTTCGAGGAAGATGTAAATAACGCCGTCGCAGGGGGGCGTCGGCGGCGTCGAGGGATTCTGCGCGGCGCCGACCGGCGCCGCCGCGGCGGCACGAAGCGCGAACCAGTCCCCCAGCGCCAGCCCCGCAGCGCCGACGAACCCGACGCGAAGCATCTCGCGCCGGGTCACCCCGCGCATGTGCCAGGGATCCTGCTGATACAAGGGGAGTCCGACGTCGGTCATGCGCGTTCCTCCTTTGCCGGCGGCAGGCGACAAGCCTGCGTCGCGTTGACGGGGTGAATCCGCCGCGCTACTTTATGCAATTGACGGGGGAGGGGTCAATGAGATTCGCCGTGCATTTCAGGTTCCTTCGTCAAACAACTCGGTTTCAGCGGTTGTCAGGACCGCGGCGCGGCGGGATGGTGTTCTTAATGCTCCCGACGGTCTTCGCGCCGGTCTGTCTCGCCTCGGCCCCACCCGCGATCGAGAGCGTGCTTCCGCGCGGCGGTCAGCGAGGGACGGATGTGGTGGTCACGTTCCGCGGCGCTCGCCTTGAGGCTCCGCTGGACGTGTTGTGTCATGAACCGGGCGTCACCTGCATTGCGGTCGAGGCGGTGGAGCCTGGCGCGGCTCGCGCGACGCTGCGGCTTGCGCCGGATGGCGCACCGGGGTTGCGTTTCCTGCGGTTGCGGACGGCGGCGGGCATCTCAAACGGGCGCTTGTTCTCTGTCGGCGCTTTGCCGGAGATTTCCGAAACTGAACCGAATCAGACTTTGCAGACCGCGCAAGCGGTGACCCTGCCGGTCTGCATCAACGGCGCGATTCCACCGGAAGACGTGGACGTCTTTTCCTTTGTCGGCGGGGCGGGGCAGGTCGTCTCGGTCGAGATCGAGGGGCAGCGCCTCGGGGACGTTTTGTTTGATCCGCGGATTGCGTTGACGGACGCGTCGGGAACCGAGCTTGTCGTTGCGGATGACTCGCCCCTGTTGCGCCAGGATGCGGTCCTGACGGCGACGCTTCCGGCGGAGGGGACATATTACGTCGTGGCGCGCGAGACGGCCTTCGGTGGGGCGGGGAACGCGCGCTACCGACTTCACATCGGGTCTTTCCCGCGGCCTGCGGCGTCGCATCCCTGCGGGGGTCAGGCGGGGAGCACTGCGCTGATAACGTGGATCGGAGGTGGGGGATCGACGCAGAGTGTGACGTTTCCCGCAGAGCCCGGGCTTGCGCACGTGCCTGCAATCGACGAGCGCGGCACAAGCCCCAGTCCGATGTCCTTTCGGGTGTCCGAGTCGGGAGTCACCGTCGAAGTCGAACCGAACGACAGCCCGGAGCAGGCGACCCCGCTGACGCTGCCGGGGGCGGCATCGGGCGTCATCTCCGCGGCGAGAGACGTTGATTACTTTGCGTTCGACGGCGTGCAGGGTCAGACAATTGAGGCGAGGGTGTTCGCCCGGCGACTCGGATCGCCGCTGGATGCGGTGATCGAAGTACGAAGGCTCTCCGGCGGCGAGGGCGCGGGGAACGACGATGCAGCGGGTGCGGACAGCGTGCTGCGGTGGACGTGTCAGGCGTCTGAGAAGTACGTGATCGCCGTGCGGGATCTGCTCTGGCGTGGCGGCGAAGACTTCGTGTACTTCCTGGAGATCGGTCCGCCGAAACCGGCGCTGACGCTGACGGTTTCATCGAGGGACGGAGGGCTGACCGTCCCGGCGGGAAACCGTGCCGCGCTGCTGGTGACCGCCAACCGAGCGGACTTCGGCGGCGCTCTGAATCTGGCGGCGGAGGGTTTGCCCGGAGGCGTGACGGCGCACTTTGTGCGGATGCCGGCGAGCGTCGGGCAGATTCCGGTCGTGTTCGAGGCGGCGGCGGATGCGGCGACGGCGGGGGCGCTGGTCGATCTGACGGCGACGCACGTTGATACGGCGACGGGCATCCGAGGTCGTTTGCGCCAGGACATCGAGTTGGTTCGCTACGAGAACAACCCCTTCTACAGTTATGCCGTGGATCGCCTGGCCGTTGCGTCGGCACAGCCGGCGCCTTTCCGGATTGAACTTCGCCCGCCGGATACGCCGATCGTCCGTTTTGGATCGATGTCGCTGCCGGTGCGCGTCGAGCGCGCGGAAGGTTACGAGGGGCACGTCACGGCGCGGATGATCTGGAATCCGCCCGGAATCGCATCCGGGGCGCTGGAACTGCCGCCGGGAACGACCGAGGGCGGGATTCCGCTGAACGCCGCGGGAAGCGCGGTGACGGGTCGGTGGCCGATCGTCGTGATCGCATCGGCGGACGGAGGCGGCGCCCCGATCGAAGTGTCGAGCGGTCTGGTCGAGCTGGAGGTCGCCGACCCCTTCGTCGAGTTTGCGATCGAACGAACGCGGACGGAGCAGGGGAAGCCGGTCGAACTGGTCGTGAAGCTGACGCATCGGGCGTCGTTTGAGGGCGAGGCACAGGCGCAACTTCTCGGATTGCCGAACAAGGTGATGACGGGGCCGCTGAACTTCACGGCGCAGACCCCGGAGCTGCGGTTTCCCCTTCAGGTCGAGGCGGACGCTCCGCCCGGGGAGCACGGCGGCGTATTCGTTCATGTCCCGGTACCGGTCGGTTCGGCCGCGGTGGCGCATAACTCTCCGACCGGGCAGCTTGTCATTGATCGACCGCTCCCGCCGAAAGATCCTCAGAAGGAGGCGGAACGCGCGGAGGCCGCCCGCAAGGCGCAGGAGGAGAAGGATCGCAAGAAGGCGGAGCGCCTCGCGGCGATCGAAGCCCGCCGCAAGGAGGCCGAGGCGCGCAAGGCCGCTGATCCGCCCGCCCCACCTCCGCAACCCTGACCGCGCGGTCGCGCTGCGCGGGCTTCAGATGTCCCGAACGTCACAGGGGCTTGAAGAACCCGAATTCCCAGGTGAAGTTGGAGTCCTTCAGTTCGCGCAGCCCGTCCAGCGTGAATCCGAGGCGGCGGTAAAGACGGTGCGCATCCAGGAAGCGCGTGTCGCTCCAGAGGATCAGGCGTCGGGCGTCGCGGGACGCGGCGTGAGCGATGCAAAGATCGACGAGCCGGCGGGCGAGCCCTTGCCTGCGGTGCGCGGCGTGAACGTACAACGTCTTCAGTTCGGCGTCATCGCCGACCCGCTTCACGCCGCAGGTTGCGACGATCGTGCCGCCGACGTCCGCCACCCAGAATTCTCCGCCGTGGCCGCGAAAGTAAGCTCCCGGGTCGAAGACGTGCGGCTCCTCATCCGGATAGAGCGTCTGCCCGTATTCGGCGTAGACTCCTCGGATCAGATCAAGGAGGCCCGGAACGTCGTCGTTCCGAACCGGTCTGACGCGGCATGCAGCGCCGGAATCCGACAAAGCGATGTGGCTCACGGCGTCGACGCGGCCTCAGGGGGCGGCGGGTCCGAAGGAGGTTGCGCAGGAGCCGGCTCAGGGGCGGCCGCAGGCGGCATCGGCTTCGGCGCTCTTGAGAGGATCCACTGCGCCGTTTCAATCACGACATCCTTCGAGACCTTGCCGGGAGAACTGTATTCTCCAGGCGAGGAGGGGCCGGTTCCCTGACCGCCCATCAGGAGGTGATTGAGGCGGCGGTAGGTTCGGAATTCAACACCGGGCCGGTCAGCGAGCCGGTTCTTCCAGAGCGCCGTGTCCTCCTCGGTGACCTGAAAATCCCGCTCTCCGCGCACGATCAGCAACGGTTGTTTCGTCGCCAGGCAGGCACGGACGGAATCCAGCTTCTCATAACGGCTCCAGTACATTGCAGGCGTGTTGAGGATCGAGCCCTTCGGGTCGCCCGCGCGCACCGACGCGATCGCCTCAAGAGCCGCGGCAAGCTCTCGCTGCTCTTTTTCACTGATGACCTGGTCGAAATTGACGAGGTAGTGCAGTTGATCCTCGATCATGTTGAGCATCGGGCGGGCGGGCGTCGCCAGCAGAACCACGCCGGCGATCTGCGGGTCTTTCTGGGCGATCAAGGGCGTGACGACGCCGCCCATCCCGTGCCCGAGGAGGAACACCGCGCGGGGATCCACCGCGAGGACATCGCGCCCGTCCTCGCGGATCAGGCGGGCCGATTCCTCGGCGGAAAAATGCCCGATTTTGAAGTGAATGCGATCCCAGATTCCGGTTCCGATCGCGACCGTGAACTTCTCTTTGAAGGTCGCGTCGCCCCGGTCGATGAACTCGGGGAGCTTCTTATCCAGAAAGAGCTTCAGCGCCTGTCGCGCGGTTTCGATCCTTGAGGGTTGCTCCTGCGAGCCGAAAGCGAGCCTTCCACCCCCCGCGAGAACCGCGAGAATCACCGCCGCCGTCTGTCGCCCATGAAACATATAAAGGCTCTTCTCATGCGACCGTCGTGGATTGTAGCAGGTCGTCCGTCGAGGCGCAAGGCGTCGGCGCTGCGCTGGTCGGGGGGCATCGGTTCGGTATACTCGCAAGCGTCATGTTGTCGGCGAACCGGATACGCGTACTTCCGCCCTTGCTGGTCAGCCAGATCGCCGCCGGCGAAGTGATCGAGCGGCCGGCCAGCGTCGTGAAGGAACTGCTCGACAACGCGATCGACGCCGGGTCGGCTGAGCCTCTTCCGGGTCCGCTCGAGATCACCGTAGCCGTCGAAAAAGGCGGTACCGAGCTGATCCGCGTGACCGACAACGCGGGGGGGATGAGTCCGGACGAGCTGGAGTTGGCGGTCCGAGCGCACGCCACCAGCAAGCTTGCGGATGAGCACGACCTTTACCGCATCGCCACGCTCGGGTTTCGCGGCGAGGCCCTGGCGAGCATCGGCGCCGTGTCGACGCTGCGGATGGTGTCCCGGCGTCGGGAATCCGCGGGCGGTCACGAGATCCGCGTCAGCGGTTCGACGCTTGAGCGGGCGCAGGCCGCCGCTGCGGCGCCGGGCACAACCGTCGAGGTCCGCGACCTGTTTCACAACGTTCCGGCGCGGCGCAAGTTTTTGAAGGCGCCGGCGACCGAGACCGGCCACGTGACGGAAGTGTTTGTGCGGGCGGCGCTCGCCTTCCCGGACGCCGGGTTCCGGATGTCCAGCGGGGGGCGCACAACGTACGATCTTCCTCCCGCCGGCGGGCCCGTCGACCGGATCCGGCGGCTCTTCGGGCACGAGCTTGCGGATGTGTTGCTGGCGGCCGATCGACGCGAGCGCGGACTGAACCTTCAGATCTTCGCCGCGCCGCCGGCGCACTCCCGGGCGACCGGAACGTGGCAGTATTTCTTCGTCAACGGCCGATACATCCGCGACCGGTTCCTTCAGCACGCGGTGAAGGAGGCGTACCGCGGCCTGATCGAACCGTCGCGGTTTCCGGTCGTGTTCGTGTTCATCACGATCCATCCCGAGTTGATCGACGTCAACGTTCATCCGACGAAGATCGAGGTTCGCTGGGCGGAGCCGAACCTCGTGCATTCGCAGGTGCTCAGCGCGCTGCGGGAGTTGCTGCAACGCGCCGATCTGACGCCCGGGCTTCGGACGGATCGCGCCCGACCGGACGTGGACGCCGCCGAGCAGGACCGCATCCGTCGCGAGTTCGCGTCGTTGCTGCTGAGTCAGCCGCCGCTGATCCGGGCGGGCGGTTCCGGGGGGGCGTCGTTCAGCGGCGGCGGTCCGGCGGGCATGTCGGAAGGGTTCGCGCGGGGAGCCACCGTCGGCGGAGAATCCACCGTCGCACAGGCCGCGGCGGTCTGGCGGTCGTTGTATGACGCAAGATCCGAAGGCGGCCCCGCCGCGTCGACCGACTCGGGTGGGTTGGATGCGAGAGTGAGCGGCATCGGCGGGACGGGTTCGGCGGAGGAGGTTGAAAACCGGCAGGACGATGAGGGTCCGGGCGTCTCGCGCAGGTCAGGTCTCCGCGCGATCCAGCTTCACAACACCTACATCGTTGTCGAGTCAGACGACGGTCTGCTCATTATCGACCAGCATGCTTTGCACGAGCGGATCATGTACGAGCATCTTCGCCAGCGGATCATGTCCGCTCCGCTGGAGTCTCAGCGCCTGCTGCTTCCGGAGTCGATCCCGGCGTCCGCGGCTGATCTGGCGGCGGTGGAGGCGCGTGCCGATCTCCTGGAACGCCTTGGCATCGACGCCGGGGCGTTCGGCGCGGACCGGATCGCCGTCCACGCCTTTCCGTCGCTGATGAAGGACACGGACGTCCCGCAATTCATGCGCGACCTTCTCGATCGGCTTCAGCGACAGGGGGATCAGGAGCACCCGGAAGCGCTCATCCACGACGTGCTGGACATGATGGCGTGCAAGGCGGCGGTCAAGGCGGGCGATCCGCTGACCGCCGAGGAAATCAACGCGCTGGTCGCGCATAAGAGCCTCGTCGAACGATCGAGCAACTGCCCTCACGGACGTCCGACCACGCTGCGCCTCACAAAGTCGGACCTGGAGCGACAGTTCAAACGAACCTGACGGCGGCGGCGGAGCGGAAGCGTCCGAAGCGCCGCGGTCAAGTTCGCGCAGGCCGCTTCCGACAAACACCTGTGCGCCGCGACCGGCTTGCGCATTGCAGGCTCGCGGCCCCACGCGAGGAACGTCGGATGGCGCAACCGCAGATCAGGATCAGACCGGACGCCGCCTGGGAACACCGATCCGATCCTTCCGGCGCGTCAAAACGCCTCCGATGTCCGGGGGGGATCGAGAACGCGCTCGGGCAGATCAAGACGGAGCTTGACCGCGCCCGGCGACTCTCAGACCAGCTCTTGCGCCGGGTCCGGGATCTGGACGCCGAGCTGGCGCTGGCGGAACAGGTTCAGAGGGAGTTGCTCCCGGCGCATCTTCCGCAGGTCGCCGGGGCGCGGCTGCAAAGCTGGTACGCGCCCGCCGATCGCGTCAGCGGAGATTTCTACGACGTTTATCGCGCCGATGACCGGACGATCGTGATGACGATCGCCGACGCCACCGGTCACGGAGTTCCCGCCGCCTTGATGTCCGCGTTTCTGAAACGCAGCCTGCGATGTCGGGACGGCGAGCGGGGTGAGGCGGCGTGTCGTCCGGACGAAGCCCTGCGCCGGATCAACGCCGACCTCATCAGCCTTGGCGCGACGCAGGAGCAGTACGTCGCCGCGGTCTGCGTCACGTACGACGAGCCGTCCCGCCGCATCCGGGTGGCCCGCGGAGGGGCGCCGGCGCCCGCGCTGCTGCGGCGCGACGGGTGCGTCGAACCGGTGAACTCAGACGGTATTCTGCTCGGCGTCGTCTCGTCCCCCCGGTTTCAGGTTGCCGAGTATGACCTGGCGCCGGGCGACGTCGTCCTGCTCTGGTCGGACGGGCTGGATAATCTTCTGCTCCGAACCGGGTCCGCTGCGGAGCCTCATGCACCGACGGACTGGCGCGCCGACGTCGCCGTCGCAGGGGTGACGCACGCGTTGAACGCCTGGCGCCGGCGCCGTGAAGTGGTGAGGCCTCCCGACTGGCGCGCGGACGACATCACGGTCCTTGCGCTGGAGTGTGCGCCTTGACCGGTCGTTCGAGCGTCGCCTGAGGTCACGGAGCCTCGGATTCGGGATGCGCTTCGAGGAAGACGTCGAGCGAGTAAGCCGGGTTCGTCATAAACGGCCGGTAAAGCGGGTCGCCGACGAGCGCGACGCGCCATGACAGAAACGGGTTCGTCCGCGCGAAGCACTCGACCAGCGTCAGTTCGCCGGTCATCAGCAGCCCGAAGAACTCACTCGGCCGTGGAAACGCCGCCAGATACGGCTCGCTGGTCGGTCCCAGCGTCGCCGCCGCGCCGTCCGTCAGCATCCCGCGGCACCAGTAAGCCTTGTTCGTGCGGGACAGCGACCCCAGCTCGAAGCTGGCGATGTGATACCCGACGGCCCCGCGCTCGAACGAGAACGCGGGTACATATTTCGCCAGCGAGTACCAGCCGCAATACAAGGCAGTTCCGGGGCACGAACCCTCCGCGAAGACGGGTTCGCGCTGGTCGAACACGACGGGGATCGCGGTCCGCGTGCGCGTCCACTCCGCCAGAGCCGCCAGATCGCGGTCGTACACCCGGTATTCGTCATCCTTCGTAAGCCCGCGGGCGTCGATGTAGAACGTGCCGCGCAGCCCGCTCCGCTCCGTGTGAAGCGCGTCGGTCATCATCCGCTCGACGATCGCCGGGTCAGGCCCGTCCAGGCGCGCGATCATCAAGGCGGCGTCGTGCGGTCGCGAGGGTTTGCGCAGGCCTCGCAGAGGGTTCGGAACCCACCGCGCGAGCGGGTAAGCGTCGCCGCGAACCAACGCCAGCTCGCTGTCGAAGGCGGCTTCGCTGTCGGGCGGAACGAGCGACTCGGCGCGCTTCGTGAGGAACGCGGACGCGCCGGCCAGCCCGCTGCGAACCCGCAGGGCCTGCGCGAGTGCTCCGAACTCCGGCGATCCCGGCTCGGCGTCGGCGTTCCGCTGCACGCGTTCCTCGGCGTCCTTCAGGGTCCGCTCAACAAGCGCGATCTTCTCCGGCGACTCCGGGATCCCGCGGTCATCCGCAAACTGAATCAGCTCCAGCAGAACCCGGCCGCCTTCGACGCACTCGAGGTACGCGACCAGCTCGCGGTTAAGGTTGATCCGCGCCTCGTCGGGAAGCTCTCGCGCGTACGCGGACCACGCCCGGCGCGTCGCGTCGTGACGATCCCAGAGCGAAGGCTTGCGCCCCTTCAGGGCCGAGGCGACGCGCGCCTGCACGATCGCCGGAAGCGCGGCGAGTCGCTCCTCAAGCAGCGCGGTCCACTCCGCCTCCAGCGCCGCCCGCGCCTCGGTCAGCGCGTCCGCTTTCCGACGATCTTCAGGAGACGGTTCGACCGCGGCCACCTTCAGCGGAACGCCGCGAAAGACGACGACGCATCGGAGGTCGCGGTCTTTCATCGGTCCCGCCAGCCACGTCCGGATGCGATCGGCGGCCGCTTCATACTGCCGGCGAGTGAGCGTCTCCGCCTGCGGAAAGGGAAGGGCGAGCATCTGATCGGTCGGAACTCCGCGAAAGTCGGCGTACCGCGCGGCAAGGGCGACCGAGTCGGCGTCGCCTTCCCGCGCGATCAAGGCGCATTGCTCCGCTCGAAGCTGACCGGTCGCGGGCGTCGTCCCGACCGCCAGCGCGAGGAGCGCGGTGAACGTGAGGATCGAAGGCGGGTGCGCGAGGATCATCAGAAGCGCTTCCGGGAGTCCATCAGAATGCAGACCGGTCCGTCGTTGACCGCGTCGATCTTCATGTCCGCGCCGAAGCGCCCCCTCGACACCGGGACGCCGAGCGCCGCGGCCGCCTCGCAGAACCGGTCGACGAGGCGCGCCGCCCCCTCGCCCGACCTCGCACTGTCGAAGCTCGGGCGGCGTCCGCGTCGCGCGTCGGCACTGACGGTGAACGCGCTGACGACGAGCATGGCGCCGCCGACGCCGCTCACGTCGAGGTTCATCTTCCCGTCCGCGTCGGGGAAGACGCGGAGACGCGCCGTCCGCTCCGCGAGAGCAAGCGCGTCGTCCTCCGTGTCATCCGCGTCCACACCGAGGTAAACGAGCAATCCCCGGTCGATCCCGGCGAAAATCGCGCCGTCGATCGTGACGTCGCCCCGTGACACCCGTTGCACCACCGCCCGCATCCGCTCAGGCCTCTTTCGCCGCCGTGACGCCGTTCATGTACAACGCTCTCATGCCCTCGATGCGGTCCTTGATCAACTCCCGAAGCGCCGGCGGCTGAAGCACGCGCACCTCGTCGCCGTAACCGAGGATCCACCAGGATATTTCCTTCAACCCGTCCACGTCGACCTCGAAGATCAGTCCGCCATCCGACGCGCGGAACGTCCGCTGCGTCGCGTGCCAGCGGATCTCAGCGACGTTCTCGGCGACGCGCGGCGAGAAGCGGAGCTTCACCCGCCAGGTCCGGTCCTCGCGGATGACGTTCCACGCCCGCCCGAAGTGGCGCTCGACGCTGAAGTCCGGGTCGGGGCGGTACGTCTCCTGCGTCACCTCGATCGAAACGAACCGCTCGATCTTGAACATCCGCACTTCGCTATGCGCCTCGCTGAAGCCCAGCAGATACCAGCCGCGATGAACATGCACCAGCCGGTAAGGGCGGATGACCGAAGTGACCAACTCTCGGGGGCTTAAGGCGCGGTATACGCCGCGGACCTTCAGCCGCATCGACATCGCCCGCTGGAGATACTCGACCTTCGACGCGGCCAGCTCCGTCCGCGACTCCGGAGGCGGGATGAATTCGATGTCGCGCAGGAGCGGACCGCAGGTGTCCTGAAGGCGGCGCGGCAGAAGGCTCTCGATCTTGACGGCGGCCGACGCCAGCTCGCGCGGGTTCGGGTGGCTGCGCTGCCGCAGTCCCTGCCGCAGCAGCGCCAGCAGCGCGAGCGCCTCGGGAAACGTCAGGTGCGTCGGCGGCAGGAGCGACTCCTCCTTCGGTTGATACGTCGCGGAGCGCCGGCTGAACGCAAACCCCACGCCGGCGTCGTCCAGCAGCTTCAGATCGCGGAAGAGGGTGCGGCGCGAGACTTTGAGGGACTCGGCGAGCTTCTCGGGCTCGAGCGGGCGACCGCTCTGCAGAAGCTGCATCATCTTCAGGAGTCGTGCGACTCGATCCACGCGTTTCATGACGCCGGGTCCGCGCCTCGAGCCTGCGCCCCCGCGGGATGCGGTCCGAGACGGACGGGCGTCGAGGGTGCGCGCATCCTACCGTTATCGCGCCGAAAACGGCAACATTCTCACCGCAACAAACCCCAGCAGGCTCATCATCCCCAGCCCGACGACCAGATGAAACACGGGTCGCCGGCCGCGACGGGCGCAACCGACGAAGACCAGCAGGGCGAAAAAATTGACGCCGACGCCCGCGGCGAAACGACCCAGCGTGTCATCCGCCGAAGCCACCCCGGGAAACCGCGGCCACAACGCCAGCAATCCGCCGCACAGCAGCGTGACGCACGAGCACGCGAAGGAGAAGCGCCGCGCCAGCGGGATCATCCGCCCCGCGGTCGTCCACGCCTCGCGGTCCCGGAGCTGCTGCATCCAGACCCCCGCGAGCCACCCCCACAACCACGTCAGGAACGCGAACCCGGCCATCAAGGCATTGAACACCATCGCATACCGCGCCGACGGCGAGCCGACGCGCGCCGGAACGATCGATTGAAAAACCGCCGCGCATCCCAGCGAGATCAGGGCAAGCCCGATCTCCGCCAGCCCCTCGCCGAAGGATCGGTTCAGGTGCGTCAGCAGCGACAATCCGCAGAGGATCGCACAAACGGCGCACGCGGGCAGCGCCGCGCGGCAGGTCCAGCCTGCCGGGACCGGCAGCACCATCGTCGCCGCCAGCGCCAGAAAGGAAGTAAGCGCCAGAACGCAGCACCCGGTCCGAAGCCCGGCGGAAGCCGAATCTGGCGTGGCGCTCAATTTCCACGGCGCCGACCGCGCCTGCGACCAGTTTCGACGCCGCAGCGCCGCTCCTTCCAGGAGGGTCACGGCCGCAACCAGCACGGTCGCGCAGAACTGCCAGCGCGCCAGCGTCGTAAGCAGACACGCATAACGCGCCTCGCCCGTCGGAAGCGCCGACGGGACCGCGTCGAGCGCCCACGTCAGCGCCGCCGCAACTCCCGTCCAGAGCGGGATCACGCGCGGGAGAACGCCGACGCCGGCGGGCAGAAGCGTCGCCAGCAGCAGCAGCAACGACGGCCACAACGAAGGCGCATCCGCAACGTTTGATATCCCGGGCGCAGTCGCCGGCGAGGACAATGCCGCAGCCAGCGACACTCCGCGCAACGCCAGACCGACGCAGATCCCCACGCCCGCGCATACGCCGAAACCGAGGAGGAAGTAACCCGCCACGACGGATAATTCGGATGCCGACGAAGCGTCGCCGTCGCCTTGCCTGCGTCGAACGTCCGCCCTGCGGGTCGCGGCATGAATCACGCTCCACGACAGGGCGGCGCCTGCGGCGGACCCCGCGATCCTCTCGAGCAAGGCTTCAGTGCGAGGCCACGGGGTCAGGACGGCGTGCAAGACGGCGGTGGTCAATGACGCCCCGATCAGCGCCAGACCGACCCCGCGCGGCAAGATCCGGATCATCACCAACCCGAGGAGTGCGACGCTGAGGATGGCAAGCGTGATCACGATGGTGACAAGGTCCAGCGCCTGCGTTCCGGTTGCGTCAGGCGCTCGTTCTCGAGGCCGCCTTCGACGCTGATTCAGCTTGACGGGACGGAGGCCGACGCCTTCGCCGCGAATTTCGCCGCGTTCTTGTCCCCCTTGTATGCGGAAAGGACGGCCTGTTTTTTCGACAACTCCGCCTTGAGAAACTGCGCCGCGGCGGGCAGGGCCGCGGACGGGTCGGGCAGGTCCGGGATCCAGGCCTTCGGCCACTCAAAAACCAGCCACCCCTCGTGCCCCACGCCGCGGAGCAACTCGATCTGGCGGGCGACGCCGACCTGACCCTCCCCCGGGAGCTGGTACGCCTTCAACACGCCGCTCTCGTCGAAGTCCGCGTCGCAGATATGCGACACGGCGATCTTGATGCCCAGGCGCGGGATGGACACGCTGGGGAACTCCCGCCGCGTTCCGGCGTTCGTTTGATTCCAGCAGCATTGAACCGCGGGGTGCGACACGGCGTCGAGCAGATACCACATGTCGTCGCTGCGGGTGAAATCGCCGGTGTTTTCGATCAAAAGCGTTACGCCGTGCTTCACCGCGGTCGGAACCAGCTCGTGCAGTTCGCGGGCGATCCGGCTCAGTGCGGCGTCATGATGATCGAAGCGCTGGATCTCGCCGGCGAAAAGCTTCACAAAGGGGCAGCCGAGCCGCCCGGCCAGTTCGACGTGTTCGACCAGCGTCCGCCGGGATTCGTCGAGGCGGGACCGCTTCTTGCTGTCGAGGGTGACGGAGGGGGACAGGCAGATCAACTCGACGCCGGCGTCCGTGAAAGCCTTTTTCGCCAGGTCGGGGTTGCCCGCGAGGGCGGCGCAGCGGAGGAGGTCGAACTCGCCTTTGAGACCGCGGACTTCAACTCCGGCGTACCCCAGCGCAGCGGCCTGGGCGATCGCCGTCGGCAAATCCCAGGCAGGACAGACAAGCGTGCTGAAACCGATCTTCATGACCGTCACCTGATCCGCCGGACGTCGCAGGCGGTTCCGACCGGCGTGGCGCGTCCGAGTCGGGCATTCTGGCGATCCTTCGATCCCGGTCAATGCGCCCGCGGCGGCGCCCCCCGGGATTGTCGAAACTCGTCCGGTCGTCCGGATTCGGGGCATGAGGGGGTCTTGACGGGTCGTTATTCGGTAAGTAAGCTATCGCTTTCATACTTCGTGAAAAAAATCACGAAGTCGGAACGACAAGTCGATATATGCGGATGACAACGGGTTCTGAGTCCGGACACCGGCGGAGGGCTCGGGACAAAGACGGATCGGGATCAGCGGCCAGGCGCCGCCCCGCCGCCGGCGGGCCAGGTAAAGGAGACGCAAAGATGTTGCGAAGCATTCGCACCGGGATGGGAAGCGCGTTGGCGTTCGGAATCATTTGCGCGGCGGCTGCGGCGCAGGACACGGGCACGCTGAAGGGGACGATCTTCCTCTCGCACAAGGCGGGCGAGCCGCCGAAGCGGACCAACCTTTTCAACGACATCAAGACGGAGGCGAAGTGCGCGGAGCAGTATGAAAAGCCGCAGGTCGGCTCCGAGCAGGTTGTCAGCAAGTCGATCGAAGGCAAGGATGACGCGCGTATCCTCCAGTACGCAATCATCTACGTGTCGTCGGACGTGGGTCCGGCGTCGGCGCCGCCGGCGGAGGCGAAGGTGCTGGATCAGAAGGGGTGTCTCTACATTCCGCACGTGGTGACGTTGCAGGTCGATCAGACGCTGGAGGTTCTCAACAGCGACCCGATCCTGCACAACATCAACGCCCAGCCGGAGAAGAACCCGGCGTTCAATTACGGGCAGCCGCAGAAGGGCATGAAGAACCCGGTGATCTTCAAGAAACCGGAAATCTTCAAGGTCAAGTGCGACGTTCACAAGTGGATGGGCGCCTGGATCGGCGTGTTCCCGCACGCGTTCCACGCGGTCAGCAATGAGAAGGGCGAGTTCGAGATCAAGGGTCTTCCGCCGGGCGAGCACGAGATCACGTTCTGGCATGAGGTGTTCGGCGAGCAGAAGCAGAAAGTGACGATCAAGGCCGGCGAGAACAAGCTGGATCACACGTTCAAGATGGAAGGCAGCGGCTGAAGCGGCGCGGACTGAAGCGCGCGTCCCGCAGGAATGACGGCGGGTGACGTCCCGAGGGCGTCATCCGCCGTTTGACTTTGCGGGTTCAGCCGGGCAGAAGGGTTCCGGATTTCGAAAGTTGAGGCTGCGTGAGACGGATGATTGCGGTGGAGCGTGCAGCAGCAAGTCAAGCCTTGTCGCGAGGGGCGGGAGAGGCGTCGTCGCGTTGGATGTTCCGGTTTGCGGTGGCGACGGTGGTGCTGGCGTCGTTTCTGATCTTTGTCGGCGGCTCGGTGACCAGTCTGGACGCGGGGATGGCGTACCCGGATGCGCCGCTGTCGAACGGCGCGTTGATTAACCCGCCCGGGTGGTTGAAGCAGGTCAAGACGTTCTGGGAGCACAAGCATCGGCTGGTCGGCTGGGGGGTCGGTCTTTGCGCGGTGGCGACTGTCGTGGCGGGTTTTGTCTCGGAGCGTCGGTCGTGGGTGAGGTTGGCGTCGATCGGATCGCTGTTTCTGATTGTGTCGCAGGGGATTCTCGGCATTTTCCGGGTGCGGTATGACTCGGTGGCGATGGCGATGGGTCACGGGGTGTTGGGCCAGGTGACGTTCACGTGGCTGGTGTGCGCGGCGATGTTCTCAAGTCCGTCGTGGGCGCGTAGACTGCCGCCGGCGCGATCCGAGGAGGCGGCGTGGCGGGCGCGGTGGTCGCGGTGGCTGGTCGTGGTGCTGGGGGTGCAGTTGCTGCTCGGGGCGGGCGTCCGGCATTTCGGCTCGTTCGGGCTGCTGATCGTCCACATCTGGTGGGGGACGATGGCGGCGGTGATCGCGCTGCGGGTGACGATGCGCGTCCTGGGCGAGGTGGCGGACGGGCGGGGGTTGCGGCGAGCGGCTTCGATCCTCGGGGCGGCGACGGTGGCTCAGGTGTTGCTGGGCGTCGGCGCGTTTGCGGTGACGGGGGGGTCGAGCGCGTTGATCGAGTCCGCGACATTATCGCAGTGGATCGTGCCGACGCTGCACGTGCTGACGGGGGCGGTGGTGCTTGCGTCGGCGGGCGCGGTGTGCGCGCTGTGCCAGGCAGGGACGGTTGCGGATTGTCGTGTTGTTCCGCAGGACGCGGCGACGGCGGCGTAACGCGAGATGATTCAGAGTCCGACACAAGATGCCGGCATGATGATCGCCGCGGCGCCGGCGGGGCGAGCGGAGGGTCTTGCCGCCGTCCGCGCGGGAGTCGAACTGTTGAAGCCGCGTCTGACGGCGCTGGCGGCGGCGGCGTGTGCCGCGGGGTACGTCCTTGCTTCAGGGGACGGATTCTCCGCGCAGGGGATTCTGGCGGTTGTCGCGGGCTCCTTTCTCGTCGGCGGCGGCGCGAACGCGCTGAATCAATACCTGGAGCGTGATCTGGATCTGCTGATGACTCGGACGCGCGGTCGTCCGCTGCCTTCGCGGCGACTTGCGCCGGGCGCCGGGCTTGCGATCGGGTTTGCCTGCGCGCTGGCGGGGCTGGGGGTTCTGGCGGGGTTCGGGAACGTCCGGGGCGCGGCATATGCGTTGTTCTCGCTGGGGCTGTATCTGCTGGTGTACACGCCGATGAAGCGGCGGTCGGCGTGGAACACGGTGGTGGGGACGGTTCCGGGAGCGTTGCCGGTGCTGATCGGCTGGGGGTTTGCGGGCGCGGCGCTTTCGCCCGCCGCTCTGGGCGTGTTCGGGATCCTTGTGTTGTGGCAGCTTCCGCATTTCTTCGCGATCTGCCGGCTTTGGCGGGACGATTATGCTCGGGCGGGTTACGTGATGTGGCCGCTGTCGGACGTTGACGGCCGTCGGACGGGCTGGGCGGCGGCGGCGTTATGCGCGGCGTTGGCGCCGGCGTCGCTTCTGCCGTGGTGGACCGGGCTTTCGGGCGTGGTTTCGGGCGTGGCGGGAGTGGGGCTGAGTCTGGCTTATCTGGCATGCACGATTCCGATGGCGGCGCGTCCTTCGGCGCGGACGGAGCGGTTGTCGTTCATCGCGTCGATCGCTTACCTGCCGCTTCTGATGGCGTCGCTGGTGCTGGATCGCGCGGTCTGACGGAGAGAGCGGATGAGACCGACGCCGGCCGTGTTGGTGCAGGAGATCGGGCATCAATACGGGTCGCTGGCGGCGCTGTCGGACCTGACGTTTGATGTTGCGCAAGGCGAGTTCGTCGCGCTGCTGGGTCCGAACGGCTGCGGCAAGACGACGCTTTTCCGGATTCTTGCGACGCTGATGCGGCCGACCCGGGGTCGGGCGTCGGTGTTGGGTGCGGACGTGGAGGCGGATCCCGGCGCGGTGCGGCGTCGGATCGGGGTGACGTTTCAGTCTCCGAGCCTGGACGGTCGGTTGTCGGTGCGCGAGAACCTGAGGCATCACGGGCATCTTTACGGTTTGCGCGGTCGGGATCTTTCAGCGCGGATCGAGTCAGGGCTGGAGCGTGTGCAGTTGTGCGACCGGGGGAAGGATCGCGTGGACCGGCTTTCGGGCGGGATGAGACGTCGGGTTGAGATTGCGAAATCCCTGCTGCACGAACCGGACGTGTTGTTGATGGACGAGCCGAGCACGGGGCTGGATCCGGCGGCGCGGCGGAGCCTGGCGGACCTGCTTGCGGGGCTGCGCCGGGATCGGGGTCTGACCTGTCTGATGACGACGCACCTGATGGACGAGGCCGAGTGCTGCGACCGGGTGGCGATTCTGGATCGGGGCCGGCTGGCGGCGCTGGACGCGCCGTCGGCGCTGAAGGCCTGCGTCGGCGGCGAGGTGGTGACGATCCACGCCGAAGATGCCGGCGCGCTGGCGGGGCGGATCCGCGAGGAGTTCGGGGTTGCGCCGCAGGAGACGGATCGGGGCCTGTGCATTGCGGATCCGCGCGGTCATGCGTTGGCGGCGCGGCTGGCGGAGAGGTTCGGCGATCGAGTCCGGTCGATTACCGTGAGTCGTCCGTCGCTGGATGACGTGTTTCTTCGGCTGACGGGGCGGCGCCTCGAAGGAAGCGGCGACCTAGGCGGATAAGAAACGTTGCAAGATCCGCAATCGACAACCCAGGCAACCGCGTCCTTCCGGGCGCGGCCCGGTTTTTCGGAAACGTCGCAAGTGCGGCGGGGTCTCCTCGGCTCGCGAGGCGTGCTGGCGGCGGGGTCGCTGGCGCGTCGGGAGGTGGTGCGGTTTCTGCGGCAGCCTGGTCGGATCGTCGGGGCGGTGTCGACGCCGGTGTTGTTCTGGTTTCTGCTGGGGTCGGGGCTGGGGCGGTCGTTCAACGTCGAGGGCGTCGGGGAGGGGGGATACCTGGAGTACGCTTTCGCGGGGGCGCTGGCGATGGTGGTGCTCTTCACGGCGATTTTCTCGACGATCACGGTGATCGAGGATCGTCGGGAGGGGTTCCTTCAGGGGGTGCTGGCGTCGCCGGCGCCGCGAGGGAGCATCGTGGCGGGGAAGATTGTCGGGGCGACGATGCTGGCGGTCGTTCAGGCGGGGTTGCTGCTGGTGCTCGCGCCGCTGACGGGGGTGCGGGTGAGCGCCGGGGGCGTGTTGCATGTGCTGGCGGCGCTGACGGCGATGGCGGCGGGGTTGAGCGGACTGGGGCTGGTCGCGGCGTGGCGGGCGGAGTCGGTGCAGGGATATCACGCGGTGATGAACCTGGTGATGATGCCGATGTGGCTGCTGTCGGGAGCGGTGTTTCCCGCGTCGGGCGCTTCGGGATGGGTTCGTGCGGCGATGACGGTGAATCCGCTGACTTACGGAGTTGCGGAACTGAGAAGCGCGCTGGGAGGGTCGCGGGAGGCGTTGAGGGCGGCGGGCGCGCCTGGAGCGTCGGCAAGCTGGCTGGTGATGATCGTTTTCGCGGCGGTGATGATCGTGGCGGCTGAGCGCCTGGCGGGTCGTCGACCGGGGGCGTGACGCAGGGTCCGGGAAAGCGCGCTTTCTTCCCGGCGCGGATCGGTTACGAACCCGCGGCAAAGAGGATGCAATGACGGTTGAGGCAAAGATACGTGTGATGACGCCGATGCGGGCGGTCGGCGTGGGGTTGGCGCTGGCGATCGGGGCGTTGGCGCTGGTCCGCGCGCGGCTTGAGGTTCGGCGCGAGGCGGAGCGTCTGAATGCGGCGCGTGCGGCGGTGGTTTCGGTGGATTACGGGTCGGCGCCGCAGTTCGAGCTGACGGAGCGCAGCGGAAGGACGGTGACGAGCGCGGACCTGAAGGGGAAAACCTGGGTGGCGAGCTTCATCTTCACTCGATGCCTGGGACCGTGTCCGCAGATGACGGAGAACACGCGGCGTTTGCAGGACATGCTGGCGGGGGTTCCGGACGTGGTGCTGACGACGTTCACGGTCGATCCGCAATACGACACGCCGGAAGTTCTGCGGGAATACGCGACGAAGAAGGGGGCGGATCCGCAGCGCTGGCTGTTCCTGACGGGTTCGATCGAGGCGCTGGACGCGGTGCAGGTGAAGGGATTCCGGATCGGGATGGCTGGGGAGTCGATCCATCACAGCACGTCGTTCGTCCTGGTGGACGGCGAAGGCCGCATCCGGGGGTATTACGACTCGAACGAAAGCGGGGTGCTGGAAAAGCTGGCGGCGGACGCGGCGGCGCTGGTGAAGGGCGGGGGGTCGTGAGCTGGGTGCTGGAGCTGCCCGCGGTGAACGCGGGTCTGAACGGCGTTGCGGCGGTACTGCTGATATGCGGGTGGTCGGCGATCCGCGCGGGGCGTCGGGACGCGCACAAGCGGTTGATGCTTGCGGCCCTGGGGACGTCGGCGTTGTTTCTTGCGTCGTATGCGACGTATCACCTGAATGCGCAATCGCCGAAGTTTCCGGGGCAGGGGTGGGGGAGACCGGCGTATTTCGCGATGCTGATCAGTCACGTGGTGCTGGCGGCGGCGGTGGTACCGCTGGCGCTGGTGACGGCGGTCCGGGGTTTGCGGGGGCGGATCGAGGCGCATCGGCGGCTGGCGCGATGGACGCTGCCGATCTGGTTGTACGTGTCCATCACGGGGGTGGCGATCTACGTGGTGATGTACGTCGTGTACGGGGCGAAGGCGGCGCTGCGCGGGGCGGGGGGATGAGAATGCGGAATGTCGAATGCTGAATGCTGAACCGGGGAGGTTGAATTGAGCGGGGGGCGCGCGCCCGGTTCCGCGCTGGGCCGCGTTGTCGAGGAGTGCGCCCTGCTGCATCGGATCGGGATTCCGCTTAGATGCGGTTTCAAAACCTCCGGGGCAGGGCGGGAAAAGAACGCTTCCTGACGGGCGCGGCTCGGTTTTGCAACAGCGTCTTATTCTCGTTCAGGGCGATGGGGAGCGGATGAACGCGCTCCGCGCGCGGGCGGGGTTTTCGCCGGGGGCCGCGGTCGATCGATCGGTTGGTCCGGCGGTCGGTCCGTTGGGCGTCGGTCGGGCGATCGGGTCGTTCGGGCGGCGGTTTTTCCGAGTTGTGGGCGGTTTGCGGCGGCGCGCGGGTTCGCTAGAATGCCGCTCCCTTCCGGGTCGGCGCGGACTTGGCGGGAGGGGTCGGGGCTTGCCCGGCGGGGGGTTGAAGAGATTCAGGCGTTGTTGAAGAACCCGTGATCGGCAAGGCGGGCGTTCGCCTCCTTGCGGGACGGCGTTGTTCTTCGGCAACGTCCTACATCCTGGAGCAATGACGGTGTCGTTATTGGCGCAAACACAACCGATGTACTGGCTGCCGCCGGATTACTCGACGCACGGGTGGCAGATCGACCAGTTGATCAACTGGATGCACGTCTTCATGGCGGTGTTGTTCGTGGGGTGGGGCGCGTTCTTCACGCAGTGCCTCGTGAAGTACCGCTACCGGCGCAACCCGACGGCCCTTTATGAGCCGATCAAGGCGAAGGCGTCGAAGGTGGTCGAGGCGGCGGTGGTGGTGATCGAGGTGGTGCTGCTGGTGGCGTTCGCGATCCCGGTGCTGGCGGAATACAAGAACGATCCGCCGAAGCCGGAAGACAATCCCTTCGAGGTTCACGTCGTCGCGCAGCAGTTCGCGTGGAACATTCACTATCCCGGTCCGGACGGGAAGTTCGGCAAGCGGAATCCGAAGCTGGTCAGCGACGCCAACAGCAACCCGCTCGGACTGGACCGCGACGGCGACCCGGACGCCAAGGATGACATCGTCGGCAACAACGAGATGCACCTGCCGGTGGGGCGCCCGATCATCGTCAAGCTGACGTCGAAGGACGTGATTCACTCGTTCTCCGTGCCGATGCTGCGGGTGAAGCAGGACACCGTGCCGGGGATGGAGATTCCGGTCTGGTTCACGGTGAAGGAAGGGACGAGCAGCGACGCGATCCGGGAGACCATGATCCGCACGGTGGCGGTGCCCGCCGCGGGCGCGAACCCGCGGGATTTCGTGCTGTGGTGTACGAACAACATCGCGGTCGAGGACATCAAGGGCTCCGACGGGACGGTGATCGTGGGCAAGGGGCGCGAGCCGAGCGCGGAGCACCTCGAGGCGCTTCAGAAGGCGGGGATCGGCGAGATCCGCGTCGCCCCGCGGCATCCGGTCGAGATCCACTGCACGCAGCTTTGCGGCATCACGCATTACAAGATGCGCGGGTTCGTCATTCTGATGCCTCCGGACGAGTTCGAGACGTGGTACGCGGAGCAGGCGGCGGGCGGCGACGAATTCATTGAGGAATGACGGCGGTCGCATAAGGAACAGGGCATGAGCGGCGGACATCATCACGATCACGGCGGCGGGCATCACGGGCACGAGCCCGCGCTGCACGGGCATCATCACGAGCCCGGATTCATCGGGAAATACCTCTTCTCGGTGGATCACAAGGTCATCGGCGTGCAGTACACGGTGACCGCGCTGGTCTTCCTGCTGGTGGGCTTCTCGATGATGCTCATCATGCGGTGGCAGTTGGCGCGTCCGGGCGAGGCGGTTCCCCTGGTGGGATCGCTGCTGTCGCAACTGGGCATCACGCACGCGCAGACGAAGGCGCTGACGAACGAAGGTTACAACATGCTGGGGGCGATGCACGGGACGATCATGGTGTTCCTGGGCGTCGTGCCGCTGGCGGTGGGCGGGTTCGGCAACTACGTGATGCCGTTGCAGATCGGGGCGAAGGACATGGCGTTCCCGAAGCTCAACATGATGAGCTACTGGGTGTACCTGTCCGGCGGCATCGTGATGATGGCGAGCTTCTGGGCCAACGGCGGGGCGGCGCAATCCGGGTGGACGTCGTATCCGCCCCTGGCGAACACGGCGCTATCGGGTCAGACGTGGTGGCTGGTCGGGATGGTGCTGCTGATCACGTCGTCGCTGCTGGGGTCGGTGAACTTCATCGTCACGATCATGCACCTGCGGGCGAAGGGGCTGTCGATGTGGCGGCTGCCGTTTTTCGTCTGGGCGCAGTTCGTGACGGCGTTCCTGCTGCTGCTGGCGTTTCCGCCGCTGGAGGCCGCGGGCGTGATGCAGTTGATGGACCGCGTCGCGGGAACGAGCTTCTTCATGCCCGAGGGGTTGATCGTCAGCGACAAGCCGACGGCGTGGACGGGCGGCGGAAGTCCGCTGTTGTGGCAGCACCTGTTCTGGTTCCTGGCGCACCCGGAGGTGTACGTGCTGATCCTTCCGGCGATGGGGATCGTGGGGGAGATCATCGCGAACAACACGCGGAAGCCGCTGTGGGGGTACACGACGCTGGTGTACTCGATCATTTTTCTGGGGTTCATGTCGTTCATCGTGTGGGCGCACCACATGTACATGACGGGGATGGGGACGGCGCTGTCCACGTTCTTCCAGGCGACGACGATGATCATCTCGGTTCCGTCGGTGATCATTCTGACGTGCTTCATCATCAGTCTTTACGGGGCGCGGATCCGGTACAACACGCCGATGCTTTTCGCGCTGGCGTTCCTGCCGATGTTCGCGATCGGCGGGCTGACCGGTCTGCCGCTGGGGCTGGCGGCTTCGGACATTCACCTGCACGACACGTATTACGTGATCGGGCATTTCCACTACGTGGTGGCGCCGGGGACGATCATCGCGTTGTTCGCGGGGATTTATTACTGGTTTCCGAAGGTGACGGGGCGGCGGATGAGCGAGTTTCTCGGCAAGCTGCACTTCTGGCCGACGCTGATCGGGATGAACATGGTGTTCGGACCGATGTTCTTCGTGGGGATCGTGGGGGTGCAGCGGCGCTTGTGGACGCAGACGGATTATCAGCTCGGTCAGATGACGCAGTACTGGGTGGTGTTCTCGTCGGTGGGCGCGGCGGTGCTGGGTCTGGGTCAGCTTCCGTTCATCTGGAACTTCTTCAGCAGCATCTTCGCGGGGAGGAAGGCGGAGCAGAACGCGTGGGAGGCGACGACGCTGGAGTGGGCGGCCGCTCCGTCGCCTCCGCCGCACGGCAACTTCCTCGCCGACCCGGTGGTGGTGTGCGGGCCGTATGAGTACAGCGTTCCGGGCAGTCCGAAAGATTACTGCCCGCAGTGTCAAACGTCGGAGGCGTAACCCTTGTCGCACGAGCTTCTTCCTTACACGGTCAAGGCGCATCCCGTCACCGGGATGTACAGCGGGAAGCTGGGGACGTGGTTGTTCCTGGCGAGCGAGGTCATGCTCTTCGGGGCGTTGTTCTCGTCGTACATTCTGCTGCGGATCGGCAACCCCGGCGTGTTCGATCATCACGTGACGGGGTTGAACGTCTGGATCGGGCTGATCAACACGTTCGTGCTGATCGTCTCCAGCGTCTGCATGGTGCTGGCGTGGGCGAGGCTGCACGAGCAGGATCTGCCCGGATGCCGCAAGTACCTGGCGTGGACGCTGGTGTGCGCGGTCTTCTTCCTCGTGGTGAAGTTCATCTTCGAGTACAAGTACAAGTGGGACCACGGGACGTACCCCTCGACGAACCCGTTCTACGCCTGCTACTTCACGATGACGGGGCTGCACGCGCTGCACATCGTCGGGGGGATCGTGGTCATCGGGTACTTCCTGGGTCCGGGAAGCAGGCTGTATCACACCAACCCCGAGTATTACACGAACCGGATCGAATGCACGGGGTTGTACTGGCACTTCGTCGATATCGTGTGGATTTTCCTGTTTCCGGTCTTATACTTGTTGTAGGAGAGCTTCGCCGTGGAAGCCGCGCATCACGTGGACGTCAAGGCGCATGTGCGCAAATACATGATCGTGTTCGCCGCGCTGACGGCGGGGACGATCCTGACCGTGGCGGCGTCGTGGCTGCCGGTGTCGTTCACCGGGCACGTCGTCATCGCCCTGCTGATCGCCCTGGTGAAGGGGACGCTGGTGGCGGCGTTCTTCATGCACCTGGTGTCGGAGCGGAAGGCGCTGTACTCGATCCTGATCCTGACGGTGGGGTTCTTCTTCGTGCTGCTGGCGCTGCCGAGCTTCATGCACGGGGAGATGGCGTCGCACCCGCAGATTCACGTGGCGCCGGGCGTGGCGCCGCCGGCGCACGACGATCACGGCGGCGGACACGGCTCGGCGGAGCACGCGACCGACGGCGCGGCGGAGAAAGGCGGATCCTGACGTGTCCCTGAAGGCGTTCCACGTTTTCTTCATCATCCTTTCGACGATGATGTCCGCCGGATGCGGGTTGTGGGCGGCGCGCGAGTACGCGACGACGAAGGAGGGGTGGCTGCTGGCGTTCGCGGGGGTCTGCACGGCGGCGACGCTGGCGTGCCTCGGCTACGGGGCGTGGTTCATCCGCAGCAAGAAACACCTCAGCTACATCTGAGCGATGGGGCGGAGTCAAATTGTGAATGATGAATGACCTGTGACCGATGACCGAGCCGGGACAGGCGGGCGCGGCTCGGTTATGACGCAGAGATCGAATGCATCTGAGGCAACAACATCCCGTGTTTGCAGGCCGGGGCGCCGAGGATCAGGCGGTGCGGCGGACGTCCGGCGGCGCGCGCGGCGTCGGATCGAGGGGGCGGCGGGCGCGGTGGATGACGTTGTCGCTGCTGACGATGGCATCGCTTCTGCTGCGGGCGCCGGCCGTTCAGGCGTGCGCGGTGTGCTTCGGCAAGTCGGACGATCCGATGGTGCGCGGGGCGGCGGCGGGGGTGATCTTCCTGGCGATCGTTGTTTACGGCGTGTTGTTTTCCTTCGCGGGGATTGCGGGTTTGTTCTTCCTCAAGGCCCGGCGGTTGTCCCGCCGCGGATAACGGGCGTCCGACTCTTCTGCGGCGCGACCGTGCCGCGTGTCCGTCATTCCCGAGCCCGGACCGTCCAGGGGACATTTCAATCATCCCGCGGCGCAACCGAGGTTCATTCCGGCTTCTCCGGTCGTGATTGACGGGTTCGGATTCACCGACGCCTCGCCGGTTCAAGCGCGGCTTCCAGGAGTTTCGACGGCGTGGTGGGGATCAAAGCTCCGGACTCTTGCGCTGCCGCAAAACGTTCGGAGGAGGCCGGGATACGATCGCTTCCTTACCGGCGCGGTTCGGTATGTAAGACACGGCCGGCGGGAATCTTTCGGTTGGGATGCCGGGGTCATCCCAGGCGGCTTGCGACCTGATAGGCCCCGAGGGCGGCGAGGTAGGCGAGGACGGTCATGTAGGTGAAGGTGAAGGCGGGCCAGCGCCACGAGCCGGTTTCGCGGCGGATGACCGCCAGGGTCGAGACGCACTGGCAGCAGAGGGCGAAGAACACCATCAGGGAAAGGGCGGAAGCCGTGGTGAAGAGCGGGCGGCCGTCCGGCCAGGAGGCTTGCGCGAGGGCGGCGCGTAATTCCGGAGATTCCTCGGTTTCCTCGGCGGAGAGGTTGAAGATCGTGGCGAGCGTGGCGACGACGACTTCGCGTGCGGGGAAGGAGGCGACGGCGGCGGTTCCGATGCGCCAGTCCCAGCCGAGAGGGCGGACCGCCGGTTCGATCCAGCTTCCGAAGCGCCCGAGGCAGCTTTGCCGCAGGTAGACGCCGGCCTCTTCCGCGTCGAGGCGGGCCAGCGCGGCTTCAAGGGCTGCATCCGGCGCGTCGCCTGAAGCGGACTCGGCATCGGCATCGGCGGACTCGCCGGACGCGGACGAAGTCGCCAACGCCTGCCGCCGGGCCTCGAACTCGGCGTGGATCGAAACCGGCCTCGGGTAGTAAGCGAGCGCCCAGATGACGACGGAGCACGCCAGAATGACCGTTCCGGCGTTGACCACGAATTCGCGCCCGGCGCGATAGGCGCGGTGTACGACGGACTTCCACGCCGGCCAGGTGTAATTCGGAAGCTCGATCACCAGCCCGGGCACGATCCGGCTGCCCAGCAGGGCGTGCAACACCCCTGCGACAACGACCGCGACCGCCGCGCCGACCAGATACATCGCCAACCAGGTCACGGCGCGGGTGCTGACGGATCCGCCGAAGATTCGCGTGTCCGGGATGAACGCGCTGATGAGCAGGGCGTAGACGGGGAGGCGGGCGCTGCAGCTCATCAGCGGCGCGACGAGCATCGTGATCAACCGGTTTCGGCGGTCTTCGATTACGCGCGTGGCGAGGATGCCGGGCACGGCGCAGGCGAAGGAGGACAGCAGAGGGATGAAGGATCGGCCGCTCAGGCCGACGCGGCGCAAATGCCGGTCCAGCACGAACGCCGCCCGCGACATGTATCCGCAGTCCTCAAGCAGCGCGATGAACAGGAAGAGAATGACGATCTGCGGCAGGAAGATGAGGACGCCGCCGACGCCGCCGATCGCGCCGTCGACGATCAGGCTGCGCAGCGCGCCCTCGGTCATCACGCCCTCGACCCACCCTCCGACGGCGGCGAACCCGCCTTCGACGAGGTCCATCAGGGGCGACGCCCAACTGTAGATCGCCTGAAAGACGACGAGCATCAGCAGGAGGAACGCCGCCAGTCCGAACACCGGATGCGCGAGGACGCCGTCCACCCGGTCCGAGCGGGAGGCCGCGGCGGCATCCGCGTTGCGTCGCGTCACGCGGGACACGACCTCCTCGATCCAGCGGTAGCGAACCTCGGCCTCGATCGTCGGCAGGGCGATGCCTTCGGAAAGGAGGCGTCCGCGGTGCTCCTGAAGGGCGGAGAGCAGGCGTGGATCGCAGCGGCGGCTGAGGTGGCCTTCGACGATGCCTGCGGGGTTGAGCAGGGTCTGAAGGAGTTCGGCGCGGCAGGGATGATGACAGGCGTCGCCGCAGGCATGTCCGCCGCCCGGGGACGCGTTGGCCGACAGGACGTCCAAGGCGGTGCAGATGCAGTCAGGGAATTTGAGGCAATGCGCGCCGGACTGCCCGGCGAGCGCTTTGCGGACCGCCTCGTCGAGTCGGGCGACGCCGACGCCTTTGAGGGCGAGCACCGGCACGACCGGGACACCCAGCGCCTCCGTCAGCGCCGAGGCGTCGATCGTTTCCCCCCGGCGCCGGGCGACGTCGGTCATCGTCAGCGCCACGACCGTGGGGCAGCCGAGTTCGAGGATCTGGCTCACGAGAAACAGGTTGCGCCGCAGGTTGGACGCGTCCACGACGCAGATCACGCCGTCCGGACGAGGCGTGCTCGGCTCATACCCGAGAAGGACGCGAAGCGTGATGTCCTCGTCCGCCGCCGCGGCGTCGAGGCTGTAAGCGCCCGGCAGATCAAGGAGGTCCACCTCGGCAGGCTCGCCCACCGCGCGAAGCCGCCCCAGTTTTTTCTCGACGGTGACGCCGGCGTAGTTGGCCACGTGCTGCCGGAACCCCGTCAGGGCGTTGAACAGCGTGGATTTCCCCGTGTTCGGATTGCCGACGAGCGCCACCGTCCAGCGCCGCACCGGAACGGACGGGAGCGTGGTCAGGGAGAGGCTGACGCCGGCGCTCATGAGCCGCGCTCCGGAGGACGGGCGCCGTCGAGGCCAACCGGTTGAGTCGCGGGCGGGAACATGTTCAGTCGCGTCAGTCTCCCGCCCGGCGCAGCATCACGGATTTCTGAAGGCAGTCGCTCAACCCCAGCCGCGAGTTCGACAAACGCACGATGCAGGGGCGACCGGGGCGCAGCATCTGAACGATCGCCCCGGGCACGAAACCCAGGTCCGCCAGCCGTTTCGCGGACGGGTTGGCCAAGTCCACCCGGACCACGCTCGCCTGCTCGCCGCGGCGCAGCAAATCCATCGTTACCGTGTTCATGCTGAAATGACCCGCGGACGCGAGGACGATCTTATTCCGGGAGTCCGGCGTCCGTTTAGACCGGATACTAACGAGCCGAGCGTGCGGCGGCAACGCGGGGCGCGAGTCGGGCGGCGGTGGCGGCGCGCCAGGTCAAAGCGCCGCCGCGGTCCAGCGTTACGGGATCCGCTACAACCAGCGCTTCCGGCGGAAGTACGCGAACATCCCTCCCCCGACCGCCGCCATGAAAGCGAGGACGATCCAGAACCCCAACGGGTGTTCCGCGCCAGGCCACGACCGCAGGTTCATCCCGTAGATGCCCGCGACGGCCGTCATCGGCAGCAGGATCGCCGCGTAACCGGTCAGCACGCGCATGACCTCGCTGGTGCGCGTCGCCAGGGCCGAGTGATAGTTGTCGCGCACGCCGTCGAGGCGGTCGCGCAGCGTTCCGATCGTGTCGATGACGTTAATCAGGTGATCGCGGAGCCGGGTGAAGCGCTGCCCGAGGTTCTCGGAGATGTGGTCGAACTCCCCCTTGGCGACGGGGGCGATCAGGTCTCGCTTCGAGGTCGCCGCCCGCCGCAGCTCAAGCAGCTCCCGGTGAAGGCGCGACACCATCTGGACGATGCCCGCATCGACGTCGTCCTCGAGCGACTCCTCCTCGAGGTGTTCGACGAGGCGCTCGTAGTGCTCCGTGACCTCGACGTAGCGGTCCACCATCATGTCGATGATGTCGTAAAGGACGAAGTCGGGCCCGCGGGCGAGGAGTTGATGCCCGATCTTCGAGCAGCGTTCGCGCATCGCGCTGATCGTGCGCAGCGGCTCGTGATGGATCGTCACCAGAAACCGCGATCCGCAGAACGCCGCGACGCGCCGCGGCTGGAACTCGGTCCCTTCGCGCGGGGCGAACGCGCCGAGCATGACGATGAAGAGGTAATGCTCGAACTCCTCGATCCGCGGTCTCGGGTCGCCGCGTTGACAGGCGTCCAGCGCCGCTCCGTCCAGGGCGCTGATGCGTCGAAGCTGCTCGATCTCCTCGGGCGTGGGGGCTTCGAGGTCCACCCAGACCGTCACCCCCTCCTGCGCCCACGCCGGACCGAGCACCTCCAGCGACGCGATCTGCTCGGCGGTTCCATCGGAGAATCGTGCGAAAGCGGTGAACATGCGGTCGAAGTGTTCTCCAGGGTAATCCGGGCATCATGCGCCAAGTCACATCGAAGGTCCACCTCCTGTCGATTTGATCGAAAACGGGTCGATCCCTAAGCTTGCGATCGGATCAACCGCGGCGGAAACAAATGTGATTGAACATGTCTGAACAGTCCGCAACCGTTCAAAAACGCGAGCGAACCGGCGCCTACGACCCGTCGGTCATCGAGCCGCGGTGGCAGGCGTGGTGGGCCGCGCGGGGGACGTACCGCGCGCCGAACCCGGGGGAGCCGGGGTTCGACCCGGCGCGGCCCAAGTTCTACGTGCTCGACATGTTCCCCTACCCGAGCGGGGCGGGGCTGCACGTCGGGCATCCGGAGGGGTACACCGCGACGGACATCGTGGCGCGATACAAGCGGGCGCGGGGGTTCAACGTCTTGCACCCGATGGGGTGGGACGCCTTCGGGTTGCCGGCCGAGCAGTACGCCATCCAGACCGGCGTCCACCCGGCGATCACCACGCGCAAGGCGATCGATACGTTCCGCCGGCAGCTTCAGCGCTTCGGGTTCTGCTACGACTGGTCGCGCGAGTTCGCCACGATCGACCCGGATTACTACCGCTGGACGCAGTGGATCTTCCTGAAGCTCTACAATTCGTGGTTTGATACGGGAGATAGGCAACAGGCAACAGGGAACAGGCAACAGGCGGCAGGCAGCGGGCAACAGGCAGCAGGGAGCGGGCAGCAGGCGACGGGCAGCGGGCAGCAGGAGGAGGCGCAAAAGCACACAGGGACAGAGGCGCACAGGGATGAAGGCAGGGGGGCGCAAACGTGGGACGGCGCGGAGGGCAAGGGTCGTGCCCGGGCGATTGAGGCGCTGGTGGCGGAGCTCGAGTCCGGCGAGCGCGAGCCGCGGATCAACCCCGAGGCAGCGGAGCACTCGACGGCGGACAAAGCGCAGGTCTTCGGATCGTGGTCCACGTTGGATCGAGCGACGAAGCGGCGGATCATCGACAGCTACCGACTCGCGTACCTTGCGGAACAGACCGTCAACTGGTGCCCGAAGCTCGGCACAGCGCTGGCGAACGAGGAGGTGACGGCGGACGGGCTGTCGGAGCGCGGGCACTTCCCGGTGTTCCGAAAACCGCTGAAACAGTGGATGCTGCGCATCACGGCGTACGCGGATCGCCTGCTGGACGGTCTGAACGTCGTGGACTGGCCGGAGAGCACGCGCATCCAGCAGACGGAGTGGATCGGCAGAAGCGAAGGGGCGGAGATCGAGTTTCCGCTGGCGGACGTTGGCGTGGTTCAACAAGATGGGCCAGAGTTGCGTGGTGAGGCAGGGTTGCGTGGTGGGGCAGGTCTCCGACCTGCCGCGGGTCAGCCAACTCTCCGAGTTGGCTCCAAGGATTCCACGACCGAGGGAGATGGTTCGTCGATGTCATTGCATCCGCCCTCGGTCGTCGCCGACGTTGAAGTCGGCCGTGAGCCGGTCGTTCGTGCGGCGACCTTTGTCGGCCGCGATCCGTATCCGCCGGGCGAGCCGTCTCCCCACGACTTGATTGCTCAGGCTCGCCGCCTTCCGCATCTGGAGTTGGAAGGAGCTACCTACTTCGTAACCTGGAAGACCGCTGACGGCTTGCCGCTGTCGCGGCACGAGCGGACGATGGCGTTGAAGGCGCTGGGACATTGGGACGGTCAGCGCTGCCGGGTGTATCTGGCCAATGTGATGTCGAATCACGTTCATTGGATTGTTCGGCCGTTCGAGGGAGTGCGTCTGGGCGACCTGGTGGGGAGCGTCAAGAAGTTCAGCGCACGGGAGATCCACGCGGGGCGCGGCGCGCAGGGCCGGCTTTGGCAGGAGGAACGGTTCGATCACATCATTCGGGATGAACGATGGTTCACGGCATTTACGTATTATGTCCTGCGAAATCCCGTCGTGGCGGGCGTTGTGAAGAAGCCTTCGGAATACGATCACACGTGGGTGCATGAGGAGGTCTGCGCGGCGGAGGGCCTGAGCCTGGCTGCGGGCAGTTCGGAGAACTGCCCGACCGGCGGCAGGTCGGAGACCTGCCCCACCACGCAACCCTGCCCCACCACGCAACCCTGCCTCACCACGCAACCCTGCCCCACCTTGGAGACCTGCCCCACCTTGGAGAACCGCCCGACTTTGCGCGTCTTCACCACGCGGCCCGACACGATCTTCGGGGCGACGTACATGGTGGTGGCGCCGGAGCATCCGCTGGTGGCGCGGGTGCTGGAGAACCCGGCGCCGGAGACGGATGTTCAGAAATTGCGGGCGTACGTCGAGGCGGCGCGGAACCGCGGCGACGTGGAGCGGATGGCCGGTGCGGAGAAGACCAAGACCGGCGTGTTCACGGGCGTGTATTGCATCAATCCGGCGGTGGCGGCGGAATCCACCGTCGCGGCGGGATCGACGGATCCGGTTTTCGCTGCGCATCCGGCGCGAATTCCGGTCTGGACGGCGGATTACGTGCTGATGGGATACGGCACGGGCGCGATCATGGCCGTGCCGGGACAGGACCAGCGCGACTGGGATTTCGCCGAGGCGTTCGACCTTCCGATCGTCCGGACGGTTCAGCCGCCGGAGGGGTTTGACGGGGAGGCTTACCTCGGCGACGGACCGGCGATGAACAGCGGGTTCCTGAACGGGCTGGACATCGACGACGCGAAGCGACGGATCATCGACTGGCTGGAGGAGCGGGGTGTCGGCCGGCGGCGCGTGCAGTACAAGCTGCGCGACTGGTTGTTCTCGCGGCAGCGGTACTGGGGCGAGCCGTTTCCGATCGTCTTCGACGAGGCGGGGAATCATTACCCGGTTGAGGAGTGTCATCTTCCTGTCACTCTTCCGGAGATGGCCGACTATCACCCGGAGGAAAGCGACGAGCCGCGTCCGCTGCTGGCGAAGGCGAGCGGGTGGGCGCGGACGACGGCGGGCGCGGCGGGGGTCCGCGCGGCGACGGATGAGGCGGACGTGCTGGGTCTGCCGCCGGACGCGCGGGTGTCGCGCGAGACGAACACGATGCCCGGGTGGGCCGGGTCGTGCTGGTACTACCTGCGCTACTGCGATCCGAAGAACCCCGCGTGCTTCTCGGGTCCGGAGGCGCATCAGTACTGGATGGGCAGGGGCGGCGTCGATCTTTACATCGGGGGGTCCGAACACGCCGTGCTGCACCTGCTGTATGCGCGGTTCTGGCACAAGGTCTTGTTCGACCTCGGGTGCGTCGGCACGATCGAGCCGTTCCGCAAGCTGTTTCACCAGGGATTGATCACGTCGTACGCGTATCAGCGGCCCGACAAGTCGCTGGTCGCGGTGGACGCCGTCGAGGAAGTCGAGGAGGGGAGGTTCATCGAGCGCGAGACCGGAAAGCCGGTGGCGCAGGTCGTCGCGAAGATGAGCAAGTCGCTCAAGAACGTGGTGAACCCGGACGACGTGATCGCGGAGTACGGCGCGGACACGTTCCGGATGTACGAGATGTTCATGGGCCCGCTGGAGGCGTCGAAACCGTGGAACCCGCGCGACGTCGGCGGGCTTTTCAAGCTGTGCAACCGGATCTGGCGGTTGTTCATCGATCCGGATACGGGAGAGGTGGGCGAGACGGTCACGACGGATGAGCCGACGCGCGAGGCGCTGCGCATCCTGCACAAGACGATCCAGCACGTCGGCGAGGACGTCGAGCATCTGAAATTCAACACCGCGATCGCCCGGTTGTTCGACTTCGTCAACGCCCTGACCCCGATGGAGCGGCGCCCCGTCGCGGTGCTCGAACCCTTCCTGCGCGTGCTGGCGCCGTTCGCGCCGCACCTGGCGGAGGAATTGCGGCATCGGCTGTGTGCGGCCGGATTGATCCCGGATGCGCCGGCGGAGTCCCCCAGCATCACGGGGCTTGCGTGGCCGGAGCACGACGAGGCGCTGGCGAAGGACGACGAGGTGGAGATTGCGGTGCAGATTCTGGGCAAAGTGAAGGCGAAGATCGTCGTTTCGGCGGACGCGGACGAAGCGACGCTGGAGCGCGTCGCGCTGGCGGACGCGAAGGTGCAGGAGCAGCTCGCGGGCAAGACGGTGCGCAAGGTCATCACGGTCCGGGGGCGGCTGGTGAACATCGTGGCGGGGTGAGATGAATCGCGGCGCGCAACATCACGGGATCCTGCACGTCCACCCGGCGCGAGCGCGGTGCAACAGGCGTCCGTCGCTCGTTGTAAACGCACGGCGACTTCGCGCTGCCGGTCTTTTTCTGATGTTGCCGGCGTTGATGTGCGGTTGCCGCCGGTCTTCGGAATCCGTCGAAACATCCGACGCCGAACGCGGGCCAGCGAACGTTCTGCTCATCTCGCTGGACACGACGCGGGCGGATCATCTGGGTTGTTACGGGCACCCGAAGGTGAAGACGCCGAACCTCGACCGGCTGGCGGCGGAGGGGGTGCGGTTCGTCGAGTGCGTGTCGCCCGCGCCGATCACGCTTCCGTCGCATGCGAGTCTGCTGGCGGGGGTGTATCCCTTCGTTCACGGCGCGCGGGACAACAGCGTGTTCCGCCTGCCGGAGGCGCAGGAGACGCTGGCGGAGGCGATGAAGCAGGCCGGGTACACCACGGTCGCGGAAGTGGCGGCGGAAGTGCTGGATCGCCAGTTCGGTCTCGCGCAGGGTTTTGACGCATATACGGACACGCGCGGAGGAGGTTCGCGCGTGCATGAGCGTTCAGGGGCGGAGGTGGCGGCGCGCGCGGCGGCGCGGTTGAAAGGGTTGAAGGATCGGCCTTTCTTCCTCTTTCTTCATTTCTACGATCCGCACCTGCCGTATAAGCCGCCTGAACCTCATGCCTCGGCGTATCCGGGCGAGCCTTATCTGGGCGAAATCGCGGCGGTGGACGCGTACGTGGGGCGGGTGCTCGACGCCTTGGATGAACTGGGGCTGGCGGAGCGGACGCTCGTGGTGCTGACCGCCGATCACGGCGAAGGTCTCGGGCAGCATGACGAACCGTCGGGCGCTGGAGCTGGATCCGCAGAGCGTTGAGGCGCATACGAATCTTGCGGTGATCTTCGCCCGGATCGGTCGTCGCGCGGATGCGATCCGGGAGCTTCAGGCGGCGCTGAAGATTGCGCCGAACGATCCGGCGCTGCGGCAGCGGCTCGCACAGCTTCAGGGGGGGCGCTGATCGGCGCGCTTGTGCGGTCGCAGGTTCCTTGAATCCGGATCCGGCGCGCGGATATCTGCTCTCCGCAGGTGCGGACCGGAGATCCGCGGTTCGATGTGAAGATGGGAACCCGCAGCCGCTGAGGGCGCTAGACCGAGAGGTGACCCTTCTCGACGAGATAGGCGCGGAGGGCTTCGGTCCACGGGCGCATCGGCCGGCCGGTCGCGTCCGCCAGCCGCTTGCCGGACAGCGCCGAGTACGTCGGGCGCCGAACCTTCGACGGGAATGCGTCCGACGTCACCGGTGCGACCTCGACCTTCAGCCCGCAAAGATCCACCGCTTTTTTCGCGAAATCGTACCACGTACACGCAGGCTGATTCGTGACGTGCAGAAGGCCCGCCGGCTGCCTGCGGACCAGGTCCAGCAGGGCCGCGGCGGCATCCATCGTGTACGTGGGCGTCATCGGCGTGTCGTTGACGACCTTCAGGGGTTCGCCGGCCTTGGCTTTCTTGAGGATCGCCTCGATGAAGTTTCCGCCCTTGCCGCGGGCGCCGGATTTTCCGAAGACGCTGGCGATGCGGGCGACGAGGGACTTCGGGCAGGCTGACCGCGTGAGATACTCGCCGGCAAGTTTCGACGCGCCGTAGATGGACAGGGGCATCGGGGCGTCGCCCTCGTCGTAGGGCGCGCCCTTGGCGCCGTCGAAGACGTAGTCGGTGCTGATGTAGACGCAGTACGCGCCGAGTTCGTTGCACGCGCGGGCGACGTTCCAGGCGCCGAGGGCGTTGATGCGGAAGGCCTGCTCGGGATCCTCCTCGCACTTGTCCACCTGGTGAAACGCGGCGGAGTTGATCACCGCCTGCGGGGCGGCGGCGGTCAGCGCGGCGCGCACGGACGCCAGGTCGCCGATTTCGATCTGTTCGTGCGACAGCGGGACAACCTCCACGCCCGCCGCGTTGCGGAACACTTCGACCACGTCCGTCCCCAACTGTCCCGTGGACCCCGTCACCGCGACTTTCATGTTTCGCAATGCTCCATTGTGATCATTCTTGACGACGCTCAAAGGTCGAGGGCCGATCGTAGGCCCAAGGCTTGGCGCCGACAAGGGGCGCAGAGGGCTTGTCGTATAAGACGCTGGCGGCGCGGGGCCGAGCGCGTTGCTGATGCGGGCAAGGAGTGGGAGACGTCGCCGTCATTCGAGAGGAAGGCGCACGACGAACCGGGATCCAGGCGTGTACGCCTCGTCGAGCCGGATCGTTCCACCCAGCAGGCGCGCCAACCCCTCGGCGATCGGAAGCCCCAGCCCGCAATGTCCGTCGGCGCGCGTTCGGGCGTCGTCGCCCCGGACGAAACGGTCAAAGATGCGGTCCCGAAGATGCGGCGGAACTCCCGGTCCGGCGTCCGTCACCGCGATGAACAGGCTTGCCCTGTTTCGTTCGACGGAAAGCCCGATCGTGGATCCCGAAGGACTGTGCTCGATCGCGTTGCTGAACAAGTTGGACAAGATCTTGACCAGCCGAGGCGGATCCGTCCGCAATTCCATCCCGTCTGTCCCGGATGCCGCCAGCCGCACGTTGCGCGACGTCGCAAGAGGTTGAACCGTGGCCGCGGCTGCGATCACGACTTCATCAAGTTGAACACGCTGAAAACCCGGACGATCCACGCCCGCTTCGAGCCGCGACAGCGTCAGCACGTCATCCAGAAGGCGGCTTAGTTCACGCAGCGCGGCGCGGGACTGCTCGATCGCCTCTTCGTACTCCGCCGACGTGCGCGGGCGCTGAATGCAGACGTCCAGCAACGCCCGCACCCCCGCGACGGGCGTTCGCAGGTCATGCGCGATGTCCGTGGTGAGCCGGCGGCGCCGGTCCAACTCCTCGCGGACGCGCGCCAGCAACGCGCGTGTCGTGTCCGCGATCGGCGCCAGTTCGATCGGGACGCGGTCGTTCGCCAGGTTCCACTCCGGGTTCGCCGGGTTGACCTGGCTCATGCTGTCGGCAAGCTCGCGCACCGGCGCCGCGCCGCGTCGCGCCACGGCGCGGCCGATCAGGACGGAAAGACAGAGTGAACCCGCGACCGCGATCCCCAGCACAGCCGCCAACGGCGCGAGCGTCGCCTGGACCGGATCGAGAGACCGTGCGACCAAGACGCGGGCTTCACGCGAGTTTCCGTCGCCAGACGGATTGACAGGCTCGTCCTCCGCATGAATTCGCAGTGCGTAACGCACGGCGCGAAACGGCGTCTCGTCAGGAAGGATTTGCGTCGTCACCCACCCCGGCGAGTCTTCGAGGAATCCGCTTCCCGCGAACTTCGCCAGGAAGGATGTCTCGACCCATGTCGAGGAGGCGAACACGGCGCCCCCGCGATCGTCGAGGATGAGCACATGCGCGTCCGACGCCCCCGAGCGAGCGCTCGTCTCGGATCCAAGCTCGAACTCGAATCGGCCGTGATCCAGTTCGACGCGTCCCGCGAGCGCGCGAGCCTCGGCGAGCAGGGCGTCGTCCATCGCCCCCAGCAGGGCGCGACGCATCATGAACCACACCGAGACCGCCGTGAGCATCAACACGACGAGAATCATCGCCGTGTAAAGATTCGCCAGGCGCCGGGTCAATGACGGTCGCACGGTTCGCCTCGCAACAGATAGCCTTCGCCGCGCCGGGTGACGATCAGCGGCGCGCGCCCGCGGTCGATCTTGCGCCGCAGGTAGGAGATGTAAACGTCCACGACGTTGCTGGTCCGGTCGTCCTCCGTTTCGTAGAGCTTCTCCCAGATATCCAGGCGCGGCACGACCTGATTGAGGCGGAGAGCAAGCAGCTCCAGGAGTTTGAACTCGCGCGGCGTCAGATTCAGCGGCACGCCGGCGCGCCGGGCCTCGCGGGCGCCGAGATCCACCTCCAGATCCCCGGTACGAATGATGGAGGCCGTTTGTGCGTATTTGTGGCGAAGAAGCACGCGGATGCGGGCGAGCAGTTCCGCGAACTCAAACGGCTTGACCAGATAATCGTCGGCCCCGCCGTCCAGCGCCGTCACGAGGTCGTGCGTCGCGTCCCGCGCCGTCAGCATCAATACCGGCGTTTTCGCGCCGCGCCGCCGCAGTCCACGCACCACGGAAAGTCCGTCGAGGCCGGGGAGCATCCAGTCGAGGATCACGCCGTCGTAGTCCGACCCGCGCAGCAACCGGTCGGCGTGGAGGCCGTCCCGCGCCCAGTCCAGCGCGTAGCCGTTCTCGCGCAGGCCCCTCATCAGCGACCCTCCCAGCAGCGCGTCATCTTCAACCAGAAGCAGCTTCATCAGGGTTTCATGACGCACGAACGCCGCCGTCGGCGCCCGGCTACGGCGTCGCCTCCACCAGCTCCACGCGCTCGCCGCCGTCCGCAGGCTCCTCCGCCACCAGTCCGACGCCTTCCGCGTAGTATTTGAACTCGCCCGCCCCGCCATCCAGAGGATTGGTGTCAAGCGTCTGAAGGCACGCGTAGGTCGTGCCGTCCGACAGCGTGATTTCGACCCCCAGCGCCACGACCTCGCCCCTGTCCTCGGCCTCGCCGGGGTAATACTCCTGATTGTACACATCGCCGGGTGAGGGATCAGCCGGCATGACGTAGCCCGGCAAGGCGATCTCGCCGGTTCCGGCCACGTCTTTTCCGGCTTCCCAGGCGCCTTCGTGCGTCACGTCGATAAGGTTCCCCTGCCTGTCGTAGGTGTAGTTATCGACCTCTTCGCCCATGTACCAGACGTTGCCGTCGTCATCCTGGGCGAACCAGTCGTGCGTGTCCTCGAGGAGCACGTCATCCAGAAACACGCGGTCGCGGACGACGCGGCAGGCGACGCCGTTGACCACTCGGGTCTTATCGAGCACCTCGACGACGATGCGCTCCGCGCCTTCGCCCGTCTCCACGGCGTAGGTCCACGTTGCGCCGACCGGAAAGGAAAGGTAGGGGTTGTCGATCTGCGTCGGGTTGCGGAACGACGCAGATGCGAAATCCGGAACCGTGTCGGGCACGTCGCCCGCAGGCAGCGGATTCGAGGACGTGCAACCCGCCACCAGCACGACGAATCCCATCTTGAACCAACCCCCAAGACCGAACCTCCCGCCTCGGTCTTTCGTGGCCGAGGCGGCGGTGACGCCCTCTCTCTGGTAATTGAACATCTTGGTCTCCGAATAGCGGGTGCAAACCTCCGGCGCGTCATCCACTGTGCGCGCCCGGTCAGACGTTTCGGTTCCCCGAGCGTCGAGCGGCATCCGGTGCGGCGCGACGACGCGCCTGCATCCTGGTCCGGTTCGCGCATACCGTCCTCACCGATCGCGGCGTCCCATCGCCCTAATCGTGCCGTATGTCAATCAGTTCCAGCCGCGTGCCGGTCTCGAGATTGACCGTCAGCACCTGACCTACGCCCGGTGTGTAGAACTTGTGCTCCCGGGCATCCGGCTCGATCGGCGTCCAATCCTCCGTCTGCAGGCAGCTCTCGAAATCGCCATACGGGACCGATACAGCCTCTTCGAGGCTCAGCACCAGCCCGACGTCCTCGGCGTTGCCGAGGTCGAACTCCTGCCGGTAAAGGTCGCCGCTCTGCGGGTGGGCCTTCATGATGACGCCGGCCTTGGCGCGGTTCACGCCGGCGACCCACGAGCCGTCGATGTTGTCGAGCCACCCGTCTTCGAAGTTCATCGCGATTTCCCCGAAGTACCAGACGTTTCCGTCCATGTCCTGAGCGTACCAGTCGAGCGTGTCCTCGATCACCTGTCCGTTAAGGGCCACGACGTCGCGGATCTGCACGCAGGTGACACCCTGGATGACGCGCGTCTGATGCGTGACCGTCATCTCCTGACGCTCAGTCCCTTTCTCGTCGTGCTGCTCGTACACGTACGTCATGCCGGGGATCAACGGGAAGTAAGGATTATCCACGCCCGACACGAAGTTAGAGGGATCGATCGTCGGATCGTAGGCCTCTCCCCCGAGGACTTCGCAGAGATCCTCGCGGGCGTCGAACTGGTCGGGGCAGGTCTCGATCGCCTCGGCGCGGCTTTCCCGCGCCTCCTGCTTGCAGGCGCGTCGTTCCTTGCGGTCGGCGAGGTTCTCGCACTTGCCGGCCTCCAGCCAGTGGGTCGCCCTTGCGTCGAGTCTGCACGACGCCAGCGCGCTTTCAGACGTGTCGGGACAAGCGTCGTCGTCCGAGGCTCGGACCGGCGACAAACCTGCGGACGCGCCGCACACCATCGCCACCAACCTTCCCATTGTGATTCGCATTTCCATGTCTCCTTTTCTGTTTCAACTGCGGGCGCCATACGATGATGGCCCTGTTTCGACATCCCAGAGTAACGAGTCTGCGTCACACGCCGCTCCAGACTATTCGGTCGCGAACTCGCTCGACGACAGCGTCTGATTTCCGCCATCTTCGACCGCCAATCCCTCCCACTTGTATGCCGTGCCCGGTTCGAGAAACTCATTCGGAACCGTCACACGGGTCACAGACGCCGGCACAAAGAGGCTCATACCGATTTTTCCGATCGCGCGGGAGTGCGGCTCTTCGTCCTTTTCGACGATGAGCTGGTAGCGCAGGATGATGACCGGTTCTCCGGTGAGGATCTGCGTCATCGGGCTCCAGCTCATCACCAGATTCGCAGCGGGGACGATCGCCCCTTCGGCGGGCGTGAGGAGCACGGGCCCCGCGGGGATGCGTTGGTTGAGCACCGCGACGCCGGTCGTCCGATTCCCATCGACCGTGGAACCTTCGATCGTGTATTGCCATTCAGGCAAAACGGCAAGTACATCCTCGATAGGCGCCTCAGTATTTTCCGGCTCGACTGTTTCGAAGAACAGCTCGGTCAAACCGTGGGTCGCCAGGCTGCCGCGCCCCTGGATGGTCAGGACGACGCCGGCCGGGCCCGTAATGTCGAGACGATCCCAGCCCTCGCCGTCGATGGCGCCCTGGAAGCCGGTGTCCTCGTCGGTGGCGTTGTGCTCGATAATGAGCTTCGCCTCTTTGAGCGGGACATTTTCGCCGCCATTGGTTCCGTTGTCATTGGCGTTGTTGTTGTCGTTCACATTCGCGTCATTCCCGTTCGAATTGGGGATTCCAACTATTGTGCATCCATGCAGGTTCAGGAATCCCGCGCCCGCCAGTGCGAGCGCCCACGCGCCGATCCGCCGGACTTGATGTCTGAGGTTCCTCTTCACTTGTCGATCCTTGTATTGATTCACGCATTCAGTTGACGCGCCACAGGATGGCGTCGTTTTCATGGGTCATATACAAACGGCCGCGCAGCCGGTCGCAACCCGGGACGAATCCTTGGGAGTGACTGATGATCTTTACAGTCCGTTTCAGTCGGCGCGCACTATCGGCGCGAAGTCGTATGCGGCGCGCCGTGGTAACAAGCAGCTCATGCCCCGCCGCGGGGGAAGCCGCAGACTTAAGAACCCAGGAAATCCCTACGCGCAGACGTGCAGGCGACGCAGTCCAGGGTTGCGGCGGCGCCCAGCGGGAGGACGCGACGGAAAGGGGGGTTGGTCCGCCACCTACTGCGCAGTCAGCGCATCCGCCGTCCGCCGGGTTCGCCGCACCCGATTGATTCAATCGTTAATCATCGTCCCCTTTATCATCATCGTCGTCATCGTCGTCGCCATCCTCATCATCATCGTCGTCATCGTCGTCGCCATCCTCGTCATCATCGTCTCCATCGTCGCCGCTGGCCGTGCGGCCGGTGGGGAAGACCACGATCTCGCGGGACTTGCCGTTGAGATTGCCGGAGATTTCGTAGACGACAATCATCTGCCGCTCGATCGTCACCGGGGCGCCGGCGAAGTGCTTCTGCACGGCGACCCGGACCACGGCGGGCGCCTTGTCGAGGGCGACGGTGTCCTCGATTTCCACGAGCGTGCCGTCCTCGGTGACTGTGGCCTCATAGGACGTTCCGTTAACGGTCCAGGCCGCTTCGTAGACGATGACTCGACCCTCCTGCTCGCGCGTGACGCTCGTTATTGGGGCTCCGTGGGCCACGCCGTTAAGCGCTTTCCGGGCGGCCTCGGGAACCTGATCCAGCGTCAGCTTGGCGGGGGGAAGGCGCGGCGCCTCGACGCTGCGACTCAGGACGTTGCCCTCGGCGTCCATGTGAATCTCGATGATTTCGCCGTTGATCTGAATCTCGGCCTCGTAGGTGGTCACGCCGTTTCGGGTCTCGCTTTCGATCTCCATGATCGCGCCAGCGCCCGCTTCCTTGAGCAGTGTCGCCTTCACACCAGCCGGCGCCTGATCCAGCGTGATCCGCACCTCCTGCGCGGGCGGCAGCGCCGCCGCGAGACACACGATCGCCCCTCCGCAGAAAAACACCATCATCCGTACCGTCATGACTGCATCCTTTCGGGAAAAACCGCTCGTCGCCGATGCATCGAGGCCTCCGCTCCCCGGAAACTAACCGGCGGGTGCTCGAGCGGTATTCTAGGACGCCAACCTTAAAGGAGGATGAGAAGACGACGCTGCGGTTTCCCGTGAGGCAACCTTCGCCTGACAGGGGACGCCGACGAGCATTGAGGGCGTGCGAGTTACCGACCCGAACCAACCCGCCGTTGCATCGCGGCGTGGACGGCGGCGTCCACTCATACGGTTTCGGGGTGAAGAAACGGTTGCGGATGTTCGAATCCGATCCGTACTTCCCCAACAGGAAAAGGAAGCGGAAGTTTGGGCACGCGGCGGGGATCTGGTCTCGAAAACGGGTATTCAACCCCAGGCGTATTGTGTCCGATAAAGCCTGCATCAGGCCTTGCAGCCGCAGAGTTGTTGAAAGGACGCATCCTTGAGCACGGTGATCATGCCCGCGCCAGCCGCCCCATCGTCCGCGTCGCCTGAACCGGCCGAGCTCCTCGGCGCGACGCAGGCCGACCCCGACCGCGGCGACGCTTTTTACACCCGGTTTTACGCCGACGGCGGCTGGCGCTACGGATTCCTGCGTGAGTGGTGGTGGTTGCGGCGCAACGTGGTGAAGCGGTTCGGGCTGGTTCGCGGCATGAACGCGCTGGAAGTCGCCTGCGGCGCGGGATTTCACACGCACGTCCTGAACCGGATGGGGTTTCGCTGCATCGGCGTGGACCGCAATCGCGCCGCTATCGACTGGGCGCGACGAAAGCATCCCCGGTGGACGTATCACTGCGCGGACCTGGCGGACCTGCTGCCGGATCACGCGGGAACCTTCGACATCGTCCTCGCTCGAGGATGCAGCCACTATCATTACGACTTGTCGTCCGCGCAGGCGCTCGACACGACGCGCACGCTGCTTCGCTACCTCAAGCCCGGCGGCGTGTTCATCATGACCATCGCCACCGACCTCTCGGGCCGCCGACCCGCCGGTCAGATCTGGAACAACACGCTTGACGACTACCGGCGCCACTTCGGCTCGTTCGGACTTCGGCACGACGAGACCTGGGTGAGGGGCATGGCGCTCTGCGCCATCTACGCTCCCGTCTGAGTCGATCCACGCCCGCCCGCCAGCAGCCGGGCGATCGCGTCGCGTCGGCGCTTCGCGGCCTTTCCCGCCGCGTTCGCCAGGTCCGTCAGTTCGATCGTCAGCTCTGCGACCGTCGCAGGAACGGTTCCGGCGTCCGCGCTGCCGTCCGCGCGCGTCGGCGGTGAGAAGACCTTTCCCTGCGTGAATTCCGTGGCAATGTCGCGGTAAGCCTGGCGAAACGGAACGCCCGCCCGGACGCGCTCGTACGCCTCGGCGGCGGCGAACATGTCGGGGGTGACGGCCTGCGTCATCCTCGCCCGGTCCGCCTCGAAGGCTTCGATCACCCGTGTCGCGACGCGAAGCAGGTCGGAGGTCTCGCCCGCGGCGCGGATCGCGGGGGCCTTGGTCAGTTGAAGATCGCGGTGGTAACTGCTCGGAAGCTTGCCGGCGACGTGCTCCAGTTCGCCGGCCCAGGCCCGGAGCCGCGCGGCGCGTCCCCGCAGCAGTTCCAGCGCGTCCGGGTTGCGCTTCTGAGGCATGATGGACGATCCGGTCGTCATCGACGCCGGCAACCGGAAGAAACCGAACTCCGCCGTCGTGAACAACACGAAGTCCCACGCCAGCTTCTCCAGCACCGCGCCGATGTCGGACGCATACCGAGTGAACGCCAGCTCGTAGCGACCCCGGCTGTTCTGCACGTCGATCGCGCTGCGCTGCACCCGCGAGAAACCCAGCAGTTCGGCCGTGTACACCCGGTCCAGCGGCAGCGGAACGCCGAACCCGGCCCCGGTCCCCAGAGGACAGGCGTCGAGGCGATCCAGCAGGTGCAACCCGGCGCGCATCTGATCGGCCGCGCCCTCCGCGAATGCCTGAAGCCACTGTCCCAGGCTCGACGGCATCGCCCGCTGAAGGTGAGTGTACCCCGGCATGACCGCGTCGCCGTCGCGCCCGACTCGCGTCACGCAAACCTCGGCGAACGTGTTCAACTCCTCGATCAGCCTCGAGGCGGCGTTGCAAAGAAAAAGCCGCATCGCCACCGCGACCTGGTCATTGCGCGAGCGCCCGGTATGAATCTTCTCTCCCGCCGGCCCCAGCGTCCGCGTCAGATGCGCCTCAATCGCCGTGTGTCCGTCCTCCAGCTCCGGCGGAATCCGGAACGCCCCGCGCCCGCTCAGCTCGGCGATGCGCGCCAGCTCCGCGACCAGCGCCGCCGACTCTCCGGGCGTCAGCAGCCCCGCCCGCTCGAGCGTCCTCGCGTGCGCCGCCGACGCCGCGCAATCCCAGGGCACAAGGAACAAATCCCAGTGCGGATCATCCCCCACGGTGAACCGGTGCAGCAAGGCATCGAGCGGTTCCCCCTTGTCCCAAAGTGTTCGTGCCGGTGACTCGCTCATCCGTCGCGCTCTTGAACCGTGTTTCAAAACCGAGCCGCGCCCGTAAGGAAGCGTTCCTCCTCCAGCCTGCGCCGCGGGGCTTGCAACCGCGTCCTGATCCGTCCTGCTTCGCCTCGTTCCGATCCGCGAAGGCGTCGTTATTCCGCTTTGAAATACCCCCGCACGATCCGCGCCCCGGACGGCGTCTCCACGGGAAACAGCCGGTTGCGTGGACGTGGTCCGCACGTCCGCACCGAGCCGCGCCCGTAAGGAAGCGTTCCTCCTCCAGCCTGCGCCGCGGGGCTTGCAACCGCGTCCTGATCCGTCCTGCTTCGCCTCGTTCCGATCCGCGAAGGCGTCGTTATTCCGCTTTGAAATACCCCCGCACGATCCGCTCGTAAACCGCCGCTCCGTCGCGCAGCTCCGTCTCCGTGACGAACTCATCCGCCGTGTGCGATCGCTCCGGCCGCCCCGGACCGATCTTCACCGCCGGCGTCCCCGAAAGACACACCATGTCGCTCATCGACGGGCTTCCCGTCGGCGACGATCCCGGAAGCGCCGCCAGAACCGCCCGCACGATCCGCGCCCCGGACGGCGTCTCCACGGGAACCAGCCGGTCGCTGTGGACGTGGACGTCGCTTCGCAGCGCGTTCCGCAGACGCTCGACCGCCGGCCCGTGCGGCTGAAGCGGCGTCGTCCGCACGTCCACGAAGAACTCGCAGGAATCCGGAATCACGTTTCGCGCCACGCCTCCGTGAATCTGGGTGACATGCGCGTGACACTTCCCCAGCAGCGGATGCGCCGGACCCCAGTCGAACGCCCGCAGCGCCGCCACGTCCTCTGCCGCGAGGTGGATCGCGTTCGCCGCCCGGTCCGGCGGTTCATGCGCCGGATGCCCCGTTCGCCCGCGCGCCGTCAGCCGCAGAATCAGCAGCCCGCGCTGCGCCGTCATCGGCACAAGGCCCGTCGGCTCGCCCACCAGCGCCGCGTCGATCGGCCCGATCCGGTCGAGGATCGTCCCCAGCCCCGCGCCGCTCGTCTCTTCCTCCGCGGTCAGCGCCAGGACGACGGTCCCGCCAAGGCGTTCACCGTGCTTCAAACCCTCCGCCAGCCGCAGCGCCGCCTGCATCATCGCGCTGACGCATCCCTTCGCGTCATTCGCGCCCAACGCCGTAATGCGCCCGTCCCCGCGACGAGGCGTCCACGGATCCGCGCTCCAGCCTTCGCCCGGCGGGACCGTGTCCAGGTGGGAGTTCAGCAGTAATCGCGGTCGAGGCGCGTCCCCGATTTCGCACCAGACATTGCAGCCGCCGCGCTCGAGGCGCAACCCGGCCGATGCCAGCTCCGCCGTCACCGCATCCACGATCGCGCCTTCGTCGCGCGACAGGCTGCGGATCGACGCCAGCCGCACAAGCCGCTCGACCAGCGCGTCGTCGTTCATTTCCCGATCCCGTCAGACGTGACCCCGCGCCGCCCCACGATCAGCGTCCCGCAACCTGCGTTGGTGAACACTTCGCCCAGCAGCGTGTCGCGCACCACGCCGTTGATGATGTGGACGCGGTCCACTCCGCCCGTCAGCGCGTCCAGACACGCCCGGATCTTCGGCAGCATCCCTCCGCTGATGACCCCGCGCTCGATCAACGCGCCGACTTCGTCCGTCGAAAGCTGCGAGAACAACGTCGCCGGGTTGTTCACGTCCGCCAGCACGCCGTCCACCGTCGTCAGAAGAAAGTACTTCGTCGCCTCGACGCGCACCGCCAGCGCCGACGCCACCGTGTCCGCGTTCACGTTGTACACCTGGCCCGCGTCATCCGCCGCCAGCGAGCACACCACCGGGACGTACCCCAGCGACATCAGGTGCAGCAGCGGCGCGGGATTCACCTCCGCCACGTCCCCGACGTAACCGTAATCCACGTCCACCGTCGCCCCGCCGTCCTGCACGCGCTGCACCGGTCTGCGCACCGCCCGGATCAACCCCGCGTCCACCCCCGAAAGCCCGATGGCCGACAGCCGCCGCGCCCGGCACGACGCCAGCACGTCCGTATGCACCGACCCGGCGAACACCATCGTCGCCAGCCGCAGCGTCTCCGCGTCCGTCACGCGCCGCCCCGCGACGATCCGCGGTGCAAGACCCGTCTTCGCGCTGAGCGCGTTCATCTGCTCCCCGCCGCCGTGGACGAGGATGAGTTGAATCCCGAGCTGGTGCAGCAGGGCGCACTGCTCGATGACGTGGTCCAGCACCGGTCCGGGCGAGCACAACCCGCCTCCGAGCTTCACCACGAACGTCCGCCCCTTGTACGCCCGAAGATACGGAATCGCCCCCCGAAACGTGCTCAAATCAACCGTGTGCATCGATGCTCCAACCGCTCAACCCGACGACTGAAGTTCGCATTCAGAAATCCGGATTCCGCATTCCTCATTCCGCGTTCAACAGTTTCATCACCACCGCCATCTGCGCCCACATCCGGTTCTCCGCCTGATCCACCACCACGCGGTGCCGGCTGTCCAGCGCCTCGTCCGCGATGACCACGTTCCTCCGCACCGGGAGGCAGTGCATCAGCAGCGCTTCGTCTTTGCCGAAGTGCCGCAGGGCGACGGTCCAGTCCCGATGCGCCCGGAAGCTCGCGGTCTGCTCGTCCGGCTTGCCGTAAAGCGCCGCGCTCCCCCAGCTCTTGACGTACACGACGTCCGCCGCGCGGCACGCCGGCGTCTGCTCATGCGCGATCTCGAACGACGTTCCCGCTTCCGCGCACCACCGCCGCGCCGTCGCCATCACGTCCGCGTTCAATTCGTACCCCGGCGGATGCGCGACGGTCACGTGCATCCCCGCGCTCGCCGCCGCCAGCGCCGCCGAGTGCGGAACCGCCATCGGCAGCCCCTTCACGTGCGGCGCCCACGTCAGCACGAAGCGCTTCCCCCGCGCGTCGCGCAGCTTCTCCTCGATCGTCATCCGGTCCGCCAGCCCCTGACACGGATGCTCCATCGCCGATTCCATGTTGATGATCGGGACCGTCGCGTGCCGCGCGAACGACCGGATCACCGCGTCCTTCGCGTCCCCCGCCGCGTCCTTCAACCCCGCGAACGTCCGCACGCCCAGCACGTCGCAGTACCGCGAAAGCACCGGCGCGGCCTCCCGGATGTGCTCCGCCGCCGCCCCGTCCATCACCACGCCGTCCCGATGCTCCAGCGCCCACGTGTCGCCGCCGACGTTCAGGCAGATCGCATGACCCCCGAGCCGCGCCATCAGCGACTCGAACGACGTCCGCGTCCGCAGCGACGGGTTGAAGAACACCATCCCCATCACCCGCCCGCGCAAAGCGTCCTTCGGAAGGCGATCGCGCCGCGACTTCAACGTGGTCGCCGCAACCAGCAACTTTCGAAGCGGTTCGAGCGAATCAGCAGTCCAATGAACGAAACCGTCCATATTGGCTCCCGTCCGGCTTCTCGCTCTTGCGCGGAATCCGAAACCCAACTCCACCTCTGCGTTCTCTGCGCACTCTGCGGATATTTCTCACACCGGCCTCACCGAAGGCCGCCACAACCCCGTCGTCTCCTCCAGTCCGCACATCAGATTCATGTTCTGGATCGCCGTCCCCGCCATGCACTTGACTAGGCTGTTCAGCGCCGCCATCGCGTGCCGAGAGCACTCCCGTCGGGGCGCGCATTCGCGACGCAAAGTCCCCCTTGCCGTCGACCACCCGTGAGAACTACACTGGAACCCTCTCCGCCGTTCGCTTAGCGCGCAACTCGGCTTGCAGGCGTCGGAGCTCTTCCGTCTGTTCCTTCCAGTACTGTTCAACCTGCTCGCGTGAGAGACCTTCCAGCCGCTGCCGGATTCGCTCTGCGCCTTGGCGCTTCATCTCGACGCAGTCAAACTCCTTCTTCTTCATACTCAATCACCTCCGATGGCGACAGGATCAAAATCTTCGGCAGGCCGTTCAAGGTGTTGACTGCCTGATACAGGGGCACCTTATCGTAGTGCACGATGTGCCGGAAATTCCAGCTGACGATGCAGTCGCAACGTCCCACCGAGGCAAGGGCTACGTGGAGTGCGTCGTTGGCGCTGCGTCGTGAAACGACCCCGGCGGTCAAGTATGCTTCCTGCAGCTTGAGGGATTTCGTGTCTGTTTCGAGTAGCTCCATGTCGGGCAGGTGCTCCGCAAACAGATCGCGGACCCTCGGAGGCGCCAAGTCAATCTCGCGCAGCACGACAGCGGAGGTCTTCAACAAGAACCGCCCGGCGATGGCCTGCGAAAGCAGCTCTCGGCTCGCAACCTCAAACTGAACGTCAAAGCACCCCCCAAACACCGAGGTGTCAACATAGATCGTCAACGCGCCCATGCCGCCGCTCCCGTTTACCGCGATCTCATCGACCCCGCCTCACACCGGCCTCACCGACGGCTGCCACAACCCCGTCGTCTCCTCCAGTCCGCACATCAGGTTCATGTTCTGGATCGCCGTCCCCGCCATCCCTTTCACGAGGTTGTCCAGCGCCGCCATCGCGATCACCTGCCGTCCGCGCACCGCCACGCCGATGTCGCAAAAGTTCGACCCGACGACGTCTTGCAGCGTCGGCGAGCCCTCGACGATGCGCACGAAAGGCGACCCGGCGTAAAACGCGCGATACCGCCCCGAAACCGACTCCGCCGTCGGCGCGCTCGAACCCGCGGGCGCGAGTGCCGCAGCCGCCGCCTCGTCAAGCGTCACATGCGCCGTCACGAAGATCCCGCGGGTCACGTCCATGCTCTGCGCCACGAACGACAGCGTGATCCGCTCGCCCGCCGCGTCGCCCCACGCCTGAAGAATCTCCGGTTCGTGCTGATGCGCCAGCGGCTTGTACGCCCGGAAATCCGCATGCCGCGTCGGGTGATGCGTCGTCTCCTTGAGCTGCCGCCCCGACCCCGACGACCCGGTCTTCGCGTCCACGACCACCGTCCCGCGGAACCCGCCGCCCACCAGCGGCGCCGCCGCCAGGATCGACGCGCTCGCCAGGCACCCGGGATTCGCAATGCACGCCGCCTCCCGGACCCGATCCCGATTCAACTCGGGCAACCCGTACAAGAAGCGCGGCCGCAAGTCCGCCAACCACGGCGTCTCCCCGTAGTGCGCCTCATGCACCTCGCGCCGCGCCAACCGAAAATCGCCGGACAGATCGATCACCTTCAACCGGCTTGCCTGCTTCGCGTCCATCTCGCGAAGGAGCCGTTCGACCGCCTTACCGCTCGACCCGTTCGGCAGCGCCGAGAACACCACCGCATGCTCGCCTCCCAGCAGCCGCTCGAACTCGATCCGCTCCGCCATCGCCAGGTCATAAAACCCGCGCAGGTGCGGATGCACGCGGTCCACGCGCTGCCCCGCCTGCGACGACGTGACCACGCTGACCACCTCGACGTGCGGATGCTGCGTCAGCAGGCGCAGCAACTCCCCCGCGCCGTACCCGCTCCCGCCGAGGATTGCGACTTTGATAAAACGCTCATTCATCCCGAGCCGCGGGCTTCAGCCCGCGCGATCAACCCTGTACCCCAGTGCTTGCACCTATCCGCCCCTTCCCCGCGCAATGCCTCGCTTGGACGGCACGCCTCGGCGCTTCAAGATCGCCGCGGGCGAATCTCATCGCTTGCTGAAAACGCTGTTTCAAAACCGAGCCGCGCCCGTAAGGAAGCGTTCTTATTTCGCCCGGTTCGGAGGATTATGAAACAGCGTGTAAGCCGCCCCTTGTTCGAGGACTCGCGCGGGCTAAAGCCCGCGGTTCAGACGCCCCGCCACGAACGCCCCGAACTCCTCCGGATGCGTCCGCGCGTTGATCGCCGTCAGCCCCAGCTCCCGCTCGACGAACCCCGTGCCTACCGCGTTGTCCGTCGCCGGGCCGGTCACCACGTCGATCTTCAGCCCGAACCGCTCGTCCATCACCCGCTGCGCCCCCCAGACCCCGACCGGGTCATTCGCGCACATGACGATCGCTCCGGCCGCCTTCATCAGCGCCGCGTCGCCCAGAATCGCCTGCACGCCGTATTCGCCGAGAATTCCGTCTCCCAGCTCCGCGACGATCACCTGCGCCCCCGCGTCCGCCAGATGCCGCACCAGCCCCCGCGCCACCCGCTTCGACGTCTCCGGCGACGTCGTCACCACGCCCGCGTCCGTGAACGACACCGCCCACTTCGCCCCGTAATCCATCATCGACAGCGTATCCCGCCGCAGGGACACGCCCGTCAGCTTGCATCCGCCCACCGTCATCCCCTGACGCGACAGGTGGCGGATCAGGCGCGACGCCGCCGCCGTCTTCCCACTGTTCATGCACGTCCCCGCGACGAACGCCACCGGCACGTCCGTGCGCGGCTCATCGCGCAAGGCGATCGCGTTCATCCCGATGTGCGCCGGAACGCCCGAGCGGTCCTCGAAATCCGGGAACGTCAGCACCGCCCCGAGAATCTCCACCTCGAACGGCTTGCCCACCTCCGGGTTCTGCGAGGTGCATACGCCGATGACGCCGCCGAGATTCAGCAGGTGCAGCCGGTCGCCGACGTTGATCGCCTCGGGCACGTAACCCGAGTACCCGTGCAGCGCATTGCGATGCCCGAGCACGCCGACGATCACGTCGCCTTCATGCAACGTCACCATCCTCCCGTGTACGTCCTCGATCTGGTTGTACACCGACTTCGTGCCGTGGATGCGCCCGGCCACGAGAAACCCTTCGCGGGCGATGACCGCGGAGGCAACGCGGATATCGCGCCCGACAGGCACGTTGCGCGTCGCGGAAGCAATTTTGTCCACAAGAATTCGCATGAAAGCTGCTTAGCTTTGAGCTGCCGGCGGTTAGCCGGAACCCCTTTCGATCCAGACGCCAACGATGCGAGCCGTCACCACGCTCGGCGGCTTCCAGCTCATCCCCTCATCCACGCAGAGCTTGAATCTGTATTCCGCATTCCGCATTCCGCATTCGTTATTCGTCATTCCCCTGCATCCCATCCGCCACCCCATAAATTTTGCAGAACGCCGCCGCTTCCTCGCCCGTCCACAGCTTGCTGCCCTCGCCGTACTTCGCCTTGTCGCTGTTCATCAGCGAGTGCGGGCTGGTCGCGCCCAGCACGGTGGCGATCCGATCTTCGAGCCGCACGGTCACGCGCCCCGTCACCTTCCGCTGCGACGATTCCAGAAACGCCTCGAGGTCGCGCATGATCGGGTCGAAAAAGCGGGCTTCATGCACGTTCGCGCCGTACACGTCGCCCAGCGTTCGCTTCCAGAACTGCTGCGGCTTCGAGAGCACCAGTTTCTCCAGCTCCCGATGCGCCGCGATCAGCACGGTCGCCGCAGGCGCTTCGAACGCCACGCGCCCTTTGATGCCCAGGATCGTGTCGCCCACGTGCATCCCGCGCCCGATCCCGCGCCGTCCGGCGCGGGTGTTCAAACGCTCGATCAGCGTAACCGGCGAAAGCCGCTCCACGGCGCCGGCGTTCCCGAAGGCCGTCGGCACGCCTTGCTCGAACTCGATAACGACGTCCTCAGGCTCTCCCGGGCGATCCGCCGCCAGCGCCGTCAGCACGTAAGCCGACTCGGGGAGCACGCCGTCGCTCTTGTGTGTCTCTCCGCCGCCGATCGTCGCTCCCCACAGTCCGCGGTTGATCGAGTACACGCCCGTCTTCGGCGGGATGTCTACGCCGCGGTCCGCGAGATATTTCATCTCCGCCTCGCGCGACAGCGCCTGCGCCCGGATCGGGGTGACGATCTCGACCCCCGGCGCCAGAACCCGGAACGCCAGGTCGAACCGCACTTGATCGTTCCCCGCTCCCGTCGACCCGTGAACCAGCGTCGTCGCTCCCACGCGCCGTCCGTATTCCGCGACGCACTTCGCCTGCACTAACCGCTCCGCGGACACACACAACGGATACACGTCGCCGCGCAATGCGTTGGCGAAAAGCAGGTATTTCAGCGTTCGGTCAAACAGCTCTCCTCGCGCGTCGATCAGATGAAACGCCGCCGCGCCCGCCGCCTCGGCCCGCTGCGCGATCAGCCGCCGCTCGTCGTCGTCAAAGCCGCCTGTATCCACGGCCACCGCGTGGACGGCGTATCCCTGTTCGCGCAGAAACACGGCGCAGTAAGTCGTGTCCAACCCGCCAGAAAATGCGAGCGCGGCGATGCGCACGATCGTCTCTCCCGTCTTGATTAAGGTCGCTGCGCCGAGACGCGGCGAAGGAGGGCGATCACCCGACCCTGATCACTGCGGCTGCGAACCGCCACGAACACCGTGTCGTCGCCCGCGAGCGTACCCACGATCTGCGGAACCTTCTTGCGATCCAGCGCCACCGCGACGGAATTGGCGGCGCCGGTGGCCGTGCGCACCACGATCAGGTTCGCTCCGACCGGTTCGAACCCCGTGATTAATGCGAACGAAGGATCATTGTGCAGGTCGTTCGTTCGTTCTGTCCCGAGATCCTCAACCCTCCGGTAAAGCCCGGAAACCTTGACCAGTCCCAACTCGCGTATGTCCCGGCTCATGCTGGCTTGCGTCGTCCGAAAGCCCCGTTCCCGTAGCGCGGAGACGAGTTCGCGTTGGCTGGCCAGGGGGCGGGTGGTCAGAACCTGCATTAACGCGCGTTGCCGGTCATGCTTGTGAAGATTGTCGGGCATAAGCTCCTCGCGGACTAATTAATCGCGTCCGATGGCATGATTATACATGCCGTGAAGTCCGTGTCAATCTTCGCGCCCCTCACTGGCCGATCCGGTTTCGACGACCGCGCGGAGAGGACGCCAGTTCATCAGGCACGAAGTTTGCCCTGCAAGCGGCGGGCGTCGGTTGCGTCGCGCAGGGCGGCGACGTACAACGCTTCGCTTTCCCGAAAGCAACCGGTGAGGGCTGGACCACGGATCAGGGGCGAAAAGCGCCCCGCAGGGAGGTGTCGGTGGCGATTCCGTATAACAAACGTACGCACCAATGTGGCGAGCTTCGAGCCCCCCAGGTCGGGCAGAAGGTCCGCCTCGCGGGCTGGGTGGACAGCTACCGTGACCACGGCGGGATGGCGTTCATCGACCTGCGCGATTACACGGGCATCACCCAGGTTCGGTTCAACCCGGAAGGCAACGCGGCCGCCCTCGAGCTGGCGCGGTCGTTGCGCACCGAAGACGTGATCGTCATTGAGGGCACGGTGGTGTCGCGCGGCACGAACATCAACCCGCGGATTCCCACGGGTGAAATCGAGGTCATCGGCGAAGCGCTCGACCTCCTGTCCAAGGCCGAGCCGCCGCCCTTTGAGATCAGCGACCGCACCGACGCCAGCGAGGAGCTTCGCCTCAAGCATCGCTACCTGGATCTGCGCCGGCCCGTCATGCAGCGGGTCTTCCGCATGCGCCACGTGATCGCCAAGACGATCCGCGATTACTTCGACGCCAACGGTTTTGTCGAGATCGAGACGCCGTTTCTGACGAAGTCCACGCCTGAAGGCGCCCGCGACTACCTCGTGCCGTCGCGCGTGCGCCAGGGATCGTTCTACGCCCTGCCGCAGTCGCCGCAGATCTTCAAGCAGCTTTTCATGGTCGCGGGCTTCGAGCGCTACGCCCAGATCGTCCGCTGCTTCCGCGACGAGGATCTCCGCGCCGACCGCCAGCCGGAGTTCACCCAGCTCGACATGGAGATGTCGTTCGTGCAGGCCGACGACGTCATGACGATGGTCGAAGGCTGCGCGAAGGCGATTTTCAGGAACGCGCTGGGCATCGACGTCCGCACGCCGCTGCCGCGGATGACCTATCAGGAGGCGATGGACCGCTTCGGCATCGACCGCCCGGACACGCGCTTCGGACTCGAGCTTCAGGACGTGACGGACCTGGTCCGCGGCGTCGAGTTTGCGCCGTTTAAGGAAGCGGCGGCGTCGGGGGGCGTCGTCAAGTGCATCGTGGCGTCGGGCGGAGAGGCGCTGACCCGCAAGGTGACGGACGGACTGACCGAGGAGATCAAGGGCATCGGCGGGGTGGGCGTTCCGATCGTGAAGGTGGCGGCGGGGGACGCCGGACCGGCCTTCTCCACCGGCATCGCCAAGCACGTTGAACCGCTGGCCTCCGCGATCTGCACGCGGACCGGCGCGAAGCCCGGCGACACGATCTTCTTCATGCCCGGCGCGTACGACGAGGTGTGCAAGTACCTGCATCACGTGCGAACGCGCCTCGCCGAAATCCTCAAGCTCATCCCGGAAAACCGCTGGGATCTGCTCTGGGTCGTGGACTTTCCGATGATGACCTACGACCCGGAGGAGAAGCGCTGGTTCAGCACGCACCACCCCTTCACCGCGCCGATGGACGAGGACATTCCGCTGCTGGACACCGAACCGAACAAAGCGCGGAGCAAAGCCTACGACCTCGTGCTCAACGGCACGGAGATGGCCGGCGGCTCGATCCGCATTCATCAGCGCGACGTGCAGGCCCGCGTGTTCAACCTGCTGGGGATCAGCGACGAGGAGGCGCAGCTCAAGTTCTCGTTTCTGCTGGACGGTCTGAAATACGGCGCGCCGCCGCACGGCGGGATCGCCTTCGGGCTGGACCGCTGGGTGATGGTGCTGACGAAGATGCCGTCCTTGCGGGACGTGGTCGCGTTTCCGAAGACGCAGCGGGCGGTCTGCCTCCTCACCGGCGCTCCCACGCCGGTGGCCGCGAAACAGCTTGATGAGCTGGCCTTGATCTCGAAGGCGCCGCCGGCGATCTAGCAGGAGGTGAGGATGATCGAGATTCAGGCCGAAATGTTGCCAATAAATGGGGCAACCGTTTTCGCCGCAACGGGGCATCATCGGGTATGCATCCTGTCACGCTAGCTGAAGCCCTGGAGCGCGAACCCTTCGTCCCCCTGCGCCTGCACCTGTCGGACGGGCGCAAGATGGACCTCCACAATCCAGGCTTGTGCCACATCGCGCACCTGTCGCTCCACCTTCTTACGCCGGGCCGCGCGCATCGAACCCTCGTTGAAGACATCACGGTCGTTTCCTTGCGGCATATCGTCTCGATGGAAACCGTCGAAACGAGTTCGCATCCGTGAGTATCTCTCACACCGCGGCCGCGTATACTCCAGTCGCATGGACGTGGAAGCGCCTTCAAACCGTTCAGGTTCGGTGAACCCTTTGCTGAAAGAGTTCCTCGCCTGGGTCGCCGACCGCCCCCGGACGTACGGCGAAACCATGCAGGCATGGAAAAGCTCCTGTCCCCGGATGACCGTCTGGGAGGACGCCGTGGCAACCGGACTGATCCGCGTGGACCGCGTCGGCCGACTTGAAAGTGCCGCCGTCTCGCTGACGCCGCTCGGACACGCGACGCTCCAGAGCTGACGCGCCGCCCCGCCAGCCCTCCCTCAATATTCGTCGTAGGCCCGTGTATTGGCGAGGTTCGCGGCGTCGGTGTTGGCGATGATTTCGCCGGTCAGGGGGTTGTAGACCCAACCTTCCGTTCCGCCCGTGACCAGGGGCCGCGCGTTCGACGTGTCGATCGCCACTTCATTGTCGCCCTTGTTCGGTCCGACGGGAACGGGGGGAATCGCTCGCAGATAGGGTCCGAAGATGTGTTCGGGATCTCGCGTCGCGGACGCCTCGCCGGTCAGCTTCGAGTAAAGCGTGAGGTGGCTGACGAAGGCCGCCGATGAATTGGCGGAGTTGCCCAGCCCGTCCGCCGTGCTTCCCGGGAAGGCCCCGCCGTGCTCGGCGGAATACAGGTCGATCGCCTTGCGAAGACGGGACAGGCTGGTCGTTAATGACGACTCTCCGGCTTGGGCCGCGCTCGTGCCGATCCGTCGCGCCGCGATGGCGGCGATGATCCCCAGGATGACGACGACAATGACCAGCTCGACGAGGCTGAAACCGCGCGCGGTGCGAATAAATCGACGATGCGCCGATTCCGCAGTGCGGCAAGCCGCGCAGACAGTCTGACGACCGCCGACTAGAATCGACGCGGTTTTTTCAGGGAGGATCACCGATATCGACATCGGCGGATCGCGCAGCCTGATGAAATTTCCGCTACTGCGAGGGGCCGATAAGGAGAAGGGAGGTCTCTGATGGTTTCGTTGCAGAACGTCGCCGGGGCGTCGGGCAGGGAAGGGCGAAGGCGGACCGCGTCGCGGCGGGGGGGGATGGCCGCCGCCGGGGGGGCGGCGATGCTCGTTCTGGCCGTTCCGGTCGATGCGTCGTTTCATTTCATGCAGATCGAACAGATCGTCGCCGGGGTGGACGGCAACCTGCGCGCCCAGGCGATCCAGTTGCGCATGCGCGAAAACGGACAGGAGCACGTCCACGACACGCGGCTCATCGTGCGCGACGCTGAAGGCGCCAATCCGATCGTGCTGATCGAGTTTCCGTCCGACGTCGCCGGAGCTTCAGCGGGCGACCGCATCCTGATCGTGAGCGCGGACTTCGTGAATCACTCGACGCCGCCCGTCGAGCCTGATTTCGTGCTCACGTCGCTGATTCCCGAAGCGTACCTGGCCGCGGGGAGCCTGACGTTCGAGAACCCCACCGGCACGCTGGTCGTCTGGCGCTTCAGTTGGGGGGGCGACGGTTACTCCGGGGCGACGGCGGGAGCACAAACCAACGACGACGACGGCGACTTCGGCGTCTGGCCGGCGCCTTTGCCGACCGACGGCATCACCGCTTTGATGTTCTCGGGCGACGCGGCGGACGTCAGTTCAACGAACGCCGAGGACTACGAACAACGCGAGACAACGATCCTTCTGACCCGGAATGACGGCGACATGTTCGAAGTCACATCTCTCGATTGCGTGAACGATCCGGACAATGACGCTGACGGCGACTTCGTGTGCGGCGACGTGGACAACTGTCCGGACGTTCCCAACGCCGATCAGGTTGATACGGACGGCGACGGCTTGGGCGACGCCTGCGACGCCTGCCCCCTCGACGCGGAGAAACAGACGCCCGGCGACTGCGGGTGCGGGCAGCCGGACGAGGATTCGGACGGCGACGGCGTCCTGGACTGCGACGACAACTGCGTCAACGCCGGGAACGCCGACCAGTCCGACTCCGACGGTGACGGTTTTGGCGACGCCTGCGACGAATGTCCGACTGATCCGGAGAAATCGGTCCCGGACGAATGCGGGTGCGAGGGCGCGGAGGTCGATGCCGACGGGGATGGCGTCCCGGATTGCGTGGACAATTGCCCCGGCGCCGGCAACGCCCTTCAGATCGACAGCGACGGGGACGGCGCGGGAGACGCCTGTGACGAATGTCCCTTCAATCCGGATCGCGTCGAGGCGGGCGAGGGCGGCGATTGCGCGAGCGCCCCGGATCCTGACAACGGGAACGACAACGAGGGCGACGTGGACAACGACAACGTTAACGATAACGACGATGACGACGACAATGACAACTTGTCGCCGCCCTCCAACGGCAACGCTTCCGGCGGAAGTTCAGGACGGCGCAACTTCGGTTGCGGAGTGGGCATGACGCCGCTTATCCCGGTAGTCGTGGCGGGGTTGACCTCCTGGCGCCGCGGCGCACGCGGTCTGATCCGGCGGCCGCGTTGCCGCCGCGACCGGCGGAGTTCTCAATCCGGTTGAAGCGCCGTCTGAACGGAGTCGCTGAACACGCCGATGAGGAACGACCCGAAGTTGGTGCGCAGATTCTGCCCGACGATGTCGCTGGTGCATCCGGAAAGCGCCCCCAGCACGAGCCAGGCCGGCAGCAGACGAACGATGAGATGACGCGCGATCTTCATGACAATTCTCCCTGACCGAACTGAAATCCGGCGGTCTTCGCGCCCCTCGGAGTTCCGAACCGGCAGACTCTCCGCACCGGCGTCGCTTATCGGTCAAGGAGCATATCGGTCGTCCCCTGGGGCGGATTGAGATCGACCCGGTAAACCAGGACGAGGCTTCACAGAGCGGCTTTTGCCGATTTCGCAAAGTTCGAGGCTGCGTCAGTCCGCCGACGGCGCCATCCTGGAATCGCGTGGGTCATCGCCAGGCTCGTTTGCGGACAGGGCGGCGCGGACGTGTCCTCCGGCGGCGCCAAGACGGGCTTCGGCGTCCGCAAGCGGCAGGTTCAGGCCGTGCATGACCAGGGCGGTCTTGACGCGGCCTTCGGCGCGTTCGAGAAGGGCGAGGGCGTCCTTTCGCGCAAGACCGGTCAGTTGGGCGAGGATGCGCGCCGCACGGTCGGTCAGTTTGCGGTTGGCGCGGGCGTTGAGGTCGATCATGAGATTGCCGAAGACCTTGCCGGTGCGGGCCATCGCGATCGTGGTGACACGGTTGAGGACGAGCTTGGTGGCGGTCCCTGCTTTGAGACGCGTGCTGCCGGTGACGACTTCCGGTCCGGTGAGGACGCGGATCGAGACGTCGGCGTCGTCGGGACACTGCTGCTCCGGGACGCAGGCGAGGAAGACCGTCGAGGCGCCACGCTCCCGCGCGCGGCGCAGAGCCCCGTGTACGTAGGGCGTCGTCGCGCCGGCGGAGACGCCGAAGACCACGTCGCGCTCACAGATGTCCTCGCAGTCGATCGCCGCGGCGCCGGCGTCGGCGTCATCCTCCGCGCCTTCGATGCTGCGGCGCAGGGCGTCGTCGCCGCCGGCGATGATTCCGCGCACCTGCTTCGGATCGGACAGGAACGTGGGGGGGCATTCCGAAGCGTCCAACACGCCGAGCCGCCCGCTGGTTCCTGCGCCGACGTAGACCAGGGAACCGCCGCGCCGGAAGGCGGCTTCAACGAGACGGATCGCGGCGACGATCTGCGGTTTGGCGCGGGCGACGGCGGCGGCGACGGACGCATCCTCGGCGGACATGACGTCAAAGGCGTCCTGGATCGACAGCGCGTCGAACGCGGCGGCGCGTTCGTTGCGGGCTTCGGTGTCGAGATGTCCGCGGTCCGGGAGATTCATGCTGGTTGAGGCGATGACGCCGCGCGCCGCCGCCCCGGACGTGGATTCTAAATTGTTGTCGGCGAATCCGCGACCCTTGCGCAGGTTCAGCGAGGTCGGCCGGCCTCTGGCGGGCGTAGGCGATCCGCATGAAACCGCGCGTCCGACGGCGAGGCGGAGCGGGTCGGCCTTTGCGGGGAGAGGAGCTGAGGGGCGTTCAGAGGATTGATGCGGAATGCGGGGTCGAGGCGACGCCTGCTGGGAGGTCATCCGACTCCTGTGCGGTCGGTCTGCTTTCTGGCGGGCGCGGCGTGATAAGAAGAACGCTTCCTGACGGGCGCGGCTCGGTGGGAAGAACGCTTCCTGGCGGGCGATGCTCGGTGAGAAGAACGCTTCCTGACGGGCGCGGCTCGGTGGTTCGCGCCTTCAGGAGCATGACGGGTGCGGGGTTCAGCAGGCTGCGGTAGTAGGCGTCATACCTGGCGATCATCGCCTCTTCAGAGAAAGCCGAGGCGCGTCGGCGGGCGGCGCGGCCGAAGGCCCGGCGCTGCGGCTCGTCGGCAACGACAGCCTGGATTGCGCCGGCAATCGCCGCCGCATCCTCGGGCGGAACGATCACGCCGGCTGCGCCGTTGTCGAGGAGCAGGCGGTTGTCGCCGACGTTGGCGGCGATGACGGGCAATCCGGAGGCGAGACCTTCGAGGACGGCGTTGCACATGCTTTCAGAACGGCTGGGGCAGACGAGCAGGTCGGCGGCACGGAGCAGGTCGGGCACGTCGTCTCGGTTTCCGAGGAAGGAGACGGCGACCGCAAGCCCGCGATTCCGGACCTCGGTCTCGAGGCGCTGTCGCAACGGTCCGTCGCCGATGAAGACGAACTCGACGGAGGGACGGGAGCCGCGAAGCGCGTCGGCGGCGCGGATGAGCACGTCGTGTCCCTTGACCGGGGTCAACGAGGCGACGCACACTGCAATGCAGCGATCCCGTGCCCAACCCCGGGCAGCGCGGAGGGCGCGGCGGCGATCCTCCGAAACAGGCGAGAAGCGAGCCGTGTCGACGCCGTTGGGAAGGACGTCGATCCGGTCTGCGGGCACGCCAAGGCGGATCAGCAGGTTCCGGCTGCTTTCGGCGGGACAGGCCACGCGCGTCGCCCCCCGGGAGCGCATTCGGATGCGCCGGGCTTCGCACCGGCGGATCGGTTCGGGAGCGTCCAGCCCGTGAAAGCCGAGAACGACTCGAGCGCGGGGATGAAGGAGGCGCATGAGGACGGCGTCGGTCCAGGCGCCGACGCCGCGGGCGTGGATAAGCCTGATGTTCTCTCGTGGAAGCCGGCGTGCCGCGCGCAATCCCGCGGCGAGGGAACGTCCTCGGGCGTCGAGCGCAAGGCAGGAAACATGATCGGGCAGTTGCGCGGCGAGCGCGCCTGCGGCGCGCAGGGCGATGAGGCGATGCCGAAGTCCGCGCCGCGGCAGTCCGGACAGAAGCCGGACAAGCGTGCGTTCGACGCCGCCGCCTTCAAGCGTAGACACGAGATGGACGACCGTGCCCGCGTCCGCCACGTCGCTGTTCTCCGTGCTCCAGGATCGGCTGAAGGCGCCCGCCGCGCGCCAGGTGCGCGAGGTCGATGACGGCGGCATATTCCGCGTCCACCGCTTTCTGCAGACAAAGCGGCAGCGTCAAGACCCACCAGAACGACTCGGTGTAGAAACGCTCCGTGAAAAACCCGGCGACGACGTAGGTGACGAGGGACACGAACAATCCGTAGCCGATGTAAAGCAGCTCCGGGGCGTGCGGCGCGGCGCGGGCGCGTTTCATCGTCCTGCGGAGGCGTTCGAAGCTGCTGGCGAGCATCGCCAGGAAGATCGCGCCCGCCGGGATGCCGAGTTCGGCGACGCAGTTCAGGAACGTGTTGTGGGCGGCGCGTCGCTCGTGATAGTACGCGCGGGTCATGCGCTCGAAGTTCCCCGCCCCGACGCCCAGCGGGTGATCGGCGACCATCCGGAGTCCGACCTGCCAGACGTCGAGGCGCGTCACGATGGCCGAGTCGGTCTCGCGCGTCTGCGGATCCGTGATCGTCAACATGCGGTCCCAGAACCCGGGGTCGGTGAGGGCGAAGGCGCCGGCGGCGCAGAGACCGAGGGTCAGGAGGATCTGAAAACGCCGCGGTTTCGGCGCCATCAGCGCCGCCACCGCCGCGCCGGCGGCCAGACCGACGAACGCCGACCGCGTCCGGCAGAGCACCATCGCGTTGAATCCGAACGCGCCGGTGACGAGCGCCGTCAGCTTCAGGTACCAGCGCTTCGACACCAGGAACGCCGCCCCGACCAGCGGGAGCACCGCCGCCAGATGCACCGCGAATCCCGAGGAGAACTGGAAGTCCGGACCGCCGATGTCGTTGAGACGGCCCAGGTGAAAGCGGCTCGGCGGCGCGATGAACGCCTCGCGCCCCAGATACAACGTGCCGATCACAAAGGTCCACAGCAGCAAGGTCAGATCGCGCCGGGTGCCGATCAGGCGGCCCATCACGAACACGAAGAGCATCATTTTCCAGAATTTGTCGAGACGGGCGGCCATCTCGGAGTTGTATCCCACGCCCGTCAGGATGCTGGTGTAGGCGATGACGACCATCGCCAGCAGCCCGAGTTCCCAGTACTGCCCGCGCGCCGGTCCGGGCTGCCGCGGCCGCTGGGACAGGAGGTATCCGGCCAACGTGAAGACCGCGGCGTAAAGCGAGAAGCGAAGGCCCAGGTCGCGCAGGGGAATGCCCCACCACGCGCTTTGCGGGTCCACCTGGTAGATGAGCACGTAGTTCATGACGCCGAAGGCCGGATTGAACAGCGACGCCGTACAAAGCGTGCTGAACAGCAGCGTGAAAAGGATGGTCTTGATCGGCCACATCGGCGGAACCCGCTCCCGGCGGTCATGCGTGCTGGGGGGGCGTTGCCCCTCCTTGTGTTCTGGATCGGCAGGATATCGGGCGGAATCGACCCCGCGGGATCGCGGCGCGCCAGGAGGTGTTTCCGGTTTCGGGGAGGCGTGGCGCGGGCGGGCGGATGTTGCCTGCGCAGGCTCGGAGTTGATGCTTGTTCCTGCGGCGTTTACTGTAGCGTCTCAGACGTGCGCGCCGTGGGCCTGGATGATCCGCGCCCGGAAAAGAGCCGGTCATCGGGCATGTCCGGGGGCAACGCTCCCTCGCGGTCGCGGTTCAGATGAGGATGGATCGACGCAGGACGCGGGGTTTCGCCTGGATAGGAATCGAATCTTCGCGGCGCGTTCGGGGCAGTGATGTCACAGGAACTTGCACACTGGGTCAATGCGGCCGCCGGCCGGCGAATCCTGCTGGTGGGGGATCTGATCCTCGATCGCTACATTTACGGTGACGCCGAGCGGATCAGCCCCGAGGCGCCCGTGCCGGTTCTGCGCGTCGTGCAGACGCAGGATACGGTCGGCGGCGCGGCGAACGTCGCCGGGTGCCTGCGGGCGCTGGGATGCGCGGTGACGTGCTGCGGGGTCGTCGGCGATGACCGCAGCGGTCGGCTCCTGCGGCAGTTCCTGGACCAGCTCGGCGTCGAAACGTCTTCGCTGGTGACGATCCTCGGTCGCCCGACGACGACGAAGACCCGGCTCGTCGGACTCGCACAGCATCGCCACCGCCAGCAGCTTCTGCGCGTCGACGAGGAAGAGACGCAGCCGCTGTCCCCCGCGGACGTGGAGCGTGTGCTCGCGGCTGCGGTCAGCCGGGTGCGCGACGTGGACGCCGTCTGCATCGAGGACTACGACAAGGGGCTGATTCAACCGGAGGCGATCCGCGGTGTGATCGTCGAGGCCCGGCGGCTCGGCAAATCCGTGCTCGTCGATCCGGCAAAGATCCGCGATTACTCGCGCTACGAGGGGGCGACGATCATCACGCCGAACCGCGACGAACTGTCCCGTGCGGTGGGGCGATCGCTGATGACGTCCGAGCAGGTTGGGCAGGCGGGACAGGAGTTGATCCAGCGGCACGGTTTTGCGGCGGTGGTCGCTACGGTTGATCGAGAGGGCGCGGTGCTGGCGGAAGCGGGGAAAGCGCCGCTGCCGATCCCGACGCGGCCGCGGGCCGTCTACGACAACACCGGCGCGGGCGACGCGGTCCTGGCGATGCTCGCCGCCGCGGTGGCTTCCGGCGCCGACCTGGTGAGCGCCGTGCGCCTGGCGAACGTGGCGGGGGGGCTGGAGGTCGAGAAGTTCGGCTGCGTGCCGATCTTTGCCGAGGAGATTCTCGCCGACCTGCGCCTCGCCGGGCGCCGCGTCAGCGGGAAGTTGCGCAACGCGGAGGATCTCGTGGCGGAGTTGGCGCTGCGGCGGGACCGCGGCGAGACGGTGGCGTTCACCAACGGATGCTTCGACATCCTCCACGCCGGGCACGTCGACCTGCTGAACCGCTGCCGGGAGCTGGCGTCCGTCGTGGTCGTCGGCGTCAATACCGACGACAGCGTGCGCGGACTGGGGAAGGGCGACGGCGACCGTCCGATCAACCGCTTTGCGGATCGTTGCGCCGTGCTGGCCGGACTGGAGGCCGTGGATTACGTCGTCGGGTTCAATGACGCGACGCCGGAGGCGCTGATACGGCGGGTCCGCCCGGACGTACTCGTCAAGGGCGCGGACTGGGCGAGCAAGGGCGTGGTCGGCCGGGAGTACGTCGAGTCCTACAACGGGAAGGTCGAGTTGGTTCCGCTGGTGGACGGTTTGAGCACGACACGGATTGTCGAGCGGATTCGCGGCGAGGCGCCGGTTTAGATGGACGCGATGGACGCTCAGATCACCGATCATATTCGCGGCGCCGAGGCCTTGCGCGGTCAGTCGGCGCTGCTGGAGGCGGTCGTCGCGGCGTTGATCCGGTGTTTTCAGAGCGGCGGGCGCTTGTATGTGCTGGGCAACGGCGGAAGCGCGGCGGATGCCCAGCACATTGCGGCTGAACTGGTCGGGCGGTTCAAGCGGGACCGCCGCCCGCTGCCGGCGATCGCCCTCACCACCGACACGTCGGTGCTCACCGCCGTCGGCAACGATCTCGGGGCGGAGGAAGTTTTCCGCAGACAGGTGGAGGCGCTGGTTCGCGCGGAAGACGTGGTCTGGGCGTTGAGCGTCTCGGGGACATCGCCGAACGTGATCGCGGCGTTGGCGGCGGCGCGGCAGGCTGGAGCGACGTGCATCGGGTTCACCGGGCGCGGCGGCGGGCGCTTTCCGGAATACTGCGCCTTGTGTCTGCGCGCCGATCACGCGGCGAGCGACCGGGTTCAGGAAATTCACCAGCTCGCCTATCATCTGGTCTGTAACGCCGTGGAAACGCATTTCGCCGGGTAGGCGGGCGCCGCGTCGCGCCGCGTCGCGCGGACACGATCCTGCCCGGTCGGGGGCGTCATGACGCACAATGCGGCGGCGGGAGCAACGCGCAAACATGAAGATTCTCATCACGGGGTCGAGCGGGCAGATCGGGACCAACCTGGCGCTGGCGCTTCAGGGGCGCGGCGACCGCGTTCTCGGGCTGGACAAGCGGGCGAACTCCTGGACCTCGAAGATCGAGACGCGCGTCATCGACCTGACGCGCTGCGCGGCGGACGATCTGCCCGCCGACCGCTGGGACGCCGTCGTCCATCTGGCCGCGAACGCCAAGGTCTTCGAACTCGTCGAGCACCCCGATCGCGCGATGGACAACGTCATCATGTTGTTCACCGTGCTGGATTTCTGCCGCAAGCGCGGGCTTCCCATCATTTTTGGAAGCTCCCGCGAGGTTTACGGCGACATTCACCAGCACGTCACCGACGAGGCCTCGGCGGATTTCGTCGTCGCGGAAAGCCCTTACAGCGCCAGCAAGCTGGCCGGCGAGGCGTTCATCTACTCCTACGCCCAGTGCTACGATCTGCCCTACCTGGTGTTCCGCTTCAGCAACGTCTACGGCCGGTACGACAACGACCTCGATCGGATGGAGCGAGTGACGCCGCTGTTTCTGCGGCGCATCGCCCGCGACGAGACGATCGTCGTTTTCGGGCGCGAGAAGGTCTTCGACTTCACGTACATCGACGACTGCGTCGCGGGCATCACGGCGGGGATCGACGCGCTGGTGTCCGGGCGCGTGACGATGCAGACGATCAACCTCGCCTTCGGACAGGGATCCACCCTCGTGGACCTGGTGAACATTCTGTCCCTCGCCCTCGGCAGGAAGCCGCGCGTGACCTTCGAGCCTTCACGCGTGGGCGAAGTCACGCGCTACGTCGCCGACATCTCCAAGGCCCGCGAACTGCTGAACTACAACCCGCGGCATCCGCTCAGCGACGGACTTCCGCGCTACGTGGAGTGGTCGCGCGACGTCGGCGCGATCTGAGACGCACCGAAGCGTCTGAGGGAACGCGCGAAACGTTCCCGGCCGTCAGACGGGAGCCGCCGGCGGATCACGGTTGATCCCCCGGAGAACAGCCGAGACGCCGCCGTTACCCCCTCGTCCACGCCGGCGGACGTTTCTCCAGGAAAGCCCGCAGACCCTCCTGACCGTCGGGGGAGACCCGGCGCTCGGCGATGCGCTTTGCGGTGAGGGTCGCGGCCTTGTCCCAGTCGTACTCGGAGACCTCGCGCAGCACCGCCTTGCACGCGGCAAGCGCTTCCGGCGAGTTGCCCGAGAGCGCCTTGACGCGATCGCGGATCCAGGCGTCCATCTCGGCGTCGGTCCTCTCGACTTCGCTGATCAGGCCGATGCGCTTCGCTTCCTCCGCGTCGAAGCGCTCGGCGGTGAGGGCATAGCGCCGCATCGCCCCCATGCCGATCTTCTCCAGCACGAAAGGCGAGATCACCGCGGGGATGATGCCGAGCTTCACCTCCGTGAGGGCAAAGAACGCCCGCTCCGCCGCCACCGCCATGTCGCACGCCGCGGTCAGCCCCACGCCGCCGCCCAGCGCCGCGCCCTGCACGCGGGCGATCACCGGCTTGGGACAGTCGTGGATCGTCCGCAACATGCGCGCCAGGACCATCGCGTCGCTGACGTTTTCGTCGAACGAGTAATCCACCATCCGCTTCATCCAGTTCACGTCGGCGCCGGCGCTGAACGAGTCGCCGTCGGACGCGAGCACGATCACGCGCACGTCGCGCTCCCCGCCGAGATCTCGAAAGGCCGCCGTGATCTCGCCCATCATGACCTCGTTGAAGCAGTTGTGCCGCTCGGCCCGCGCCAGCGTGACGCGCCCCACGCCGGACGTCTGCTCGACCCTTATGAATTCAGGCATGACCTTGTGCTCCTTCCGTTGCGTCGCGTTCCGCTTGTCGCCGGGACGCCGTCGGTTTTTCTCCTGGCGTCGTCCAGCGCGTTGAGTTCTGCAATCGGGATGCCCCGCGGTCATCCGCCTTGACGCACCTGGCTGAGCACGCCGGACAGGATGACGATCAGCGCTCCCGCCGCGATGACCGCGCCCAGCCAGCCCGCGCGCTTCGCCCGGATTCCCGCGAATCCGGGGCTGGCGCCCGCCAGCGCCGTCGCCGTAAAGAAGATGAACAGCGCCGCCAGCAGCTTGACGCCGAAGATCGGGTGATAGGGCATCGGCGATATCTTCGGTTCAAGCGCCAAGCGCCAGAAATTGAACCCGCCGGTGATCAGCAGCAGAGCGATGCAGGCATGAACAACCTTCGCCCAGCGCCGGCGCACCGCGTCGTGGACGCGCTCGCGGACGCTCTCATCCAGCGCCTCGCGCAACCCCGGCAGCAGGGCGCTGCGGGCGAAGAACGCTCCGCCGACGGCGACGATCGCCGCCGCGATGTGTACCGCACGCGACGCCAGCAACACGACATCCACTTCCGCCAGCACGTTCATTCAATCCTCCCGGTGTTCGAGGTCGTCCCCGGTTCCGTTTCCCACCCGCGAGGTTCCGACCCCGAGGGTGTTCCGCTGTGTGACGCCTATCCTGATGGACCCGCGCGACCGGGGCAAGACCGGGCTTGAGGAGCAGGCGTCCGCTGCGAAACCGGCGGCCTCTGCGAAACCATCGTCCACCCTCGGTCGCGCCGTCCGCCTTGTCGGCGCGCGGGCCGTCCCGGCATAATCCCGTGATGCCGATGCGAGCGCTGCGAATCCTGGACCGGCTTAACCGCCCGCGTTGGCTGCTGCGCGTTCCGCTGAAATTGTTGATTCTCGCCGTGACGGTCGTGCTGGCTTGTTTTCCCCGCGTGGACCGCCTCGTCGCGCACCTGCGGCACTGGCGCGACCCGAACGCCTTGATCGCGCCGGGCGCGCCCGCGCTTCAACCGCTGGTCGAGGAATTCCGCGCGACGCTGGCGCCGGACTGCCCGCCGGGCGAGGTGCTCGGCCGCGTGGATGCCTGGGTCACGGAGCGCATCCCGTATGAGTGGGACTGGATCACCTGGGGCAACGCCGACTACCTGCCGACGGTGGAGGAAATCCTCGAGGCCGGGCGCGAGGACTGCGACGGGCGCGCGCTGATCGCCGCGTCCATCCTCCAGGCCGTCGGGTATGACGCGAAGCTCGTGACGGACTTCGCCCACGTCTGGGTGGACACGCCGCAGGGGGAGACGATGTCGCCCGGTCCCGTGCAGGCGATCACGGCGGTTGAAGGCGGACTGACGGTTCAGCCCTCCGCGCTGGCCCAACTGCCCCGCGCGCTGTCCTACGGCGTCCACGTCTTTTACCTGCACCGCGAGTTGATCATCGTCGCCGTCGCCTGGCTGCTGCTGATCGCGCCGGCGCACGGCTGGATCCGGCGCATCGTCGTGCTGATGCTGCTGGTGGCGGGGCTGGGAGTGATCCGTCAGGCCGGGGAGAACTGGATGTCGTCGAATCTTACGGGGCAGATCACCGGCGCCGCGCTGATCGTCGCCGGCGTGATCGTCGCGATGGTTCCTCGAAGGATTCCGGCCGCGACAGCGCCGTCGCCCGCCGCGTCCCCGGCGCCGTAACGCCCCGATGCTCTGTCATGAATCTCCGGTGCGACGTAGGAAAAGAGCGCTCCTGAGTCTCCGCCCGGCCCCGGTTGCGGGGCAAGGGATTCGCCTGAACTGACGATCCCGCGCAATCCTGGGGCGTGATCCGGCAGAGCGACGGCGGGAGGTGTTGTGCCCCGGGGGATCATCCGGAAGTTTGAGACGTTGTTGCAAAACCGAGCCGCGGCCGTCAGGAAGCGTGCCTTTCGGGCCTTTCACGCCGGTTTTGAAACAGCGTCTCAGCCCCGGAAGGGGCGCTGGAAAACAACCCGGCACGCCAGTGCCGGGGAGCCCGCGCGGCGGAAACGAAGTCCCGGAGGGACGGAAGAGGCCCCGCAAGCACGCAGACCTGCCGCACCACGTCCGACCGACCCGCCGCGCCGCCGCTCGACTGACGCGATGCGCCGACGCTTGACCAGCGCGATGCGTCGACGCTCAGCCGTCTCTCCGGGACTTCGTAATCCGATGAGCGATGAATCGCCGGGCGACTCCGGGATGCTCCTGCGGAGCACACCCCGAGGCGCCTCTCGGGCATGCACCGAGGCTCCTTCGCAGCGTCAGGGCGCGCCGCGTCGCATCCTCAAGATGCTGCGCACCGGAGTCAGAGGGAGACTCAGGAGAACGCTTCCTGACGGGCGCGGCTCGGTTTTGAAACAGCGTCTTGATCGCGATCACGACTCCGGGGGGACAAGACCGCGAGCCGGTCGCGGCGGGGGCGCTCCTCCAGGCCGGCCGGACGTTGCTCGAAAAGAAATGCTAATATAATATTATAACAGAATAACGTTTTTATATTATTTAATGTATTGGGTTTGACTGGTCCGGGCGGCGGCGATAGGATGTATGAAGGATCACGACGGGGACAGGCCGTCACGCGTGAGTCCGGGGTGAAGGATGAAGACGGAACCGGGCAGGGAACCGGGTAGGGAACCGGGTAGGGAACCGGGCAGGGGAGACAGGCATGACATCGTCAGCGAGGCGGCGGGGGGGGCGGAAGCCGCGATCCGGGCATCGCGCAGGTGACGCGACACGCCGAACGAGCGGGAAGAAGAGCGGAAAAAGGAGCGTGCGGCAGGGGGGCCGCAACGCGCGCCGCGGGGCGGCCGCTCAAACCGGGAGGCGCCGGGTCCGGCGCGTCACGGCTGCGGCCCGGGGACGTTCGTTAACGCGCGCCGGACGCGACCCGACCGCGCATGACAAGGCGGGGCGGCTCCCCAGCCGGGGCGCGAAACCTCGAACCGCCGCTCGCCGCCTGGGGGCGAACCCGCGGCTGACGTACGCCGCGGGGCTGGCCAACGCCCTTGGACACGCAGCCCGCTTGAGGATTCTGAGTCGCTTGCTGACGGGTCCGGCGACCTATCAGGCTTTGTGCGCCGCCGCCGGACACGCCGCAGGACCGCTGTACCACCACGTCCGGACGCTGGCGACTTTTGACCTGATGTACCGCTTCGAGCGCGACGAATACCGGATCACCAGTCTCGGACGGACGCTCCTGCGGACTTGGCTGAAAACCGCGTCGGGGATCGCCAGATCGGGTCGGGGCGGAAAGCGTTCGTAGCGGCGGTTTGTGCGAAACCGGTTCCGCATCCGGCAGCATGAGACCTGGCGTCGGAGATTCCCGGATTCATCCTCTGAACTTGCGGTCCTGCACGGTCGGGTCTGGCAACTTGAAGAACGGGGATATCGGCGGGACGTGCTTTGTTGCCCCGGCGGGGCCTGTGAGAACAGACCGGCACCGAGAAGATCCAAAATGCCGCACGTTCCGGAGTCCGTTAGAAACTCACCCCCCCCTTTTCGACCCGCTTTGTAAGTCCTATAATGTATCTTATGTTGCGTTCAGCGGTTGATGGTCGGTAGGGGGGCCTCGACGGCGCTCTGACCACGGGTTCGGATCGTTACTGCCACGGGTTCGTATTGCTACTGTATTGATGCCTCAGAATGATTGCATCGCGAGCTACGACCGTGGAGGGGGCATATCCTCCACGATCCCCCTTCAGAACCCGTTTCCTGACGGGTGGATGCGGTTCGGCTGGACACGACGTTGCAAGTTGTTTCAAAACTGAGCCGCGTGGCTTCAGCCCGCGCGAATTCTGCCAGGGATTCTCCAGCCGGCCGAGTCGGTGGGCGACCGTGTCGTTGTGGCGTGCGATCATGCCCGGGAGGGACAGGGGATCGGCGCGGCGTTTTTCCGTCCCTCCGGGACTTCCGGATCATCGGTGGCGGCTTCCCAGCACTGGCGTGCTGGGCTGTTGTCTGGCGCCCCTGCCGGGGCTACAGCTTTCGGATGGCGCTCGGATGACGCTCGGAGGATACTCGGAGGATCCTCGGATGACGCTCGGGGGCATGTCACAACCGGAGTCAGGTGGAGATTCAGGACCGCTTGTTATTCCTGACGCGCTCGCCGCCTTGGTTCATTCGACCTCTCGTGCCGGCTGTTCAGGCGTCAACGAATCTTCCCTGATGCTTCGGTTCGCAGGATCATGACGCCGCGCTCATCCAGGTACGCAACGGACATTTGCGGCAGGTTGTTGAGGGCCTGCGGATCGGTCTGATGAAGGAAGCGCGGAACCCAGTCGCCGGCGAAGCGGCTGGGTGCGGAGTGCTCCGTGATTCCGGTGCCGACGGTGATCACGCAGTAGTCGATTCCGGCGGCAACCGCCAGGCGCCGAAATTCGCCGGGCGTTTCAGCTTGGGTCAGGCGATCGGCAACGTCGCGGCGGGCGCGCCAATCCACGCGCGGGTTGCTGTGACCGGGGGGCACAAGCCACACCTTTCTTGCGGTGGCGGGGCCAAGCCAGACAAACGCCAACTCCGGGCTGAGAAAGAACACGTCGTCGGGCGATGTATTTTCGCGGATCCAGTCTCCCGCGTCGTTCAGCCACGGCGGATAGCATACCGATCGCGGCGGCATGCGACGGTAGGTTTCGGGGGCGGCGAGCAGCCCTTGCCAACCCGTCAGGGCGGCGGCCGCGGCGATCAGGACCGAGGCCAGGAATCGGCCTGCGGCGGGCGCTGCAACGCGCTTCACGATAGCGCCGACGATCGTCACGGCGCCCAGGCCGATGCACACCGAAAAGAGCAACTGAAAGTGCATCTGGAACTGATGGGGGACACAGACCGGGAATCCCTTCACCCCGAGCAGGCGGAGGTACCCGAGCAACTGCCCCGCGACGGTGACGATCAGCCCGCAGATCAGCAGTCTTGAAGTCCAGGCGGGTCGGCGCGCGGCTGCGGCGACGCCGACGATGCCGCAGCCCCAGAGCCAGGGATTACCGTCCAGACCCGCCCAGTGCGGGCTGCGCAGACGCAAGTCGATGAATTCGCCGGGGAGGGGGTTGAGGACGGGGCCGTGTGCGTAGATGCAGACGAGCGGAACGCCGATAACGGCAGCCGTGCCGAGCAGAATCAGGGAAGTGCGGGTCCGGTCTTTCGGCGGAGCGTCGTCGCCTCCTGAACGACGGGCGACGCGCTCCCAGAAGGCGTTCAGGATCAGCACGCATGCCATTTGTCCGGGAACGACAGGGTGAAAGAACGCGGCGAAGCCGAGGAAGGCTCCGGCGAGGATCGGCCGTAGCGACGATTCTCCACGAAACGCCCACGCCGCCAGGAGGAGCGCGATCCATCCGCCGATCAGCGCCTGCCACGAGGCAAGATGCATGACGACGTATTCGCGCCACCACGGCATGGCGAAAAGAAACGCGGTCGTGCCGAGCAGCCCCTCGACCGGTCCCCAAGCGAGCCGCACGACGAGGTACAACCCCGCCGGAATCATCCAGTTGATGAGCAACTGAGACCACAGGTATACGCGGTCCGGCGTCGTCCGCAGCGCCGACGCGATGAACGCCGCGACCCACGGCCCCAGCGGCGGATGCCAAGGCGTTTCGGCGACATAGGCGGGATCGCGCCAGCGGCCTGCGAGTTGAATGTCGAGCGCGGCGGCGATGTCGCGAAACCCGTCGTAAGGAAGCCGCTCCTCCCTCACGATGGGCGCGACGGAGATGGCCCAGAATGCGGCGAAGCCGATCGCAAACGCCGCATCCAGCCGCGTCGCCCGGCCTTTCCCGCGCGAGACGCCCGGTATGTCGAGAAGGGAAGAGCGCGTATCTGGAACAAGGGCGCGCGCGTCGAGCGAGGTCGAACCAGGGGTTGCGCCGGTTATCACGGCGTCGGGCGCTTGCCCGTGGGCGGGCGCGTTCCCGGGCGGCCCGGCGGCTGGTTCGGGACCGCGTCGCCGGGCAGCGGTTCGCCGCCGGTCTGCGCGGCCATGTTCTTCAGGTCGAGCTGCGTCGTCACCTGAAGGCGTTTGCTCTTGAAATCGAAGCCGTAGGAGATGAGCTTCGATTCCGGAACGTCAATGACGTACAAAAGTTCCTCCGGATACTGCGTCGGCGTGCTCTGGACCTTGCCCACCGTCATGATGTAGTCGCCGCCCGAGACGCTCATCCCGGCGGCGTAAACCGGCTGCTGCACCTGAATGACGATGAACAGCCCGACCAGGAGCACGACGGCCGTGACGCTGAGCACACCGATGACCAGATTATTGCGATCCACGTCAGTTCTCCGAAATTGCTGAGGCGATAATCGTCCGAGTGCTTCGATGAAAGGCCCGGGGGCTCGCCCAGTTTGTCGCGTCTTGTCCGGGAGTTCGGTCCGCCGTCACGGAGGCGTCGGCGCGGCGGCGCCTTCGTTGCGGAAATCCTGCTTCAGGTCGCGCACGCCGAAGTATTCAAGCTTGCCGCTCTGCGGATTCGTCGGTCCCAGCGAGTAAAGCCGGCGACCGCCCATGTCGAGGATGTACAAGACTTCGTACTCCTGCCCGGTGACCGACGCGGTCGCGCACAGGTAGCCTCGTCCGCCCGGACCCGCCTGAGCGTGGGCCGCAGGCGTCGGCTCGGCCACAAGGATCAGCGCCGTCAGCAGCAGCAGATTCAGCCCCGCCAGGGCGACTACGATCGTTCGTTTGTTGATCATCCGTCATGCTCCTCAACCGCCGCCGTTGCCCGTGAGTCACCCTCGCCCTCGCGCGGCCCGGGAATCAGTCCATGTGCGACCGCTTCGGGTTCATGAACGCGGGGATGCAGATCAGGATCAGGACGCCCAGCATGACCACCCACTGCAACATGCCGCGATCCTTGTCCGGGGGGATCCACCGATCCTGGGCCAAGACGGGCGCGGCAACGGATCCCAGCAGCAGCACCAGCCCGACAAAACGCAACACCCACGCTCGCATCGTGACCCCTCCGCGACCTTCACAGGGGATGAAAACCCCGCCGTCGGCAGGATTATATGACTCATCCCGCCGCCGGTAAAGCATCGGTCGCCGGAAACACCGGCCGCGCCTCGCTGCGGAAGACGGAGGCGGGAAGAAAAACCGTGCTCCACCGGTCCGACCTTCGGCGTGCGTGGGTTCGGTAAAGCGCCGCAGGCAGGGCCACAAAGGCGTACGTCCGGTCGCGGAACCGGTGTGTGCCGGGCAGGAGGCGCTCCAGCCCGGGCAACGTCAACCAGTAAGCGAACACGAACATCGCCGGGAACAAAGGACCGAACGCCCCCTCCCACGCCGCCAGACCGGACACATCGTCATCCGTGACCCAGTTTTCCCAGAAATGCCGCCCCGACGGGAGGTCATAAGGGAACTTCCGCCCTTTGACGTCCACCAGCCACCCCCCGCCGTCGGGCTGATGCACGACAAAATCGAAGGATTTGACGCGCAATCCGCTGAACTCGGCCCGCCGTTGTTCGTCCACGCGAAGAAACGGACGCTGACGGCGGCGGAGGGCGTCCTCAAAGGCGGCTTCGTAATGCAGGTTGTCGTTCATCAGGGCGGATCCGGTGCGGCCGGCCGCCTCATCGGAGGAGGCGCCGGTCGTGCCTCTCTTATCATCGGCTTGCGCGTCGCCGTCCCGCCACGGTTTCCGCGTCGGCCGGCTGCACGCGACGTAAGCGCCCGTTGCCGGGCTCCCGCTTCCTTCTCGTCGGTGCGGGGCGCTTCCCACCGGACCGGTCGCCCAGGCGCCGTCCCAGCTTCTGCGCCACATAAGCCTCAAGCTGCGAGGGGTGCGTGAAGAGGTGGTCGTAGCCGTAGTCGCCGCCGAGGTAGTCGCAGTCGCCGGGTTGATAATCCTCGCAGATCTGAGGGCGCGTCTCGTAGACGCCGCAGAGATTGTCGTCGCGCAGGTTCTTGCACCTCGACTCGATCTGCACGTACCAGTCTCCGTCCTCGACGAAAACGGAGAATCCCTCGTGCATCAGGTACCAGCGGATGTCGTCGTAATCCCGGATGGTGCGCGGTTTGTCCAGGGGCAGCGCCACGTAACGGCAGCAGGCCGCCGGGCAATGACCGCACAATACCGATCCCAGCACGTCGAGCTTCATGATCCGTCCGAAAGGCGGCGCTGCGCCTGCCGCCGCAACCGTGCATTCCCTCCGCCGGTCCGTAACATCCGGCGGATGCGGATCATTTCCGGGAAGTGGCGGGGACGCAAGATCGCCTGGCCGGCGCACGGCGGCACGCGGCCGCTGCCCGACGCCCTGCGCGAGACGCTGTTCAACATCCTCGGGTCGATCTACGCGGCGCCCGGAGCGCTTCCGCCTCTCCACGTCGCCGACGTCTTCGCCGGGAGCGGCTCGATCGGGATCGAGGCGCTGTCCCGCGGCGCGGCGTCCTGCGTTTTCTTCGAGAACGATCGCCGGGCGCTGGCGGTTTTGCGGAAGAACCTCGATGACCTTCAGTCCGGTTCCGAAGCCGTCGTGGTTACGTCCGACGCCTGGCGCGCCCGGCTGACGCGCGAGGACGGCGGCGCGTTCGATCTGGTCTTCCTCGACCCCCCCTACGCGGACGCTCGGGACGCGTCGCCGGCGGGTCCGGTTCCGCGCTTCCTGGAACGCCTCTCGACGACGGCGGCGGCCTCGACCCGGGTCGTCCTTCATCACGAGAGGGAGATTGTTTATGCTCCCCGATACGGGTCCGGCTGGCGATGCGAGGACCGCCGCCGGATCGGCAGCCACGCGATCACGTTCTTTTGCCGATGAAACCTCGAACTCCCGACGCCCGCGACGCTGCTGCGAGCATCGTGCGTACCTTGCGCGACGCCGGCCACGCCGCGTATTTCGCGGGCGGTTGCGTGCGCGATCGCCTGCTGGGCCGCACGCCGCAGGATTATGACGTAGTGACGGATGCGCGCCCGGAGCGCGTGCGAGCGCTGTTTCACGGCTCGCGGGCGGTGGGGCAGCAGTTCGGCGTCGTGCTGGTTCGGAAGCGCGGGATCGATGTCGAAGTCGCCACGTTCCGCGCGGACGCTGAGTACTCTGACGGGCGGCGACCGGATCAGGTGACGTTCTGCGGCGAGATCGAGGACGCCCAGCGCCGCGACTTCACCATCAACGGCATGTTCGAGGATCCGCTCACGGACCGCATCATCGACCACGTCGGCGGGCGCTCGGACCTCGCCGCCGGCGTGATTCGCACGATCGGCGACCCGGCGGCGCGCTTCGCGGAAGATCACCTGAGGATGCTGCGGGCGGTGCGGTTCGCGGTCGCCCTCGGCTTTCGCATCGAACCGCTCACGTTCGAGGCGATCCGCAGCCACGCTGCGAAGCTGGCCCGGATCAGCCCGGAGCGTATCTGGATGGAGCTGGAGCGCATGTTGACCGCGCCGGGACGCGCGACGGCGTGGCGCATGCTCCGCGACACGAGTCTGGCCGATCACCTGGCGCCGGGCTGGCGGTTTGAGTTGGAAGAAGCGGAGCGGGTCGAGCGGCGGCTGGCGGCATTGCCGGCGGCGCCGATCCGCGCGTCGCTTGCGATCGCGGCGATCCTGCTGGACCGAGGACCGCGGGAGGCGCGGGCCTTTTGCCGCGACCTCCGCCTCAGCAACGATCAAACCGAGGGCGCGGCGTGGCTTGTTGAGGAGTCGCCGCGTTTCACCCGTCCCGACGCGGACGAGCTTGCCCAGCGCCGCATCTGGCGGGCGCATGCGCTGGGGGACGACCTCCCGTTGCTGGCGGAAGCCGACGCGGCGGCGCGAGGCGAAAGCCCGGCGCGCTGGCAGGCCGTCGTCGCGGCCTTCAACGCGATCGATCCGGCGCAGGCGACCCCCCCGCCGTTGCTGACCGGAGACGATCTGACCCGCGCGGGTCACGCGCCCGGTCCGGTGTTCGGTCGGGTGTTGACCGCGGTGTACCGCGCGCAACTCAACGAGCGGGTGCGCACGGCCGAGGAGGCCGCCGCCCTCGGCGATCAACTCATGCGAACCGAGCGCGCGCCCTGACGCGCGGTTACGGACAGTCGTAGCGCTTCGAGTCCGTCGCGCCGCAACCCCACGCGGCGTCGGCCGTTCCGGGGCCGGACGGCAGGCGCTTGAACTTCACGACGGCTTCGCCGGCGCCGTCCAGCGAACCCGCGCGCGTCGTGCCGGAACTCAGCGCTACGGTGTAGTCGTCGCCCGCAAGTCCGCCGGCGAGTTTCACGGTCAGCTTGTTGACGCCGTTGCGTTGTTTGCACTTCGCCTTGCCGATCCGCTCGAGACCGGTGCAATCCGACGGTTCCCCGGCTTCGACGCGCAGGACCGTCGCGGGACTGAGGATGTTCGGAAAATTCGGCTCCGAGGTGCAGTCCACCCTGACGCCGATCCAGCCGCCGTCTTGCAGCAGGTCCGCGACCGCGTCCGTCCCGTCAACGTCGAAGTCGATAAACGTGTCGTTCGGCGGGTGATACGAAAACGATCCGACGACGACGCCCGCCGCCTCGAAGTCGGCGAGGTCTGCCGCGCCGTTGCCGGCGTAGACCAGTACATTGAACGATCTCGGGCCGTTGTCGAAGGCGTTGTTGACGCTGACGCGGCCGATGATCCTGGCGCTGAGGACCGGTCGTCCGATGTAGGCGTCCGCATCGTATTCCAGCACCGCCCGGTCCTCGCGGGTCGACTGCTGCCGCAGCAGGCCCTCGAAGGGCGACTCGTTGAACGTGTCCCCGAAACCGTCGCGCGGTTCATCGTGGATCGAAGCGATGACCACGGGCGACAAGTCGTCCGCCATCCCCGCGACGCCGAGCAGTCCGAATCCCACCACGCCTGACGCACGTCCCGCAAATCTGATAAGGCGCATACTTCCCTCCTCGTTTCTTGCCCGCGAGACGTGATCCCCGCCCCGGGGACTCGACGCCGCGCTTTCCGGCACGATGATACCACGCCGCGGCGTCCGGCTTCACCCCGCGACGTTTCTGAACCGAGCCGCGCTCGTGAGGAAGCGGGCGCGGCAATTTCCTGACACGGCGTCCGAAGCAGCGCGTCAATACGGCGAGTATGCCGAGTTCGCGGCTTCGTTCGTCGCGGACATCCGCGCCCGTGCGTCCAGCCCCACCGCCGCCGCGCAGAACACGAAGATCCACGCCAGCCCGATCAGTTTTCGCGGCAAACCGGGCTTTGTCGCTCGACCGCCCGCCGCGAGCGTGAACCCGAGCAGCGAGATCGTCGGAAGCATCCACGTCCAGGGAAGCGGCCCCGACGGGTCGTAGGCGTAACCGGTCAACGAGAGAACCGCCGTCGCGGTCGCAACCGTCACCGCGCCCGCGACCGAAAACCCGCCCGCCCGCCGGACCAGCATCAGAACGCCTCCGCCTCCGCAACAGGCCGCGACGGCGCCGCACGCCACGGCCGCCTTGGCGAAGTGCGATTGCATGAAAAGCCCGGAAAGCGCCGTGAAGACCACCACGCCGCCGACCGGCCAGACCCAGCCGTCGTCGCGGCGAGACACCGTCCCGAGCGCAAAGGCCAACACCGCGACGACAGCGCAGAGCGACCCCCGCCACGGCACGGCGTCCACTCTGGGCAAACTCACGAAACCAGCGGCCGCGATCGCGGCGCCGACCGCCGCCGCACCGCAGACCGCGAACGTGTTCTTGACCGAGGAGGCGGCCAGTCCGATCAACGCCGCAGCCGCGATCGCATGAACCGTTCCGTGCCAGCGCGCCGCGGGCGGCCAGCGCGGCGTTCCGTCCTGAACGAAGACGCTCACCGCAAAGGCCGCCGCCAGCGCCGCACCCCACGCGGCTCCGCCTCGCTTCAACCGGGCGCTGTCATCGCCTTTCCGAGCGAGGCGGTGCGCGATGGCAAGAAGCGCCGCTCCGAGCAGCATCGGCGCCGCGACCGCTTTCAACACGAGTTCAATCACGCAAGGCTTCCGGCAGGTGAGAGATCACGTCGAAGTTCCTCAACGACCGCCCCCGATCATGCCTTCGAGCGAGACGATCACCCGCACCTCATCCCCCAGACCGCCGCCCTCGATCATGTACGTCATCCCGAACTCGCTGCGCTTGATCGTGAACACGGTCTCAAAACCGCAGCGCTTTCCGCCGCGGCCTTCGGCGGTCCCGGTCCAGTCCACCTGCGCGGTCAGCGGCTTGGTGACGCCGTGGATCGTCAGATCGCCGGACACTTCGTAGGTCTTGTCGCCGACCTTCTTCGCGGACTTGCTCTTGAACGTCAGTTTCGGGTGCTCCGCGACGTTGAAGAAGTCCGGGCTTTTCAGGTGGCCGTCCAGCTTGTCATTGCCGGTGTCGACGCTTCCGGCGGCGATCGAAACATCGAACTGCGGACCGGCGGCGCTTGCCCCGTCGAAGACGATCGTTCCGGTCACGTCGTTGAACCGCCCGTAAAACATTCCCGCGCCGAGGTGATGCACGCGGAACAACGCCTTGGAATGCACCGCGTCGATCGTAAACGACTCGACCGTCGCGGATGCGGCTTCGACGCGACCCGCCTCCGAGGTGTAAGCGCTGCGCCACCCCAGAACACACCCCAGCCCCGCGATCACGGCGACGGCGATAACGGCATTACGTGGATTCATGTCTGTCTCCTTCCAAGATTGAACCGTCAACTCTGCAAACGAGGTTGCGCGGCCCCCCGTCGGCGCAGCGCATACCCGGTCCAACCTTATCCGCCGGACGGATATTCCGTCCAGCGCGGCGACCTGCGTTGCGTGACACGCTTGAGGAAACATAATCCGCACATGCGGCGGGCGCGGATTTATCACCCGGACCTCAATCATCGTCAGGTGACGCTTTCGCAGGACGAGTCGCATCACGTGCGCGACGTTCTTCGCTTGCGTCCGGGGAACGAGGTGGAGCTTTTTGACGGCGCAGGCCGCACCGCCGCCGGCTGTGTGACGACGGCAACACGTGAAGGCGTTTGCGTTCAGATCGGCGCAATTCAGACCGCGCTCGCGCGGCGACCGCCACGGCTTTCGCTTGCCGTCTGTCCCCCGAGGGGCGATCGCCAGCAGACGCTGGTCGAGAAATGCACCGAACTCGGCGTGGAAGCGATCACGCCGCTGGTCTGCGCGCGAAGCGTCGTCGTGCCGGGGCCGTCACTCTTGAACCGGTGGCGGCGGTGGGCGATCGAGGCTTGCAAGCAGTGCGGACGCGCGGACCTTCCGCGGATCGACCCCCCTGCCGCTTTCGTGGATATGATCGCTCACCGCTTGCCGTCGTCGACGATCGCCATCGCGGACGCGGACGGCGACGATCGAGACGTTCTCGACGGGTTGGCGGGTTGCGGGACGACGGACGTTCTGCTCCTGATCGGTCCGGAAGGCGGGTGGGCGGATGAGGAGATGACCGCGGCGCGCGCGGCAGGCATTACGACCGTGGCGTTGGCCGAGGGTACGCTTCGCGTGGAGACGGCGGCGATCGCGGCGGCGGCGGTGTTCGCGGCGAGGCGGGTTCAGGAAGAGCGTCTGCAACCTCCGGACGCCACGTCGGACGGTTTGCGCGGATGACAGCCGACCGCATCAACATGACCGGCGTGTCAAAGCGCTTCGGCGGCGTCGAGGCGCTGTCCGGCGTGGATTTCACCGTCCGCGCCGCGGAAGTTCATGCTTTGCTGGGCGAGAACGGCGCGGGGAAGTCCACCTTGATCCGCATCCTGACGGGCGTACACGCGCCGGACGCGGGGCGCATCCTGCTGGACGACCGGCCCTTCCGTCCGCGCACGCCGGCCGACGCGCTGCGCCTCGGCGTCGCCGCGGTTCATCAGGAGCTGCAACTGATCCCCACGTTGTCGGTGGCGGAGAACGTCATGCTGGGGCGGATGCCGCGGCGGAGGGGCCTGATCGACTGGCGCGGCGTTCGCGAAAAAGCTCGCCGGTCGCTCGGGCGCCTCGGGCTGGAAGTCGATGTCAGCCTGCGTCTCGACGCGTGCTCCGCCGCGGTCCGGCAGATCGTCGCCGTCGCCCGGGCCTTGTACGATGAGAGCGGCGAAGATCACGCACCGCGTGCTCCCCGGGTCATCGTGATGGACGAGCCGACATCGAGTCTTGATCGCGGCGAGGCTTTGCGGATCCTCGACCTCGTCCGGCGGATCAGGGCTTCGGGAACCTCGGTCATATTCATCTCGCATTCCCTGGATGACGTGTACGCCGTCGCGGACCGGATGACGGTGCTGCGCGAAGGCCGGTGCGTCGGGGTTTTCGAGGCGGGCGCCACGCCGCGCGTCGAACTCGTGCGGCATATGCTGGGGCGATCGCTTTCGCAGCCGGTCTCGCCGTCAGCCTCCCCGCGCCCGCGGCGCGTCACCGACGGCGCATGCGCGGAAGTCGAAGTCGGCGACGCGCCGCTCGCCGTCGGCGCTGCAACTCCCCTGCTGGTCTGCCGGAACCTGTCGCGCCGTGGCGCCGTCGAGTCTGCTTCGTTTCAGTTAAGCCGGGGCGAAGTCCTCGGGTTTGCGGGGTTGCTGGGTTCCGGTCGGACCGAGACCGCCCGTCTTGTCTTCGGCGTGGATCGTGCGGACGGCGGTGAACTACTCATTGATGGAGGCATCGTGCGAGGGCGCAATCCGGCGAACTCGATCCGCCGCGGGCTTGCGTTCTGTCCGGAGGATCGAGCGACGGAAGGCGTCATCGGCGAGCTTTCGATCCGCGAGAACGTCGCCCTCGTGGTTCAGCGCCGGTTGTCGCGGTGGGGACTCGTGTCCCGCCGTCTCCAGCTTCGGATCGCCGAGGAGATGATCCGCCGGATGAACATCGTCTCCCGGAGTCCGGAGCAACCCGTCCGGGAGTTGTCCGGCGGCAATCAGCAGAAAGTCGTCCTTGCCCGGTGGCTCGCCGCCTCACCGCGCCTGCTGATCCTCGACGAACCGACGCGAGGGATCGACATCGGCGCGAAGCAGACGGTGGAGGCGCTCGTCCGGGAGCTTTCGTCCGAGGGGATGTCGCTGATCTTCATCTCCGCCGAGCTGGAGGAGGTTCTGCGCACGTCAGACCGGATCCTCGTGTTTCACGACCGTCGTTGCGTCGGCGAAGTCCGGTCCGAAGACGTGGATCTGCCGCGCCTGGTCGGCCTGATCGCCGGAGCAGACCCCGAGATACGAGCGGTCGCGCCCGAAGACCCCGCGTCCGACGTCAAAGTCGAGGAACCGCATCGGGTCGTCGTCAGGTTCGTGACGCCTCCCGCCGCGCCGCCGCCTGTCTCGGAACGTGCCGTCGGTCCGACAACGCCGCGGCGCGAGGCGTCCGGCGACCGACGAGGGTATGTGCGCCGGCATGCCTGGGTCGTCCCGCTCGTCGCCCTTCTCGGCGTCACCGGGCTTACGCTTATGCTGGCGCCGCGCTTCGGGCGGATCGAGTGGCGCGACGGGCGGCTGGATGGCGCGGCGGTTCAGGTCGTCCGTCAAGCCGCTCCCGTCATCATGCTCGCGGTCGGCATGACGCTGGTGATCGGGCTGGGAGGGATCGATCTTTCCGTGGGCGCGGTGATGGCGATGGCGGGCGCGGCAGGAGCGCTGGTTCTGACAAGGGGAGGATCGGCGACGACGGCGGTCTGCGCGGGGATCGCGGTCGGGGCGGGCTGCGGCGCGTGGAACGGCGCGCTGGTTTCGATCGCGCGCGTTCCGCCCATCATCGCCACGCTCATCCTTCTGGTTGCGGGTCGAGGGCTGGCACAACTACCCACCGAGGGGCTGCAATTGACGGTGAACGCGCCGGGGTTTGCGCGCCTTGCCTCGGGGCATTTTCTCGGGCTTCCGCTGCCGTTTCATTTTGCGATGATGCTGGCGCTGATCGTCGTCGTCGTCACGCGCGGCACCGTCGTCGGACTTTATCTGGAGGCGGCGGGCGCGGGTCGAGCCGCGTCGCACCTGTGCGGCCTGCGCCTCCGCACCCTCGAGTTTCTTACGTATGTTGCGTCGGGCTTGTGCGCGGGGTTCGCCGGATTGCTGGTCACGGCGGACGCGCGGGTCGCCGATGTCTCCAACTGCGGGCTGTATCTCGAGCTGGACGCGATCCTGGCGGTCGTCATCGGCGGCACGCGCCTTTCCGGAGGCCGCCTTCGAATTGGCGGAGCCGTCCTGGGGGCGCTGCTGATGCAGACGCTGACGACGGCGATGCTCATGAGCAGAATCGCTCCCGAGCACGCCCTGATCATCAAAGGCGCCGCGGCGCTGGCGGTCTGCCTCGTGACTCATCGAGAAAGGATGTGAATGAGACGGACCGCCGAAAACGCGGGAATGCTGACCGGTGCGGCGATCAGCGTCGTCCTTTTTGCGTCGGCGGCGATGCATCAGCCCGACATGGCGCAGGTTCCGGTCATTCTCGACCTTCTGAACGGCAACGCGGCGCTGGGCGTCATCGCCGTGGGAATGACCCTGGTCATCCTGACCGGAGGCATTGATCTTTCGGTCGGCTCCGTGTTCGCCCTCTCCGCCACCCTGACGGCCGTCCTGACCGCGGGGCGCGGTTGCCCCCCCACGCTGGCGTTCACGACGGCAATTGCCGCCGGGGCGCTTCTCGGCGCGGGATCGGGCTGGGTCATCACCACGTTCCGGATCGCCCCTTTCATCGTCACGCTCGCCGGCATGTTCCTGGCCCGGGGGCTCGCGCTTTCCGTCAGCCTCACGAGTCTCGGCATCGAGCATCCCGCGCATCAGAGGCTCGTCGAGTTCTCCGTGCCGATCGGAGAGGGTAGACTGCACCTGAACGCGATGATCTTCGTGCTGGTGCTTCTTACGGTTGCCGGGGCGTTGCGCTGGACGGCTTTCGGCCGATATGTTTACGCGGCGGGCGGGGCGGAGTCGGCGGCTCGGGTGATGGGTCTGCCGACAGGGCGGACGAAGATCGCCGTGTATGCGCTCAGCGGCGCCTGCGCCGGACTGGCGGGCGTCATGCGGACGCTGGAGATGTCCTCGGGAGACCCGACGGCTGGAGTCGGGCTGGAGCTGGAGGCCGTCGCGGCGGTCGTCATCGGCGGGACGCTCCTGACGGGCGGCGTGGGCGGCGTCGCGGGGACGCTGACGGGCGTGCTGGCGCTGGCGACGATCCAGACCTGGATCATGTTCGACGGGAGGCTGAGTTCCTGGTGGGCGAAGGTGGCGACGGGCGGGCTTCTTCTGGCGTTCGTACTCGTTCAGCGGGCGTTGGCGCGGAAACCCTCCGCAAGGATCGCAGGATCAGCGGCATGACGACGAAAACGAAGCGCCCGAGCACGGAAAGCGGGTGCGCATGACGGGGCACGCCACGACCCGGATCCGCGGCGAGGCGGCGTCCTTCCGCGATTTCATCCAGCTCCTGCGCCCCACGCAGTGGATCAAGAACGTCGTGGTTCTCGCCGGACCCGTGGCGGCGAAACGACTGTTTCACCGGGAGGATTTCGTCAACGCGCTCCTGGCGTTCGCCGCCTTCTGCCTGGCTTCCAGCGCCGCCTACGCGATCAACGACACGATCGACCGCCACGCCGACGCGAAGCATCCGACGAAGCGCAACCGCCCCCTCGCCCGCGGCGCGATCCGCCCGGCGACGGCGCTGACGATCGCCGCGGTCCTGATCACGACCGCCCTTGCCCTTTCCGCCACGCTCCTCAATGCGAAGGTCGTCATCATTCTTGCCACGTACTTCGTGATGGTCCTGGGATACTCCGTCGCGCTCAAGAACCGCATTCTCCTCGACGTCATCGTCATCGCGACCGGGTTCGTGCTGCGGGCGTGGGCGGGTTCCGAGGCCGTCGGCGTCCAGACCTCGGAGTGGCTGGTCGCGTGCATGTTCACGCTCTGTCTTTTTCTCGGGTTCGGCAAGCGGCGCTGCGAACTGGCGATGCTCAACAACGAGGACGACGCGCGGGAGCACCGCGCGACGCTCGTTCGGTATACGCCCGACCTGCTGAACCACCTGATCACCGTCTCGGCGGGGATCGCGATCATCACGTTCCTGCTTTACACGATGGACCGCGGGCCCAGCCCCTTCGACCGCCGACTCATGTTTTACACGCTTCCGATCGTCTTTTACGGCGTGTTTCGCTACGCGATGATCACCGAGCTGGGCATCTTCGCCGGTCCGACCGAAATCATTCTTAAGGACAAAGGCATGAGGGCGAGCATCCTTTTGTGGGCGGCGGTGGCGCTGGCGATCGTGTACAAGGACGCCGTCCTGAACGTCTTCGGGATCACACACTGGCCGTGACGTTCGCGGCGGCGGCGGTATGATTCCTGCAACGTAATCTCAGAGACGGTCAGCGGAGCATCCCGCTCCGGCGGCTTCAAGGGAGTCTTGAACGGTATGAGCAAAAAAAGCGACGTAGGCGCTCGACGGTTTCACGACAAGGCGGAGAAGGAGCGCGAATACAAGAAGCAACTGCCCGGCGAGGACGATCCCCCGCTTCCGGAACCGGTCGAGCCGATCCGCGGCGACAAGACGCCGGGACGCAATGATCCCTGCGCCTGCGGCAGCGGCAAGAAATACAAGCAGTGCTGCGGCAAGGGCTAACCGCGCCGCGCGGTCTCGACAGCACAAGGCGAGTTTCGACCGTGCAAACGCGGCAAGAGGCTTTGTCGCTCCGGACGCGGGTCGCGGGGCGTTCGCCGCCGGTCAGCGCTTCAGCGCCGCCGCCATCGTCGCTCCGATGTCCGCCGGGGAACTCGACACCGCGACGCCGGCTCGCTTGAACGCCTCGATCTTCGACGCCGCGGTCCCCTCGCCGCCGGAGATGATCGCTCCGGCGTGGCCCATCCTCTTTCCGGGAGGCGCCGTCTGACCGGCGATGAACGCGACGACCGGTTTCTTCATGTTCGCGCGGATCCAGTCCGCCGCGGCCTCCTCGTCGCTGCCGCCGATCTCGCCGATGACGATGACCCCGTGCGTCTGCGGATCCTTCTCGAACCGCTCCAGCAGGTCGATGAAGTTAAGCCCCTTCACCGGGTCGCCGCCGATCCCGATGCACGTGGATTGCGACAGATTCCGCGTCGTACACTGCCAGACCGCCTCGTACGTCAGCGTCCCGCTGCGTGAGATGATGCCCACCGCCGGTCCGCCGTTGCTCGCCGGCTTGTGAATGTACCCCGGCATGATGCCGATCTTGCACTGCCCCGGCGTGATGATTCCCGGACAGTTCGGACCGATCAGGAGCGATCCCTTTGCGTCGAGGTGTGCGCGAGCCTTCACCATGTCGAGCGTCGGGATGCCCTCGGTGATGAGGATGATGAGCTTAATGCCCGCGTCCGCCGCCTCGATCGCCGCCGCCGCCGCAAACGCCGCCGGGACGAAGATCAGCGTCGCGTTTGCTCCGGTCGCCGCCACTGCGTCCTTGCAATTATTGAACACGGGCAGGCCGTGCTCGGAGGTTGTCCCGCCCTTTCCAGGTGTGACCCCCCCCACCATCTTCGTTCCGTATTCGAGGCACTGCTTCGTGTGAAACGCCCCGGCTTTTCCGGTAATGCCCTGACAGATGACCTTCGTGTTCGCATCAACGAGAATGCTCATGTGCCCCGTCCCGTGCTCCTTCCGAATCCGACTCTGCAGCGCGCCTGCCGCACCGACGGCAAGGGCGGCGACCGAGGGCGGAATCTAGCACAGGCCCGGCGCGGTTGCGAGTCCGCGCCGCCGTCCGCATTGACAATCCGGATTCAGCGCGTTCCCCTTCACGGGGATGTTCTTCGACCTTCAACCCGGCGGATCGGCGCCCGACTCAGGCGGAGCGGACGCCGCCTGCGCCAAGCCGTCCCCCCGCGATCTTTACCGCCTCGCCATCTCGTTCGTCGTCCCGCGTCCGATCGCCCTGGTCTCGACCGTCGCCGCCGACGGTCGCCGCAACCTCGCGCCGTTCAGCTTCTACAACTGGGTTTCCGCCAACCCGCCGGTGCTGGTGGTCTGCCCGGCGCTGAAGCGCGACGGAACCGCGAAGGACACGCTGGCCAACATTCTTGAAACCGGCGAGTTCGTCGTCGCGTCCGTCACCGAGGATCTGGCTGAACGCATGAACCGCTGCTCCGCGCCCTTCCCACGCGGCGTGGACGAGTTCGCCGAGTCCGGTCTCACCCCGGCGCCCGCGCGGAAAGTCCGGCCCGCGCTCGTCTCGGAATCGCCGGTGAATCTTGAGTGCCGTCTTCGGCGGCACATCAGTTTCGGGGAACACGGCGGCGCGGGGCAGGCGATCTTCGGCGACGTGTTGGCAATTCACGCGGAGGACGCGATCCTCAGCCCGGACGGTTTCGTGGACGAGGACAAGCTTCGCGCCATCGGGCGCCTCGGACGCAACAGCTACGCTCGAACGCGCGACCGCTTCGACCTCTCCCCGCCGCGCCTCGAGCGCGGATGACCGAACCCGCGGCGATCCGAAACCGGCCTTCACCAGGTGAAAGGCGGCTCGTTGGCCACGTAGATGAAAAGCCCCACCAAGGCGATCATCGCCGCCAGCGCCTGAAACAGAAAACCCACGTTAAACCTCCTTAACAATGCCGCGCAATTTGCGCCCCGTCGCGCAATCTCTCCCCCTGCCTCGCTTTCGGCGTGCAGACCCTGCCGCTCACCGGTCAACGACCGCGGGATGATGCCCGGTTCAGGGTGCGCGGGCAATGCGTTCCGGTCAAACGACTGCCGCCGATCCGCCGCGGACGTGGATCCGGTGGTCGCCCCTCGCCCGCCTGCCGATAAAAGAGGGACCGCCCCGCTGGAGTTTCCACCGGCGAGGGCGTAGACTCCGGAAGCGAGGGTAAGGTCGGCAGTTTCCGCCTGAGTATCTATCCGTGAAGTTCATCCGTCGCCACTGGCGCAGGTTCCTTTATCACTACGTCCTGCACGCAGACGACACGCCGCACCAGATTGCGCTCGGCGTGGCGATCGCGATGTTCGTCGCCCTGCTGCCCCTGATCGGCATTCAGACCGTGCTGGCGGTGGCGCTGGCCGCGGCGTTCCGCGCGAACAAGGCGGTCTGCTTCCCGATTGTCTGGATCACCAACCCGGTCACGGCGGCGCCGATCTACGGCGCGATGTGGAAGCTCGGCACCTGGATGACCGGGTCCGCCGACCGCCGCGCTTACCAGCAATTTCTGCTGGCGATGGGCCAGCACGAGGGCTTCGGCCGCCTTCTCGAACCGACGTTCTGGAGCGAGTTGTTCAGCTTCATGATCGACGTCGGGGCTGATTTGTGGGTCGGCTCACTCGTCGCGGGGGTGTTCTTCAGCCTGCTGTCGTACGCCTTCAGCCGGTGGGGCGTGGTCGTTTATCGCCGGCGCATGAAGGAGCTGCGCGCTCGCCTCAGAGAAGCCCGCCGGCAGCTTCGGGAGCGCCGCCGGCCATCCCGTGAGAAAACCGTTCTTCCCACCGCCGCCGGCGCTGTCAAGCCCTGAGCGCGGGTGTTTCTCTTTTTTCCAGCTTGCGACCTTCGCCTGGACCCGGACAATACACCCGCCTGACCCGCGCCTCGAACTCCGGTCGCTTCATGCGGGCTGGGGCGCGACCGGGGTTGCTGCGCGGCGACGGAGCTGCGCCGAGGCGGACGGGCGATTGTCAGGGTCGCGGTGCCGCCCGGCGTGCAAAGGAGGCATTGACCCGCCTTGACGTTAACGCTGGAAATCGTCGTCATTCTCGCGTTGGTCATCGCCAACGGCGTGTTTGCGATGGCCGAGATCGCCGTCGTCTCCTCGCGCAAATCCCGGCTTCAATCTCTCGCCGACGACGGCGACCGCCGCGCCCGCGCCGTGCTCGCGCTCAAAGCCTTGCCGGATCGTTTTCTCTCAACCGTCCAGGTCGGCATCACGCTTATCGGCATCGTCGCGGGCGCTTACGGCGGAGCGAAGCTCGCCGGCGGCGTGAAGGACATGCTCATCCGAACCGGCGTGGGGGTGGAAGCGGCTGACGAGGTTTCCTTCATCCTCGTCGTGGCGTTCATCACGTTCCTGTCGGTCATCCTTGGCGAACTCGTCCCGAAACAACTGGCGCTGACCGACCCCGAGCGCTGGGCCCGCGTCCTGGCCGGTCCGATGCGCCTGCTCGCCACGGCCGCCGCTCCCGTGATCTGGCTGCTCACCCGGTCGAGCAACCTTATGCTCGCCATCCTGCGCATCCCGCGCGTCTCGGAATCCGCCCTCAGCGAGGACGAAATCAAGGTCATTCTCGAGGAAGGGGCGCAGAGCGGCGCCCTGCAACGGCACGAGCACGAACTCGTCGAAGGCGTCATGTACCTGGCGGATCGCCGCGCCAACTCCCTCATGACTCCGCGCACGCGCATCGCCTGGCTCGACGTCAACGCGCCCTTCGACGAGAACCTCGCCATCACCCGCGACGCCGTCCACGGTCATTTCCCCGTCTGCGACGGCACGCTCGATCACGTCCTGGGCGTCATTTCGATCAAGGATTTGTGGGTCCGGTTATCACAGCCCGGCGCTTCGAGGGAACTTCGCGCGTACATGCACAACGTCGCCTACGTCCCCGAAACGATGCCCGCCCTGAAACTGCTCGAATCCTTCAAGCAGAGCGGCCGACACATCGCCCTGGTCGTCGATGAATACGGCGGTCTGAGCGGGCTGGTCACGCTTCACGACGTGATGGAGGGCATCGTCGGCGACATGCCCGCCGCCGGCGACGCCGACGCGCAGGCCGTCCGCCGCGACGACGGTTCCTGGCTGCTGGACGGAATGCTCTCCATCGACGACCTGGCGGACATCCTCAGCCTTTCCGGCGAAGTCCCCGAGGAGCGAGACTACAACACCCTGGCCGGGTTCCTGCTCAGCCGGTTCGGACGAATTCCCCGTCGCGGGGAGCACGTGGAGTGGGGCGGATATCGCTTTGAGGTCGTCGATCTCGACGCGATGCGCATTGACCAGGTGCTGGCGACCCCCCTGCCGCCTTCGCCGGCGCCTCCGCAGGAATAAGACGCTGTTGCAAAACCGAGCCGCGCCCGTAAGGAAGCGCTCTTTTTTCGCCCTGCTCCGGAGGTTTTGAAACAGCGTCTGAGCACGCGCCGTCCGCGTCGAACTCACGGCTTTCGCCGCGTTCCGCGGCCGCGCTTTGACGGTCCGGTCGCCGCCGCCCCCCTCGCGGTTGGACTTGCGAACAACGTCTCCGGCGCGGGATCGGCGTCGCCGCCGCGGTCCACCACGATCGTGTCCGCAAGCCCCAGGTCGTTCCCCGGAAGCGGTTTTTTCACGACCTTCCCGTGTTCGTCGAACTCCATGTCGGCCTGCTCGGTATACCGCGCCGACAGCTTCAGCAGCGCGTCGCGCAGCTCCTCCTTGCTCACCCGCGCCATCGCCCGCGTCGCCTCGACCACTTCGTCGATGTACCGCGTGAAGACGCTCCGCCGGTTGGCGAACTGCGCCCGCGTCCGCTTGCGCCTCAGCAGCGCGTTGAGCTTGCGACCGCACTCCGCCAGCGCCAGCCGGACCTCCTTGCGGATTTCGTCATAATCCGCGATCGCCTCCTTCCCCTCCGACGTGAAAGGAACCCAGACGCTGGCCAGGTGAATCAAAATCAGCATCGGCGCCCGCGGCAACGCCCCGCGCGACTGCGACAACCCGTAATTGTTCCACGTCATTTCGACGACGGACTTGTACAACGCGCATCCGCTCTGCTGATACAGCAGCGGAACACGGTTCGCATACCGGATCACCCGCGACTGAACGTCCTCGTCATCCGCCTTGCCTGAAGCCGGTCCGCCGCCCTCCGACGACGCAGCGCCTTCCTTCAGCGCCGCCGACGCCAGCTCGTGCGTGTCCCGCCCCAGCTCCCCGCCGTAAGCGATGCCCACCTCCACCTGAAACGGATTCCCGCGGTACACCGACGGATCGCGCGTCGTCGCCGTGTAAAACTCCGCCTTGATCTCCTTCAACAGCCCCTTGAGGATCCCCTCCGCCCCGATCGGCGCCAGGCAGTCCGTCGGCGGCGCTTTGAGCTTCGCGTCCTGAAGCGCCCGGTAGAGCTTCTCGATCTGCGGCGGCTCCAGCGCGTTGACCCACGTCGCCGCCGTCAGCCCCGCCTTGGCGCAAACCTCGCTCGCCCCCCCGGGACTGACGCGGCAGAACTCCGTCTGAAGAAACGCCCCGAGCTTTCGACTCTCCGTCTGCTTGAGCATCTTCATCAACATGCCCAGCTCGATGCCGTGCGGGTGAGGCTTGATCTCCTTCGTCTCCCGCGGGAGTTCCTCGGTCGCCCGCGGGAACTCCGTCGCCGCCTGACCGGGAGCGTGATAGGTCATCCGCGCGTGCGGGTTGGCGATCGCCACCAACTCAAGGTATTCGTCCACGCTCGCCCGCCCCTTCTGATACGTGGCGGACAGCTCGATGCTGACCTCCGTTCCGTGAGGCCAGTCCACCGCGGTCGTCTCCTCGCTGATGATGTCGGGCTTGTTCTTCTGCGTGTCGATCGCCAGGCGGTACAAGTGCGCCTCGGCCCGCGGACCGGTCCGGCTGACGATGCGGATCGGCTTGCCCGTCGTGATCAGTCCGTACATGCCCGCGGCGCTGATGCCGATCCCCTGCTGACCGCGCGACATCTTCAAGCGGTGGAACTTCGACCCGTAAAGCAGCTTGCCGAACACGTTCGGAATCTGATGCTTGACGATCCCCGGTCCGTTGTCGCGCACCGTCACGCGGAAGCGGTCCTCGTCCGTCTGCTCGATGCGCACCTCGATGTCCGGAAGAAGGCCCGCCTCCTCGCACGCGTCCAGGCTGTTGTCCACCGCCTCCTTCACCGTCGTCAGCAGCGCTTTGCGCTTGTTGTCGAATCCCAGCAGGTGACGGTTCTTCGTGAAAAACTCGGAGACGGATATCTCCCGCTGCTGCTTCGCCATCGTCTCGGCGCTGGCCCCGCGTCGCCCCGCCGGACGCGCGGACGCCTTCCCCTCCGAAGGCTTCGCCGCGGTTTGCCGGGAGGCGACGTCGACTTCCGCCGAAGACCTGGAAGGCGCTTCCTCCGCCGCGGGGGGCTTGCGTTCGACCGGCTTTCTTCCGCGACCGTCGCCGGTGGTCGAAGAGGCGAGAAACTCAAACCCGAGTTGGGACGGGGGGGCGGCGGGCGTGCTGACGGCTCCGGACATCTTTCGGGCCCTCCTTGGCGCGTTCTGGTTCTTCCGTTTTCCGGTCAAGGCGATCTTACCCGGCGCGAACCCGCCTTCAACCCGGCGGTCCCCCCGACCTCCGCAGCGCTTCGTACGCCTCCGGACGGATATACAGGTGCAGCCACCCGGCTTCAAGGTGAACGTACCCGGCCTGCCGAAGGACATCGAGCCACGCCGACCGGACGCGCGCGGTGGATTGATAATACGGCACGCCATCGCGCTCCAGGTCGAACTCGAGGACCACCGCCGCGACCCGTCCCTCCCGGATGTCGTTGATCAGCGGGCGGTCATCGAACACCCCCTGATCCGCCAGCCCCGTGAACGTCAGCAGATCCAGCATGTAAACCTCGTCGAGATACAAACCCAGCGCGCCAAGCTCGCTGATGACCGGTCCGTCCAGCCGGTTCAGCAGGGTGCTGACGTTGTGAAGGAGCGTCTGCTGGTCCCGCTGAATCTCGCCGCGGCGCTGCACGAGCCGCAGTTGCAGGGGCAGTTCCGCCGCATGCGCCGCCGCCGGCAACACCAGGCCCGCCGCGAACGTGCAACCCGCAATGAACGCGGCGGACGACGGCGCGAACGCGGCCCGGCCTCTCTCGTTTCGGATACGCGAGAGGCGCGACCGTGACCCCAGCTCCCGCGCGGCGCAGACGCATGCCCACGCCAGCGGCTGGATGAAGTAATTCACGCCCGCCCCGTCCCGGACGCTCGCCGCGCATCCCGCCGCTGCGCCGACGACCGCGAGCACCGCGGGAAGTTCAACGCGCCGTCGCCCCCGGCGCCCCATCCTCATCACCGCCAGCGCAAAAGGACCGCACACGGACGCCGCCGTCTCCGTGTTCCAGATCGTCCAGAGATTGCTCACCGTCACGTTCGCATCCAGCGCCGCAAAGCAGTTCAGCGCGTACGCCCCGCCGGTAGCCGCGTTCGCCGCCGCCGCCGCCGCCGCGAACGCCGCTGATCCCGCCAGAAAAAACCCGACCGCCGCCCCGCGCCGCCCTCGCAACCACAAGTACAACGCGAAACCGGCCAGCGCGGATACCGCCGACTGCTTATACAAGAACGCCCCCAACAGCGGCGGAACCGCCAGCAGCCGCAGCGCCGACCGCTCCCACCTCAGCATCGCCGCCCCCGCCAGCGCCGCGAACATGAACTCCGCCGCATCCGGCCGAAAGCTCAGGCAGATCGGCCACAGCACGCCCGACGCCAGGAACATGCCCGTCATCAGCGCAGCGACGCTCGCCGGTGCGCGCCCCCACCGCCTCATCAGGCGCACCAGCGCCAGAACGCCGACGCCCAGCGCCCCCAACGAGATCCCGCGCCCGAGCATCAGCAGATCCGTCCCGCCCCACTCCAACGAGCGGTTGATCCATCCGGGAATGTAATACAGCAGCGGACCGTAAAGCGCGAGGTAATACGGCGGAGCATCAAACGATCGGTACACGGGACGATGCCGCGTCACCTCCTGCGCCAGGCAAGCCGGAACCGTGCTGATGTGCAGCAGTTCCGTCGGCTGACCGAAGTCCCGCAAAGCGTGCAGACCCCGCACCCCCAGCAGAAACGCCAGGGGAATCCACGCCAGCCGCAGCGCCCGACTCCGCTTCACGCGCATCCCGCGCCGCTTCCCTCCCGGCCCCCGGGTCCGCGCCGCGCCCGTGAGGAAGCGCTCCCCGGTCGCGCCGCGTTCAACCCTCGACGATCTCGAGCGCCGGCCGCGTCCGCCACCGCCCACGCGTGAAATCCGGTACGTCCGTCGTCCGGGCGCGACGCGCCACGCTCGCCTCCGACAGCGGTCCCAACACGCTCCACGCCGCCGCGTCGTAGACGTCCATGTCGAGCGGAACCCCCGCCCGAAGACACTGAATCAGCCGGTAATCCTCAAGAAAATCCATCCCGCCGTGTCCGCCGCTCGCGCGCTTCACCGCCTCGCTCTTCCACAGCGGATGCTCGAACTCGGCGTAGTAAGCGTCGAGATTCTCCCACTCATGCCCCGGGCTTCGGCCTTCGACGTGGACGCGCTCCGGCCACTTCTCAAACAGGCCCCGCGTCCCCTGCACGATGTGGATCCGGCTGTAAGGCCGCGGCAGGTTCGTGTCATGAACAAGATAGATCGTCCGACCCAGCGCCGTGCGGATCAGCGTCGCGTTCACGTCACCCAACGCGTACGTCTCGCGCCGCCGCGGGTCGTCCTTCGCCAGCCGCTCCTCCTGATAAAGCTGCAAACCGCGCGACGGACCGCTCATTGAAACCAGATATTCGAACCGGTCGCCGCGGTTCACGTTCATGCACTGCGCCACCGGACCGATCCCGTGCGTCGGATAAAGGTTGCCGTTGCGCGCCTGAGAATGCGCCCGCCGCCACAACCCCTCCCCATCCTTGCTGAATTTCACGTCCCGAAGATCGTGCAGGTAGCCGCACTCCCCGTGCAACACTTCGCCCAGCAACCCCTTCCGCACCAGGTTCAGACAGAGCATCTCCGCCCGGTCGTAGCAGCAGTTCTCCATCATCACGCAATGCCGCCGCGTCTTCTCCGCCGTCTCGACCAGCTCCCAGCATTCTTCGGTCGTCACCGCCGCGGGAACCTCCGTCGCCGCGTGCTTCCCGTGCTTCATCGCCGCCACGCAAACCGGCACGTGCCACTCCCACGGCGTCGCCGTGAAAACCAGATCAAGGTCTTCCTCGGCGCAAAGACGTTCGAAATCGCGGGGTCCGCGGTCATACCCCGCCGGACGCGGCTGTCCGGACTTCTCCACCGCGTCCTGAATCCGCGCCACGCGCTCAGGCACAATGTCGCAGACCGCCTTGACCTGAACGCCCTCAATCTTAAGGAAGCAGTTCAAGACGTGATGCGAACCCATCCCCCCCACGCCGACGAAACCCATCCGCACGTTTTCCAGCGGCGGCAATGCAAACAACGGCGTCACGGCGCCCTCGGCGACCGGGTTCGACGTCCGGCCGCCCGGCCCGGCGCACCCCGACAATGCGCCCCCGGCCAGCGCCGCCGCGCCCGTCAGCGCGCTATGCTTCAGAAACTCACGACGACTGCTCTCGACTCGACAATCCAGGTTCACAACCTTCTCCAAATCAATTCCGCCTCAGGCAAGCCAACCCGCGCACACGCCAACGCCTCACCGAGCCGCGCCCGTAAGGAAGCGTTCTTCCTGCTTACCGATCTCAGTGTCGCTCTTCCGAACGCTGATCTCGTTGTTCTCGCGGATGCTCTGAGAACCCGTCAATTCTCGCGAGCCGCGCCCGTCACCGCGTCAGCCCCTTCTTCCGCAGCGCCAAAAGCCACGGAATGCTCACGATCGCGCACAACACCTCCGTCATTCCTGTCACCACGAACGTCGTCCGGTACGCCGATGCCTCGGGCATCAGAGGCGCAAACCACGCCAGCAGCAACCCGCCCAGCACCGGTCCGCAAAGAAACCCCAGCGACCCGGCCATGTTGAACCCCGCGAACGCCGCCGCACGATGTCCCGGCGGCGCAAGGTCCGAGCACATCGCCAGGTTCGGAGCGAACATCATCGCGCTGAACACCCCGGACAGCAGCATCAGCACGAGCAATCCCCCCTGCGACACCATCCCGTATCCCGCGTACACCACCCCGAAAAGCAGGCTCCCCACGCACATCGGCAGCGCCCGCCCAAACCGGTCCGTCAACCGTCCCGCCGGGTAACAAAGCGCCGCAAACGGCAGGAGGAACGCGGCCATCAACGCGCCGATCCGCTCCGGCGTCAGCCCCATCACGTCGCCGAGATAAAGGATGAACGTCGAGATCAGCACCCCCACGCAGAAGCGATCGATGAACGCATACGCATAAGGAACCCACAACCGCGGAAAACTCCGCAGCGTCAGCAGGGTTTCACGCATCGTCGTCGGCTGGCGGTGTCGCGGGGGTTCGCGCAGCCGCAGGCTCATTGCCAGCGCCGCCCCGCACAACACGGCGCCGACCAGCAGCACCACTTCCGCGTTCGTCTTGCCGAGTCTGCCCCCCAGCGGCGTCCCGATCGCGGTGCCGAACATCAGCGACGCCCCGACCGCCCCCATCACACGCCCGCGCCGCTGCGGATCGGCCCAGTCCCCCGCCAGCGCCATCAGCGCCGAGATCGCCGTAACGTGCGCCGCCCCCTCCACGAACCGCAGCGCCATCAGAACCCCCAGCGACGGCTGCCACCGCGCCGCCGCGTACATCAACGCCAGCATGATCCCGTCCAGCGCCAGCGCCCCCGCCGCCACCGCGCGCCGCGCGTTGCACCGGTCCCCCAGCCACGCCCCCGCGGGCGCCGCCAGCAACCCCCCGACAAGGTTGATCGACATGAAGGCGTGCGCCCACCCCGTCGATCCCCCGAACCGCTCCGCCACCAGCTCCCGAAGCACCGGAACCAGCATCGTCACCGGCAGCATCGACAGAAACACCGTCAACCCAAGTTGGACGATCAATCCCCTCGACGCCGCCGCGCACGCTTCCGAGGATGACGCCGCAACTCCGAGCGACGCGCTCGCCGCCAGGGAGGGGTTCCCCCCCCCGCCCGTAAGTTCCGCCGCCTCGCCGCTGTTGCTCATTGAGGAACCTGGATTGCCTGAAAACCAGCGAATTCCGGCGGATCGGACCGACGATCCAGCGGAAACACGCCTCCTCGCACCTTACGGCCCCTCGGTCGCCGCGCCAATAAGAAAGGCGGCGGATCCATGCTCCGCCGCCTTTCCTCGGCAAAACCGGAATGTCGGGCCTTCCATCACCGCTTCGGCGAAATCCGCGCCCCCTGCGGGTTCAGCTTCGGTTGCTTCGGCGCTGAAAGCTGCGCCATCCAAAGATCACGGTGTCCCATCGGGTTGATCCCCCAACCCACCACCACGCGACCCTTGTTGCAGACCCCGGTCGCCTCCACCAGCCGCCAGCCTTCGAGATCCACGTCGTACTCGGCCTCGAGGGCCTCCTTCAGCGGCCTCATGCCGTTGGCGCGATCCCAGACAAACGCCTCGTCCCCTTCCCAGCCCGACGCCACGCCGACAACGACGCTCCCGTCCGCGCACACCGCCAGCGCCCGACTGCTGTGGACACCGTCCGGAAGGTCTCCCAGGCTCCTCATGCCCGCGTCCTCGAAGATGTTGTACCGGAACGCTTCCGGGCCGTTCTCCGTCCAGCTCACCCCGACCACCGTCGATCCGTCCGCCGAAACCGCGCTCGCCACGCTGTAGAACATGCCCCCCGGCAAGTCCCCCAATCCGACGGCCCCGTAACGCTCGGTCCAGTAAAACGCTTCCGTCCCTCGCCCGCTTTTTGCGGCGCCGACGATCACCGACCCGTCCGCCGACACCCCCAGCGCCCGCTCCGGAAGGAAAAGCCCCACCCCGTCCTGCGGGTTCCCGACCAGAAAGTCAAAACCCGTCTCCAACGACCACCGGAAGGCCCGACCGTCCACCCCGCAACCGCAGTTGTACGCCTGCCCGACGATCACGCGACCGTCCTGCGAGACGCCGTGCGCCGCTGAGCAGAACGTCGGCATGTGCGCGTCCGTCACGACCTCCATCCCGTATTTCGGCGTCCACATGAACGCCTGCAAACCCAGATCCGTCGACGTGACGCCGACGATCAACTCGCCGTCGATCGTCGTCGCCCGCGCTTCCGCGAACACGTCGCCGCCGGGGAGTTCTCCCAGCGCCTCCGTCCCCCCCGGCTCAGACCACCGGATCGCCCACGTGTTGTCCCCCGCGCGCGTCCACCCGACCAGCGATTTCCCGTCCGGCGCCACCCCCAGCGCCGCGTTCTCCACCGGAACCGGCAGATCCACCCGAACAAACGCGCTGTCCTGAGCGGCCGCCAACGCCGCGACCCCGAGCACTCCCACTCCGATCCACCAACTCTTGCGAGGCGAAGACATGACAGAGCCTCCCTTCCGCCGCGCGTCGCGGCGTTAGCGTTCGACTTGTTTGACGTAAGAGCACGGCCCCTTCAGGGCGATGCGATGTGACGCTTATGAGACCAGCAAACCGCGTGCCAGAACGATGCCGTGATGTCGTTTCCCGCGCACATCCTGTCCAAGGCATCTTCGCTGGCGACGCTGGTGCATGACCATGACGATGTGCCGGACGCCCGGTTGTCCCCGGCGGCCCGTCCGCGGAGAATCTTCCGTCGGGTAAACCACCGAGGACGTCGCATGTCGCCGCCACGGGCATTTCGCGCAGGCTGGGTCGCCGGGACGATGGGCTGCGCCCTTGCTGCGCGGAGTGACACCCCGCTGGCATGTCGCCTCGTCGCGGACCGCTTCGACTACCCGATCTTCGTCACGTCCGACCCCTGCGACGCGGAGCGCCTTTTCGTCGTCGAGCGCGCCGGGCGAGTCCGCCTCCTCGTGCGCGGACGCACCCTCGACCCCCCCTTCCTCGACATCACCGACCGCGTCGTCTCCGACGGCGGCGAGCGCGGCCTCCTTTCGATCGCCCTGCATCCACGCTTCGACGAAAACGGCTTCTTCTACGTCAACTACACCAACCCCGACACCGTCGTCAGCCGCTTCCAGGTGACGGAGAATCCCGACCACGCCGATCCGGATTCGGAGTCGGTGCTCCTCGTCGTCCCTCAGCCCCACGCCAACCACAACGGCGGGTGCATTCAGTTCTCCCCGCGCGACGGCATGCTTTACATCGGGATGGGCGACGGCGGAGGCCCCGCCAACAGCGGCAACGCCCAGGATCCCACGACCCTTCTCGGCAAGATGCTTCGCCTCGACGTGGACACCCCGCCGCCCCACGTCCCGCCGGACAATCCCTTCGTCGGCGACGACGGCGTGCGCGATGAAATCTGGGCTTTCGGATTGCGCAACCCCTGGCGCTTCAGTTTTGATCGGGACTCCGGCGATCTTTACATCGCCGATGTCGGCGAACACCTCCGTGAGGAAGTCAGCGTCCGCTCGATGTCCGACCCTCCCGGCGCCAACTTCGGCTGGGACTGCTTCGAAGGCGAAGTCTGGACCGGGGAGTGCGACACCCCCCCGCCGGATCACGCCGCGCCCGTCCTCACTTACCCCACGGCCGACGGCTGCGCCATCATCGGCGGACACGTCTACCGCGGCACGGCCGTCCCGGACCTCGCCGGGACGTACTTCTACGCCGACCTGTGCAATGACCGCGTGTTCTCCTTCCGACGGATCGAAGGCGAGGTCGCCGACTTCCGCGACCGCACCTCGGAACTCGCGCCGGACCGCGGCGAGCGCGATCGGATTGTTTCCTTCGGCGAAGATGCGGCGGGAGAGCTTTACATGACCAGCCCGACCGGGGGCGAGATCTTCAAAATCACCCCGGATTTCTGTCTCACGCACGGCGACGCGACCGACGACTGCCGGCTTGATCTTGCCGACGTCGCGGCACTTCAGAATTGCTTCACCGCGGACGGCGGACCACCGCCGCCCGGTTGCGACGCCGAAGCCTTCCCCTGCCTCGACCGCGACCGCGACGCCGATCTGGACCTCGCCGACTTCGCCGCGTGGATCGCCGGACTGACCGGCCCGGACGTCTGTCTCGAAAACTGCATCAGCGCAACGTGCAATTGACTCGCCCTGCACTTCCTCCGACCGCAAGAACCGAGCCGCGCCCGTCAGGAAGCGTTCTTCTTTCGCGCTTCTCTGAAGGCTTTGAAACAGCGGCTAAACTCGACTCCTGAATCTCCACCGAACTCCGGTTGCCGGGCATCGAATTCACAGGGGCTTGCGATTCTGCGGAGACCACGCGGCGTTCGCTTTGCATCGCCGACGCCTGCCAGATTTCCGCGGTTGTAGTTCAGGCTCGGCCCGCCTCCGCGCCCTGAGCCGCGTGGCTTTAGCCCGCGCGATGCTTCGAGCGGGCTAAAGCCACGCGGTTCAGCGCGGGTCATTTATTCCGCGTTCCTGCTTAGAAACTTCTCCGCACGATGAACCCCGCCAGGACATGAAGGGACTCTCGCGCCTCGCCATCCGGAAGGCCTTCGAGACACGCCTGCGCCTCCTCGACAAACCGCCGCGCCACGCCGATCGCATACGCGAGGCTTCCCGTCGCCTCCAGCATCGCACGCAGCGCCTTGCGGTCCGCGCCCTCGACGCAGCTCAACATCTTCGTCAACTGCGACCGCTCTGCACCCTCAAGCGTCGAAAGAGCGTGGATCACCGGCAGCGTCGGCTTCCCCAGTTCCGCGTCGCGTCCCAGCGTCTTTCCCACTTTTTCCGTCTCGCCGACCACGTCGAGCACGTCGTCAACAATCTGAAACGCCGTCCCGGCCCGGTCGCCGAACATCCGCATTGCCCGCACAAGCGCGTCTTCCGCTCCGGCGAAGACGGCCCCGAGTTCGCATGACACCGCGGTGAGCGCCGCCGTCTTCCTGCGGATGATGTCGAAATACGCCGTCTCGCTCAGGTCGATCCGCCCGCGGAGGCGGTTCTGCATCAGCTCCCCCTCGCACACCGTGTTCGTCGCCGCCCCGATCATCCGCGACGCCCGCGACGACGGCAGACTGCTGCACAGGTGAAAGGCGTGGCTGATCAGATAATCTCCCAGCAGCACCGCCGCGACGTTCCCCTCGGTCGCGTTGACCGTCGGACGCAACCGCCGCTCCCCGGCTTCGTCCAGCACGTCGTCATGCACCAGCGTCGCCATGTGAACCATCTCGACCACCGCGCCCAGCACCACGTGCTCCGGCGTCAACGCTCCGCACGCCTTGCCGCAAAGCAGCAGCAGCGCCGGCCGCAGCATCTTCCCCCGGTAGCTGCGCACCCGGTCGCACATCTCGTTCACGAAGTCCAGATCCCCGGCGATTTCACGGTCGAACGCCTCCTCCACCTGGCGCAGCCGCTCCGCGATCGGCGCGTAGGCGTCAGCAAGTTGTACCGTCGTGGTGGTCATCGTGGTCCGTCCGCCCCCCCGCGCACGTCGGCGCCGGGCCGGGCGGATCATATCCGTCCGCAACGGCGCCCCCAAGCGCGCCGTTCTTTTTGAAAACTCCGCCGCGCTCTTGAAGCAGGCGGGACGGCGGCCTTAAACTCCGCGGTGCTTGCGGCGGGTCATCCTTCCGCCGGAGGTCAAGGAGAAAGCGAAATGCGGAAGGTGTTCTCAAAACTCGTGGCGACGACGGCGCTCGTCGCGGTCCTGATCCTCGTCAACCGCGCGGTCAGCGTGCCTCAGACCGAGCCGACCCCGAAAGCCGCCCCGGTCTTTAAGCCCGTCTGCGACGTTCATCATCTGATGGAGGGCCAGGAACTGCACTTCAACGCGATCGCCGACCTGTTGAAGGACGCCGCCGCAAAGGGGCGCCACGGCAAGATCGCAATGCATGCCGACCTCCTCGCCGAACTCGCCAACGTCAACACGCTCAACAAGGATAAGGACGACTACCGCGCCTGGGCGTCCCAGGTCCGCGACCTGTCCCTCCAACTCGTCGCCGAGGCCCGCAAAAAGGAGGCGGCCTCTGATGACGCGATGAAAGGCATCGTCACGAAAATCAACGACACCTGCACCGCCTGCCACGACGTCTACGAATAACGTCCGGCGGCTTCGATAACGTCCGACAGACGCGACGCCTTTACCGAGCCGCGCCCGTCAGGAAGCGCTCCGCGGTCTTAGACGCTGTTTCAACACCGAACCGCGCGGCTTCAGCCCGCGCGAATTCCGCCAGGAATTCCAGCCGGCCGAGTCGGTGGGCGACAGTTTTGAAACAGCTTGTTAGCCCCGGAAGATCCTCCGAGCGTCTCAGCCCCGGAAGGGGCGCCAGACAACAGCCCGGCACGCCAGGGCCGGGAAGCCGCCGCGGATGCGCCGGAAGTCCCGGAGGAACGACGGGAGGTTCGGGAGGAGGAAGAATCGTCGTCCCGCAGATCCGCCGTCTGCGCCGGGCATCGTCGCACGTTGTGTCACGACGACCCTTCCTGCCACGTGAACAAGCGCGACCCCACCGCGAACCCCGCCAAGCCGATCCCAAGCAGCACGCCGCACGGCAGCGCCATGTCCGCCAGTGAATATCCCCGGAACACCGCGCCTTCCAACGACAACACGGTCCACTTGATCGGGCTGATGCTCGCCACCGTCTGCATCCACTTCGGCATGAAGAACAACGGCATCATCCCGCCGCCGATCATCGCCATCATCAGGAGCACGCTCCACCCGATCCCCCCCGCCGAATTCTCCGTCTTCCCGCACACCGAAAGCAGCATCATGATCCCGACGAAGCAGATCGCCGAACTCAGGATCGCCACCGCGAGCATCCCGTAGTTCTCCGGACGCACCCCGAACGCCAGCATCGCGAACATCAGCATCACCACGCTCACCGCCAGCAGCATCAGGAAGCATGCCGCCGCCTTCCCCGCCAGGATGTGCCACCGCGCGATCGGCGCCAGCCGCAACCGGATCAGCGTCCCGCGCGTCCGCTCCACCACCAGCGAAATCCCGAACGCCGCGGAGCAACCCATCAAGCCCCAGACCAGGCATTGCGGGAACGTGATGTCCATCGGATTGTTCGGTTTCGAGGAAAGCCGGCGGTCCGCACGGACGTCCTGGACGGCGATGCGGACCGGCTCCCACCCTCCGAAACCGATCGACGCCTCCCCTTCCGGGCCTTCCTTGTCCCCGTCCGACTTGGCACCCCCGTCGGCCGCCCCAACGCCCGACGTCAGCGTCAGGCTCATGAACGAATCCAGCGCCCCGAAGAACGCGGTCATGATCCCCTTCTGCACCGGCGTCAGATCATCGGCCTTGCCGACCTCCTCGATCGCCGCCGAGGTCTGCTTGCGCAGCGCGTCCGGGTCGGAAAAAACCTTCATCACGTCGCGCACCGCATACTGCGTGATGACGCCCTGAATCATCCCCGCCTCGGCCTTGCGCGACGGGTCCACGCCCAGCTCGAACGCCGGCGGCGTGCCCCAGAACGGCCGCCGGGCGGACTCCCCGTAACCCTTCGGAATGCGCACGTAGGCGACGCGCTCGCCCTTGCGCACCTGGTCCACGGCGGCGTCATACGTCGCGACGATCGGCTTCACTTCCGCCGCCGACGTCAGCTTCCCGATCAGCGCCTTCGACGCCTCGGACTGGTCATCATCCACCACGAGGATCGTGATCGCGCCCTGCGAACCTCCCGCGCCTTTGAAGATGACGCCGAAGAAAAGCCCGAAAAGCAGCGGAAAACCGAACACGAAGAAAAAACCCACCTTGTCCCGCACCAGCAGGCGAAGGTCTTTGCAGGCGAGTGCGAAGATCGGTCCCATCAGTCGCGCAACTGCCTCCCCGTCAGGTTCAAAAACACGCGCTCCAGGTTCGGCTGCTCCAGCCGGAAGTCGCGCAACGGACCGCCCTGCTTCAGCCGCATCAGCTCGCCGATCGGGTCGTCCGACTCGATCCGCGACTCGCGCCCGTCCACCGCCGCCACCACCACGCTCTTCCCCCCGTGCGCCCGAACCAGACCGTCCACCGTGTCCAGCGCGAGGATCCGGCCCTGGTCCATGATGGCCACGCGATCGCAAAGACGCTGCGCCTCCTCCATGTAATGCGTCGTGTACACCACCGTCAGCCCACGCTCGCGCAGCGCCAGAATGTTCTCGAAGATCGCGTTCCGCGACTGCGGATCCACCCCCACCGTCGGCTCGTCCAGAAAGAGAAGCTGGGGGTCGTGGACGATCGCCGCCGCCAGGTTCAGCCGCCGCTTCATCCCACCCGAGTACGTCCGCGCCAGATCGCGCCGGCGGTCGTGCAACTCGACGAACTGCAGCGCCGCCGCCGTCCGGTTCCGCAACTCGCCGCCGCGCAGACCCTGAAGCTGCGCGAAAAACCGGATGTTCTCCTCGCCGGTCAGTTCCTCGTAGATCGCCAGCGCCTGAGGCGCCACCCCGACCCGCGATCGCACCACCGGATCCGTCGGCGGTCCCGACGGTCCGCCCGGATCGCCAATGCGAACCTCCCCGCCGTCCGGCGCAAGCAGCCCCACCGCCACGTGGATCGTCGTCGACTTCCCCGCGCCGTTCGGCCCGAGAAGCCCGAAGATCTCCCGCGGCTTGACGTCGAACGTCACGCCGTCCACCGCACGGCGAACGCCGTCGTAACTCTTGATCAGCCCGGATACGGTAAGCACGGGGGGCATCCTAAGGCCGTCACGCTCGTCCGCAATCGTACAAAACCGTCAACGCCCCCCCGCCGCCGCCACGTAACGCGTAAGCTGGTCGATGTGCGACAGATCGTGACCGGCGATCACGCGGCGCATCAGCCCGAGCGACTCCTCGCCGCGCTCGTTGTGCAATCCGACGCGCTCCAGGTCCGCCGGACGCATCCCGCGCCAGAGGTCAAGGTTCCGCGCCCGAAGCGCCCGGAATTCCTCAAGCTGATCCGTCGGATCACGCTCATTCCGCCGCTGGCCGAGAACCCACTTCTCCTGGTCCATCCCCAGAATCGTCGGCCGCGCCTCGCACAGAATCAGCCGGATGCGGAAACCGTATACCCACTCCGTGTCCGCGAGGTGTCCGATGACCTCGTTCGGCGTCCACTTCCCCTCGAACGGCCGCGATTGCAGAAGCCGCGCGGGTTTCCCCCGGATGATCCCTTCGATCGCGTCGGCCGTCGTCGCCAGCACGTCCAGCGGATCGCGCGAGCCCAGCAGTCCGAGCAATTTCCCGATGTACGCCGAGGGCTCGGCGATCTCGATGCGGTCCTTCGCCGGTGTCGTGTTCATGTCATGCTCCCCTGCGCCCGCCCTCGTCCAGCCGCGTCACGCGGTGCAAAACACGATGCGCCTCGTCCAACCCGTCAGACGTTGAACTTGATGTTGAGGATGTCCCCGTCACACACCACGTACGTCTTGCCCTCCTGGCGCACCTTCCCCGCCGCCCGGGCGCCCTTCAGGTCGTGATGCGCGACCAGATCGTCGTACGCCACCGTCTCCGCCCGGATGAACCCGCGGGCAAGGTCGCTGTGAATCCGCCCCGCAGCCTCCACCGCCGTCGCTCCCTTCGGGAGCGGCCACGCCCGCACTTCGTCCGGACCCATCGTCAGGAAGGAGATCAGGCCCGCCGACTCGTAACACGCCCGCAACAGCCGGTCCTTCGCGGCGACCTCGATGCCCAGATCCGACAGAAACGGACCGCGCTCCGCAGGATCCAGTCCCGCGATCTCCGCCTCCGCCGCCGCGCACACCGTCAGGTTATGCCTCGCATGAGGCGACAGCGCCCGATCCGGTTCAGCGATCCGGTCATCCGAAACGTTGCGCACGGCGACCAGCGGCTTCTCCGTCAGGAACCCGAAGCTCGAGACGATCTTCCGGTCCTCGGCGGACTGAAGCACCGTCGACAAAGGCCGCTCGTTCTCCAGCGCCTCCTTGCACGGCAGCAGCACGTTCAGCTCGCGCTGGTCCTGATCGTGCGTCTTTGAGGGCTTCTGCAGGCCCTTCTGAAGACGCTCGACGCGGGTGGTCACCGCGTCGAGGTCCGCGAAGATCAACTCGCCCCACAACTCCGCGAAATCGGCCTCAGGATTCACGCGGTCCTTGTACGCCGGGACGTCCGTGCTGAGAAAGTCGCGCAGAACCAGCATGAGCACTTCGCACGCCCGGATGTCCGGGAGCAGGCGTCGGAACTCCCCGACTCCCGCCGCGTCCGCCAGCGAAATGCCCGGCACGTCGTGAAATTCGATCGTCGCCTCGGTGTACTTCTTCGGGTGGTACAGCTTCGCCAGGGTGTCCAGGCGAGAATCCGGAACCTTGACCACCGCCCGATGCACGACGGGCGCGGCGAAGGGATCCTGCCGCTGCCCCGTGGCCGCGGCGAAAAGCGTGGATTTGCCGGATTGCGGCAGTCCGACCAGCGCGACTTTCATTCCAACCCGTTCTCGATCGCGGCAATCACAAAATCCCCGCTCAGATCGGCGAGATCGAGCCGCACGGCTTCGCCGAGGCGCTTGCCCATCAGCGACTGCGCGAAGGGCGCAAGATAGTTGTAACGGTGCGACGCCAGATCCGCGTCCCACGGTCCCACGAACGTCAGTTCCACCTTCCGCCCGTCCGCGCTGTCGACGCGCACCCGGGAGCCGATGCCGACGTAATCCGTCGGAACCTGCGCGGGGTCGATCACCCGGGCCTTGTTCATCTCCTCGTTCATCCGCGCAAGCTGGGCGCGGAGAAGATCGCGCTCCTCCAGGGCGAATTTGTACTCCGAGTTCTCCGAAAGATCGCCGTGTTCCGCCGCCGCTCCGATCGCACGGGCGTTCTCTTTCATCTTCACGTTGACGTGATGCTCCAGCTCCGCCTGGTGCCTCGACATCCCCTGCGCCGTCACGAAGATGACGTCCTCACGCTTCCACGGCGGCGTCTCAGGCGTCCGGTCCACCACCGGGTAACGCCGGTTCAACTCGTCCAGCAGATCGCCCTGCACGACGCGCCCGAGGCTGTCCAGTCGCTTAAGCTGCGTCCGAAGCGCCTGCGCCATCCCCGCGCCCAGTTCCTGAATCGCCTTGTTGAACCGCTCGTAGCGCCGCAACGCGATCACCGAGCGCGTCCGCGTAATGATCCGGTTGCTCTCGTCCTTGCCGATGATGCCGTCGCGGCGAAGATCGGACAACACCCCCAGAACCCGCGTCAGGAGCGTCACCAGCGGAACGGCGTGAATCCGGGGCTCCTTCGTCGGACCGTCGTATAACCACAGCAACCCCTCGTGGTAATCCGCCGATTCCGTGAGAATCTGGTCCACGTAAGGCTTGAACTGATCAAGGCCCGCTCCGGCTTCCACCAGCGCCGTCGCCAGCTCGTCGCACACCCCCGCCGGAACGCGCAGCAACCGCGAGAAAAAGACCTCTTTCCACCCCTCCGGCCGGGCCAGACGCACGCATGAAAACGCCTCCCGAAGCAGCCGCTCATCGGAAATCCCCGACAGCATCGCATTCAGGTCCGCCGCGTCGCGCAACGCCTCCACCGCCGAGTCGTCCTCCGGGCTTTCCTTCAGAAGCGCCGCGCAGCGCCGCGCCAGCAGCGCCTCTCGAAGACCCACCCGGGCGCCGGACTCCAGGTGCTTGCAGGCCGACATATGAAACCGCGCATGAAACTCGCCGAGCAGCTTCTGATCCGGCTCCTTTCCACGTTGCTTGCAGTCCTTCAGGTATTGCTCAACCAGTTCCCACTGCGCCGTCGAATCCCGCTGGGACTCGAACTGACGCAGCAAACCCTGCTCCAGCGACGCCACCTTGTCCTCGAAGCTGACGAGGACCGGCGATCGCCCCTCGATCCGGAATCGCGGATCGCTCCGCACCGCGCCGCGCGCCTTCGTCCACCACTTCTTGTACGCCGCCGACGTCAGCACCCGCGGAACCAGCATCTCCTCCAGCCGCGTCGAATCCACCGATCCGCCTTCGCTGCGGCAGATGTCCTCCAGCACCGCCTCCGGACGATCATCCAGCCGTGCGACCAGATCATTCCGACGGAACTGCTCCAGCACGCGAAAATGCTCGGCATGCGCCGGCTCGAAGTTGTCCGCGAACTCGACCGCCCCGAGCGACTTGACGCCCTGTCCGAACGTGTACCCCACCGTCCAGTCCGTCCGGTCCACCGACTCCACCTGCGCCGCGCGAGGTTCATGACGGTCCAGCACGAACCCCCCGGGCGAGATCGAAAGACACACCTCCAGCGTCCGCAACGCTCGACGGACCGGTCTCCCTCCTTCCAGCCCTGCAATCCCGATCAGCGCCTCCAGCCCCTCCGCGCCCTCGAACGCCTTCCGATACCACTCCGCCGTTTTTTTCCGCAGCGCATCGCTGTCCTTCACCGCCTGAAGCATCGCCGAAGCCACCGCCACCGTCTCATGCGGCGAATACCGTCCCGACAACTCGTCCAACGCCGTCTCCGCCAGCGTCTCTGCCTGCCGGACGTCCCCTTTTTTCGCCAACTCGCCCAGCACCGGCGCATACCGGCAGAAATCCACGGCGCAAAGCCCGTCCGACTCCACCAGCTTCAACCACTCTTCTTCCACGGTGCTCTTGTTGCCGCTTCCGACCAGTTGCATCAGCGAGTCCACCTGCATGAGCATCATGTCCCGTATCCGTCTAATTCGCCCCCCGCGGCTTCGGCCCCCCGAACAGGCGTTCCCGCGGTCGAATCAGGCAGCATAACCGCACCCCGCCCATCAAACAAGGAACCACCGCAACCGCGATCCGAACCGCCAGGGCAACCGCATTCTAGGATTTCTGGCTTCCGAGCGAACGTCGGTTGTCCAAGGGATCGGCCTCCGCATGCCGGAATCGCGGATCGCCTGATCCGCGGTATCCGTCAGGACCGGCTCAAAAGTTTAGAATGCGGTTGCCCTGTCCGAACCGCGTGGTTTCGGCCCGCGCGATCCAACCGTAGTCCGAGCTTCAGCCCGCGCGATCCACGATAAACCGTAAGACCAGGCACGCCGCACGAGGAACACGGCACGATCCCCGAGTCCCGATCCCCGATTCAGTATCCCCAACCCGCGAACCCTTTCCCGGCTGCTGGCGTACTGGGTATCATGGAGGGGTCGCCAACCGGGGCCGGGATCGAATCGTCACCAACCGGAACCGAATACGATCCGTCGCTGATCGAATACGA
>JAJVHU010000058.1:0-92164 GCA_022072505.1 Phycisphaerae bacterium
TATTGGAGCGGTCTTTGACGGGCAAGCGAGAGGAGTCGATCATAACGGGGGAGGATTGAACCTGCGGCGGATCCCGCAGACGCCTCCGTCCCGCATCCGTGGAACCGGCAGCGTGTCCAGGCGTCCAGCCTTGGGCTGGAGGCCGCAATCCCTTTGGGATTGAGACCAACGCATCCGAGAATCCTGCGCCTCCTTCGGGATTGAAACAAAACAACGGACGCTCGCGCATGTTCTTCAGGTGTTCGCGCGTGTTCTTCGAACGTTCACGCGTGTTCCTCGGGATTGAGGCGACCTGAGTCTCCAACGGACTCCGGTGTTCGGGGCTCGGGATGTCTGTCGTTGTGGGGTGCGGTCATGCCCGGGAGGGACGGCGGACCGTCGCGCCGCCGATCCGCCGTCCCTCCCGGGCATCATCGCGCGTCGCGTCACAACGACGGAACATCCGGCGCGCTGATCCCCGGATTCAGATGGAGACTCTCGAGCCGCAGTTCATCGCACACCTGCGGCCAGATCCTCTCCCGCAGCGCCTCCTCCGCCGCCCTCAGCAGGCGATCGAGCACCGCGTCGTCATGCGCCGTCGAGAGAAACCACGCTTCGTATCCGCTCGGCGGAAGATGGACGCCCCGGGCGAGCATCCCCTGAAAGAACCGGGCGAAGCGCGCGTGATCCGCCCGCCGGGCGTCCGCAAAATCGCGGACCCGCTCCACCCCGAAGTACAAAGTCAGCATCGAGCCGACGCGCTGCACGCACCCGCTCTCGCCCGCCGCCTTCAGCGCCGAACACAATCCGCGCTCGACCTTCTCCCCCGCTGACTCCAGCTTCGCGTAATCGCCTTCCGTCAATTGCGCCAGCGTCGCCAGCCCCGCCGCCATCACGACCGGGTGACCGCAGAACGTCCCGGCCTGGTACACCGGACCCGCCGGCGCCACGAGGTTCATCAGGTCCGCCCGCCCCGCGTACGCCCCGATCGGCAGCCCGCCGCCGATGATCTTTCCCAGCGTGATCAGGTCGGGGCGCACGCCCGACCGCGCCGCCGCCCCTCCGCGCGCCACCCTGAATCCGGTCATGACTTCGTCGAAGATCAGCAGCGCGCCGACCCGCGTGCAAACCGCGCGAACCCCTTGCAGAAAGCCCTCGACCGGCGGGACGACGCCCATGTTGCCCGCCACCGGCTCCACGATGACCGCCGCGAGCCGCTCCCCCTCAGCCGCCGCCGTCGCCTCGACGGCCTCAAGGTCGTTGTAGGCGCACACCCGCGTGTCCGCCGCGGCGCCGCGCGTCACCCCGGGTGAATCCGGCAGGCCCAGCGTCGCCGCCCCCGACCCCGCGCGCACCAGCATCGCATCCGCATGACCGTGATAGCCGCCTTCGAACTTGAGGACGATGTCGCGCCCGGTCGCCGCCCGCGCCAGCCGCACGGCGCTCATCACCGCCTCGGTCCCGGAATTGACGAAGCGGATTCTCTCCGCACAAGGAACCCGCGCGGTGATCTCCCGCGCGAGCGAAACTTCCAGCCCGTTACAAAGCCCTGGGGACGGCCCTAGTTCCACCGCCTGTGTAATCGCCTGCGCCACGGCCGCATGCGCATGTCCGAGAATCCCCGCGCCCCACGCCCCCACGCAGTCGATGTAGGACCGCCCCTCGACGTCGATCAATTCCGCGCCGACCGCCCGCGCGATCACACGCGGCGTCCCGCCGACCGACTTGAACGCCCGCACCGGCGAGTTCACCCCGCCGGGCAGCAACGACTGAGCTTTCAAGAAGATCGCGTCGGACGTCATCCCCGCACCGCCCTCACGATCCTTCCGCCGCCTCCTCCACGAAGCGCACCAGCACCGTGTTCATCGCCACCAGTTCGCCCTCGCGGCAGCGGACTTCGCCCACGCGCCCCGCCCCCGACGCCGAAAGCGTCATCTCCATCTTCATCGACTCCATCACGATCAGCGGCTGATGCGCCGCCACCGCGTCCCCGGACTTCACGAGGATCTTCAGGATCGTGCCCGGCATCGGCGCTTTGACTTCCACGGCCTGCATGCCCGCCGCCGCCGCGCCGCGCCGCGCCGCGGGCAGCGCCCGCTCGATCACGTGCCGCCGTCCGTCGATCCAGACCTCGACTTCCCCCGCGCGCCGCACCGCGTAATACGGCAGAACCCGCCCCTGAACGTGCAGGAACCCCTCGCTCGGTCCGCGACGACGCACCTCCAGCTCGATCGTCCGGTCCGAGACGTGAACCCGGAACGCGCCCTCGCGCCCGCCCGCCGCCGCCTCGACGCGAACCTCCACGACCGCGTCCGAACCCGCTGATTTGAACTGACTTGCACTCAACCGGCCGCCCTCGTCCGGCGTCGGACTTGCTCGACGCTCGATCTCATCCGCGCCACCCCGACAGCGCCCGCCAGGGATTCCCGCGCCCGTCGCCCGCCGCGCGACCCGATCCGCCGCGCGCCGTCCGCTCGTCACCCCCGGCGCCGGCCAGCGCCGCCGCGACGAACGCCTCATCCGGCGGCGGAGCCGCTTTCCCGGTCAGGTCGTACGTCTGAAGGAAGTGCGTGTCCGCCTCGCCGCGCTCGAACACCGGATGCGCCACGCATTCGTGAAGGAACTCCACGTTGGTGGTCACGCCGAGAATCACGAACCGCCGCAGCGCCGCCTTCATCCGCGCGATCGCCGCCGCCCGGTCCTCGCCCCGGACGACGAGCTTCGCCAGCATCGGATCGTAATACGTCGTGACCTCGTCGCCCTCCGCAAAGCCGGTGTCCACGCGCACCCCCGGCCCCGACGGCGGGATGAACCGCTCAAGCCGTCCCACGCTCGGAAGGAACCCGCGCGCCGGATCCTCCGCGTACACGCGGCACTCGATCGCGTGACCGTGCTGCCGCAGATCCTCCCGACGGAAGGGAAGCCTCCCCCCCGCCGCCACCTCCACCTGCGCCCGGACCAGATCCCTCAGGACGGTCATTTCCGTCACCGGATGCTCGACCTGAAGCCGGGTGTTCACCTCGAGAAAGTAGAACTCGCCCGACGGCGCCACGATGAACTCCACCGTCCCCGCGTTCCGATATCCGATCGCCTTCGCCGCCGCCACCGCCGCCGCGCCCATCTTCTCCCGCAGCGCCGGGGTCAGCGCCGCCGACGGCGCCTCCTCAATCACTTTCTGGTGCCGCCGCTGGATCGAGCACTCGCGCTCGAACAGGTGCGTCGCCTCGCCGTGCGCGTCCCCGAAGATCTGGAACTCGATGTGCCGGGGATGATCGATGTACTTCTCGAGGAAGACGCGCCCGTCGCCGAACGCCTTCTGCGCCTCGCGCTGCGCCGCCTCGATCGCCGCCGGAAGATCCCCGCGCTCCCGCACGAGGCGCATCCCCTTGCCCCCGCCCCCCGCCGCCGCCTTCACCAGCAGCGGGAAGCCGACCCCTTCCGCGCGCCGCGCGACCGCCTCCGAGGTGTCACCGTCATGACACTCCGCGCTCGGCACGACGGGAACCCCCGCCTTCCGCATCGTCTCCTTCGCGAGGATCTTGTCGCCCATCGCCCGGATCGCCTCCGGCGTCGGACCGATGAACGTCACGCCCGCGTCCGCGCACGCCCGCGCGAATCCCGCGTTCTCAGAAAGAAACCCGTATCCGGGATGAATCGCGTCCACGCCGTGCGCGCGGGCGATCTCGAGGATCTTCTCCCCCCGCAGGTAGCTTTCCGCCGACGTCGTCCCCCCCAGCGGATACGCCTCGTCCGCCTCGCGCACGTGCAGCGCCCCGGCGTCCGGCTCCGAATACACCGCGACCGCGCGCACGTCCATCTCCCGCAGCGTCCGCATCACGCGCACGGCGATCTCACCCCGGTTGGCGATGAGAACCTTTCGGATCATCAACGCCTACTGTATTCGCCCCCCGCTCCCCTGGCGACTCCTGCAACCCGGCGCAGAGATCTTCCGAGCGCTTGCACGCCCCGGCCGCGGCTCGTTGACCTCCCCCCCGACCCGTCAACTCGTCGTCGACCGAGCGCTTCATCACCGCCTGGCCCGCCGCAAACGCCTGCGCGGGCCCGGGACGGCGCCAAGTCGGTTGACGCGCGAGTCGGAACGGGTACCTTCGGCGATCCTCTCCCGGCGGACACCGGTCCAACCGGCGCCGCGGAGGTTGCGGGCGTAACTCAATGGTAGAGTACCAGCCTTCCAAGCTGGTGGTTGCGCGTTCGAGTCGCGTCGCCCGCTGTCGGAGACCGCCGCCTGGTAGCACGAGCGCGTCGGCAGTGAGCAGTGCTCTTGCGTGTGCCACGGCTCTGTGAGCTTGCTATTACCCACATCTATTGGTGCTCCCGGGCGAGTTCAGCGCCGAGGAGGATAAATGGGAAGGCCTGCCATCCCTTCCAAGCGCGGAGCCAGCCGAGCTTGCCGTCGGATTTGCGGCCCAGGTGGCCGCCGAGCAAGCCGATGCCGCGGCTCGGGGGTTCGTGTCGATCCGGATCCCACGGCTCGCACCGTGGGCTCGGGTCTTGTGCCGCTGCCGCGGCGGAGGACTATTGCGCCGGTTCTTGGGTCTTCCAGGCTGGGGTACGGATGAAGGCACTCCACCGCTGAGCATCACCTAAGAAGTGACCTGGTCTCAGGGATGTCAGTCCCCCACCTCGGAGGGGTGGGGCACCCGCCTCGGATCGGCGGAGCTCTCGACTTCTCTCAACGGGACGGAGTCCGATCCGGTTGCTTTCAGCGCCCAGCTCTCGCTACAATTGTCCGAGCACAGGCGATCGCATCCAAGGATCGCCCAGCCGTCGTATTTTCTCGGTCAGGTAACGCCATGATTCAGCACGTCCGCATTTCCACCCGTGAAGTCAGCCAGCCACGAGCCGAATCCGCCTCGATCAAGCGCCGGGATTTTCTCAAGGCCAGCGCCGCGGCCGGCCTGCTGGCCTGCGTGGGTCCGCGGGCCGGCGCCGTCGGCAGCGGACCGCGCGGTCCACGCGTGATCGTGATCGGGGCCGGTTTTGCGGGACTCGCCGCCGCCCACCGCCTCATCGAGCGGGGGTTCGACGTAACGGTCATCGAAGCGCAGGACCGGGCCGGCGGCCGCGCGAAGACGCTTCATGGTTTCGTCGATCATCCCGTCGAGCTCGGTTGCGCATGGGTCAACCGGCGCGACCCGTACGTCGAAGACTACCTCAACCGCTTCCGCCTCAAGACCATCCCCGACAAGTGGGAATGGCTGTTGACGCAGCAAGCGCACGGAGGCGGCAACTACCGCATCCTCAGCAAGCGTGAACACAACGACATGTGGAGGGTGCTCAGGGAGCTCAACCGGAAGATGTCCCGCCTGGAGGAGGGGTCTCAGGAGACGATCGGCGAAATCGCCGACCAGATGGGTCTGAACCCCGTCGCACGCAACCTCATCGACGCTGAGATTTCCAGCGACGCCGCCATCCTTCCGGACCAGGTCGGCGGCTACGAATGGTGGTATGAAGCCGACGGCATCGGCCCCAACAAGCTGCTGCAAGACGGGATGTCGGCGCTCGTCGAGCACCTCACGGGGAACCTTGATATCCGCCTGAGGCATGTCGTCACCGGCATCGACTACTCGTCCTCCGGTGCCACGGTGCATCTGCGCGATCAGGCGGACATGACCGCTCGCTACGTCGTGGTGACAGCGCCCCTGGGCGTGCTCAAGCTCCCGCCGGGTGAGCTGGGGCACATCGAGTTCAACCCGCCCCTGTCAGCCGCGAAGAAGAAGGCGATCGCCGCCATACCGGTCGGCACTTTCAACAAGGTCATGATGCGCTTCACCGACAACTTCTGGGCGGACGTGCCCAACCCCTACGGCAACGGAGAGTGGTCGTTCCTCTACCAGCTCAACGACCACTTCGACGGACCCACCTTGTTCAACGACGCCTCGTACGGGCGCAAAGATGCGGAGCTGGCCGGCGGGGCGGCGTTCCACGGCCTGGTGTGTGGTGAGTGGGGCCGGTCCGTGGAGATGAACGAGCAGCTTGTCGAGTTGATGGTGTCTCGGATGAAGGGGGTCTTCGGCGCTGGCACGGTCGAGGCACACATTCCCGGGGGCAAGGCGCTGCCGCCTTTCCACATGATGTCCTGGGATGACGATCCCTTCGCCCGCGGGTGCTACAGCGTCGCCGCCGTCGGAACCCTTCCCCACCGGCGCCAACTCGGCGAGCCGGAGCTTGGAACACTCTTCTTTGCCGGCGAGGCCGTCGGGTCAAACGTCCCGCGCGGCGGGTTCCGGACGGCCACGGTCGTGGCCGCCCTTGGCAGCGGCGTGGACGCCGCGAACAAGATTACTTAAGGGTTTCCCAAGCCTGGAATGGACTGGCCCGCCCCTGCCTGGTCGGATCGGAGAGCCGACACAGCCGATTGTCGGTTGCGTGGCTCACGCTCTCGATTGTCGGCTCGGAGCGCCGCCATACGCGATTCCCAATCGGCGATCCCGGATTCCCGCTTTGGCGAAGGTCTCCACTCATCGACACCCTCGTGCGACGCATCCTGCCACGGGCGAGTGCTACTCGCTCAGGGACAATCGGTGGATACGCTGGATCCGCAACGTAGGATATCGACTGTGTGCGGACCCGGGCCAACCCCTCGAAGGGTGGTTCGTCCCCATCCAAAGCAGTTCAACGGGACAAGTGCGTCTGAGCGGGGATCGCCGTCGAGACGAACCTGCACCCAGAGGTCTGGTTCACCGTGAAGGATTCTGATGTTGATGCGCGACTTGCCTTTTCGATCCGTCCGGCATGCGGCTTTCAGCTCGGCAGAATCGCCATCGTCGCATCCCTGCTCACGAAGGATGACATGGTCGTCATTTGTGCCTACAGCCAATCGACCGTCGAGGATGTCGAACCCGATCCCGAATGCGCCCCATGGCCCACCGTCCACCGGTTCCACCACTCCGGTCTGCCGCCATACGCCGTCGATCTGGCTGAACCACTCCAACCTTCCTTCGGCTTGGGGCAAGCTGACGAGCAACGAATGGTCGGTCAACAGGAGGGGCTTGTTGTCGCGGTTGCCACCGACTACAAACTCCTTGGCGCCCTTCCATCTGCCGTTCAGAAGTGCGTAAATATTGAGGCCGCGCGTGGTGGTGACCGCTGCCGATGTTCCCCGGACCGTCACCCGGTTTCCCCATCTGCCGTTCTCGATGGTCTGCATGTGTTGCCAGGATCCATCGATGAGCGTGTAAACGACGGCCAGAAGCTCCTCGGAATGAACGGCAACCCAAGCCTGTGTTCCATCCACAGAAACGTCGACGCCGAATGAGCCGGAAGAGAACCCCGGAGGCATGCGTAGAACCTGGACATACCTGAACGCTCCTTCCTCTCGATGAAACACATAGACGGCGCCGCGGAGCCTGCCTGGCTCATCTTCCGGGGCGCCGACAAACAACCAATCCCCATTCAGGGCCAGTGCAGTTCCAAAGGCATTGCCATCCGGGTTGTCTCCCATGGACCAGACGCGCTCCCGCCAAACCCACTTTGACGAATCCCAGTTGTAAATCTCGATCGCCGGTGTCCTCTTTGAATCCGTCGCGTGGATGGCGCGAACCGCGAGCGTGGATCCATCCGCATCCAGGGGCTCGCCGAAGAAGCTTTCATTCGCTGGGTTTTCAAGCGTCAGAATCTGATGACGAGCCAAGTCCGCCAGGTCGAAGGCCACGACAGCCCCGATGTGGAAGTCATCATATCGCCTTGGCGCGCCCACGAGCAGCGAAGCCTCCGTGAGGGCGACCGCCGTCCCGAAGTACGTGAGGCGCGGGTCGTGCTGCGGAGCGTAAATCCGCGGCACACGGCAGTACTCGCAGTCGTCCGGTACGCGGTTGCGATTCTGGTCGCGCGACGTGTTGTTCTTGATGTCGCAGGAATCGGGTGTGGCGTTGCCGTTGCAGTCCTCCGTTTTGCCCATGCGGAGTTCACAGAAGTCCGGCGCTTCATCGGCGTTACAGTCCAGAGGGAACTCGCACTCGTCCAGGCAGTAATTGCCGTTACAGTCCGCCGCGCCGTGATCATGGATTTCGCTCCAGTCGGCGGTTCCGTTGCCGTTGCAGTCGACGACGCGCGCTCCCAAGGAAAGCAGCGCCGGCAACAGCTCCCTGCACGTCGGGCGAATCTCCTCCGGAGGCATGAGGTTGGACGTGCCTAAGACCGGCACAAAGGAGAACATGTCGTGATGACCGTACACAAAGTCCAGCGCCTGGCCATAACCACCGCCACTGTATCGACGACCATTCATGCCTCTGTACCGTGTATTGCGGTACGCGTAGATCAAGTCTGAAAGGCGCTCAGACTCCTGCGAATACGTCCAATGGTCAAAGCAAAAATCGCTGGTTCCTGCCCAGGGCCACAGCAGCAAGTTGTTGTAGGCGTGAATATCCAGATGCACCGCCAGGTGAGGGTTCGCCTCCATGAACTTAATGAGGTGAAGGACTTCGGCTGGCGTGGAGTCGTCTTCGCGCCAGTACATGTTCAGATCCTTGCCATCGGCGTTGTATCGACTCCCCCGGACGTAGCCGTCCGGGTTGCAAATGGGAATCAGATTCCATTCCGCTCCGTCCACCAGAGCGCGGACCGATTTATCCGTCGCATAGTTCTCCAGGAGATGTTTCGCCAGATACGCAACCACGGGAGGCGAGATGATCTCGTGACCATGTTGAGCGGCCTGGTACATAATGCCCGGTTTCTTCGCGCCGGGTCCGGTGATTCGAAGCATCCAAAGCGACCTTCCTTCGACGGACTTGCCGACGCTTACGATCGTCGCCAGGTCGGGAAACCGGTCGGCAAGCTCGTGCAGGAATCCTGCGTATTCCTCGTACGTCGCATAATCCTCGAAGAAATCACCCGTGGCGACTCGGTTGAAATAGTCGTCGTAGAGGGCGTCGAGGTCGGGAACAGTAATCGAGTAGTCGATGTGGAGGCGGTCGAGCGCCGCTCGCCCCGCCGGCGTGGCACGCACGTCGAAGACCTCCGCTTCCACCTCGTCGGACCAGATTTCCAGGTTTCGGTCGAACCGGACCCGCTCCAAGAGGGCAAGACGTTGCGGGTCCGAGGTGGGGCGGACGGCGAGCAAGGCCAAGTGGTCCGCATCGCTCGTCTGCCCCCGCGCGACGACTACGGGGGCCGTTGATGAAAGGGCGAGGAAGGCGAGTTGATAGCCCAGGATAGACATGCGGTTGAACATCGATGACCGTCCTTGTGATTAACTTAACGATTGAGATGGGTGAAGCGCCGCTCGATCCACGGATGCTGAAAACTTGCGCCTGGGCACGCTAGTGGTCCGACTTGTTCCGGGTTTCTTCCCGCTCCGCAATTGTGTCATGGGGATACTCCGCCGACGCGGCGGTTAAGCTTCCTGTTTTCGGAATCCACGTGTCCGGCCACCCTGCGCTCGGGGTTGTAACACTTTGCTTTCCGCGCGCAGGAGATTCGGTGCTGCGTCAGAGACCGTGTCTGATTGCCGCTCGTTTCTTACGCGCGTCTGTCAGGCTGCATGAGGAACCGGAGAGATTTTGGGAAAATGATAGGTTATCGGACCTTGATGACTTCATCGCGGAATTGCCGTCGGACGGGGTGCCCTTTGGGGACCGGTCGGGTGCGCGATATCGAAGGACGAGGATTCAAGGCAAAGGGTGGGCAGTGCCCACCCTACGGCTTGTCGGCTCGGAGAGCCGACAAGCCCGATTGGGGATTCGCGATCCGCGACCTACAGCACTTCCCCGTTCATCGCCACTTCCCTGGCAATGCGGTTGCCGTCGATGAGGTGCTTGTACCACGCCACGGTGATCGTGCGCGGGTCGGCGGGCTTCAACTGGCCGGACTTGATCTGATCCGCGATCTGGCGGGCGCCCTTGGCGGCGTCGAAGTCCGGCGTCCAGTCGATCGCCTTGGCGAGCTTGTCGAAACTCACGCGATACGAGCGATGGTCCGGCGCGCCGTACCACTCGAACTCGAACGGCATGTTCAGGCCCCGCGCGACCTCCTCCGCCAGCGGCTTGATCTGGTAGTTCTGGGCGTTGCAACCGACGTTGAAGATCTGCCCGTTGATCTTCTCGGCCGGGGCGGACAGCAGCATCACCTGGCACTTGGAGGTGTCCGCGACATGCACCATCGGCCGCCACTGCGTACCGTCGCGGAGGATCGGAATCTTCCCCTTCTCGAGGAAGCCCTTGACCATGCCGTTGATCGCGAGGTCGAAGCGCATGCGCGGCGAGGCGCCGTACACGGTGGCTTGACGGATGACCACGACGGTGAAGTTCTTGTCGGCGAGCGGAAGGTTGTCGCGCTCGGCGGCGCCGTTCGCTTCGGCATAGGTGGTCAGTGGATTGATGCTCGACGTTTCGTCAAGCACGCCTTCCTGGAAGCCGTAGATGCTGCACGACGACGGCAGGATGTAGCGCTGCACGCCGTTCTCCTTCGCCAGTTTGCAGATGCGGGCGCGGCCGCGATGGTTGATCTGCCACGTCTTCTCCTGGTCGAGCTCGCCGGCGGGGTCGTTGGAGATGGCCGCGAGGTCGATGACCGCGTCCTGGCCCTTCAGCAGCGATCCGCTGCACGCGCGGATGTCGTCGCGGATGACTTTGAGGTTCGGCCCGTCCGGCGGAAGGGTGTCGCGACCGAAGAACAGGCGGTCGAGAACCGTGACGTTGTAGCCCTTCTGCATCAGCATCGGGACAAGAACCGAACCGATGTAACCCGCGCCGCCGGTGACGAAGACGTTCTTGATCATATATTTCCGTTCCCTGCTCCCAAATGCAGAATGAAGAATGCGGAATGCAGAATGAAAACACAACGTCCGTTACGCGCGAATCAAGCGATGTTCCCTCGCCCGAAGCGTTTATTCAGCATTCATCATTCTGCATTCTTCATTCTTCCTTCTTCCCCTCATACACAAAATTGATGTCCGTCGCTTCCTTCAGCTTCGGCGCTTTCGCATCTTTGTCCGACAACAGTGGTTCGCCCTTGATCGGCCAGTCGATGCTGATGTCCGGATCGTTCCAGATCAGCGAGCGCTCGGTGGCCGGCGCCCACTCGTCCGTCACCTGATACAACACGTCGGCTGAGTCGGACAACACCTGGAACCCGTGCGCAAATCCCTCCGGCACCCACAGCATCCGCTTGTTCTCGCCGGAGAGCACCTCGCCGACGTACTTGCCGTACCACGGCGATCCCTTGCGGATGTCGATCGCGACGTCATAAATCTCGCCGCGCTGACACCACATCAGTTTGCCCTGGGCGTGCGGGTTGATCTGGAAGTGCATCCCGCGGATCACGCCGCGCTGCGTCGAGTGGCTGTAGTTGCCCTGCACGAAACGCTTCGGAATGTGCTTCTCGAAGTCCGAGCGCTTGAACGTCTCCATGAAGAACCCGCGCGGGTCATTGAAGGCTTTCGCCTGAATGAGCAGCACGTCGGGGATGTGACAGGGAGTAAACGTGAACGGCATACGAATTCCTCGCCAAGTCTATTCAATCTTGTAAAGTCTCGGACATTGAATGCTGAATGAAGAATGCTGAATGCAGAATTCAGAAATCAAATGCGGCGCTGAATCTCCCTGGCCTGTCATTCTTCCTTCATTCTTCATTCTGCATTCCCTACGCTCTCGCCCCCTGCAACCGCGCCCAAGGCCGCTGAAGATCCTCGCCGCCGGGGTTGAAAATCGGGTGCTTCCAGACGCCGACGCGATGCGTCACGAAGCGGAAAAGGTACCACATGGTGAGAATCGCGTACTCACTCGCCCGCTTGTAGTTGATGCTGCTCATCTCGTCGAAGTAGCGCACCGGAACCGGGATGTCCCCGAGCTTGAACCCGAAGTGAACCGTCTGCATGAGGAACTGCGAGTCGAAGACGAAGTCGTCGCTGTTGCGCTCGAAGGGGATCGTCTCCAGCACCTTGCGGGTGTACGCCCGGAAGCCGCTGTGCAGTTCGCCGGCGTTCTGCCCCATGACGACGTTCTCCATGAAGGTCAACCCGCGGTTGGCGAGGTACTTCGGCAGCGGCATGCCGCCGTCGAGCGCCTCGCGCCGCGTGCGGATTCGGTTGCCCAGCAGCACGTCGCAGATGCCGTGGCGCATGATGTCCACGGCCGCGGGGATGACGCGGGCGTCGTACTGATAATCCGGGTGCAGCATGATGACGAAGTCCGCCCCGCGCTCCATCGCCGCCCGGTAGCACGTCTTCTGATTCCCGCCGTAGCCCTTGTTGCGGTCGTGCTTGATGACGGTGATGCCGAGCTTCTCGGCCACCTCGCAGGTCTTGTCCCGGCTCAGGTCGTCCACCAGGATGCACTCCGCGAAGCACCCTTTCGGAATGTCCTTGTAGATGCGCTCGACCGTCCGCTCGGCGTTGTACGCCGGCATGACGATAATCGTTTTATAATCCATCGCTCCGCTCCTTTCCGTTCCGTCACGTTCACCGATGCCGCCGGGAACCGCAGGCAGGTTCATTCTGGCATATCCGGGAGGGCGAGCCGCACATTATGGCGCGGACGGCAACCCGTTTCAACGCAAGCGGTCGCCCTACTCGGACGCTCCGCGTGGGAACCCGCGATTTCCGCGCCTCCGGCGACCATCGGACGCCATGTCGGGTCCGGATAATCGACCGTCGTCCACGCCGCCCTCCTTGATGCAGCCTCGAACGCGCCGCGTCAATCCACCGGGTGGTTCGCGCCGGTCTGCGACACGCGAATGCAGCTTTGCAGGTAGAAGTCGATGTTCTCCCCTGCGTCGGCCCACCAGCCCTCGACCTTGTCGAAGGCCATCTTACCGGCCTTGATGAAGTGATTATTAACGTCCGTGATTTCCAGCTCGCCTCGGGCGGACGGGGTGAGCTTCTTCACGTAGTCGAAGACCGAGTTGTCGTAGAAGTAGATGCCGATGACGGCCCAGTTGGTCTTCGGGTTCTTCGGTTTTTCGATGATGTTGACGACGCGGTCGCCGTCGATGTCCGCGACGCCGTAAGCCTGCGGGTTCTGGACCTGGGCGAGGAGGATGCGCGCCCCTTCCGGCCGCTTGCGGAACACGTCCACGCTCTTCTGGATGACGTATTCGAGAATGTTGTCGCCGAGCACCAGGCAGATCGGACCGCCGTCGGCGAAATCCTCCGCCAGCGACAGCGCCCCGGCGATGCCCGTGGCGGCTTCCTGATAGGTGTAGTGCAGGTTCTTGACGCCGAGTTCCTTGCCGTTTCCGAGAAGACGGAGGTAATCTCCCGCGTTCTCACCGCCGGTGACCAGCAGAATCTCATCGATGCCCGACTTCACGAGGCACTCAATCGGGTAATAGATCATGGGCCGGTTATACACCGGCAACAGGTGCTTGTTGGTCACCTTCGTGAGGGGGAAAAGCCTCGAACCCGTTCCTCCGCCCAGAATTACGCCCTTCATGTGGATCCGTTCATCAGCTTTAGTTGATATCGTAAACCCATGCTTTTCGTGAAAGGCATCCTGGATGACCCTTCACCGACGCGCGCGTAGTGTAAGGGCTCCACACGGCGGACTCAACGGGTAAAGCGAAATATTCACACCCCCGCCTCTGGACGGGGACCGGCCTCCCGGAGGACGCTTCGACCCTTCTCAGGGGCCGTCAGCGCGACGGTCGCGGTGCTGACCAGCCCGGCGTGCCGATCAGCCCGGCGGCGCTGGGCGGGCTGATCTGCTTCGGACTGAACGCCTTCTGCTACAGGTACGCGCTGCAGAATGTATGGCTGCAGAGCGAGACGCTGAAGATGTTGCTGGCGTACCCATCATGGTCGGCGGCGGTTACGCCATCATTGCCATGTTCGCCTACCTGCGCCCGCCCCTGAAAGAACGCCTCACCCCCGCCCAATGGCCCGGCGTCGCGCTCGTGCTCGGCGGAGTCATGGTCATCGCCGTGCAAAGCCCGTCGGACGCCGCGACCACGCCCTGAGAGGTGTTTGCAGAAGCAAGTGTGGCCCCGGCTTCCGACCGGGGGATGGTGCATAGGTATTCAATCTGTGCCGGCTTTGAAACAGCGTCCAAGTAGAACCGCAGAAGATGGGTCGGCTTCAGCCGACCGGCGTTTGCCCCCGCTTCAGCGGGTGGGGTGAGCGCCCAAATCTCAATGCGAGCCGGCTTCAGCCGGGCTTGCGTTGTGGGAAGTGCAAGCCGGCTGAAGCCCGGCTGGCGGCGCGCCGCTTGGATGCGCCCACCGCCTGAAGGCGGTGGCAAGAGCCATCCGGCTGAAGCCGGCCCACGACGGCCCACGGCGAAACGCGACCGCCCGTGGTGAACCGGACTTCTGCTTGGGGGACCGGCTTTCTAGCCGGTCACGCGCGCTTGCCCCTGCCGGGTGCAAGAGCCACAACGCCGAAACCGCGGACCCCGCCCCCCGCGCAAACCGGCATGGAACGGCCCGGTTTTCACTTGAATCCCGCCTTCGGCCGGCGATAGGATAGGCCTTAGACGCTGTTGCAAAACCGCCGGCGCGGACGGGAAAAAGAGCGCTTCCTTACGGGCGCGGCTCGGTTTTGAAACAGCATCTTAATAGGAGCCAGCAGCGCCCGGCCCGGCCGCGCGGGGTTATTTGCATTCCTTGCAGAATTCGAGTATCTTATCTGGGTCATTTTGACGCCCTTCGAGAAGAGCGTTTGCACCCGAGGAGGACTCTCATGCTCCGGATTTCGATCGTCGTCGCGCTCGCCTCATGCTTAGGAATCATGCCTCCGCGCAGGTCTATCAGGCGTGGGTTCATCGCTACGCCGGGCCGCACGCCGGCACCGACGACCCGCCCGGTGGTCAAGGTGGATACGTCGCAGCGTCTGCAGCACACGATCAGCTTCACCGACGAGACCACGCCGACCAGCACCCGCAAGCCCGCCGGCGTCGTCGGCTGCGATATCTGGGTCAAGGTGGACGGCCCGCCGCCGACCGACGCCACGCAGCTCGTGTTCCTCGCGACCGACACGCGCACGCCGTACCTGGCCACGTTCGACGGCGCGGACGGGGGCAAACCCGCGCACTACATGCTCCGCTGGATCAACACCAAGGGCCAGCCGGGACCATGGAGCGAAACAGCGACGGCAACGATTGGGGCGTAGGCACCGCGAGCCGATTGAGTTCAGTTATCCGCAGATGACGCAGAAGTCGCAGATGGGCGGAGCAGAAGTCGGAGGCGCGCCCGCGTGTGCGGATTGAATGCGAAGGTTTTTCTTCGGAGGGGGGAAGCGTATGAGCACGAGAATGCAAGCGGGTTCAGCCAGTCCAGCCAGCGACAACGCAGGGTGGAGGTCGCCGCGGCGACCCCCGGCAGGCCCGGCCGTCCGCGTGTCCGCTGCAGCAGCCCTTCTTGGGGTTGCCATCGTCGCGTTGGCCGGGCCTCAGCGCGCGTCCGCGCAGGATTGCCTTCTTTGGGAGGAGAAGAAACCAGTTTTTTTCCCCCCGTCGCCGCGTTCGGAGCACGCCATGGCCTACGACAGTGCCCGCGGCGTCACCGTCCTGTTCGGGGGATTCTACGACCGGTACGGCCACAGAGATGGTGAGACCTGGGAATGGGACGGGAGCGAGTGGACGCTTGAGGCCACCACGGGTCCATCGCCGCGTGCCGAGCACGCCCTGGCCTACGACAGCGCTCGCGGCGTCACCGTCCTATTCGGGGGATGGGCCCCTTACGAGTACTACGTGGATACCTGGGAGTGGGACGGGGTGGAGTGGACGCTGCGCGCCACCACGGGCCCCCCGCGTATTGACCCCGCCATGGCCTACGACAGCGCCCGCGGCGTCACCGTCCTGTTCGGCGGCCGGTATCGCGGGCAACCCTACGGCGACACCTGGGAATGGGATGGGGCGGCGTGGACGCTCCGCGCCACCGATGGCCCCTCGCCGCGTTACGATCACGCCCTGGCCTACGACAGCGCCCGCGGCGTCACCGTTCTGTTCGGTGGATACGACGGGGAGTACGACGGCGAGACCTGGGAATGGGACGGGGCGGCGTGGACGCTGCGCGCCGACACGGGCCTGTCGCCGCGTTACCTGCATGCCATGGCCTACGACAGCGCCCGCGGCGTCACCGTGCTGTTCGGGGGACGCTATTATGACGGCTCGCACCACTATTACCGCGATACTTGGGAATGGGACGGGGCGGCGTGGACGCAGCAGTTCCCCGACCTGAGTCCGTCCCCACGTCAAGACCACGCCATGGCCTATGACAGCGCCCGCGGTGTCACCGTGCTGTTCGGGGGGGCGGCAACCGACTTCGAGACGTGGGAATACTCTCGCGACTGCAATTGCAACGGCGTACCAGATCATGAAGACATTGGGAACGGGACTTCCGCCGACTGCAACGACAACGCCATTCCGGATGAATGCGACATTGAGGACGGAACTTCCCAGGACGGGAACAGCAACGGCGTCCCTGACGAATGCGACTGTGCCCAGATCATCCGCCTCAACGTGAAGTCCAGAGGGAACCGTGGGCAGTGCAAGATTCCGGCGAAGGTGGTGACGACGCTGCCAGAAGGAACGGAAGTGAACATTTGTTTCGAGGGCGATACGGAGTGCGGCTGCCAGACGGTGACGATCAACGACCGAGGTCGCGCCAAGGCGTCGTGCATCACGTTGACCAAGGGCGACCATCGCGTTTGCATTCAGGAGTGCCCCGACCTGTGCCGCACGGTAACCTGTCAGCCGTAAGCACGGCAGGCACGGAGAGGAAAATCATCCGCAGAGGACACAGAGAGCACAGGAGAACCCCTTTCCTCTGCGTCAATCTGCGTCCTCTGCGGATTTACTTCTTCCTCCCGGTTTCGTGCGGGCTTGCAACTGAGCATGAGAACAGAAATCCGCCATGCCATCCTACCTCCCCGCTTCTGATCCCGACTTCGACGCCTGGCAGGCGAACTTCATGTCCTACGCCAACAGCCACCTGGCGGCGCTGGGGCTGACCCCGGGCGACCTGCTGTCCGCCAACTCGCTGGCCCTGGCGTGGACCGGGCGCTTCACCGCCAACCTCGCGGCGCGGGCTGCGGCGCGACGGCGGAGGAGCCGTATTCGTGTCCGTGACTGACAGGGCCGCGACCGTAAGGGAGCGAACCGTGCGGGCGAGATGGCGGGTTCAAACTTCACGGACGACGCTCGTAAGGCGAGCCGCCCGGGAGACTGGAACAGGCTTGAAGGTGTGATTCCGCGACGGACGGTTGGAAGGTGCGCTTCGACGACGCGAGGTCGGGAAGGTTCGATTCCGCAACGCGAGGTCGGAAGGTTCGATTCCGCAACGCGAGGTCGGGAAGGTTCGCTTGCTTACGCGCGGCTCTGTTCAGAGCGGTCCGTGACGAACAGAGCGGTCATCCGTGCTCAATGATCGTCGCAAGGGCAAGGCAACGTTGAAGGGACTGCCCTCCGGCGACGGCGGCGGCGTGGACGGTGGGGCGAGGAGGACCGGCGGGCGATGAAAAACCACCCCCGCGAAGCGTCGGGGGTTATCGCTCGACCGGTCCTCCCTGATGAGACGCGATCTTTGCCTCGCCGTCGAAGCTCCGATCAGCATTCCAGGACGTGGATGTTCTTCCTCCGGCAGATGTCTTTCAGCTCGCGCGGCCAGACCGTCGTGCTCACCTCCCCGAGATGGGCCTTGCGCAGCAGGAGCATGAACGTCCGCGACTGCCCGATCCCGCCGCCGATGGACAGCGGAATCTGCCCCTTCAGGATCGCCTGGTGATAGGGCAGCTTGAGGAAATCCGTCTGACCGGACATCTCAAGCTGCTTCCGGAGGGTTTCGGCGGTGACCCGGATGCCCATCGAGGTCAGCTCGTGCCGACGCCGCGTCACGGGATTCCACACCAGGATGTCGCCGTTAAGACCGTGCATCGGGCGGCCGGACGCGCTGCGCGTCGGCGTCACCCAGTCGTCGTAGTCCGCCGCCCGCATCTCGTGCGGGAACCCGTCCGCCAGCGGGTAGCCGATGCCGTAAATGAAGACGGCCGGATGATCCTGAAGGATCGCCGTCTCGCGCGCCTTGCGCGGCAGGTCGGGAAAACGTTCGAGGATCTCCTCCGCGTGCAGGAACGTCAGTTTCCGCGGCAACGCCGGGAAGCGATCGTCCTTAAGTTGCGGAAAGACCTGCATGACCTTCCGCTCCGCGCCGCGAAGCACGTCCCAGATCGCCTCGACCGTCTCGGTCAGATACGTCAGCGTGCGCTGGTCGGTCGTGATGACCCGCTCCCAGTCCCACTGATCCACGTAGGCGCTGTGGTCATGATCGAGGAAGTAGTCCTTGCGCACCGCGCGCATGTCGGTGAGGATGCCTTCGCCGACGGCGCAATCGAAATACTTCAGCGCCATGCGTTTCCACTTCGTCGCGGCCTGCACCACCTGGGCCTGGATCGGCGCCTCGAGACCCAGCCCGCACCGGAATCCGACGGGGGTCCGCGAGCCGTCCCGGTCGAGATAGTCGTTGACACCGCTCTCCTCGCTGACGATCAGCGGAACCGTGACCCGGAAGAGATGGAGCGACTTGCCCAGGTGCTCCTCGATGTAGTCTTTGACGACGAAGATCGCCTTCTGCGTTTCCTTGGGCGTCAGGAGGGAGGCGTAATCCTTCGGCAGAATCTTTTCGACCTCGGGGTAGGTGCTGATCCCCGGACCGGCGAGATCCGCCCTCTTGTCTGCGACGGCAAGCATGATGAGTCCTCCGCCAAGCTGGTTCAGCCGCCGGCGGCGCGCCCGTTGCGAATGCGAGCGACTCCTCGAAGCTCGCCCGGCGGGCGCGCGCCTCTCCGCCCTCGCGCGGACGATCCGCGCAGGCCGGCGACGGCTCAGGGGAAGAAGCCTGCAAGCGTCGTGCCAAGGTCGTAAGGGCGCCTTGATCAGGAACGGCGAGAATGCCCGCAGCAAAACGGGGCTCCTGAGTCTCCATCCGGCTCCGGTTGCGGGGTGTTGGAATCGCATGAACTGACGATCCGGCGCGATCCTGTGGCGCGTCCAGCGGCGCAATCCGGCGCAATCCGGCGCGATCCTGGGGGGAGAGGGCGGCGGGAGGTGGGTCGTCTCTGAGTTTGCACGTCCGAGCCGCGCCCGTAAGGAAGCGAACGTTGCCGCATCGGATTGCGGGTTAACCTGCCTGGGGCGTTCCCGCCAGGGATGATCGGGAGGTTCGCTTGCTGACGCGCGCGACTCCGAACCGAGCCGCGACCGCAAGGGAGCGAGAGATTCCGGGCTTTCATGCGGGTTTGAGACCGCGTGTGAGGGTTCGGGGTTCAGAAGCCGGAGGTTGAGCGGCGTGAAAAATCAGGCGCGCCTCCCAAAAATCCTCCTGAGTCTCCACTTGGCTCCGGTGAAACGATGTCTGTCCCTTCAAAAACGAGCCCCGCTCGGTGTTGAAGCCGCGACGTGCAACGCCCCCCGCCGCGTCAGCCTCCGACGGACCGCGCGTCCTCGACTCGCGCGCGCAGGTCCGCCGGAATCTCCGCCCCGCGTTCCGCGGCGCGTTCGAGCGTCGCCTTCGCCTCATCCGGCCGGTTCAGGAGAAGTTGCGCCTCCGCCAGCAAGAGAAGGGCCGGCGCGTTATCGGAGTGCGCTTCGACCGCCACCAGCGCATACAACCGCGCCTCGCGCGCCTTCTGATGGCGCTCCGAACCGTCCTCCAGCGCCTTCGCCTCGGTCAGCAGCGCCTCCGCGCTTGCCCGGAAGAGCGCCGCCTCCGGCGCATCCGACCGAATGCGCGCGAGGAGAGCCTCGTTCTCGATCACATCGCGGACCTCGAGCACGTACGAGAGCGGCGCGACGCCCAGCGCCCGGATCGCCAGCGCGAAATACACCTTGCGGTCGTCCTCGTACCAGTCCATCACGCGATAGCCGTCCTGCACGTCGATGATCCGCCGCACCTCCGCGCCGCGCGATCGATCCCGAAGCAGCGCGCCGGCCCAGTCCTCCGGCAGCGAGGCGCTGCGGAACAGCACCTCGTAAAAATCCATGTCCGAGGGCTTCCAGTAATTCCGCACGGCGGCGTAGTTGAGGTAGTTGCGGTTGTCGGTGTTCGGCGCAAGTTCGCCGAAGACGCCGATCGCCGCGCCGAGATCGCGCCCGCGCAGGTCCGCCGCCTTAAAAAGATACGTCCCCCAGAAGTCGGCCTCGGAGCGGATTTCCAGACCGTCAAGCTGCGCCTTGATCGCAGGCACGCGCATCAGCTCGGCGACTCGGGCCGTGGCGTCATGCGGTTCCTTGCAGGCGATGAAGAAGTAGTCGTCCCGGGACGGCGACGCCCACACCGTGGTGTGCTCGAACACCGCGTCCACCGTCTGAAGCACCCGGAAGAACTCGCGCGGCGACAGGGAGTACGCATGCAACCACTGACACAGGATTCCGCCCGGTTTCAGGCGGGCGCGGCACCCTTGAAAATGCTCTCGCGTGAAAAGGTACGACACCCCCGCCATCCAGGGGTTGGACGGCTCGGAGATGATCACGTCGTAGACGTCGTCGGTCAGAGCGAGATGATTCCTTCCGTCGGCGACGATCGTGCGCGTCCGCGGATCGTCCAGCCCCCGGCCGTTGATGTGATCGAAAGGACCGGGCGACCCGTCGGGCGGACGGATCGCCTTCAGGACCGAGTGCGACAGCTCGATCAGGTCGACGCGGTCGATCGGATAGCACAGGGACGCGCCCAGCGTCCCGCCCCCGCCCAGCCCGATCAGCGCCACGTCCCTCGCGTGCCCGTGCAGGAGCAGCGGGAGGTGCCCTGAGAACCACTGCGTGCCCATGTCGAACGTGTCGCTGGCGTCGGGTTTCCCGTCGACGATCAGCGCCGTGTTGGGACGCGCCCCGGGCGTCCGCGACGGCTCGCGCACGACCGCGACCGTTCCGTATGCCCCCTGATGATGATACACGAGCGCCGGCGGGTCGGTGATCTTCGTCAGCAGGAAGGGACCGAAAAGAAACGTATGCCGGTCCCACGGCACGGCGAACACCAGGTAACACAGCCCCGCGCCCCCGCCGAAGGCGCAGACCACCGGGCGGAACGATCCCGGAGGCGTCCGCCACGCCAGCGCCGCGGCGATCAACCCCACCGTGGCGTAGGCGCCCGCCGCGACGTGAAGCAGACCCTGAACCTCGAGTCGATCCAGCAGCCACAACCCCCCCGCCGCCGAGCCGAGCATCGCGCCGACCGTGTTCATCGCGTAGACCGCGCCCGTCGTCCGGGCGGTCCCGCCGGGCCGCGACTGCGCGTAGGCTTCACACGCCAGCGGCAGCGTCATGCCCAGAGCGATCGTCGGCAGCGCGAAAAGCCCGAGCGTCGCCAGTCCGCCGACGGTGAAGATCCAGCCCGCCGAGACCTTCTGATCCACGACGAGGTAGTGCAGCAGCTCCGCCGTGTCCGAAGGCGACCGGCCCAGCGGCAGCATCACCGCCCAACTCAGCGCCGCCGTCATCAGGCAGGCATACGCCCAGGGTTGCGCGGCGGCGCTCCAGCGCTTCATCAGCCACGACGCGAAGGTCGCCCCCACCGCCAACCCGATCAGGAAGACCGCCACGATCGTGCTGAACGCGTACGTCGAACTGCCCAGATTGAACGCGATGATCCGCGTCCACCCGATCTGGTTCAGCATGCCCGCAGCGCCGGTCAGCCCCGCGCCGATCGCAATCCAGCGCCCGTGAGCCTCCCGTGGCATGCCGGCCTCCGCCCGAAGTCCGGTCCGAGATCCGGAAAAGTGCGCGGGCGACTCCGGATCGACGGGCGAAAGATCCAGCGGGTTGTAACCCGTCGTGGCAACCGCCGTGACCGGCGCTCGCCCCGCCTGCATCGCCTCGCGCCCGATCCACAGCGCGAGCAGCGCCGCGGCGACGTTCAGCCCCGCCGCCGTCAAATTCGTCCCCGCCAGACCGAGCCCTTCGCCGAGCACGAACCCGCCCGCGAGAACGCCGATCACCGCGCCGACCGTGTTGATCGCATAAAGACGCCCGACGACCTCCCCCAGGCGATCCCCCTCGCGACGAAGCGCCACCGCCATCACCGGCAGGGTCGCGCCCATCAACATCGTCGGCACGAGCAGGACCGCCACCGCCAGCCCGAACCGCACCAACGTCACCGGCCAGAACGCCGCATCCGTCGCGGCGTACACCGCCCGCAGAGGGTACGCCAGCAGCGCCAGAACCGTCGGAATGAAAAGACCGCAAGCGGCAATGCCCAGCTCGAGATAGGCGTAAGCCGCCCAGGGACGGCTGAGCAGATCGCCCCGACGCCCGGCAAGGTAGCTCCCCAGCGCCAGCCCGCCCATGAAAGCCGTGAGCACCGCGGCGTGACTGTAAACATCCAGCCCCAGCAGCAGGGCGAAGCGCTGCGCCCAGTATATTTCGTAAAGCAAGCCGGCGGCGCCGGACAGGAAAAAGCAAAGATAAAGCAGTCGTTGTTGAGGCATTGCGAGTCGCTCGCGCCGTGTACCCTGACGACCTGCCGCGACCCGCCGGTTGGCGGCAGGTGCGCGGGTGCAGTCTAGGCGGGCAGCCCCCTCCCGGCAACGCCCGAGTCCGTTCACGCCACCTGAGTCTCCAACGGACTCCGGTTGTGGCATGCCCCCGAGCGTCATTCGAGGATCCTCCGAGCGCCATCCGAGCGCCGTAGCCCCGGAAGGGGCGCCGGACAACAGCCCCGCACGCCAGTGCTGGGAAGCCGTCGCGGAGGCTCCGAAAGTCCCGGAGGGACGACAGAAGTTCGAGCGGAAGGAACAGCGTCGCGCCGCCGATCGCTGACCTGCCCCCAATCTGTGGTTCGAGCGCGCCAAACAGGAGGCGGGACTGGGGGCGTTCGAGGTGCGCACCTATCGTAGTCTCTTAAGACATTGGTTCTGCTCACGACTGACGATGTACTTCCTGGCCGCTCAGACCTGGCGGCTTCGGGGGAAAAAATCCGCGGATCACACTGGAGCAGGGGACGGAGGCGACTCTCATTCCGGCGGGGACACCCGGCGATGTACGCCCGCCGTCTGATGAACGACCTGTCGCGTAAGAGCGTCAAGCCGATCGCCCTGACCGGCGTCGTGCTGACGCGGGCGGTTTGCGGTAGGGTTGCACGCGTGCATCCGGCGTTGCGCCAATACGTGAAACCGCCGCCGTCGACGGCCGAACGCGCTTGCGGCGTCCTGCTGCACGTCACGTCGCTGCCGGGCGGGTTCGGGTGCGGCGATCTGGGCGGGGCGCGGCGGTTTCTTGATTACCTGCATGCCGCCGGCGTCCGCTGGTGGATGATGCTGCCGGTTCATCCGGTGGATCGCAGCGGTTGTCCGTACAAGACCTCCTCCGTGTTCGCCGCCAGTCCGTTGATGATCGACCTGGACGATCTGGTCGAGCAGGGTCTGCTGGATCGAGCGACCGTGCGGCGAGCGGCGGCGGCGGCGGCGCGCGGCGACTCCTCCGGTCGGTCGGGTTACGCGGCGGCGGCGGCGATGCGCATGCCGCTCCTGCGGGAGGCGTTCCGGATGTTCCGGGCGTCCGGGCTGTGCGACCGGCTGGATTACGTTCACTTTGTCACGTCGCAGTCGTGGGTGGACGACTTCGCCGCGTTCGCCGCGCTGAAGCGCGCGCACGGCGGACGGGCGTGGGCGTCGTGGCCGAGCGCCGCGCGAAGCCTGACGCCGGCGGACCGTGAGCGCCTGGCGGAGTCGTCGGACGAGGCGTTCGAGTTCTCGCGGTTCTGCCAATTCATTCTGGATGAGCAGTGGGCGCGGTTGCGCGACGAGGCGTCGCGGCGCGGGGTGGCGCTGCTCGGGGATATTCCGTTCTTCGTGGCGCATGACAGCGCGGAGGTCTGGGGGTCGCCGGAGTTGTTCGACCTCGATCGGCAGGGCCGTCCCCGGACCGTCTCGGGCGTTCCGCCGGATTTGTTCAACCGTCGCGGACAGCTCTGGGGGCATCCGCAGTACTGGTGGCGGGCGCACGCGGAGACCGGTTTCGCGTGGTGGGTCGCGCGGTTCGGGCGGGCGCTGGAGATGTTCGACGCGGTGCGCCTCGATCATTTCATCGGGCTGCACCGGTTGTGGTCGATCCCCGCGGCGGACCGGGACGCGCGGCGCGGGCGCTGGGTCCGGACGCCGGGAGAGGAACTGCTTTGCGCCTTGCGCGATCGGCTCGGTCCGCTTCCGGTCGTCGCGGAGGATCTGGGCGTGCTGACGCGCCGGGCCGCGGAATTGCGGGACGCTTTCGGGTTTCCGGGGATGCGCGTGCTTCAATTCGGCTTCGGGGATGACGGCGCGGGGTCGCGGTATCACCGCCCCGAGGCGTATCCGCGCGCATGCGCGGCGTTCACCGGCACCCACGACAACGACACGCTGAAGGGCTGGCTGGAGGCGCTTCCGGAGGCGATGTTCGGGCGCGTGAGGCGTTATGCGGGGGTCGGTCGCTCCGGCGTTCACGGGGCGTTGATGCGGAAGCTGCTGGAATCGGAGGCGAACCTTGCGGTGCTGCCGATGCAGGACGTGCTGCGGCTGGGGGGCGACGCGCGGATGAACCGCCCGGGCGTGGCGCGAGGCAACTGGCGGTGGCGGCTGACGGAGCGCCAGTTGTCGGAGGCGTCGGCGCGGCGGCTGCGCGAGCGGATTGCGGAAAGCGGACGTCTTGTCCGAACGTCATGAGTTCGTGCCTGAGAGGCGGGTGTTGACGCCGCCAGCGCGGCGAATGGTAAGTTCCTTGCCCTAAAACGCTGTTGTAAAACCGAGCCGCGCCCGTAAGGAAGCGTTCTTTTCCCCGCCCGCACCGACGGTTTCGCAACAGCGTCTTACGGCCTTCCCTCACGGCATGCGGTCACGTCCATGCGGCTGAGCCGTGCCGGCACGCTCCCTGGATTCTCGAGGGCAGGCTTCCTTGAACATGAGCCGACCGCATGGCGCCTTCTGACGGCGTTCGCCCGCTACTTTTTCCGGGTGTATTCGATCGTGAGAATCTTCGTCCACTTGCCGTCGTCGCCTTCGATGTTTGACGTGAACGTCCGGGTGTCTTTTCCCGTGATCCGGATGACTTCCTTGTACCGCGCGGTCTTGTCGGGGCTGGTGAGGCTCGGACCGGTCGTTTCGAGCGTCAGCGTATCGCCGGTCTCGTTGAGCGTGCCCTGATACACCCACAGGTGACCGCCGAAGGAATCGATCCACGTGCCGTTGAATTGCTTCTTCATCGCGTCGTACCCCAGCGAGAGGATGCCGTGGTAGGGGGCGCCCATCATCGTGGTCTTCGTTTCGGCGATGATCCAGTTGGCGCCGAGAGCGCGCACCGAATCCGTGCCGGCGGCTTCCACCGGAGGCTGGTCCGGCTGCATGTTCATCCTGAATTTCATTTCCCAATCGCCCACGAGTTGCCTGAGCCATTCCTGATCCCTGGCGGGCGCGGAGGCGGGATCGGGCGACTGCTGCACCGGCGCACCGCTGACGAACATCGCGATGGCGATACTGAGGACTGCGAAGAACCTCATGACGTTCTCCTTTCTGGTGAATCACAACGTCGAATGATCAGGACGGAACCCTTGGCGCATTCACGGCGAACAACGCCGAGACGGAATTGAGTCGGGATCATGATTGAGGAACCTCCTGTGCAATCTGGATGAGGTTCCCGCACGTGTCGTCGAAGACCGCGGTGATCACCGTGCCGTAATCAACGGGCGGCTGCGTGAACCGCACCCCCAGCGCTTCGAGCCGCTTGTGTTCAGCGGCGACGTCCGTCACGGCGAACGACGTGAAGGGGATGCCGTCCTCGACGAGAGCGGACTTGAACGGTTTGACGGCCGGATGTTCATCGGGCTCAAGGACGAGCTCGGTGCCGTCCGGATCCTCGGGGGACACGACCGTCAGCCAGCGATGTTCGCCCAGCGGGACGTCGTGCTTCTTCCGGAAGCCCAGCGTCCCGGTGTAGAACCGCAGGGCCTTCTCCTGGTCATCCACGAGCACGCTGGACAGGTTGATTCTCATACGGCATCAGCTCCTGCGTCCGTCCGTAGGCCATCGCTCAAGGATGGCCTTGAGAGGCTTTCCGTTGAACCAGTGAAACTTACACCGGCCTTCTTTTTTTGCGACGACCAGCCCGGCCGCCTCCAGGACTTCCAGATGTTGCGAAATCGCCTGCCGGGACGAGCGGATGCCGTGCTTCATGACCAGGCGGCCGCAGATTTCAAACAGCGTCTGACCGCCCCGCTGCACCAACTCGTCCAGAATCGCCCGCCTCGTCGGGTCGGCGATGGCTCGAAAAACGTCGTCCATGAATCATGCATGCCTTGGTGTCTCGTTGATGAAGGACAAATATAGGCAAGCAGGGGCTTGCATGTCAAGGGCCTCCCGATAGAGTGTTCCCCATGAACGTCAAGGAAGTTCTCGCAAAGCTCGAGTCGATGGGTGATGAGGGGCGGCGTGCGTACAACCTCAAGCCCGCCCCCCACGGGATTCCCGCCGGCAAGCTCAAGCAGTTCGGCGTCGCGATGGGCGATCTCCGCAAACTCGCCGCGAAGATCAGGAAGGATCACGAACTCGCGCTGGAGTTGTGGAAGACCGGCAACATCGATGCCCAACTGCTCGCCATCCTCATCATGAAGCCGAAGGAGGTCTCGGCCAAGGAGCTGGACAAGATGGTGCGCGAGGCCACGTTCACCCAGGTGGCTGATTGGTTGAACGCCTACATCGTGAAGGAGCAGCCCCCCGACGACCGGGAGGCCCTGCGAATCAAGTGGATGAAGGACAAGAACGGCTGGGCGGCCCGCGCGGGCTGGAACCTCGCGGCGTCGAAGATCAACAAAGAGGGGGCCGGCGGCAAGGACGTCGAAGGACTTGATCTGCCCGCGCTGCTCGATCGGATCGAGAAAGAGATGCCCAAGGCCGCGCCGGAAACCCAGTGGACGATGAACAACACGTTGATGGCGATCGGCATCAACCACGAAAAGCACCGCAAGCGCGCGATCGCCATCGGCGAGAAGATCGGCCTGTACAAGGACTGGCCGATGTCCAAGGGCTGCATTATTCCCTACGTGCCGACAGCGGTTCCGGCGATGGCGAAGCGGAAGGGGTGAGAAAGGCCTCGGCAACGAGCGCCCGCGCGATCACCGGGATTCCTTGCGGCGCGGCGGTTCGTCGTCGAGGTTTGCGTTCTCGATTTCGAGGAGGCGTTGCTTTCGGCGTCGTCCCCAGCGGTACTCGCCGATTCCGCCCTCAGCGGGAACGAGGCGGTGGCAGGGAATGAGGACGGCGAGGCGGTTTTCCGCGCAGGCCCGCCCCACGGCGCGGGCCGCCCGCGGGCGACCGATGTCGCGCGCCAGTTCCGCGTAGGTTGCGGTGCGGCCGGGCTCGATGCGACGCAGCGCATTCCAGACCAGGTGCTGAAACGCCGTCCCTCGCACGTCGAGAGGCAGTTCGTCGGCGGAGGCGTCGCCCACGCAACGAGGGGAAGCGTCGAGCCGGCTTCCGCCGGAGTCGGCGGCGCCCGTCGCCTGCGCTGGATTCTTCAAGGGCGGTTTCCGGTCTCGACCGGTCGAGCCTGCGAAAGAGGCGGCCTGGCCCGCGACCTGCGTCGTCGCCATCGTCGGCCGCACAGCCGAATCCGCGTTGCCCCCGTGAGGACGCGAGACCCGTGCGAGCACGCGCCGGGCAAGCGACCTGACCCGCGCTCCGTCATGAACGTGCCGCGCCTGCGGGAACTCGGCGAGCAAACGTCGCCGAAGTTCGTCGGCGTTGCTTCCGAAGGCGACGCTGCACACGCCCTTGTCGGTGGCGGCGACGAGCATCAGTCCGACGGGGGACTCGACGACGGTGCTGCGGATGAGTTCACCGCGGCCTCCGCGGCGCCGCACGGAGGCGGACATGCCGAGGCGCGGACCTGCGACGGCGTAAGCCCGCCCGGTGGAGGAGAACCCTGCGTCCAGCGCGGCGTCCATCACGGTCGCGCCCGGGGTCAAGCGGTCTTGAAACCGCCTGACGCGGCGGGCGATCGCATACTGTTTCGGAGAGACGCCGACGAGTCGCTTGAACACACGTTGAAAATGCCAGGGCGTCAGGTCCGCGTCGCGGGCCAACTCCGCCAGCGGGGGCGCCGCCTCCGCCTCCAGCCTGCGACAGGCGCTCAGGATGATCGCGCGATGCGGATCGACGGGGCGGTCCGCGTCCGGCGCGCAGCGCTTACAGGGGCGGAAGCCTTCGCGGCGCGCGTCCGGCGCTGCGTCGAAAAAACGCACGTTGCGGCGCAGCGGCAGGCGCGAGCGGCACGTCGGACGGCAGTAGACGCCGGTCGTGCGCACCGCGTAGATGAACGCGCCGTCCGCGCGGTCGTCACGGTCGCACACCGCCTGCCAGCGCGACTCGGGGTCGGAGTACCTTTTTGCGTCGGGACGCGGGGAGGCCGGCGCGAGCCTGGCGCGGTTCCGCGGCGCGTCTGAGCGCGGCGTCATCGGGTTTCGTGTGCGGTTCAACATCATCATCTTAGGTCTCCTGGTGAGGCAACGCGAGGATGATCCGAAACCCGCGGCCCGTCCGCGCCCCGGTTCTTGCGATGCAATTCAGATCGTTCGTGGCGCAAAACCGCCTGCGGCGTTCATTCCGGAAACCTGCGACGGCCCGGCATCGCCGCCGCCGCGTTCGGATCATCCCGAGTTTGCGTCGGACTCCGGCGGATCGTTGGATCGATTGTGTTGGAGCGCCCTGACGGGCAGGGTTACACTTCGCGCGATGATCTGGATCGGGGTAGCCGCCTTTGCGGGTCCGGCATTGCTCTGCCTGGCGCTGACCGGCGTGGTGCGCGGGTGGGCGGTGCGTCGGGATTTCGTCGACCGACCCGGCGGGCATAAGCAGCATGATCGCGTCGTGGCGCTCGGCGGAGGCGTGGCGATTTTCTTGTCCGTGGCGGCGCCGATTCTGGCGGGGGCGCTCGGGGTGGTGGGGCTGTCGCGCACCGGTTGGCGGGAGCGGCTTCCGTCGGTGATCGCGCAACACGCGGACGGGATGGCGGAGCGTCTTCCGCTGGTGCTGGGGATTTTCGGGGCGGCGCTGGGGCTGCACGTGGTCGGGCTGGTGGACGACCGCCGACCGCTGGGGCCGTGGTCGAAGTTCGCGGCGCAGCTTGCGGCGGCGGTGGCGACGACCGTGTTCCTGAACGTGCGGATGCTCGACGGGTTTCTCCCCCCGGCGGCGTCGATCGCGGCGACGACGTTGTGGATCGTGCTGATCACGAACGCCTTCAACTTCCTCGACAACACGGACGGCCTCAGCGCGGGCGTGGCGGCGGTGGCGGCGCTGGTGTTCGCGGTGGCGGCGCTGCGCGTCGGGCAGCTTTTTGTGCCGGTGATGGCGCTGGTGCTGGCGGGGGCGCTGTGCGGGTTCCTCGTTCACAACTTTCACCCGGCGACGATTTTCATGGGCGACGCGGGAAGTCTCGTCGTCGGCTACCTGATGAGCGTGCTGACGATCCTGACGACGTATTACGATCCGCGGCTGGATCTGACGCCGCTGGGCGTGGTCGTGCCGGTGCTGGTGCTGGCGGTTCCGTTGTACGACGTGTTGAGCGTCGTGATTCACCGCGTCCGGCTCGGCGAAAGCCCGCTGCGTGGGGATCGGCGGCATTTTTCGCACCGGCTGCTGCGCAAAGGCCTGAGCGTGCGCGGCGCGGTGCTGACGATCTACCTGGCGACGGCGGCGACGGGGCTGCCGGCAGTGGTGCTGCCGCAGGTGGACTGGGCGAGCGCGTCGCTGCTGCTGGCGCAGACGCTGTGCGTGCTGATCATGATTGCGATCCTGGAGCACGCGCCGGGATCATCCGCGCCCCCGGGAGCATGACACCCGGCATCAAAACCGAGCCGCGCCCGTAAGGAAGCGTGCCTTTCGGGCCTTTCGCGCGGGTTTTGAAACCGCGTGTCTTGAATCTCCAACGGACTCCGGTGTTGGGGGATCGGGATGTCTGTCGTTGTGGGGTGCGATCATGCTCGGGGGGGACGGGGGATCGGCGCGGCGATTTTCCTTTCCTCCGGGACTTCCGGATTCTCGGCGACGGCTTCCCAGCACTGGCGTGCTGAGCTGTTGTCTGGCGCCCCTGCCGGGGCTACGGCGCTCGGATGACGCTCGGGGGATCCTCGGATGACGACGCTCGGATGATGCTCGGGAGCATGTCACAACCGGGGTCAGGTGGAGATTCAGGAGGAAGCGTTTTTTCCGACGTGCGCCGGAGGGTTTGAAACGACGTTCACATCCCTTCGCGCGGCGGCGGCGGCGCGGGCGATGCCGCCGCCGGTATCGTGAATTGCAGATGCGTTGCATCATTCCCGGATCGCGAAGCTCGGCTTCGCCGCGGCGGAACAGGTCTGAGTCCGGGGCGGACCGGAGGTCCGCGATCCGCGTCTTGCCGCGGAATTGCGGTTCAGAACACGACGTCGGCGTTCTGAAGATATTCAAGCAGCAACCGCACGCCGAAACCGGTCGCGCCCTTCGGGCAATAAGGCTGGTCGCGGTCCACGTGTGCGGTTCCGGCGATGTCGAGGTGTGCCCAGGGGATTTTCGCATCCACGAACTGCTTGAGGAAGATGCCGCCGACGATGGCGTGGGCGAGGCGCTCGGCGGAGTTCTTGAAGTCGCTGTCGTCGCCCGCGATGAGGTCGAAGTATTCATCGTCAAGCGGAAGCCGCCAGAGTCGCTCATGCGCCCGCTCGCCGCAAGCAAAAAGCCCGCCGCACAAGGCGTCGTTGTTGCCCATCAAACCCGCGCGGAGATTGCCGAGGGCGACCGACACGCCCCCGGTCAGCGTCGCAAGGTTGATCATGCACCGCGGCGCGTACTCCCGCTGCGCGTAGGTCAGCGCGTCCGCCAGCACCAGCCGCCCCTCGGCGTCGGCGCTGATGATCTCCACCGTCTTGCCGGACATCGTGGGGATGATGTCGTTCGGGCGGTAGGCGCCGCCGGAGATCATGTTCTCGGCGGCGGCGATGATCCCGACGACCGGCAGGCGCAGCTTCAGCGCGGCGACCGCCTGCATCGCGCCGAGCACGGCCATCCCGCCGCACTTGTCGTACTTCATGCCCACCATCCCGACGCGGTCCTTCAGCGTGTATCCGCCGGTGTCGAAGGTGATCGCTTTGCCGATGAGGACGACGGGCGACGAGGGTTTCCCCGCACGACCCGCTTTCGCGCCGCGTGCCCGACCGCCCGACGCGCCGCGATGTTCGAGTACGATCAGTCGAGGCGGCGAGTCGCTGCCCTGTCCGACGGCGAGGATCGCCCCCGCGCCGATCCGCGCAAGCTCCCGCTCGTCCAGCACGCGGCACGCCAGCCCGCACCGCTTCGCCCACGGCACGATGCGCTGCGCGAGCGTCACCGGGCGGATGACGTTGGGCGGTTCATGCGCCCAGGCACGGGCAAGATTGACGCCGGCGCATACCGCCTCGACCCGCCGGAGCATCTCGCGGTGCTCAGAGCCGATTTTTTCCACGACGACCTCAAGCGATATCGCTCGCCGCTTTGCCGGATTGGACTTGCGCAGGTCAAAGCGGAACGCACCGAGCAGGAATCCTTCCAGCAGAGCGGTCTGGCGGTCCGACTGACCACGCACAGGCTCGGCGGTGAGGTCCAGAGCGGCTGAAGCGATCTCATGCTTCCCCAGCCACTTCGCCAGCATCCCGCCGGCGCACCGGAACGTGTCCGTGCGGGACTTCTCTTTCGGTCCAAGGCAAAGCGCCAGCCCTTGCCTGCCGCGCGGCGCGTTCGTCCGCATCTGAACTTCACCGAGATCCTTCAAGGCAAGCCCGGGCGATGCTTCAACCCCGGACCAGATCGGCTGGACGTGCAACGCCGCGGTGCGGGATTCTCCTGATATCAGAAGGATATTCAAGGCACTGACACTCCCGATAATACCGTATTGAACCTGGGGAATGACGCACGTCGTTCGGTCGCTACTCCCACCACAACCGGCCTCGCTCTTTCGGGTGATTGCCGGTTTCGTGGAGCGTCCGGGCGTCGTAGACGCGACCGTTCAGCACGGTCTGCCGGATGTGCTCGCTGTGGCGGATGTCATCGAGCGGGTTCTTCTCGATGACGATGAAGTCCGCGAGTTTTCCCGGCTCGAGCGAGCCGAGGTCGCGGTCCAGCCCGACGTAGTGCGCGCCGTTGAGCGTGGCGGCGCGGATCGCCTCCAGCGGCGTCATCCCGCCCTGGACGAACATCCACAGCTCCCAGTGCGCCGCCAGGCCCGCGAGCTGGCCGTGCGCCCCGAGGTTGACCTTCACTCCCCGGTCGGTCAGCGCCTTGCACACCTGCGCCGCGGCGACGTGGTTGTACTCGTGCTCGGGCGCCATCTGCCGGCGGCGTGACCGCGGATCGACGATCTCGCGCGGCACGAACGTCATCAGGCGGTCGTTCTCCCAGACATTGGTGTGCTGATACCAGTAATACTCGCCGCTCATGCCGCCGTAGCAGACCACCAGCGTCGGCGTGTATCCCGTCCGCGACGCCGACCAGAGCGTCAGCGCGTCCTGGTACGCCCGCGCGACGGGAATATTGTGCTCCACCCCCGTGTGCCCGTCGAGGATCATTGTCATGTTGTGCATGTACAGCGACCCGCCCTCGGGCACGACCATCATGCCCAGCTCCCGCGCCGCGACGAGCACCTGCTGACGCTGGTCGCGCCGCGGCTGGTTGTAGCTTTTCACCGAGATCGCCCCGATCGCCTGCATCCGCCGCAGGTGCGACTTCGCGTCGTCGAGGCTTTCCACGTCCGCCTTGAACGTGCCGGCCGCGCCGTAAAGGATCGTCCCGGTCGAGAAGGTCCGCGGCGAGACGATCAGGCCCGCGCGGGCGAGTTCGGCGGCGGAGAAGATCGAGTACGTGTCGTTCGAGGGGTCGTGGATCGTGGTGACGCCGAAGGCGAGGTTGGCGAAATGCCCCCAGTTCCGCTGCGGCGTGAAGCCCGCGCTGCCCTGGGCGCCGTGGGCGTGTGCGTCGACGATGCCGGGCATGATCGTGCATCCGGAGGCGTCGATCTTCGTCGCGTCCGCCGGAACCTGAACCGCCGAGGCCGGCCCGACGGCCGTGATGCGGTTACGGTCCACGACGAGGACGCCGTTGTCGATCACCTCGTCGCCCTTCATCGTGATGAGGCGTGCGCCCGTGAAGGCGAGCTTGCCTTCGGGAACGTCGGACTTCTGCCGGAAGGAGATGTTGACGCCCTTTTCCGGCGCTTCCGGCAACTTCTCCGGCGCGCCGGGCATGAACGCGAAGGCATCCGCCAGGTCGCGCGTGAAAAGCTCCGGTCCGTAAGACCAGTGCAGCTTCGTGTTGTCGCCCGACCAGTGCAGGTTCAGACCCGCGTCGCGGGAAACCTTCGTGATCGGGATCGCCTTGGATTTCGGACCGATCTCGACTTCCTTGCCGGTGCGGACGAAGGGCGCGACGTGGACGTTGAAGCGCTCCACCCACGCGACCCACTTTTCATCGTTGGAGATGCGGTACTCGACCGCGTTCTCGCTGACCAGGTGCGTGCGCTCGTCGCTGCCGTCCAGGTCAAGGCTGATGAGCATCCGCCGATCCTTGTCGTCCTTCGTCTCGACGTGCGTGAGGAACACGCGCGCGTTGTCCGCGCCGAACTGCGGATCCGCGCCCTTTTTCGTGACGAGCCGCGGGGCGGTGGCGTCGATGCCGACGACGTAGACGCCGGGATCCTGCCCCCACATCCGTCCGCGCAGGTAGTCGCCGCCGACTTTCCGGTAGACGACGTGGTTACCGTCCGGGGTGAACGCCGGCTCGACGTAGTGCCCCGGCGTCTGCGTAAGCAGCCGGCCCGAGCCGGTTCCCGTGGATGCGACGATGCGAACGCTCCCGTATTCGCCGTCCTTCCACGTCGTGTACACGATCCACTGTCCGTCGCGGGAGAACGAGGGGTAGAACTCGAAGTGATCGGTCTGCTTGGTGACGCGGCGGATGTTGACGGCTCTGCGATCTGTCAAACTCGTGGCCGCTCGGAGAGCGGCCCCACCCGTCTCAGTCCCGCTCGTCGCAGCCCCACCCGTCTCTGCCGCTTCAGGTGGGGCAGGTCTCTGACCTGCCTCGGGTTCGGCGGCTCTGTGAGCCGCCGATTCGTCGCCGATGAGGTCCGCCAGATAAAGATGCCCCAGCGCCTGATACACGACTTTGTCGCCGGCCGGCGAGACCTGCACCCAGCGCAGCACTTTCACGTCGAACTCGTCCGGATGCACGTCCACCGGGTAGCGCAGCGCCTCGAAGATCTTGTGCGTCACGTTGACGTGAAACGGAATCTCCGCGACCGCTCTTGATTCCGCGTCGACGCGGTGAATCTTCCCGCCCGCCCAGAAAACGACGGAACGCGAGTCCGGCGTCCACGCCATCCGGGGGTATACGCCGTGGACGGCCCAGGTCTCCTGCATGTCGCGGTCGAGCTTGTCGTGGATCGGCCACTCCCGGCCGCTGTCCACGTCGCGCAGGAAAAGGCAGGATTGAAACCGGACGCGGCGCACGAAGGCGATCCGCTTTCCGTCGGGCGAAGGCGTCGGCGCGCAGGCGCCTCCCGGACCGGCGATGTACGCCTCCGTCTCGCCCTTCTCACGGTCGAGGCGGAAGACCGTGTAAATCTGCCCGTTGGAGTCCTTGTTGTACTCGAAGTTGTTTCCCGGCGTCGCGTCCTGACTGTAATAAAGGTAGCGTCCGTCAGGAGAGAAGACCGGCTCGCCGACGTCCTTCTGATCGTTGGGCTTCTTCGTCATCTGGAGGCCTTCGCCGCCGCTGACGTGATAAAGCCACATCTCCCCCGCGCCGAGCGAGCGCTTCGACGTGAAGTGTTTTCGGGCGACGATGAACTGCCCGTCCGGCGTCCACGACGGCTGGTTCAGCAGGCGGAACGTCTCTTTTGTGACTTGTTTCGGATCGGTTCCGTCACGGTTTACGACCCAGATATTATCCCCGCCGCCGCGATCCGACGTGAACGCGATGCGCTTTCCGTCCGGGCTGAACCGCGGCTGCATGTCCCACGCCGGCCCGGTGGACAGCGCCTTCGCCTCGCCGCCCGTGATCGGCATGAGAAACAAGTCGCCGAAAAGATCGAAGACGATCTCGGTTCCGTCCGGGCTGACGTCGAGGCTCATCCACGTGCCCTCGGTGGTGTCGAGGGTGACATCCTTCGAGGGCCCCAGCGGCGCGTTGACGACGTCCCACTTCGGCTTCTTCTCGTCCTCGGGCTTGGACTCATCCTTCCCGTCGCCCGTCTTTGCGCTCGCCTCGTCCGCCGGCGGCGTAGGCGGCTGCTGCGCCGGATAAGCCCCCGGCAACCCCGGCATCCCGCACCCGCAGACGTCCTGGGGAATGCGCGCGGTCGCTGTACCGGAGAACATCATTGCTGCCGTAACGTACGTCACATAGGTCAACGTATTGCGCCGTCTCAAGGAACAACCTCCAAGTAAGGATCGCCCGATTTTTCCGACCCGAGGCGAGGGCAAAGCGTAGCCGGACTGCGGTTCGGGTGAAACCCAACGCCTCGTCGAAAAACGTGGTGCGCTGCGGTCTTGCGTCAATGAAACCAGGGTTTCCGTGCAAGGGCGGCATTCTCGCAAGCCATCGCCGCAATGAGGCACATTTCCCCCGGTTTCGCGGACCACGTATACTCTCGCCCGGCATGAGCGAAGTCTCGCGTCACGCGCCGTCGGCTGATGATCCGCCCTCTCGTCCCGCGCAGGTTCCGCCGGAGCGATCCGGTGCGGGCGGCAGCGGGGGGCAGGGGGCCCTCGGTCTGATCGCCGGGGCGGGGCGGTTTCCTTTTCTGGTGGCGGAGGGGGCGCAGCGGTGCGGCGTTCCGGTGAGCCTGATCGCACTTCGGGGGCTGGCGGATCCGGCTTTGACGGAACTGGCCGACGAGACCTGCTGGTCGGGGCTGGCGCGCCTTGGCGGGTGGATCCGCCGGCTGAAGCGGCGCGGCGTGACGCGGGTGGTTCTGGCCGGATACGTTCACAAGGCCGCGATGTACGGGCGGTTCCGGCTGCTGCATCATCTTCCGGACTGGACGTCGATCCGGTTGTGGTTTTTCTCGTTGCGCGACAAGCGCAATGATACGATCCTCTCGAAAGTCGCGGACGAGTTCGCGCGTCACGGCATCACGATGGAAGACTGCATCAAGTACACGCCGGAACACCTGGCGCCGGAAGGCGTCCTGACCCGTCGGGCGCCCGACGCCGCCCATCTGGCGGACCTGCGCTTCGGCTGGCCGCTGGCGAAGGAGCTCGGGCGCCTCGACATCGGGCAGTGCGTCGCGGTGAAGGAGACGGAGGTGATCGCGGTGGAGGCGATCGAGGGGACCGACCGGATGATCGCGCGCGCCGGCGCCTTGTGCCCGCGCGGCGGCTGGACGCTCATCAAGACCGCGAAACCGAATCAGGATCTCCGCTTTGACGTCCCCACCGTCGGACCGGACACGATCGCCCGCCTCGTCGAACACCGCGCCGCGATGCTCGCGGTCGAGGCCGGCAGGACGCTCATGATCGACCGAGCCGCGATGATCGAAGCCGCCGACCGCGCCGGGATGGTCCTGATCGGCGTCGGCGCCGAGGGTCCGCGGTAGCACGTCCTGAACGCGGAGCACGATCGGCACGGCGAACCCCGCGGTGTCCGGGTGGTGTTCCGATCCCGGCGATGCCGACAAACTCGAGCGCCGGCGCGATCTTCCGGCGCCCCGTCCGTCACTCGCGGGTCAATTCCGCCAGGTGTTGGGCGGCGACGAAACCGGTGGACCACGCCCACTGAAAATTGAATCCGCCGATCCGCCCGTCCACGTCGAGGATTTCGCCGACCAGCGACAGCCCCGGGCAGCGGCGGGAGGCGAGCGTGCCCGGGTCGATCTCGTTAAGGGCGACACCGCCGGCCGTGACTTCCGCGTAATTGTAGCCGCGGCTGTCGCGGACGGGCAGCGGCCGGTCCAGGATTGCGGCGAGGAGTCGGCGCCTGGCGGTGCGATCGAAGTTGGCGAGCGTGACGCGGGCGGGAATGCCCAGTTCATTCACGATCGCGTCGGCGACGCGCGCGGGCACGAAGTCGGCAAGCGCGGTGGCGACGGCGATGCGCGGCTGGCGGGCGGAACGGTCCAGGAAAGCGCGCTCAGCGGCGGCGAGGTCTTTCCCCGGAAGCAGGTTGATCGTCACCGCAACCGGGCGCTGATCAAGCATGGCGCGATGCCAGTGACGTGAGGCATCAAGCACGGCGGGACCGCTGACGCCGAAGTGCGTCCACAACAGGGGACCGACGATGCGAACCGGTCGGTCCTTTTCAACGCGAACCCTGATCTCGACCTCCTGGGCGATGCCGGAAAGAGGGATGTGAAAGTCTCCGTCCAGGATGAGCGGAACCAGCGCGGGCGTCGTCGGGACGATCGTGTGTCCGAGACGGCGGGCGAGTTCGTATCCGAAACCGTCGCTGCCGGTTTTCGGAAGGGATTGCCCTCCGGTGGCCAGGACGACGCGACGTGCGATCCACGTGCCGTCGTCATCGAGCGGCGCGGCGGGATCCAGGCGGGTCGGGGGGCTGGTGAGCGATGGCGGACCGGCGTCCCGCGTCCTGATGAGAAATCCGTCCGCCTGAGGCTCGACGCTCACGACGCGGCGACGCTCCAGGAGACGCACGCCGAGGCGCCGCGTCTCGTTGATCAACGCCTTCAGCACGGTGTGCGCATCATTCGAGTCGGGAAAAAGCTTCCCCCAGTCCTCTTCATGAAGACCCACCCCCAGCTCACGGAAGAATTCCACGGTGCGCCGTTCATCAAAGGCCGCGAGGACGTTCCTGACGACGTTGAGGCTGCCGCCGTTGAAGTCGCGCGGGGTGACGCGGACGTTGGTGACGTTGCAGCGTCCGCCGCCGGAGACGAGGATCTTCGCGCCGAGTTTCGGGGCCGCGTCGAAGACGACAATGCGCGGATCGGGGGCGCGGCGCGCGGTGAAGATGGCGGTCGCCAGCCCCGCCGCCCCCCCGCCGACGATGACGACATCCGCCTTCCCAGTTGACGCCGCTGCGGTCACACGTGAATCATACGGATCGCCTGACCGGCGGCGACGGGCTTTTTTCCGGTCCGACGGGTCTTGCGAGGAGATATCACGAACATGCTGGATTCCGGAACACCAGGCGTGGGCCTTGCCGCGATATTGTTGTTCTCCGCCCTGTCCGGCGTGCAAGGACAGTCTCCCGGGCCGTCGGCGGCATCGTTCGCGCCGGCGCCGGATGCCGAGGTCGTGACGATGCTCGAGCGGATCCGCGAAAAACACGACGTTCCCGGGATGGTCGGCGCGATCCTGGCGGGCGACCGCGTCACGCGGATCGGCGCCGCCGGCGTGCGCAAAGCCGGCGCGGCGGAGCCGATCACGATCCACGATCGGATGCATCTGGGTTCATGCACGAAGGCGATGACGGCGACGCTGATCGGCGTTCTCGTGGAGGAGGGGAAGCTCTCGTGGACAACGACGATCGGTGAGACGTTTCCCGACATGAAGGAGCGGATGCACACGGACTACCGCAACGTCACGCTGGAGCAATTGCTGGCGCATCGGGGGGGAGCCCCGACGGACCTGGACGCGGACGGATTGTGGGGGCGGCTCTGGCGGCACACGGGAACGCCGACCGAGCAGCGTCGGGCGCTTCTGGAGGGCGTGGTCTGCAAAGCGCCCGCGGTCGCGCCGGGGAAGGAATACCAGTATTCGAACGGCGGGTACGCCATCGCGGGACATATCGCCGAGCACGTTGTCGGCAAGCCCTGGGAGGCGCTGATGCACGAGCGGCTTTTCAAGCCGCTGGGAATCACGACCGCGGGATTCGGAGCGCCGGGAGATGCTGCGAAGATCGACGAGCCGTGGGGACACCGGAGTCGGAAGGAGGCGCTGACGCCGATGCCGCCGGGTCGCGGGTCGGACAACCCACCGGCGATCGGTCCGGCGGGGACGGTGCATATGAGCGTCGCGGACTGGGCGAAGTTCGTGGCGGTACACACGTCGGGATCGAAGCGGACGCACACCCTGCTGAAGCCTGCGACCGTGGAAAAGTTGAGAACCCCGCCGCCGGGCGCCGACTACGCTCTCGGCTGGATCGTCACATCCCGGGACTGGGGCGGGCGCGTCCTGACACATGCGGGCAGCAACACGATGTGGTATTGCGTAACGTGGGCGTCGCCCGAGAAGGACTTCGCCGTCCTGGTGGCGTGCAACGCCGCGCATGATGCAGCGCCGAAGGCTTGCGACGAGGCGGCGTGGGGGCTGATCCAGTTGGCCCGGTCCGGAAACGGGCCGTCTCCCTGACGCCGCGCTGCCGTCCTGAATTGCACACCCGGGGGGTGCGTCGGGGCGACGTCCGAAGCCGCGGCCCCCGTTATCGGAAGGCGATCGCCGTGCTTATGCGGGAGCGGGCGGACCGAGCGCGGGTCACGCGGAGTTCGGATTCCACCGCGTCGTCGCGGACGACGATTCAGGGGTATGTCCGAACCGCGCGTGTTTCATCGGCAGGTGGTCTGGCTGGCGATCGTCGCCTTCGTCGGGGTGCTGTTCTGGCGCCTGCCGCGCGTCGCGAACCGCGACCTGGTGGTTTATGAGACGTACAACGCGCTGGTGGAGGTGGATGCGCTGGTGCGTCGCGAGTTTGTGCAGCCGGTAGAGGATGACCGGCTGGTCGAGGGCGCGATCCACGGATTGCTGAGGCGGCTGGACCCGTATTCCTCGTATCTCCCGGCGACGGCGAGCGACCGGCTGGCGCGACAGACGACGGGGGAATACGTGGGAATCGGGGTGGAGATTGCGCCGGGCGCGAGAGGGTGGACGGTGATTGCGCCGATCCGGGGCGGACCGGCGGAGCAGGCCGGAGTCCGAGCGGATGACGCGCTTTCGGCGGTGGACGGCGTGGAGACGGAGCGTCTGTCGCTGCAATCGTTGGAGGATCTGCTCAGCGGCAAGCCCGGTTCCGCCGTCCGTCTGACGGTCCAGGGCGTGGACGATCCGGAACCGCGCGAGGTCGTTGTCACACGATCCCGCATTCATGTGGCGAGCGTGCAGGATGCGGACGAGGCCTTGAGCGGGGCGGACCTTCAGGCGGTGCGGGCGGGGGTCGGGATCGAGTATCTCCGGCTGGTTCACTTTCATTCCGGAACCGGGCGCGAGTTGGACGCGGCGCTTCAGCGGTTCAGCGACCAGGCGACGCGCGGTCTGATTCTTGACCTGCGGGCGAACCCCGGGGGTTTGATGGAGCAGGCGCTGGAGGTGCTGGATCGTTTTGTAGCGTCGGGGTTGCTGCTGTCGACGGTGAACCGGCGCGGGGTGGTGGAGCGTTTTGAGGCGTCGGGCGGGGCGCGTTGGGCGGAACTGCCGCTGATGGTGCTGATCGACCGGCACAGCGCCAGCGCCTCGGAGATCGTCGCTGGGGCGCTGCAATCGCGGGGGCGGGCGAAAGTGGTCGGCGAGCGGTCGTTCGGGAAGGGAAGCGTGCAGCACGTCATACCGCTTCGGGAAGGACAAGGGGCCGTGAAGCTGACCGTCGCGTATTACCGCCTGCCCAGCGGGCGCATCCTTCATCGGACGCGGGCGAACGAGAAGTCAGACACCTGGGGCGTCATTCCTGATGAACCCGTCGGCGCCGCGGGGCGCAGCGGCGCGCGGTCCGACGGAGCGGACCCGGTGCTGGTCCGGGCGATCGAAATGCTGAGCGTCACGGACGGACCGTCGATGTCGCGGGCGGGCGCCGGCGGCGGTCAGGGGCGCTGACGACCGCTTTGGCGCGGCGTGTTCGACTTCACGTCACCTTTATGTCGCTGGCGCATATAATTTCCGCGGAAGCGCTTCGATTGTGCGGCATCGGATCCGCCGTCGGATAAGGCCGCATCGGGCGCGGCGGCCGGGGTCGCGCGTTACGGAGGACGTCGAATGAAGTGGGGCAGCCTGGCGATCAAGTCCGCCCTCGCCATCGTGATTCTCGGCGTCGGTTCTTACGAACTCGGCTACCTGCGCCTGGCGCGGCTGAGCGCCCGGCTGGACGAACTCGAGTCGGAGAAGCAGCGGCTGGAAGATTTCGTCGGACGCCTTCGATCCAGCCGGCGCGTCGGTCAACTGGACGTCGTCAAGCAGTACCGTGACATGCTGGGGCGGACGGTGACGGTCCTGCTGTGGCAGGAGATCGCGGAGGACGGGACGCTCGCCCGCCCCTTTGCGCTGGAGGTGATCGGGAACCAGGTGTACGTCGAGGGCAAGGTGATCAAGTTCGATCACGCTCGCCTCGAGGAATCTTCCGGGCGCGAGGGGGAGAGCCTGGTGCTCTTCCACCGGATCTTCGCGGATCAGCAGCCGCCGATGACGGGGGTCGAGCTGGATCGTCAGATTCCGCCGCAGGGCGTGACGACGACGCTCAACGCTGAAGAAGCGAAGCTCTGGGAGCGGTTCTGGGAGTTGACGATGAACCCGGAGCTGGCGGCCGAGCACGGCGTTCGCGTCGCGCAATGCGAGGCGCCGTCGGTCCGCGTGTCGTCGGGACAGGTCTGGGAAGTCTCGCTGGACGCCGCGGGCGGACTGAACCTGCGCTATCTGGGGGCCCGGCCGACCGAGGCGCCGGGGAGGACTGCGCCGTGAGCGCGCCGGACGGAACGTCTTTGCCGGGGGTTGTGATCGGCGTGGACGTTGGGGGGACGACGGCGCGGGCGGCGCGGGTGGACGCGCTGGGGCGGATCGCGGCGCGGCGGGCGTTTCCGTCGCACGCGGAGGGAATGTCGGTTCCGGCTGACGCGGCGTTCGAGCGCTTCATGTCCCGACTTGTCGGCGCGATCCGGGAATTGCGGGGCGACGGCGCGGGCGCGACGGAGTCCTGCGTCGTGGGGATCGCCGTCCCCGGTCCGGTGGACGCGACGACGGGGGCGGTGAGGCGATGTACGAACCTCTCCTTTCTGAACGAGCGAACGCCGGGCGCGGTGATCGCGGCGCGGACCGGGGCTGAGGTTGTGTTAATGACCGACATCGGCGCCGCGGGGCGGGCGGAACAGGCGGCGATCGGCGCGGGGTCCGCAAGCTTCGGCCACCTGCGGTTCGGGACGGGGATCGGGTACGTCGAGTTTGACGGTCCGACTCCGGTCGAGTTGCTCCGTGACGGGGATGCCCACCTTGACGTTTTGCGCGCGGGACGTGCGTTCACACAAAGGTGCGCGTGCGGGTTGAGCGGGTGCCTCGAGGCGTACCTGCCTTCGTCGCGGCAGGACGAGGAGTCAGCGAACTGGACGGCGGAGACGGCTGCGGCGTTTGACAGCGTCGTGTTCCGCCTGCGCCGGCGACTTGGCGGGCAGGGCGTTCTGGTGATCGGCGGCGGGCGGGCCGTGGGAGATCGACGGCTTGCGCAACGGATCGAAGGGTTAGCGGCGGAAGGGGAGACGCCCGGAGTTGCGCGGGTCCGGCGAGCGGAATGCGGCGACGACGCAGGAGTTCTCGGGGCGGCGAGCGCGGCGTGCGGCATGGTTGAGCGACGCCGGGCGCGATCGTAGACGTCTTAGCGACTGAGCAGGGTCCAGAGGACGACGCCCGTTGCGGCGAGGAACGTCGCCACCGCCACCCAGCCCGCGATCACCTTGATCGTGACGGGCACTTTCCGGAACGGCAGATCAAGAAGCTCCAGCACCCCGGCAATGCCCCGCCCAGCGCCTTTGAGGAGCGCCCGAGCCGCGCGTGCGGGCGCCGCGAGCGGCGATGCTTTCACGGCGGGCCTCGCATCGGCTTCGGTTGCGGATTCCCCGGCATCCTCTGACGGGGTGTCCGGCGTCGCCGCGACGGAGTCGGACACCCTGACGAGGTCGCCGCCGTCCGAACGCGGCGTCTCGGGTTTTGAAGGCTCAGGGGTCTTCGGTTTTGCGGTCGGTGGAGGCGGCTTCCGGCTCGACCCCCCTCCGCGTTGCGGAGGCGCTCCGAAGGGATCGAGGGCTTCTCCCTCCTGACTTACCGTCAGATCATCAAGACCGAACGTCGCCGGGGGAGGCGGCGGCGGAACCACGGGGGATTCCTGCTCCACGGGAGGCGCTGTCGAAGGCGAGGCGAGGGCTTCGAGGATCTGCGTGTCGCCCGAGGCGCTTTCGACGTCTCCGACCTCCGCGGTCGCGCTGACCACCAGCTTGTCGAGTTCGGCCAGCCCCGCATCGAGTTCGGCGACGGCGGAGGCCGACGCCGCAGGAAGCGGCGCGAGATCCTCCACCGACTTGGCCAGCGCTTCCGCGGGACCGAGTTCGCCCGCGAGTTCCTGCGCGAGGTCCGACGCCGACGCCAGCAAGGCGTCGATGTCCTTCAGCGACGGGGCTGTGCCGGGGTCGCCAGAGGAAGAGGATGCTGACGGATCGGGTTCCGGAAGATCAGGCATGACGGATCAGTTACGGACTTCAGCGGACATACCGGCGCTCGTCGCGCACCGGTTGCGCGACCTTGACGTCACCCGGGAACGTCCGTCGAACGTTTATCGGCCTTTGCGAGGCGGACGGATTAGCCCCCGCTGGAGACGAAGAACCTCATCCTGCGGCGGAGTTCGCGGCGCGGGCGCACCCGGGCGGTCTGTGAGGTTCGCGGTCCGGGTTGCAGCGGGGTTGCGGCGCGTCAGCAAAGATTCCGGTGAGTCGGGGGGTTCGGGAAAGCGGTCAGGAAAGCAGGTTGAACACGGTCCAGAGCAGGGCGCCGATGACGTACATCGCCACGACGATCGTGATCCAGAGCGGAAGCACCGCCGCCGGAATCTGCCGCGGTTCCGGACATCGGATCGCCTTGTATACGATGGCGATGGAAAGACACAGCGGCAGCAGCAGGAGGATGCGCCCCGCGCCGCTGACCGGAATCGCCTGCGTAAAAAGGCCCGCCAGCAACATCATCCCGGACTCCACGGTGCGCCGGCGCGGACGCCGCGCGGCGCCGCGCGCAGCGCCGCGTCGGCCCGGACGATCGCGTCGAGAATGACGAGGATGTTCAACAAACCTGCGACAGCGGTATACACCGTGCCGATCTCGATCGACAGCCAGTGTCCGTAGTGGACGAGGGGTTTGACGGGTCGCGGTCCGTAGTGGGCCGCGGGGGTCACGGTGACGAACTCCGCGGGTTCGAGCGTCGAGCGCAGGAGATAAGCGGCGGAGGTGTGTCCGCCGTTGCACAACTGGGCGACGAACCACCAGGGGTGCTCCTTCGGATCGATCGTGCCGTGTACGCCGCCGACGGCGATCCCGGTCCAATACGTCAAGGTGATCGTCGCGAGGAAGATCCACCCGCGAACACGATGTCCGAGGTATAAGTGACCCAAGCCCGGCATGATCCAGGCCAGAACGGCAGACGCCGGAACGTCAAGAAAACTCCTGCCACCAAGCGTCTTCTTTCGCGTCATGCCGCTCGTTCCCGGCATCCGTGTCGCCGTCCGGCAATGACCCGCACGACGGAACCCGTATGCACCAACCCCTCGCGTCGGTTACCTCGCTCCGCATGGACCCGTGGGGTCTCCGCAACGGCCGCACCCGCTGGGGGAATGCACGCCCGAATTCGACCCCATCGTCGAGGCCGCAGCCGCGAATACGCTGATCTTCCGGTTGACGGTCGCGCCAGCGCAATCCGGACAGCGCACACGGTCAGCGTTATCTGAGGCGTTGACGAGCTCCTCGAACTCGCAGCCGCACCCGCGGCAAACATACTCGAACACCGGCATGAACCCAATCTCCTTCCGAGACTCCCCAGTCGTGGCGAGTATACGAATGAAGAAGTGACGCTGCAAACCGCCTCGGGAAACAGGTGGGGATGGGCGAACCTGATCCCCGACACCGCCCCCCCCCAGGCCGGGGTTTTTCGGGGTTGAACCGGCTCGAACAGCGATGGCTTGAAATCTTTTGATGTTGTGCCGGGCGTCCCTGTGCGATACAATTACGAACTCACGGGTTGACGCGGCGTCAACTGCATAACACGCATAGCCTGGAGGTAGATCATGCTCGGGCGCATCGTGATCCGCTTCTTGAGAGGATATAGTGCTGGGGGCGTAGCCGTGGCGTGGAGGACATTCGTCGTCATTGCGGCAAGCCCTGTCCTTTCCGAGGTCGTGCATGGTCAGGAACCGGTTCCGGTGACGAAGTTCGAGAACGTACAGCCGACCCGGTACTGCGGCGTGAAGCGTCTGGCGGACGGAAGCGTGATTCAGACCACGGCGTGGATCGAGTCCAGCGGCAATACGGTTGCCGGCGACATGGATCTCGACTGCTTCGACGCGACGACGTGCAGCGAACCTACGGATTGTGAAAGCTGCGTCTACTGGACGATCGGGGGTGGCTACTGCAACACGTTTGCGGTTGCGGATATGACGGTGGAAAGCGGATGCGAAGGGGGTCTGGCCGACACGGTTTCGTATCTGTGGGTATGGGGCTGTCAGGATGGCCGCCCGTCAACGTGTTTCATCGCGGTGTTTACCGGCCCGACGTTTCCGTCGGAATGCTCGGATCAGGTTGGCTATGATCTGGACGAGGGCTTCGTCTCTGAGTACCCGCAATTGCCGTGTGGACGGTTTCGCACGACATTGGATCTGGAAGACCAGGTCGACCTGACGTTGTACCCGGGCGTGGCGGCTTATGGGATCTTCATCGCCCGCGAGTACGATGGCGTGAATCTTGTCCCGGCGTATTCTGCGGAACCGGTGCTGTGGAGCGCCAATGGTCTGACGGGCGGAGTTGAGCGAGCGGGATCGAACGGCCCGTTGCAGTATGACGACACGAATTGTGATGGTGTGCATGATCCCGGTGAATGCCGACGCTACGATGACGGTCGCTGTCCGGATCCGCTGACCGCCGCGGTGGCGTTCGGGTCGGACACCCCCGGGGAATGCACCGGCGAAGAGGCGATCCGCAAGGCGCGCTGCCGCAGCGGCGGCAAGGTCGTCGTCAAGGTGATCCGCGGCGTCGTCGGCGAGGCGTTCCAGGTCCGTCTCGACACCGGCGAGGAAGCAGAAGGCGAGTTCAACAGCCGCTCGAAGGGCAAAGCGAAGTTCAACGGCGTGTCCTCCGGACGTAACGCGGCGACCGCCACGTTCGCCTGCGGCGACACCGATGTTCGCGTGTTCGACTGCCCGTAACCGGGCCGCCGGTCGTCCGAGTGCGGTCCGGCCTGACCCGGGATGCCCGGGATGTCGCCGCAGGGACCGAGTCTGCCCCGCCGTACCGGATCAGCCCGGTATGTGCGGGGGTTTTGCAGCCCGATCCGACGAGAAAACCCGAGCCGCAACCGCGGCGTTGCAGGCGCGGCGGCAGGGCGTAGAATTCGCGGCATGTCGCGCGGGGTAGGCATTGTTCTGGCACTGAGCACGCTCGGGGTGGCGACCCGGGCGCCCACCGCGCCTTCGGTCCGGATTAAGAACGACGTGACGGCGGAATCCGCGCCGGACGGGCGGTCGGGTTCGCTGAACGTCGATCCGTCGAGTCCTCCATCCCGGCGCGGCGGCGACGGTCCTTCAACCCCTGAAACGTGCGATCCGCCGTCGCAGGACGGATATCCGGGAACGACGCACGGCGCCGGGTTTCCGTCGCATGACGCTCTGATCCTCATCTGGCACGGCGGCGGCACCGACCGGGCCGCCCGGATCGCGTCGCCGGACCGGGCGAGCGTCGTGGCGGTGCGCGGCGAGGGATGCGTGGTCGAGGCGTTCCCGTCGTCTTCGCCGGGATGCATCGCCGCGCCGGATGTTGTGACAATTCGCCCGTGCGAACCTTCTCGATCCCGGACCTGGTCGCGTCCGCCGCCCGCCTGATCTCCCGTCGGCGGTTCGGGGGAGGCGGTGCGTGTGCTGAAAGAACTTCGCCCGCCCCGAACCCGGTCGTCAAAACCGCTTCATTGTGAGCCTTCCGGTACCAACCACCGGAGCATCAGTTCAATCATCACGGACGCGGAGCGGGAATCCCGTGACGCGCGTAAGACGTTCAGGTGACGCAAGGAACCGCCCGGCGCGAGGTCGAACCGTCGGCCGCGGCGAGACGGAATATCAGGAGTCATGAGTATGTCGGATCAGAATCGCCCGCTGAAGTGGGGCATTGTGCTGTTCACGATGGTGTTCGGCGTGCTGCTTTGTTGGCCGCCGAAGGAGCGGTTGAAGCTGGGCATCGACCTGGCGGGCGGGACGAGCCTGCTTTATGAGATCGACACGACGGGTTTGAACGACTTCGAGGTCGCGGGGTTGTCGACGCGCGTGATGGAGATTCTGAAGGAGCGCGTGGATCCGAATCAGACGATGAACCTCGTCTGGCGTCCGGTGGGGAACACCCGCCTGGAGATCCAGATGCCGCTCCCCTCGCCCGAGGCACAGCTTCGCCGAGAGGTGAAGGAGGCGTCGTTCAAGGCGCTGCGCGAGCGGAACGTTCGGCGGTTTGAGATTGAATCGGCGTTGAGCGTGCCGCCGGACCAGGTCGACTCCGCGCTGTCCACGTTGACGCGCGGCGTCGGCGCGCGGACGCCGCTGTGGCCGGAGCTGCGGACCGCGGCGGACGCGCGCAAGGCCGCACCCGACGATTACGCGCTCCGCGAGGCGTACGAGGCGGTGCTGGAGCGCGTGCTGGCGACGAATCTGGACGAGGTCCGGCTGCGCGACATGCTGGAGTTGACGCTGGGGCGGAAGGAGGCGCGGGAGGCGGAACTGGCGAGCGTGATCCAGCAGCACCCGGGATATGAGGATCTGATCAAGGCCGCGGCGTCGGTCTACGACGCCTGGGCGTCGAAGAAGAGCGCGCTGGAGGATCCGTCGGACCTGAAGCGTCGCCTCAAGGGGGCGGGCGTTCTGGAGTTCCGGATCCTGGCGGACCGCGACGCGCAGAACCCGACGTTCATCGCCTCGCAGGATCCGAATCTCCGGGAGCGCATCGACGAATACACGGAGTCGTTGCAGAAGCGCGGTCCGCGTCTGCGCACCGGCGATCATTACCGCTGGGTTCCGATCAAGGATCTCGCGGATTTCATGGGACTGGACCGGCGCGGGGCGACGGAGACCGAATTCGAGCAGCGGCGGAACCAGTACGGGCAGATCATCGAGCGCTACGCGGGGCAGTGGTACATCCTGGTCCACGAGGATCCGGAATACACGATGATCCGCACCCCCGGTCGGGACTGGAAGCTGGAGGAGGCGTTTCCGAACCTGGACTCGCGCACCGGTCAGCACATCGTCAGCTTCCGCCTCAATCCGGTGGGCGGCGACTTTTTCTCCGAATTGACGGGGAACAACGTCGGCCGCGATCTGTGCGTGGTGCTGGACGGACAGGCGATGTCCTTCGCCAACATCAACGAGCGCATCGGGCAGACCGGGCAGATTCAGGGGCGGTTCACCAGCGAGAAGGTCAACGAGCTTTGCCGCGTGCTTCAGGCCGGGGCGCTGCCGGGACGGTTGAAGGAGACGCCCCTGAGCGAGAAGACGGTGGGTCCGTCGTTGGGGGCGCACAACCTCGACATGGCGGAGAAGGCCTCGTTTTACGGTTTCATCGTCCTGCTGGTGCTGGTGGTGCTGTATTACGGGTTCACGGCCGGTCTGATCGCGGACCTGGCGCTGATCCTGAACCTGGTGTTGCTGCTGGCGTCGATGGCGTTCCTTCAGGCGACGTTCACGCTGCCGGGCATCGCCGGCGTGGCGTTGACGCTGGGGATGGCGATCGACGCGAACGTGCTGGTGTTCGAGCGCATCCGCGAAGAGCGCGACCGGGGCGTGCCGATCAAGAAGGCGATCGCGCTCGGGTATCAGAAGGCGTTCTCGAGCATCATTGACGGCAACCTGACCACGATGATCACGTGCATCGTGCTGGGCTGGATGGGCAGCGAGGAGGTCAAGGGCTTCGCCATCACGCTCGGCATCGGGTTGGTCATCAGCTTGTACACCTCGCTCTTCGTGACGCGCCTGTTCTTCAACACCCTCGTGGGTCAGGGGTGGGTCAAGGATCTGCGGATGCGCCGCCTGCTGACGAAGCCGTCGGTGGACTGGATGAGCCGGCGCAAGGGGTTCTTCGCGTTTTCGGTCGTGGCATCCATCCTGGGCCTGGGTTCGTTCCTGTATCTGAGCGTTCAGAACCGGGACGCCTTGTACGACATTGAGTTTCTCGGCGGGTCCAGCGTCGAGGTCGAGTTCCTCGACAACGTTCCGGTGACGGACGAAGACGTTCGAAAGTGGATCAGTTCGTCGGAGCCGGGGGTCGCGTCGGTGGCGAACTGGCTGGCGCAGGCGGCGGACGATCTTGAGGAGACGACGGTGCGGGCCGGCGAGACGCCGCGGACGTTCATCGTCGAATCCGCGAGCGACCGCCTGAACGGCGAGCAGATCCGGGCTCTCCTGCATGCCCAGGTGTCGGATGCGTGCGACGACATCCGGGTGACGGGCCAGGCCGTCGTGCTGACGTTGAAGTCCGACGTGCCGCTGACGCTGGAGGACTTGACGCAGCGTCGGAAGGCGGCGGCGGACGTGATCCGGGGGCGTGCGGCGCCGAACCTGCGTGGGGCGCGCGTGCAGTTGTCGCAGGAGGTCAGCTCGGGCGGCGGCGAGGCCGTGACGCGCTACTACGAGATCGTGAGCGTCGAGACCGACCTTCAGTTCGTGCAGACGGCGATCCTTGCGGTTCTGGGCGACAAGCTCAAGATCGAGGAAGTCGTCAGCTACCGGACGGTGAGCGACTCGACGTTGACGAATGCGCCTTACTTCATCGTTGAAGAGGAGGATCGCTACCTGTCGGACGTGATCGGCGGGGATTACGTCGGGGACGTCAGCCGCTTCAAGGGCGGCGTGGCGGTGCAGGTCGAGCAACTCGACCCGCCGCTGACGATCGACGAGTTCAAGCAGCGGCTCGACCGGGTCCAGTTGCAGGCGGAGTATCAGGCGACGGCGGGGCGCGAACGCGACGTGCGTCCGCTCGGCGCGTCAGCGGGTATGCGCAACGGCGTCCCCGCGTACGACCGGTTCGTCGTGCTGACGGCGGACGACGCCCTGCCTTACTCCGACGAGGACGCGGCGCTGTGGCGCGACGCGGTGGCGGCGCCCGAGTTGAAGCTGGTCGAAAGCGCGCTGGGCACGTCGCGCACGCTGCGCAAGGTCATTCAGTTCGCGCCGCAGGTGGCCGAGGCGGCGCGGCAGGACGCCGTCGCGGCGATCATCGTCGCGCTCGGGGCGATCCTCGCGTACATCTGGATCCGGTTCGGCGGACTGGATTACGGACTGGCGGCGATCGTCGCGACGTTCCACGACGTGGCGTTCGTGCTCGGGGCGATCGCGTTCAGCCACGTCATCGGGGCGACGTCGATCGGGCAGGCGCTGGGCATCTTTCCGTTCAAGGTGGACCTGGCGATGATCGCGGCGCTGCTGACGATCATCGGATACAGTCTGAACGACACGGTCGTCGTCTTCGACCGCATCCGGGAGAACCGGGGGAAGGGGACGCTGAACGCGGGGCTGTTGAACACGGGGATCAACGAGACGTTGTCGAGGACGGTGCTGACGGGCGGGACGACGCTGGTGATGATCCTGTTCCTTTACACGATGGGCGGTCAGGGCATCCGCGGGTTCAACTACGCGTTCCTGATCGGCATCCTGATCGGCACTTACAGCTCGATCGCGGTGGCGTCGCCGCTGCTGTTCCGCCCCGACAAGCTCTTCATCGTGTCGAAGCTGATCGCGGGGACGCTGGCCGCGGCGCTGGTGCTGGCCAACGTGGATCACCGGGCGACGCAACTGGTGCTGCTGGCGATTCTTGCGGCGGGCGTGGCGTACTGGATTCTCCGGGGCCGGTCGGAGTCGGGTCGCCTCGCGCCGGCGTGAGCGGCGAACGTGCTTGCGGCGCGTCGTTGCGTTTTCTGATCCGAAGAAGGAGCGGATGCCGCGGTCCGGGCGCCTGGCCCGGATCGCGGGTTTGCGCGCCGGGCGCCCGGTTTGATGCTTCGCGCTCCGGACGGTAAAGGTCCGAACCGATGCCCGTCACCGTCAAAGTCAGAACGTCAGCCCGCTCCGGACCGGGGACCGCGCATCCGACGCGAGAGCGCGCGGGTTCGAAGTCACACGATCCCGGATCGGATGAACCGTCCGTCGAACCGCTGCCGAAGCTGGGCGCGGAGGTTGCGTCGCGATGGGCGCTTCTGACGTTGTTCGTCGTCTCGGCGGGTCTGCGCAGTCTGATCCACCCGGCGGTCTCGGCGTGGCCGGTTTCGTTCGTGTGCCTTGCGCCGTGGATCGTCGGGGCGGGGCTGTCTCGTCATCCCGGTCGCGTCTACGCGTTCACCTTTCTCGCGTCGTCCGCGTTCTACCTTGTGAACATGTCGTGGCTGAAGCAGGCCGCCGGACCGTGGTACGCGGCGCTGGCGATCTACATGACGTTGTTCGAGGTGCTGGCGGCGTGTCCGCTGCGCCACCTGATGCGCCGGCGGGCGGTTCCCCTGGCGATCGTGTTCCCCGTGTTGTGGACCGGGCTGGAGTTTCTGCGGGGGATCCTGTTTTCCGGGTTTCCCTGGTTCATGCTCGCCCACAGCCAGTACCGCGTGCTGACGCTGATTCAGACGGCCGATCTGGTCGGCGCTTACGGCGCGACGTTCGTGACGGCGGCGGTCAACGGCGCGGTCGCGGATCTGGCGTTGGCGCGGCTGGGGCGGGGGTCCGCGACGGCGGCGGGGCCGCGCGCGCGTCTTGCGCGGATCGGCGCGATGACGGCGGGTGCTTTGCTCCTGTTCAGCATCGTTTACGGGCAGGTCCGGTTGCGCACCAGCCGCCTCCTTGAAGGTCCGCTGGCGGCGACGATCCAGGGGGACTACCTGAACGTCGTGACGGGAGACGAGGCGTCGGCGCGGCAGAAGTTCGCCCGCTACCGCGAGTTGATGACCGCCGCCGCCGCGCATCGCGCGGACCTTTATCTGCTGCCGGAGTCGACCTGGGGGATGATCCTGTCGCCCACGCATCCCCGCCCCTCGGATTATGAATACGTTGAGGAGTTCAGTCGTCGGACTCGCGGCGTGGTGGTGATGGGGGCGGCGACGGTCGAGTTCCGGCCGTATGACCTCGTGGCGCCGGAGCGCGTTTACAATTCCGCTTACGTGTTTCACCCCGACGGCGGCGAGCCCGGGCGCTACGACAAGCGGCACCTCGTCTACTTCGGCGAGATCGTGCCCTTCCGGTTCGGGCGGCTCCGTCCGGTTTACTTCTGGCTGAACGCGCTCGTGCCCTTCAGCGGACCGAACAACGTCGAGTTCTCGACGTTCCCCGGCGAGTCGTTCCGGACGTTCACGATGCAGGCGGCCTCGCAGGACGGGCGGGCGTGGCGTTTCGGCATCCCGATCTGCTACGAGGACGTGATGCCCTACATCAGCCGGGAGTTCGCCGCCGACCCGGACCGCCGCAAGCGCGTTGATTTTCTGCTGAACATCAGCAACGACGGCTGGTTCGGGCGCGGCACGCAGCAGGAGCAGCACCTTTCGACGTGCGTTTTCCGCGCGGTGGAGAACCGGCTGGGCATCGTGCGGTCGGTCAACACCGGGGTGAGTTGTTTCATCGATCCGACGGGGCGGATTCATGACCGAGTCAATCCGAAGGGACCGCCGCCGGGGGCGGACAACTCCGGTTTTTCCGTGGCCCGGGTCATGACCGACGACCGATTAACGTGGTACAGCGTCCACGGCGACGATTTCGGGTGGGCTTGCCTGCTGGCGGCGGCGGCGTTCTGCCTCGACTACGTCTTCGCCCGCGCGCGGGGACGGGGTTCGTCCGTGGCGCAGGAGAACACGGCGTGAAGACAGACGCACGGGGTGAGCGGGTTCCGCTGAACCGACGGGCGGCGGACGGTGCGAGGGGGTGCGGGTGGATGCGGCTTGCGCTGCTGCTGGCGGCGGCGGGCGCCGGGTGCGCTGCGCCTGGGCCGGCGGATCCGTATCCGGCGACGTTGTCCGGTCGTGGGGGAGCCGCGACTTCCCCGGATCTTGCGCGGGAGTGCCTGCGGCGGGCGGTCGTATACCCGGACAATCCTGTCGTGCGCGCGGCGGCGGTGGAGGCGATGGCGGCGGCGGACGATGAGACGTTGCGCCCCCGGATCCGCCTGGCGCTTCTCGATGAGCATCCTGGGGTGCGCTTTGCGGCGTGCGCGGCGGTCGGTGATCTGAGGGACGAATCCGCCGACGCCGCCGTGCGAAAGCTGCTGGACGACCCGGACGCGAGCGTGCGGGCCGCGGCGTTGTACGCAAGGCACGGGCTGGGGCATCGGGAACGCTCCGGCGAACTGGTTGACCTGCTTCTGACGCATTCGGATTCGCTCGTCCGGTGCAACGCGGCGATGCTGCTGGGGCGGCTGGGCGAATCGAGCGCCGTGCCGCCGCTGGCGCGAGCGATGCGCGACAAGGATCCGCGGGTGCAGGACTTCGCGCTCGAGGCGCTCGCGGCGCTGGGCGTTGAAGAGGCGCGATCGCAGCTTCATTACATGTCTCACAGCGGGATCGGGTCGCAGGAAGCGTTCGCGGTCGGGGCGCTGGGGGCGGCGCGGAATCCGGCGGACGCCGAACTGCTGAAGGAAAAGCTCGGAAACGCAGCGCATCTGGAGACGCGGCTGGCGGCGGCGCGGGCGCTCGGGCGCCTGGAGAATCGCGACGGGCTGGATATCTCGCTGAAGGGTTTGAGCTTCAACCGTCCGCGGCGGGAGGAATCCGACGATGCGCCGGAGGCGCAGCGCGTGCGCATCCGCTTGATGGCGGCGGCGGCGCTGGGCGACATCGGCGATCCGGCGGCGCTGCCCGCGCTCGTCCGGATCCTGGAGCGCGACGAGGATCCGCGTCTTCAGGTGGCGGCCGCGGGCGCGATCCTGAAGATTTCCCGCGAAGCGCCCGCTCCGTTTTCGTCGCCGCCGCCGACTCCGCTTACGAAACCGTAGCCCTGTTGCACGCGGAATCGTATGACACGTTGTTTCAAAACTCGCTTGAAAGGCCCGAAAGGCGCGCTTCCTTCCGGGCGCGGCTCGGTTTTGAAACCGCGTTTACGTCGGCTGCCCGTCCGAGCCGCGCCCGGGAGAAAGCGGGCCTCTCATGTTGATCGAGCGGGGTTTCGGACGGCGTGTACGACCTTCCCGGCGCGGCACGAAGGTAGGGAGTCCAACGGAGCCGGAAGTCGATGCGGGCGTGGGTGCTGATTTTGCTGGCGGCGATCGCGGTAACGCTTCAGGGTGTCGTTGCGCCGCGGCTTCAGTGGGGGGCGGCGCGGCCGGACTTTCCCCTCATGCTTGCGGCGTTTCTGTCGCTTCACGCGAGCCGCCCGGTGCGTCTTTGCGGCGGGTGGATCGTTGGGCTTGCCCTGGATGTCGCGAGCATCGAGCCGGTCGGGGTGTTCACGGTCAGCTACGGCTTGGCGGGGCTGGCGCTGGCGGTCGTGCGGGATCGGGTGTTCATCTATCACGTGGCGGTGCAGATCGGGCTTGTGATCGTGGCGGGCGTGATTCTGTCCGCGGCGCTTCTGCTTTATCGAGGATTCGCGTGGCCGGGGACGCTGGGCGGTTTCACGGCGGAATTCCGGGCGGCGACGACGTCCACCTTGTACACGGCGTGCGCTGCGCCGCTGGTGTTTTACCCGCTGCTGTGGGGCGCCAAGGGGCTCGGCATCCCTCCCCCGGGCTACCGCGCGCGCCGAGGCGCGCCGTGAACGACGGGCCGGGGGCGCGGCGACGAAGCGTGAACCGCGGATGCCGGTGGGCCGTCGCGTCGAACGACGGCGGAGCGGGTGCGAGGTCCGGCGTAAGTCCCAGAAAGAGCGGAGGCAGGTCTTGGCGTCTGACGCGGGGCTCGATTTCGGGTGAATCCGGGACGCCTGGGGCTTGCTGGCACGCATATTGCTCCTGTCGCCAAGGGGATCGGATCCGTCGGAGTGCGCGCCCGGACGCGGACGTCTGTCGCCCAGGAGCGACCGGCTAACGTCCGCGTATTCGTCGTCGGGAGTGTCCTGTATTGCGGAGGAACGGTGCGCCGGGCCGTCTGGATTCTTGCGGAGCGGCGGCGGGATCGGTTTCGGGAGACTTCGGATGGATCTTACGACGAATTACATGGGTTTTCACCTTCCCAGCCCGTTTATCGCCGGGGCGGGTCCGCTTTCAGACACGGTGACGGGGGCGCGGAGGCTGGAGGATGCGGGGGCAGCGATGATCGTGCTGCGGTCTTTGTTCGAGGAGCAGATCACCGCCGAGAGCCTGGCGACGCATCAGGCGCTTCACGAAGCCGCGCACTCCTTCGGCGAGGCCGCGACGTATCTGCCCGAGCCGTCGGAGTTCGCGGTCGGACCGCAGGAGTACCTGGCGCATCTTCAGCGCGTGCGCGAGGCGGTGGACGTGCCGGTGCTGGCGTCGCTGAACGGGACGACGCCGGGAGGTTGGCTGGAGTACGCGCGGCTGGCGGAGCAGGCGGGGGCGGACGGCATCGAGCTGAATCTTTACGTGCTGAACACCGAACCGGCGTTCGAGGGGCAGCTCATCGAGGCGCGGCTTGAGTCGGTGATCCGGTCGGTGTCGCAGGCGGTGCATCTTCCGGTGGCGGTGAAGCTGTCGCCGTTTTTCACGTCGCTGGCGAATTTCGCGTCGCGGGCGGCGTCGGCGGGGGCGGACGCGCTGGTGTTGTACAACCGGTACTTCGCGGCGGACGTTGACCTGGAGCTGCTGGACGCGGTGACGCATCTGCATCTTTCCACGTCGGCGGACCTGCTGCCGCGGTTGCGTTGGCTGGCGATCCTGTTTGATCGCGTCGAGGCGTCGCTGGCGGTGACCGGAGGCGTGCATACCGCGGTGGACGCGGTGAAGGCGATGATGTGCGGAGCGTCGGCGGTGCAGACGACGTCGGCGCTGCTGCTGCACGGACCGGAGCACCTGCGGCGTTTGCGGACGGATCTGGCGGCGTGGCTGGAGGAGAACGAATACGCGAACGTTCGGCAGCTTGTCGGGAGCCTGAGTCTTTCGCGGTGTCCGAATCCGCAGGTGTATGAGCGGGCGAATTACATGCATCTGCTTCAGACGTGGCAGGGCGTCAGCGCGGGGTGAGGGCTGCGGCGCGACCTGGCGTTGGCGCGCCAATGTGAACAGACGGGCGCGGGGGAGGGCGTCAGCGAGGCGGTAAAGACGGAACCGGAGTCATCAACGGATTCGCAGGCTCGACGTGTTGGATGTTCGGTCGTTGTGACGTGCGATCCTGTCCGGGAGGGACGGGGGATTGGCGGGCGGTGGTTTCCCTTTGCTCCCGAACTTCTGTCGTCCCTCCGGGACTTCGTTTCCGTCGCGCGGGCTTTCCCAGCACTGGCGTGCTGGGCTGTTTTCCAACGCCCCTACCGGGCTGAGACTCTCGGAGGGTCCTCGGGAGTAACGACCCTCGGATAATCCTCGGGGGCTGAGATCCTCGGGGGATGCTCCGGGCACATGACGGTCGATGCCGCGGCGAGGCGGCGTCCCTCGCAGCGATGTTTCCGCATGATCGTAAGCTCGTACGAACTCCACGCCCGGCAACCGTCGTCACGGGGAGATTCAGGAGGTCCGAACCTCTGCGCGGTCTGAAGTCGGCGGTTCGGCGGTTGCCTGAAGCGCGATGCGCGGGTTAGGCTGCCCTGCATGTCGGAAGCACTGAAGGTTGCGGTCATCGGGGCGGGGAAGATGGGCGGGCATCATGCCCGCACGTACGCGGGTTTGCCCGGTTGCCGCCTTGCCGCCGTGGTGGATTCGGATCGAGCGCGGGCGGAGGCGCTGGCGTCGCAGCACGGTTGCGCGACGCTGACGGACGCGGGAGCGCTTCCGCGCGACGTGGCGGCGGTGAGCGTCGCCGTGCCGACGGCGTTTCATGAAGCGGTGGCGACGCCGCTGATCGAGCGGCGGGTCGCGGTGCTGATCGAGAAGCCGCTGGCGTCGGACACGGCGTCGGCGCGGCGGATCGTCGAGGCGGCGCGGCGCTGCGGGACGCTCGTGCAGGTCGGGCACTCGGAGCGGTTCAACCCGGTGGTGCAGGCGATGCTGCGGATGAGCCTGCGCCCGCGGTTCATCGAGACGCACCGCATCAGCCCTTTCACGTTCCGCAGCGCGGACATCAGCGTCGTGGCGGACATGATGATCCACGACATCGACATCATCCTGCACCTCGTGGGGCAGCGGGAGTACAAGGTCCACGCGGTGGGGGTGGCGCTGCTGGGGCCTCACGCGGACGTGGCGAACGCCCGGATCCGCTTCGCGGACGGGACGGTGGTCAACATGACGGCGTCGCGCCTGGCGCTGAAGACGGAGCGGAAGATCCGCATCTTCGCGCCGACCGGGTACGTCGCGATGGATTATCAGAAGCGCACGGGCATCGCGATCCGTATCCGCGATCACATCGACGTGATCAAGCTGGCCCGCGAGCGCAACTTCGACGACCTGTCGCAGATGCAGGGGGTGGACTACAGTTCGCTGGTGAAGGTCGAGCCGCTGGCGGTCGAGGAGGGCGATCCGCTGCGCAGCGAGATCGAGGCGTTCCTCGCCAGCGTGCGGACCGGCGCGTCGCCCGCGGTGACCGCGGAGGACGGGTTGGCGGCGGTGGAGATGGCCGACCGGATCACCGAGGCGATCCGCGACGAGCGCTGGGAGCTGGACGGGGCGTAAACTGCGCTTCGGGGATCGTGAACCGGGGTTGTGAGGCGGTTTGAGCCTTCGGTTGCGCTTTGACCCCCGCCTTTCGTCCGCAATGCAGGTTCGAAGGCGGTTCCAAGTTCGGGCAGGAATTCAACTTGTCCGCCCCGACAATCCACCTAAGATATCGTGGAGAAGTCCAAATCAACGCGGGGTGTCCCGACGGGGCTTCCGGGAGGAGGGCTTATGCTGCGCGTGCGCCTTCATCTGGGTTTGAAGTCCGCCCTGGCCGTCGCAGGGGCGACGTTGACGGCGTGGGGGCCGCTGCCGATCGCCGCCGGTCCGATGCAGGAGGGCGCGGCGGGGGGATCGCCTCCCGCCGAGCCGAGCACGGCCGCGGCGGAATCGACCCTTGCGCAGGAGGAGTCGCCGAAGACCCCGAGCGCGGCGGAAGCCGGTGCGGCGGGTCGGTCCTACCGACATGCGGCGATCGTCACGATCCAGGACGAGATCACGGACGTGACGACGGGCAGCTTGAAGCGACGGATTGAGGCGGCGCGGAAGGCGGGGGCGGACCTCGTCGTGTTCGAGCTGGACACGCCGGGGGGCTACCTCGACAGCGCGCTGGACATTGCGCACCTGATCGAGAACACGCGGGATCTGCGGACCGTGGCCTGGGTGAACCCGCAGGCGCACAGCGCCGGAACGATCATCGCCGTCGCGTGCAACGAAATCGTGATGGCGCCGTCGTCCACGATGGGCGACTCGCAGGTGATCATGTTCGGCGCGGAGGGGGCGGACGCGGTTCCGGAGGCGCTTCAGCCGAAGGTGTATACGCCGGTGCTGGCGCGGTTCCGGTCGTCCGCGAAGCTGAACGGGTACAGCGAAGTGCTGTGCGAGGCGTTCGTGATTCCGGAGCGAGAGGTCTGGTGGCTTGAGAACGCGCGGACGGGCGAGCGCGAGTTCGTCTTCCGCGAGGAAAAGCAGAAGCGGCTGGGCGAGCGCGAGGCGGGTTCCGACGGGAACGCGGTGCAGAAAGTGACGCGGGCGATCCTCGGGATGGGCGAAGACGGGGCGGCGGCGTCCGGGGAGTGGAGGCTCGTCGAGTCTTATGTAGACCTGGTGACGGGGAAGGCGATCGCGCTGACCCAGCCGATCGACCGGGAGGACCAGCTTCTGGAGATGAACGCCGGAGAGGCGCACGCCTTCGGGTTCAACCGGGCGGTCATCGCGCAGGATGCGGACCTTCAGACGCGCTACGGCGCGGCGACGATCACGCGGATGGACGCGCTGTGGTCGGAGAACCTGGCGACGTGGTTGACGTCGCCTTATGTGCGGGGGTTCCTGCTGATCCTCGTGTTCCTCGGGGCGTACGTGGAGTTCAACACGCCCGGAGTGGGCGTGCCGGGGCTGGTGGCGCTGGTCGCGCTGGCGATCTTCGTGGGCGCGCCGTATCTGACGGGGCTGGCGAACACGTGGGAGCTGGTGCTGATCGGAGTGGGGATCGTGCTGCTGGCGGTCGAGGTGTTCGTGCTGCCGGGATTCGGGATCGCGGGCGTGTCCGGGGCGTTGCTGCTGCTGGCGGGGCTGGTGGCGACGTTCATGCCGGATGAGCCGGGGCGGACGTCGCCGTTGTACGTGCCGCAGTTGCAGGCGACGATCGACGGGCTGGTCACCGGCCTGAAGGTTGTCGTCATCGGCATGTTTGCATCGTTCGCGGGGATGTTCGTGCTGGCGCGGTACCTGCCGCGGTCGCCGCTTTTTCAGAAGCTGATCCCGCTGAATGAAGGTTCGAATGTTCCGGATGACCCGTACCAAGGCCAAGTCATGCCCGGGGACATCGGCGTCTCGCTGGGACCGCTCCGTCCGGCGGGAAAGATGCGCCTGGGCAACATTCTGGTGGACGTGGTGACGCAGGGCGAGTACATCGAGAGCGGCGTCAACGTCAGAATCATCGATCGACAGGGGAACCGGGTGGTCGTTCAGCAGGCGCGATAGGGCGGTGCTCTTTCTCGCGGCGACATAGGCTGGGAGTTGTCGCTGCGAGGATCCCTGTGAACGCAGACGGACTGGAGGAGCAGGCCATGACGGTCGTCAAGGGACATTATGACGGACAGCAAGTCGTATTCGACGAACCCGTTCCGAAGGAGATTCCTCCTGATACACCGGTTCAGGTGACGTTTGTGCATCCGCGAGGCGAACACGTGCTGTCACGGATCGCGCGCCTGGCCACGACCGGCGGGATGCCTTCGGATTACTCGGAACAACACGAGCATTATGTCAAGGGAGTTCCGGAGAAATGACGCCGGTGTTTCTGGACACGTCCTGCCTGATCGCCTTGGTTCTCAAGGACGATGAACACCACATCAGGGCAAGAGCGTGGCAGGACGTCATTCGCGGGCCGCTGGTGACGACTGAATAGTTTCTCGATGCGCTTAGCGCGCCGCATTTGCGCCGGATCGGAATTCAGACGGTGCAGGAGCTTCGTTGCGATCCGGACATAATGATCGTGCAAGCGTCGTCGCCGCTGCTTGATCAGGGTTTGCGTTTTTTTGAGCGGCATTCGGACAAGCGGTGGAGTTTCACCGATTGCACGACCTTCGTCGCGATGCGGGAGCGGGGTTTGACCGAGGCATTGACGAGCGACCGGGATTTTGAGCAAGCGGGGTTTTCGGCTCTACTTCGCCGGGAGCCTCCTGAGCGTCGGGCTTGAGGGCCTGCGACGGTGGTTGGCATGAGCGAGCTTGTCGTCATCGGGTTGTTGTTCGCCGCGGGGCTTGCCGTTCTGGTGGCCGATATTTTTCTGCCGTCACATTTCGTACTGACGGTGGTGGGTCTGGGGTTGCTGGCGGCGGGCACGTATCGCGTGTTCGTTCATTTCGGGTCCACGGCCGGGTTCTGTGCAATCGTCAGTTGCGTCGTGGTCTGGCCGGTCCTGGCCTACATCGGGGTGAAGAATCTGCATCGCACGCCGATCGGAAGGCGTCTGATTCATCCGAATACGGAGCGGACGCCGCAGGACGTGGGCATCGATGTCGAGCGTTTGACGACCCTGGTCGGGGCCAGAGGGGTGGCCCGCACGCCGTTGCGGCCGGTGGGCATATGTGAATTTGAACAGGATCGCGTCGCCTGCCTGGCGGAGGTCGGACAGATCGACGCGGGGACGCCGGTCATCGCGATCGCGGTGCGATCCGCCCAACTGGTGGTCGCGGCCGCCCGACACACGCAGTCTGGACGACAAGAAAGGGAGTAAAACAGATGATGAAGGATTTCCTGACTCCGCTGCTGGCCGAGGCGTCCACGTGGTTTGTGGCCGTGCTGGTCGTCGCGGGCCTGATGGGCTTGACGTTTCTGTTTCTCATCGGCCGGTTCCTGAATCTGTGGATTCAGGCGTTCTCCAGCGGCGCCGGCGTGAGCATGTTCAACCTGATCGGCATGTACCTGCGCAAGGTCGACATGCGCGCCATCACGCTGGCGAAGATTCAGCTCGTCAAGGCCAAGGTCAAGGAGATATCCACGAACGATCTCGAAAGCCACTACCTTGCCGGCGGGAACGTGATTCACGTGGTCAATGCGCTGATTGCGGCCGACCGCGCGGCGATCGACCTGGACTGGAAGAAGGCGTGCGCGATCGACCTTGCGGGGCGCGACATCATTGACGCGGTGCGGACCAGCGTGGACCCGAAGGTCATCGACGTGCCGAACCCGAAGCTCGGCAAGCAGACGATCGATGCGGTGGCGAAGGACGGGATTCAGCTCAAGGCGAAGGCGCGGGTGACGGTGCGGACGAACATCAAGCAGCTCATCGGCGGTGCGACGGAGGAGACGATCGTCGCCCGGGTGGGCGAGGGCATCGTCAGCGCGATCGGGTCGGCGGACACGCACAAGCAGGTGCTGGAGAACCCGGATCGGATCAGCAAGGCGGTGCTGGCGAAGGGGCTGGACGCGGGGACGGCGTTCGAGATTCTGTCGATCGACATCGCCGACGTGGACGTGGGGGACAACATCGGAGCGAAGCTTCAGGCGGACCAGGCGGAGGCGGACAAGCGGCGGTTTCAGGCGGAGGCCGAAAAGCGGCGGGCGATGGCGATCGCGCTGGCGGCGGAGAACAAGGCGAAGATCGAGGAGAACCGGGCGCTGGTGACGCTGGCGGAGGCGGAGGTTCCGAAGGCGATGGCGGAGGCGTTTCGCAAGGGGAACCTGGGCATCATGGATTACTACCGGATGAAGAACCTTCAGGCGGACACGCAGATGCGCGAGACGATCGGCGGCGGACCGTCGGCGGGGGCAGACGGGTCGGCGGAGAAGCGCGGTTGAGGGGTTGGCGCGGCGGCGCTGAGCTGCGGCGGGGCATGAATAACAGAGCCGCGTCCGTCAGGAGGCGGGATCGGCGCTTCCGAGGTCGTGCGGAACAACCGACGCTTGCGGCGAAAGCACGCTTCCTGACAGGCGCGGATCGGACAGAGACGGGCGCAGGTCGAGACGAGGCGTTCATGCGGGACGCGGCGTGAACCGCGAGGGACGCGAAAACCGCGAAAGACGCGAGGGAAAGCACAATGATGACCCTTCTTGCCCAAGGCAGAGGCTTTGCGCTCGGCGACATTCTTGAGATCGTGTTCTTCATCATCATCGTGGTCCTGCCGATGCTCGGCGCCGTGCTGCGACGGCGCAGCGGCGGTGCGGAGGAGCCGGACAGCGACGAGACGCTGAGGCGGATCATTGAGGAGGAACGTCGGAAGATGAACGAGTCCGGCGGCTCCACCGGGGCGTCGCCGCCGCACCCGCGTCCGGCGTCGCCGCCGCAGCGTCCACCTGCCGCGCCGCCGTCCGCTCGGCCGCAGCGTCCGCCGTCGGCGCGGCCGACCGCATCATCGCGCGCAGAGGCTGCCGCGCAGCGTCCGCCGTCGGCACCGACTGCTCCGCGATCGGAGAGGCAGGTTCCGCCTCCCGTTCCATCGCGATCGTCAGATGCGCGACCGCACAATGCGCCGCGGGGCGGGCGCGAGGGGGGCGGGTCACGTTCAACGCGGCGTCGATCGTCGGGAAGCGGCGCGCCGCCCGCGCGACCGGCGGAGGCGCACCCGAATTCGTCCGCGGCAAAGCGCCCGGGGCGACTCGAGGAACAGCTTCGCACGCGGCAGGTCGGATCGGATTGGATCGGTGGAGCGGTCAGCCGGGCGGAGGGCGAGACTTCGGCGCCCGAAGCCGGCGGCGGACCGCCCCCTCGTATTGCGACGTTTTTCTCGACGGAGCTGAGTCTTGATGAACTGCGCAAGGCGGTAATACTCTCCGAAGTGCTGGCGCCGCCGCTGGCGCTGCGTGAGGGGCGCTGAGCTTCGTGGGCGCAGACCGCGCATTGTGACCGGTCATGCGCATCGCGCGGCGGCGGTGCGCCGACGTCCCGGGATCGTGTTTCCGACGGCATGAGTTCAACCGCGCCATCACCCTCTGTTTTCCGCGACCCGCTGGACGTCCTCGCCGAGCACGGCGGTCGCCTGCGCGACGTGTACAAGTTCTCGTGGACGGATCAGGCGCAGCAGACGGTGCTGAGCCTGAGGATGCGTCAGGTTGACGACAGCGGGCTGCAATTCGTCGCGGTGGTGGGCGGGGCCTCGTCGGGAAAGAGCACGCTTTTCAACAATCTGCTGGAGGGTCACCGCGCCAGCCGCGTCACAGCGCGGGGACATGCGACGCTGGGGCCGATCGTCGCGGTTCATGCGTCGCGGGTCGAGCGGATTGAAGCACTCATCAGGGAGCGCCGGTTGTGGCCGACGCTCACGTGCCGTGAAGCCGGTCTGGACGGCGAGGAGGTGGGGGCGCCCGGGGAAGTTCTGATCCTCTCGCATCCGGTCGAGGCGTTGCGCGACGTGGCGTTGATCGACACGCCGGATTTCACGTCGGAGGACGCGCGGACGGAAGGCGACGTGACGCTCTCGCTGATGCCGTGGTTTGACCGGCTGGTCGTGGTCATCGACCACGAGCGGTGGTTCGACCGCCAGGCGATCGCGGATCTGAAGCAGCAGGCGGCGCGTTTTCGTCAGCCGCGGCTGGCGGTGTTTAACCGGACGCGCGAGGGGGCCTTGAGTTCGGAGCAGGAGGAACGCCTGCGAGAACAAGGGCGGCGCCTCGGAGCGGAGAGCGCGGTGATTCTGGAATTCCGTCGCGGGCGCGGGTTCTGCCGGTTTGCGCCGGGCGCGCTGGATGCGGTGGAGGCTTTTGTGCGCGGGCGCGGCGAGCCGCGGTCGGCGCACCTTCGGCGTCTGACGTCGGAATCCGCCGGGGACGTGCTGAACCAGAACCGCGAGCGGACGGCGCGACTGCGGGATCTGCGGGTCGCGCTGGACGCGGCGGCTGCGCGGTTCAAGGTGCAGTCCTGGGATTGTTATCCGGCGCTGATGACGCCGGCTGAACGAGAGCATCTGGACGTGGTGTCGCGTGTGTTGCGCATCCGTCAGGCACGGGACTGGATCGACCAGCAGCGGCGCAAGCTGGAGCGTGTGTTGACGCGCGTGCCGATGCTGGGGTGGTTGTCGCCGCGGTCGGGGTCCGGGGATGCGTCGCGGGCGGAGGGATCGAGCGCGGAAGTTCGGGAAGGCGACCGTCTTTCGCGGGCGTGGGCGTACTTTGAGCAGGCGGCGCGTCGTCGGCATCACGAGTTGACGAGCGTGGCGCAGACGAGCCGGTTCTGGGGCGAAGTCCGCAACTGGACGGGGGAGACGTCGCCGGCGCCGGTTTTTTCCGCTGAGCTGATCTGGCGTGAGCGCGTGGCGTCGGCGGGGCGGCGGGTGGATGCCTCGTTGACGGCGTGGTCGTCGAAGGTTTCGGCGGAGTGTCAGGGGTTGGGACTGACCGTGGCGGGCGGCGTGGCGGTGGTGGTGTTGCTGGCGGCGGTTCCCGGTCCGCTGCTGGGGATCCCGCTGCCGCTGATTCTGGCGGCGCTGGGGGGCGGGGCCGCCGGGGCGAAACCGCTGGGCCGGCTTGCGCACGTCGCGCGGGAGCGACTGATCGGCAGCATCGAGTTTCTGGCGGTGCGGGACGCCTGCGCGGACTTCGCGGCGCTGGTGGATGATTACACGCGGCAGTGCGCCGACGAGCAGTACGCCGGCGCGTCGCGCTGGGTGATGCCGGCGGAGGATCCTCTGACGGCGGCGCTGACTCGCCTTGAAGATGCGGAGGAAGGCTCATGACGGCGGTGACCGGGTCGATCACGGATCCGCTGGAGTCGCTGAACCGGCGGCTTTCCGAATTGACCAACACCTCGGCGGCGGATCTGGAGCTGGGCGCGCTGCGGGCGCTTTCGGATGAGGTGGTGCTTTGCGGACTGCTCGGCGGCAAGGACGTGGGCAAGAGCACGCTGGTGAACAACCTGGTCGGGGTTCCGATTTCGGTGGATCCCGACGAGGTGGGCGAGGGAACGTCGCGTCCGCTGGCGTACGTGCATGAGTCGGCGGGCGCCGCGGTCATGAGCCGCCTCGAGGATCTTTCGCGGCTGACGACGATCGACACCGTGGCGCACCGGGTGGATGCGGTTCGGAACGTGGTGCTGGTCGATCTTCCGGACTTCGACAGCGAGTTCGACGATCATGCGCGGATCGTCCGACAGATTGCGCCGCTGCTGGATCGGGTGTTGTGGGTGGTGACGCCGCGGAAGGCGGGGGATCGGGCGTGGGTTTCGCTGGCGCGGCGCGTGCTGAAGGATCCCGGCAACGTTCACTGCATCCTGAACAAGGTGGACGAGCTGCTGACCGACGCGGAGGTGTTCGTCGGGCAGAGCGGAGATCGCGCGGCGGCGTTTCTGGAGGCCCAGCGCCGGTGGTTCCTGGCGGCGACGAGCCGGGCCGGGCTGGGCGGCGAGGAGGGGAGACACTTTCTTTCGGCGGCTGAGTTTCCGACGGAGGAAGCCTTCGCGGCGCGTGTGCAGTGGCTGTGGGACGATCCGCAGTGGCGGCGCTACCCTCAGGATCGTGAGGCGGTGCTCGAGCTTTCGAGGCGGATGAGCGCGGAGTTCCGGCGGATGCGGGATCGTGTGCTCGGGCCGGTGAAGGCGGAGGAGGTCCGGCGGATCAAGGAGGCGAACCGTCGCCGCGAGTGCGAGGTCGGGGCGTCGCTGCTTCGGAAGCACTTCGACCTGGACCGGATCAATGAGCGTCTGACACGGATCTGCGACGAGGAGTACCGGCGCGAACTTCTTTGCGAGGGGTTCGGTCCGGAGTATGTCGCGGAGGCGGTGGGGCAACTTTCATCCCGGGCGCGATCGGACGGACGCCTGGCGGAGGAGTTGCTGGCGCATCGGCTTGCGGACTGGCCGGTGCTGGGGTGGGTTAACGGTCTTTTCGGGTGGCTGCCGCGCTGGGTGGGACAGCGGCTGACGTCGTCGCCGAAGGCGGCGGTCGGCGCGCCCGACGAGGCGTTGAACGTGTCCGGCATCGATCTGGAGGAGCGGATCCGGCTGGTGCGATCCCGGATCGCGTCGGATCAGGCGGATCTGGTTTCGCGTTTGCGGTTGAGCCCCGGCGGCGCGAACGACGTCCGATCGACGGCGGAGGGGCTTCGTTCGGAAAGCGCGAAGCTGGTGCATCAGCTCGAGGAGCGTGTGATCGCGGCGGCTCGGGAGCGTGATGCGGCGCCGTCGTGGTGGAAGCGGGGGCTGGTCTGGTTCGTGATCGGGTGGTTTCCGCTGGTGCAGCCGGTGCTGGAGGGGGTGTTGCACGTGGCGTCGGCGGAAGGGGTGACGGGGGTTGCGGGGGGGCTTTATCAGATCGTCGCGGCGTTGGGCGCGGTGAAGATTCTCAGCGGGCTGGTCGTGGTCACGGTCATTTACGTGGTGGGATTGACGGTCATGTACGCGCGGGCGCTGCGCGACGTCCGGGAGGCACGGGAAGCTCCGGAGGGCGTTCTGTCCGCGAGGTCGATGCTTGAGGATCTGCTCATGACGCGGGTGGCGGCGCCGGGGCTGGCGCCGTTTGAGCAGCGTCGGGCGGCACTGAATGACGTGCATGCGGCGTTGTCGCAGATTGAGGGCCGGACAGCGGCGTAGAACGTCGTTCGATCGCGCCAGACCGGCGCGACGCCGACACGAGGCGCGTCAAGGCGCGCCGGGAGCGGCGGCGCGGGGTGCGAACCCGTCGGGATCTCCGACGAGGACGATGCGGTTCTTGCCCAGGCGTTTTGCTTCGAGCAGGGCCTGATCCGCGCGGTGAAGCAGGGCGGCGACCTCCCCGCCATCCCAGGGAAATGAGGCGAGTCCTCCGCTGATCGTCAGGCGTCCGCGTCCTGAGGCTCCGAGGGGAGTGAACGACTCCCGGCTTAGCGCCTCGCGGAACCGGTCGAGCACGCGGATTGCGCTTTCGGGGTGTCGGGAGCCTGCGACCCGCGGGCCCGCCGGGTCGAAGAAGACGACGGCGAACTCATCTCCGCCGAGGCGGGCGACGAGGTCGTGCTCACGGCATCCGGCGCGGATCAACTGCGCGGTGCGGCGGAGAATGTCGTCGCCGACGTCATGACCGAAGACGTCGTTGTAGTTCTTGAAGTCGTCGAGATCGAGGCAGACGACGGTGACGGGCATGCGTCGATCCCGCGCTTGCTCGAGAACGCGCTCGAGGCGCGGCTCAAACGCGCGCCGGTTCAGCACGCCGCACAAGGCGTCGGTCTGCGCGAGGCGCCGCCAGCGCCGCTGGCGTCGGGAAGCGCGAAGCAGGTGCGCGGACAAGGCGGCGTAGACCTGGAGCCTCTCGGCGTCGTCGGGGCGGTAGGCGCCGCGCACTTTCGGGCCGACGCGAAGCTCGCCGAGGGATCCCGCGTCGTCGGCGACCGGACATACGAGCACGGGCGCGCCGACATCCGGACCGCTGACGACGTGACCTCGCGGCGTCGCGAGGGCGGCGGACTCAGCGCGAAGCGCGGTGCGCACCGCGGCGACCAGGGCTTCGAGGAGCGGCCGCGGCGGACCGCCGATGCGGGTCAGCGCTCTTGCGAGGGCTTCCAGCTCCGCCGCGGACGCGCCGGGCGCGACGCGGGTGAGTCGGCCCTCGTCCCACGTGACCGGCGCCGAAAGCCCGAGCGCTTCATCGATCTGCGCGCCGCACAGCGGATGCAGCACGTAACCGTCGGCGCCGGCGCGCATCGCGCGACGCGCGGCTGGCTCCGCCTCGGGCACGCAGCACAGAAGGATCCGGGCGTGCGGACCCGTCAGGCGCCGCGCGGCGCTGACCGCTTCGGCCAACCGGGGATGCGCAGCCTCGACGCCGATGATGACGATATCGGCAGGCTGACGCCCGAGGGAGGCGATGCCGGCGAGCATTGTGTCCTGCGCCTCCACCTTTCCGCCCGGACATCGCCGCGACACGTCGGCCTGCAATTCGTTGAGGAAAGACACGGACGGGAAAACAACGATCCGGAAGGATCGCTGCGAGGATCGACACTCCGCCGTCGCCGTGAAGCCTCGGTCCGGATGCGGCGTGGGCGATCCGAATCCGCTCATGTGGACCGCTCCTCGCGCGATGGCGCGGTCGCGGAATCCGTCAGATCGGAGAGGAGCGCGTCCAGCTCCGCGCGGGTCAGGAGCGGCGGGTCGAAGGTGGCGGGATTCGGGCCGGAGTCCGCTTCGGTCTCGATGCGGGCCGCGCGGGGGCGGTCGGCCGGCGGAACCCGGCGGGGGGTGTCCGCATACCGCAGCCAGGGAACGCGCACCGCGGATTCCAAGATTTTGCCGTCGCGGGGGTCCGCGTCGCCTTCGTCCGCAGGCGGCGCGACGGAGGCTTCGGCATTGAGTCGCAGGATGGCGGCGTCGGCGCGGGATTCCTCGGGTCTGCGAGGGGCGCAAGACGGGCGGCAAGGCGTGACGCGCGCCAAGTGCTCGGGGAGGAGGGAGAGGTTCCGGGCGCCGCGATCCAGAGCGCTTTGCATCAGGGGGGCGGATCGGCGGTCTCCGTAAACGAAGGTCTTGACCGCGTCGCCGGACCCCTCAAGCATCGAGAAAAGCTCAAGCTCCTCGTCGAACATTTCATCCACGCAGGCGACCAGCACGACGCTGCGGCCGGCGCGCTTCAGGAGGCAGGCGGAGGCGAGGGCTGCGTAGACATCGGAGACGGTTTCGACGGGAATTCCCGCGGCGGCAAGGTCAGCGGCGACGCCGTCAGTCGTCTGATGAGGACCGGCGGCGAGGTGAACGATGCGCGGTTCGCGTCGCAAAGGGTCGGTGTGCATCGGATACGCCCCGTGGGTCACCCCTCGGGCATCTTACCCCGGCCGTCCGCGCGGTCAAAGCCTCGGATCAGACGCCGCGGCGGCAGCCGAAAAGCTCGACGTGCAGGCGCGGGCAGTAGCGGAAGCCGCGGGACTTGCACGTTTCCACGACCCGCCGGCCTCGCTCCAGAAGACTTGCCGCGTCGGTTCCCTCGGGCATCAGCAGGACGTTTTCCGGGGGCACGTCCGGCAGTCGCTGCAACATCCGGTCGATCTCCTCGACGTCCTGCTCGCGCTCGACGACGAACTTCAACTGAAAGTCCGGCGCGGCGCGGATGAACGCCTCGATCACGTCCGGTTGAAAGCGGTCGCGCTCATGCGCCTCGGCGTACTTCCCCTCGTCGCGGGTGAGAGGCGTTGAATTCGTCAGTTTCGGGCTGAGGCTGGCGAGGTCGCACACGACGGGCTTGTAAACCGTGGCGGCGGTCTCGATCGTGACGTGACGACCGTCGTCGCGGAGACGGCGCGTCAGTTCGACGACGTCGTTCTGCAGCAGCGGCTCCCCGCCGGTGAGGACGACGAAGCGCGTCGGATACGGTGCGATCCGGTCGCGGATCGCGTTGATCGTCATGTCCTCCCCTTCCGGCGTCCACGACGTGTAAGGCGTGTCGCACCAGGTGCAGCGGAGATTGCAGCCCGTCGTGCGGATGAAGGCACTGGGAACGCCGGACAGCTTGCCCTCGCCCTGAATGCTGAAAAAGATCTCGCTGATGCGCATGAGCCGCCTGTTACGGATATCGTCAGGGCGTTGCGGAGGTCAGATCAAGCCGGAGGACGCAGGAACCCGCGGCCGGCGCGTCCGCGCCTGGCGCCCGAAGCGTCGCCAGATACGTCGCCGACCGCGCCGCCGGAAAGCGCACACGGGAGAAAGACGATCCGTCGAAATACAGCGCCGCCCGGTCAACGATGACTTCTCCCTCAGACGTCGTGACGCGCAGGTCGACGCGATCGACGTTGTCGGACGAAAGTCCCGAGATTTCGGCCGTCTGTCCGGACGCCGCCGTGAAGCGCAGCATCACCGCCGGCTGCTCCACCGTGAAATCCAGCGTGACCTCCTCGCCCGGCTGGATGTCCCGAACCTGCGGAGCGGGCGCTTTGCTGACGACGATCCGGTAGTCGCCGAAGGCGGCCGCGGAGGGCCTGACGACGAGGCGATGCAGCCCGTTCTCAACGATGTCGAACCCGAGGAGGGGCGCAGCGCCTCCTGAACCGGGACGTTCGTCTGCTCGAAGCCGCCGGCCGGCCGGGTCATACAGACCCACCTCGAAAGCCGTTCCGTCCGCGCCGCAACAGGCGATCTCCGCCAGGACGGTCTCGCCGGAGAGGGCTTCAATGAAGACGATCTCCGCGCGTCGAAAAAGATCGAATGTTCCGGCGACCGGCTGGTCGAAGTCGAACCACGCCGGGTCCGGGTCGAACTGGATGCGAACCTTTGAAGCCGCGTCCTCCCGGTCGCTTAACGCGACCAGATCGTAACGACCGCCGCGAGGGAGATTCGTGACGTGAAACCCCTCGCCGGACAGGAACGCAAGAGGTCCGCCGTCGACGGTGAATCCGACTTGCGCGCCCGCGTCGCCGGTGAACAAGACGTTCGCGCCTTCACGCTCGACGCCGGACACCTGGAAAACGCAGATCGGCGACTGCGGAGACAATTCCTCCGCGGCGGGAATCCCTCCCGTCAGCGCCCGCTTGTGAAACCGCCTGTCCAGGGTGATGTCGAGGGGCGGATTCTCAGTCAACCACGTGAAGACGTTGCGCGGGAGACTGCACCGCCCGGCGGACGAGTCGATCGCCACGAGATGCGACGGTTCCGGCTGATCCGCAAGGGTCAGCTCGGATGCCCCCGACAAGACTTCGCCGCGCGCTCGCAGGCCTTGATCAAGCCCGACTTGCATGACGTGGATCGGCGCGGACGCCGACTCTGTGACCGGACCGCGGTAGGACTGAAGCGCCTCGTCGATCGCGCGGTGGACGGCGTCGAGCCGGTCGAGCAGTTCGTCGTGAGCGTCGGCGGGCGACCGCAGCGGGTCGAACGCCACGAAACTCTCAAGTACATCGAGCACCGCCTGCTCAAACGCTTCGAGCGAGGATTCTTCGATCAAGGTTGTGCCGTCAAAAAAAGGGGACACGGCCTTGAACGCGGCGTCGAGGCGGTTGAACCTGGGGAGATGATCGGAGAGGGCGGCGACGAGCGCGTTGGCGGTCTGCGCGGCGCGGGCGGCGCGAAGTTCGGCCGGTTCGTCGCCGGCGTCACATGCGGCGTCGCCGTCGCACGCGTCCGTCGCGGTCCGGATCGCGGCAAGGAGCGACTCCGCCTCGTCGAGGCGACGGTAGGCGGCGAGCATTCCGGCGACGTTTTCGCGGCAGATGCGGAAATCCCCCAGCGCCGCCGCCGCCAGCGCCTGCGCGCCTTCGACCGTGCGTTCATGATCGAGCATCGCGCGTGCGAGACGTTCAAGCGTCGCCCGCGCGCCGGCGACCGTGCCCGCGCGCAAGGACCGGACGGTGCGCCGGGCATCCGTCCACGACGCAACGCAGGGAGCGCCGGATTCGGTGCAGGGTTCGTACACGCGCACGCGGGTTGTCCTCGACCGCGCGAACCACCCGGCGCGGCTTATGCCGCCGCTGATCGCCCGCCACGCCTGTGACGATCGGCGAAGGATCAGGGCGTCCTCGTATTGTCCGGTGGCGACATCCAGCTCACGAAGCGTCTGAAAGCGCGGGTCAGCGTCCGTCGCGTCTTCATCCGGAAATCGCGGGGCGACGCCTCCCTGAAACGCCAGGTCGATCGGTTGAAGCGTCAGGAACGAGACGATCGAGGCGCGAAGGTCGTCCGGAAGCGGGAGAGGCGCGCGATCCGCCGGGACATCGATCGCCGCCACCCAGCCGTCATAAAGATCGTCGCCCCTCCTTGCCGCGCCGGGCGGGATCGTCCAGACCGCGCCGCTTTCCGAAGTCGCGACCGTCTGCTCTTCCGGAACCACGGTTGTCTGTCTCGACACGGGGATGAAGGGCAGGTAGACCGGTTCATCCAGCAAGCGCTGCTCGCCTTGAGCGACGTTAAGGCGCGACGTGAACGCGCCGTAACGCCCGTCGCCGACGACGAGATGCGTTCCGTCCACGATCAGCGGCTGAAGTCCCGCCGGAGCGCCGAAAAGATCGAAGGCGCCGTTGACTTTCGCCACCGCGACCGCATCGCCGAGGACGAGGATCGCGCCGCCGAGCGGGATCGCCGGTTCGGCGTTTGCGGAGTAGACGACGCCGCTGATGCGGGCCGTGCCGCTGCCGACCCGGTCGGTCGGGGCGCCGGAGGAATTGTCGTTGGTGTTGCCGCCGTCGCCGGAATCCGGTGGCGCGCAACCCGCCGACATCGCCGTCAGGACGGACGATCCGAGGATGAACAAGATCCAGCATCCGCGCATGTTCAGGCCTCCTTGCGTAAGAGCCGCATTGTCAGCAGGCCGGGGACGGGTTGCAATCATCCTCCGGGCGCAGGCTCGTAAGACGCCGCGGGTCAGAGGGGACACGGGGTCGGGAACCGACCCCTGGAACGGCAAGACCGATCCTCGAATAATCCGATAGCAGAGGGACAGCGACAGCAAGGCGAGGTCTGGAGGCGCCGGACGTGCGGTCATTTCGACATTACCGGGGGGTCGTTTTTCTGGGGGGGGTATGCGCCTTCGGATGCGGCGTCGCCGGAGCCGTTCCGCCTGATGACGCGCACGTGGACGCGCGGATTGAGGAACTCGTCCGGGGTTTGAAGGCCGCACAGGTTGTCGACGGGCCGGAGCGGGGTTCGTTTTCCGGCGAGTTGGGCGGCGTTCACGCGGGAGGCGTGACGGCGCTGGCGACCTTCGCGCTGCTGTCCGCCGGTGTTCCCTGGCATGATGAGACGATCGAGCGCGCCGTCCGCTACCTGGCCGAGCATCCGCTGCCCGGCACTTACAGTCGCGGACTTCGGGCGGGGGTCTGGGCGCTGCTGGCGTCGCGCACCGGAGAAGATGAACTCCGCCGCGAATACCGTCGGCGGCTTCAGACGGACACGGACTGGCTGGTCGGGACGATCAAGAGCGACGGTTTTTACGGGTACGACGCGGAGGGCACGGGCGGCGATCACTCATGTTCGCAGTTCGCGGTGCTGGGGTTGTGGGCGGCCGAGACGGCGTCGGCTGAAGTTCCGGATGCGCACTGGGAGCGGATCCTGCGGCACTGGCTGACGTACCAGAACGACGACGGGAGCTGGTCTTACAGCGGTGAGCCTGCCGGGACGGCCACGATGACGACCGCGGGCGTGAACACCCTGCTGGTCACGATGGCGCAGCACCTCGTTCGCCGGGAGCCGCCTTACACGCGGCTTCGCGGCGTGCCGTCGCGCGGGCGCGGAACCGAAGACGTGGAGCGGGCGCTGCGTGCCGCGGAGCGCGGGTTCGGGTGGCTGGCGGAGCATGATCTGCTGACCGGAGGGCCTTACCAGCTTTTCGGGCTGGAGCGCCTCGGCGTTGCGTCCGGGAGGAAGCTGATCGGCGACGTGGACTGGTACCGGGCGGGGGTGCAGTCGATTCCGCCCGGATCGTCGGGCACGGTCAACGACGCGTTTCACCTTCTGTTTCTGACTTACGGCCGGGCGCCCGTGCTTTTTGCGAAGCTGTGCTACGGAGCGGGCGAGGACTGGAACCGGTATTACCGGGATCTTCATTTCCTCACCAGCCGCCTCTCCGCAAAGCACGAGCGGATATACAAGTGGCAGGTCGTCTCGGTCGAGGCTCCCCTGTCTGACTGGCTGGACGCGCCGATCCTGGTCATCAGCGGGTTCGACCGGCCGTTGTTGTCGGCGGCGCAGAAGCTGCGGCTGCGGGATTACGTCGACGCGGGAGGGACGGTTTTCGCGCACGCCGATCTTGCGTCCGAGCGGTTTTCGTCGGGGTTTCGTGAAATCTGCGCGGAGATCTTCGGCGACCGCGCCTGGACGTTTGCCGCACTTCCGCCCGGTCATCCCGTGTACACGGCATTGCCCGCGGAAGGCGCCGCGAGGCTTGCGGAGGAATTGCGGATCGAGGGGCTCGGCGACGGCAGGAGGACGTGCGTGTACCTGTGCCCGGCGGACATCGCCGGGGCGTGGCACCAGAACCTCGACGAGCGCCACGGCGACTTGTTCAACGTCATGACCAACCTGCGACTTTGCGCCGCGCCCGAGTACCACCAGCTTCCGAAGCGCCTTCGTCCTCCCGAGTTTTCCGGACCGGGGGTTCCTGCGAGAGGACACTTGATGATTGCGTCGCTGGGCCCGGGTCGCGGTAGCGAGGCGACGGCGGGGCGCTGGGATGCGATCGCCCGGCGTCTCGATCACGACGTCGGTTTGAGCCTCGTCACGTGCGATCTTTCCGACCTGGCGCCCGACGCCGCGGTCGATCTGGTTTACGTGGAGGCTCGCGGCGAGGCGGATCCGACTGCGCCGATGCGGGACCGGCTGGTTGAGTTGGTCCGGGGCGGAGCGTTGATCTGGATCGAGGCCTCGTCGCAGAATCCGTCGTCCGCTGGCGCGGGGCACCGCCTGCTGGCCACGTTGGCGGATCTGCTCGGGGGAAACCGACACGAGTTTCCAGCGGATCATCCCGTCTTGACGGGGGAGATTCCGGGAGGGGCGCACCTTGGTGAATTCATCCCGAACCGCTGGGGACGGTCGACGTTGAAGGGGACCGGACCGCGGATCGAGGCCGTCGAGGTCGGCGGCAGGCCTGTCGTGATTCTGACGTCGTTCGACCTTCTGGCCACCGGAAGCGGCGCTTTTCTTTATGAAACCGCCGCTTACGGACCGCGAGAGTCGGCGGCGCTCCTGCGGAACCTGGTCCTCTGGCGTTACGACAATGCAAGCGACGACCCGCGATCGGTGGTGATACAGGAGATCATTCGAACCCGATCGACGGGATCCCTCGCGGACTCGGTCCGGCGCTGGGCGAACACCGGCGCGTTCTCCTCCGCGGTCTCAGGTCTTGCGGCATTGCGCCGTCTTCGTCCCGACGATCCTCAGACGAAGGAGCTGACGGATGCGGTGCTTGGCGCGCTTCGCGGCGGCATGAACGCGGCGCGCGGGGCGGGGCGCGCGGCGGACGCCGGAAACCTCGCCTTGTTGATGTACGCGATCGCCCCGGACGCGGAGCACTCACCATCCCCTGTGCAGAATGCGCCGCCGGCGCGATCCTCGGCGGCTCCGCGGGAACGCGGCGTTTACACGATCGCGCCCGTCGAGCTGCCGGAGGGGTTGTCAGGCATCGTCATTCAATACAACAGCGCCGAAGCGGACGCCCGGTCGTTGCTTTCGGAGTGGTTCAAGATGGATTCGCTTTCGCACGGCTTGACCTCTGATCTGAGGGAGATGATGGCGGAGATGACGGAGCTGGACCGCAAGGCGGCGGAACTCGTCGCGCGGCAGGGCGGCCGGGGAGGAGGGGGTCAGCGCGGCGGACCGGAGTTCGAGAAGATCGCCCGGCAGCGCGCGGCGCTTGATGCGCAGATGAGCACCTTCCGAGCAAGGCTGCGAGAGGCGGAGCAGGAAATGAAGCGCATCGTTGAGGCCCTGACCCCGAAGCGGTCGGAACTCGCCGCGCTCGGGGTGACGCTGGAGAAGGACCGCTTTCAACTTGCCGGCGCTTCGGGTACGAACCCTCCTTGACGGAGGCGCAGGGCGGGCCGCGAGGGTCGCGGGGGATTGCTCGTGCGCGAGGTCCGCGACGCGCCTTTGCAGGAGGGGAGCATGAAGGGCATCACGATGCAATACCGTCCGCTGGGCCGATGCGGGACGCGCGTCAGCGTGTTCGGTCTGGGGGGGTGGACGACGTTCGGCGGAAGCCTCAACGACCGCGCCGCGACGCGTCGACTCATCACCTCGGCCTTCGACGCGGGCGTCAACTTTTTCGACATTGCCGATGTCTACGAAAAAGGCAAGGCCGAGAAAGCGATGGGGCGCGTCCTGTGCGAGTTGCCGCGGCATGAGCTGGTGATATCGACGAAGGTCTACTTTCCGATGAGCGACGACGTGAACGACCGCGGCCTGTCGCGCAAGCATATTCTGGAGTCGATCGACCGAAGCCTCGAGCGGATCGGGGTGGATTACCTCGACCTGTATTTCTGCCACCGTTTCGACGACGAGACCCCGCTGGAGGAGACCGCCCGCGCGATGGACGACGCGATCCGTCAGGGCAAAGTGCTTTACTGGGGCACCAGTGAGTGGACGGGCGCGCAGGTGAACGACGTTCGCGCGCTGTGCGACCGGCGCAATCTTCACGCTCCGCAGGTCGAGCAGCCCCAGCTTTCGGTCCTCTACCGCCGCAAGTACCTCGAAGACGTGCAACCCGCGCTGGCGCGGCACGGGATGGGCGCGGTGGTCTGGAGTCCGCTGGCGTCGGGACTGCTGACCGGCAAGTACGATGAAGGCGTTCCGAAGGGGTCGCGCATGTCCCGCATTGACTGGCTGCGCGACAAGCTCGTGACGCCGGAGAACGTCGAGCGGGCGCGGGCGGTGCAGCCGGTGGCGGACCGCCTCGGGTGTACGCGGGCGCAGACGGCGCTGGCGTGGGCGCTGGGGCAGCCCGGCGTCTCCAGCGTGATTCTCGGCGCGACGCGGCTCGCGCAGCTTCGAGAGAACCTGGCGGCGCTGGACATCGCCCTCGACGACGAGGCGAAGCGCGATCTGTGCGCGATCCCTGCCGCGGCGAACTGAGCGGTGTTCCGGAGGCGCCGCGGCGTGCAAACGGCGCCGTCGCGCCCTAGGATGCCCCGGATGAACCGAGCTGACTGGCTGGCGCTGCTTCCGCACCGCCCACCGTTTCTTTTTGTCGACGACGTGGTCGAGATCGGAGACGACGCCGTCACGACGGTGTTCCGCGCCGCGCCGGACCTTGCGTTCTTTTCCGGGCATTTTCCCGGCGACCCGGTGATGCCCGGGGTGCTCCTTTGTGAGTGCTGCCTTCAGGCGGGGGCGATCCTGATGCAGCGGCGCAATGCGGACGCGGACGGCGATTCCGTCCCGGTCGTGACCCGCATCCTGGAGGCGAAGTTCAAGCGCGTCGTCAGGCCTGGCGATCGCCTTCAGATTCACGTCGCGCTGGACGAGGAACTCGGCGGCGCGTTCTTCATGACGGGCAAGGCGTCGGTCGCAGACGAGACGGCGCTGCGCTGCAGGTTCGCCGTGACGCGGACGCACCGAGGGGACGCGGCGGCGGGAGCGGGCACATGAAGAGCTTCCTGAACCTGGCGGGCAAGACGTTTCTCGTGCTGGGCGTCGCCAACCGCAAGAGCGTCGCGTGGCACGCCGCCCGGCGCCTCGAGGAGCAGGGCGCGACCGTGCTTTACAGCGTGCGCTCCGAGGCGCGCCGCGAAGGCGTCCGGAAGCTCCTCCCGGACCGCGAAATCTTCGTCTGCGACGTGCAAAGCGACGCGCAGATTCAGAACCTCGCGGCCGCGATCGCGGGACGACGCATCGCGCTCGACGGCTTCCTTCATTCCGTGGCGTTCGCCAACTACGAAGGATTCACGGGCAGGTTTCACGAAGTCAGCCGCAAGGACTTCCTCCAGGCCGTCGAGGTGTCGTGTTACTCGCTCGTGGCGCTGTCCAACGCGCTGAAGCCCGTGCTGGGCAACGAGGCGTCGGTCGTGACGATCTCGATCTCGACGACCCGGATGGCGGCCGAGCCTTACGGTTACATGGCGCCCGCCAAGGCGGCGCTGGACTCGACCCTCTGCTTCCTCGCGAAGTCGTTCAGCCGGTTCTCGCAGGTTCGTTTCAACGCGGTGTGCGCCGGTCTGCTCAAGACCAGCGCCTCGGCGGGCATTCCGGATTATCTCGACTACTACCTTTATGCGGAGCAGGCAACGCTGCGGCGGCAGGCCGTGCGCACCGAGGAAGTCGCGGACGCGGCGGTCTTCCTTCTTTCGGAGCGTTCCGCGGGCATCAACGCCCAGGGCCTCGTCGTCGATGCGGGCATGTCGACGAATTATTTCGACGCGGGGATCGTCCGGGCCGCCGTGGCGAAGGCGTGGCCCGCGGGGGGCGGATCGCCGGACGCTTCCGGATGAAACCGCGCTGTCCCGTGTGACGGCGCCGACGCGGCGCCGACGCCGCTTGCCGCATCCCGCCGGCCTCGGTCGCTCGCTCTGACAGGATCGCCCCGGGACGATCGTCTTTGAGACAGGAACGCCGGACGCGCTTCACGGCCGGTCATTTCGGCGGAACAGGGGCGGGAATCTTATGTCGGGAGCACGAATCTTCTTTTGTCTTGCGGCGGTTCTGACGGGCCGCCTGAACGAAGACGCGCCTTCGGATCCGCGCCTCGCGCTGCGGCGCACGCCCATCGTGGAGGCCTGCGAGAAGGTCCGTGACGCCGTGGTGAACCTCACCGCCAGCCAGGAGATTCAGGTTCAGCGGTGGGGCGGATTCGCGCTGGAGGAGATGTTCAACCTGCCGCGGCGGCCGATGACGACGCAGCGCACCAACATCGGCAGCGGGTTCGTCATTCATCCCGCCGGATACATCGTGACCAACGCCCACGTCGCCGCGCAGGGCGCGGACCTGGAGGTCAGCTTCGCCGACGGTTCGCGCTTCGCGGCGGAGGTCGTCGCCCGGGACACGCGGCACGATCTGGCGGTCCTGAAGATCGAGGCGCCGCGCCCGCTCAAGACGATCCCCCTCGGGCGCAGCGACGACCTGATGATCGGCGAGACGACGATCGCGGTCGGCAATCCGGTCGGCATGCAGAACACCGTCACGACGGGCATCATCAGCGCCCTGCACCGTGACCTCGACTTCAACGGCCGCGTGCTTTACGGAGACCTCATCCAGACCGACGCGGGCATCAACCCCGGGAACTCGGGCGGTCCGCTGCTGAACGTGCTCGGCGAATTGATCGGCGTCAACACCGCGATCCGCACCGACGCCCAGAACATCGGGTTCGCCATCCCGGTGGACCAGTTGCGACGTCTGATGCCGGATCTGCTCGATCCGGAGAGGGTGAAGCGGACGCAGGTCGGCCTGCGCGTCGCGCCGGATGAGCCGCGCGTCGTCCAGGTCCGGGGGGAGACGCCGGCGGCCCGCGCGGGGTTGGCGGCGGGCGACGTCCTTCTCGCGCTGGACGATCGTCCGCTCTCATCCGGGACGGACTTCTACATGACGCTGCTGGCGCACGACCCGGGCGACGTCGTGAACGTTCGTTTTGTGCGCGACGGGCGGACGAACTCGGCGCGGATACGCCTTGAGCCGATGCCGACCCTCGACGGGCGCCGGCTTGCGCAGCGCCTTTTCGGCGTGCGCGTCGAGAATCTCTCGCAGGACGTGGCCGGCCGCCTCGGCTGGTCGCGCGACGAGGGCGTCGTCGTGACCGAAGTGGAGGCGGAAAGCCCGGCGTCACGGGCCGGGTTGCAGCCGGGAGACCTGCTTTATACCCTCGGGCCGTACCGCGTGCGGAGCGTGGAGCAGTTCGGTTCCTTGATCGAGTCCTTCACCAAGGGCATGCGCGCCGACGTCGGGATCGTCCGCGTGCAGCGCGCCCGGGCGCGGTTGCTGGAGGGACAGATCGTTGCCCGCTGAACCGTCCGACGCGCCGCAACTCGACCGAACCGTCCGCCGGACCTCATTCGACGAGGACGCGGTCGCACCCGTCGATCTGAAGCTCAACCGTGCCGAGCAGACGCTGACCGTCCGCTGGAGGGACGGCGCGACCGTCGCCTACCCCGTGGCGCTGCTGCGCCGACATTGCCCCTGCGCCACCTGCCGCACCCAGCGCGAGGAACGCACGCTGCTTCCGATCCTCAATATCGCCCCGAACCAGCCGACCCCGCGCGTCACCGGGGCGGAACTCGCCGGAAACTACGCGATCCAGCTTCACTGGTCCGACGGACACGACGCGGGCATCTTCGACTTCCGCTACCTGCGGGCCCTCGAGCCGCACGTGCCGAAACCGCAACCATGATTTATCGGACTTCAACGTCCCGGACCGGGCTTCGTTGATCAGTGTCGAGTCGCGTGCTATCGTGAGTTCGGATGGGCGCCAACCCCGAGAAGCTCGATTGCATTTCGATCATCATCTGTGACGACATTTATCGGGATGAAACGACCAAGCGCCTCGTGATCGTCGGCACGTTCAACCGAATCAACGCGCGAAGCCTCCCGTGTCGGCATCCGCGGATGACGGTCCTTTTTACGATAACCAACGGCAACGGAAGCTATGATCTGCGCGTCGCCATCGAGCACGACAACGGCGAGCAGTTGCTGGAACTCGGCGGACCGCTCCGCGTCGAGAATCCGCTGGCGATATCGGATATTAATCTGTTGCTGGAGAACGTGATGTTCACCCGCGATGGGAAGCACTGGGTCGTGGTCCGGGCGGACGGACAGATCCTCACGCAGCGACCGTTCTGGGTCAGCGTGGCGAACGCGAAAGGCGAGGCGAAATGATGTCCAGCCCGCGACACGATCGGAATTCCCAGGTGGAGTACTCCACGACGGCGTCCATCGGCGTCCCGCCACGATCGTCCGCGCAAGGTCCGGGCCTCGAATCCGCAGGGTTTGCGTGGGAGCCGCAATTCACCGTCGTGCCACCCGCTCGCAACGGTGACGCCGCGACGGCGACGCCGGCCAACGAGGTCTTGATTCGGCTGGCCCGGAATCCCGCGCATCAACCGCCGCCCTCCTGGTGGGAAGACGAGAACCCGTTTTCCCCCGACGACAGGTAACCTTCGTGCCGTCCCCGAATCCGCAATTGCGCCAGGGCAGCGTGGTCGCCGTTCAGATTCGTCCTTCGCGCGGGGATCCGAAAGTCCGTCCTGTTGTCGTCATCTCGGCTTCCGACGACATCGCTCCGGACAGGCCCGTCGTCGGCGTCGCGGTGACCACGACCTTTCCGCATCCCGCGCCGGAAGGCATGATCGAACTTCCCTGGTTTCCTCGCGGACACCCGGCGACGGGGCTTGCCCGACGCAGCGCAGCCGTGTGCAACTGGCTTGTCGAGTTCACCCCCGAGGACGTGCTGAGCGTTCGAGGAGGCGTCCCCGAGTCAATTCTCCTGAAAATACTGGCGAACGTTCGCCGTCTCGAGGACGAGAAAGCTCCGGATGCGCCGCAATAACGGCCGCCGGCGAAATGCCGCGATCGCGTTGCGGAGACCGGGCGTCAGGCGGGCGGTCCCGGCCCCCCAGGCAAGATCGTCGCTCGCGCGGGCGGTCCGCCTGCGCGGGCGAGGGTCGCCGGCAGACCGGCCTGCGCCGCCGTCGCCTTCACGTAGGCCAGTGCGACCGGGCGGGAAAGACCAGCAGAGTGACATGAGCTTGTCACCTTCCCGATGACCTGCCCGCCGTCGTCCAGCACCGGGGATCCCGGCGCGGGCGGGTCGCCGTCGTCGAGGATCAACCGCACCAGCGCCCGCGAGACCGCCTTCCGAGCGTGCATCCGCTCGACGATCTCCTGACCGAGGTAGCATCCTTTGTTGAAACTGACGGCACGAGCGAGTTGCCCCGTCTCCGCCGGCAGCGCTTCCTCGTTGATTTCGTTCGGATACGCCGGGACGCCGTGCTCGACGCGCAGCGCCTCGACCGCGTCCCAGCCGATCCACGCCGCGTCGCCCGCCGCCGCGGTCAACCGCGCGGCCGCCGCGTCCCACGCCCGCGAGGGAAACGAAACCTCGTATCCCCGCATGCCGCAGAAGTCGCTGCGCCACGCGATCGCCTCCCCTTCAGCGCCCGAAAGAGGACCGGATTGATACCGCGACGCATTCCCCGCCGTCGCCCAGCCCGCAGCGGCAACCGCCTCGCCCGCGCGGGGGCCCAGCACGCCGATCCGGCGCGTCTCCGCCGACAGGTCCGCCAGCGCCACCTCCTCCATGATGAGGTACTTGTTGAAGTGCGCCAGCGCGTCCGCCAGCAACCGGCGGTCCACATCCAGAAGAATGTCCTCCGCGCGAACGAGATACACGAGGTCGAAAAGAATGCGCCCCTTGACGTTCAGCGCGAAGGCGTAATTGCCGTCGCCCGGCGATAGCGGCTTCACCTGGTTCGTCACCAGGTTGTGCAGCCACGCCGCCCGGTCCTTGCCCGTGACGCGGATCAGCCCCCGGTGCGTCCGGTCGCACAGCGCCCGCCCGCGCGACGCCGCCGCGTACGCTTCCGCCGCCGCCGCGCCCTCCTCCGCCGCCGACGCGAACCGCGCCGGCACACGGATGCCGCCCACCTCCCGCAGCGCCCCCCCGCGCGACGCGACACCCTCCAGCCAGGCCTCTCGCTGCGTCATCCCTGAACCTCAACCCGCCTCAGGCGCGCCGCGCGCCCGCCGTCGCTCGACGCGACGCTCCCGCGCTGTCTGAAAACCGAGCGGCGCCCCGCGCGACCAGGCTCCGCTCGCTCGCCGGTCAGTTGCACGTCGTCGACCGCGTGAACTGCGGACACTCGACGATGAACACGGTGTGCGCGCCGCTCTGACCGGTCCACTTGACCTTCCCTTTCCCGCGGTCGTTGATCGTCAGCGTCCGCCGGTCGCCGTTGTTGTCCACCGTCAGGATCGTGCCTGCCGCCAGCGTCGAAACCACCTTCGCCTTCAGCCGCCCGTTGATGCAGCCGACGTTGAACTTGTCGATGCGGTTGCAGTCCGCGCCCTCGCATTCGTCGGGAATCCAGTTGTGGTTGGCGTCGCCGCTGCGCCCGGAGGCGATGTCGTCTCCGTCATGCACGCCGTTGCCGTTGCAGTCCACCGCGACGCGCATGTAATACACGTCCTGCTCGTTGTTGAGCGTCGTCGCGTACGCCAGATGCGCGCCCACGCCGTCCGAAATCATGTGATAGTAGTCGCCGATTTTGTTCTGCTGAGGCCAGCCGACGCTCGAGTTCCACTCAGGTCCGGTGGCCTCGTTCGGCGACCACGTGGCGCCGCCGTCGGTCGAGTACGCGTAGAAGGTCTGACAGCGGAACGTGTTGCCCGTGTTGCGCGTGTCGTTCCAGACCGCGTCGAGCCGTCCGCTCGGCGCGATCGACATCGTTCCGAACCACTGCCACGCCGTCGTGCTCGCGTCGTCGTTGACCCGCACGGGCGCGCTCCAGGTGGCGCCGCCGTCCGTGCTGCGGACCACCTTCACGTCCGCGGGGTCGTTCCCCGACGGATCGACCGTGGAGAGCAGGTACAGGTGGCCGTTGCGCGGCCCCCCGGACGTGTCCACCGCGATGTAAAGCTGGCCCGCCAACCCCTCGGGGTTCGGTCCGCCGAACGCGACGACCGTCCCCCCCAGGTTGATCGAAGCATTGCGCGTCGAAAACGTCGGCGTCTGCCCGGGATCATCCGCGTTGGTCGAGCGCACGACAATGAACGTGGAGAACGCGTCGCTCCCGCAGACATACAGATCGCCGTTTCCCGCCACCGCGAGCGTCCCCCAGATCGGCGAACTCGGCAGCGTGATCGGGTTCAGGTAGCTCAACCCGCCGTCCGTCGAACGCGTGAAGATCCGGTTTCCGCAGCAACCCGCCGCCGTGCTCCACGCCAGATAGAGGTGCCCGTCGCCCATCCCGCCGGTCGTGTCGATCGCCATCCACTCCTTGTCCCCGCCGTAAGCGGCGATCGGCGAGCCGAACGTCGCCCCGCCGTCGGTGGAGAGGAACATGTCGCACAGAAAGTTGTTCTTCAACGTGCAGTAGTAGATCGTCCCCGCGCGGTCCGCCGCCAGCACCGGGTCGCTGCGGAACGTCCCGTTCGTCAGCACCCCCGGAAACGTCCACGTCTGTCCCCCGTCCGTCGTGAACGCCCGACCGGCCTCGCGGAAGTTGTTGTTCACCGTGTCGAACTGCCGCCATCCGATCGCCATCCGGTTCGGATTCGTCGGGTCGAGGGCGATCGACGGTTCGTTGGCCGCGTCGCCGAGAATGTTGTCCCCCTGACCGTTGACGTTCACCTGGACCGTGGTGTACCGCCCCTGACCGTACTCGAACCGCACCGCCGGGCAGACGCCGATCGGTTCGACGTCGTCGTCCGGAGTCATGTCCTGCGTTTCATGCGGCACGGTGCGCGGATCCGCCGGCGGCTGCTCCTCCTGACCCGCCGCCGCAAGCGCCGTCAGCGCGAACCCCAACCCCGCCACGCAAATCATCGAAAGCTTCATATTCGCTCCCCTCAGCGAAAGGCATGCCCACCCCGGCTGCGTCGATCCGACGCGACCCCATCATCCTAGTTCCCGCCGGGCCGAAAAACAATGCGCAGGCGGGCCGGGGGGCGCGGATCGCGAAGCTCTGCTTCGCCTGCTGCGGACCGGAGGTCCGCGACCCGCGAAGGCGACGCATGTGAACCGGAGGTCCGGAGTTCAGGTCGATGCAAAGATCCTGCAACGGGAAACAAGAGCGAATACGCGCAGCGCGGCGGAAGGACAGCGCGGCGGAAGGGGAGCGTCTCCGGTCTCACCGCGGCGTGGCCCGGACCCGAGCGAGCAACTCCGACATCTCGGCGAGGGCGTGGGCGTTGTCCACCCGGCGGGCGGCCTCGACCCCGGCCTCCAGCGTCGCCTGCGCCTCGGCGATGCGGTCCAGGGCGAGCTGCGCCAGCGCCTTGTGATGATACCCGGCGGTGTAATCCGGATCGATCGACAGCAGGCGGTCGAACCGGGCGACCGCACCGGCGTAGTCCTCCGACTTCACCAGCTCCATCGCCACGCCGAAGTTGAGGAACGCGTCCTGCGGTTCACGCTCCAGCATCTTGTTCAGTTTCTCAAGCCGCGTCGTCATGATCGGTCGTGTTTACGTAGACCCCTCGCGTCAGCGATCAGGTTAACGCCGTGCGTGGCGGCAGCCAAGCGGCGCTGATGAGAGGCCAGAGGCGGCAGCGTTTCGTTGTAACAGGGAACCTTTAGTGGGATAGCGGCGGTTTATTGGGCGCGTTCGGCGCCGATCGATGTTCCGCATTCAGTACATCGCCCCGAGGTGTTCCCCGTCAGATTGTACCCGCAGGCGAGACAACATCCCGGCGGCGGGCGGCGGCTGCGGCGCCAGAGCACGACCGTGGCAACCAGCGACGTCAGCGCAAAAGGCCAGATCGGCGCCTCCGCCGCCTGCGGGAAGTACCCGCCGGCCATCGAGGCGCCGGCGCCGTCCACGATCAGTCCGCTGGGGTAAGTCGCGTCCCAGCGCCACAGGTGCATCCGACCGTGGACCAGCGCCGCGGACACCGTCTTCCCCTGCCAGCCGAACATCAGCGCCCGGCTGGCGAGTTCCGCAAACGTGAGCATCAACGTGATGCCTGCGCACAGGACGCTCGCCAGGCGCGCCGTCCGCCGCCGACCTCGCAGACGTGATACCTCAGCCTTTTCGATCGTCGCGGTCATCCGGATCGCGTTTTACCGAAAACGGCGGCGGGGCGCAAGGATTTCCTGGAGAAGGCGGCGGGTGGTCTCGGCGGGGCGGACGAGCCCGTGAGTGTCTCCGGTTCGGTATGCCGATATAATGATGCGGAGCGCGTGGCGGGAGCGCGGAATCTGCGCGGGGGGACGAGTCGCGGCGCTGAAACGTGCGGATGCGGCTCGGATGGGCGGCTAACAGCTAGGAGCTAGCAGCTAGGAGCGTTCATGTGCGGCATCGTGGGGTATCTGGGTCCGAAACCGGCGCTTCCCGTCGTCATTGAGGGCATCAAGCGGCTGGAGTACCGCGGGTATGACTCGGCGGGCGTCGCGGTCGTCGCGGACGGACGGCTCGACGTGCGCAAATCCGCCGGGCGAATTCACGTGCTTGAGCAGGGGCTGGACCTCGACACGAACGAGGGGCGCCTCGCCATCGCGCACACCCGCTGGGCGACGCACGGCGCGCCGAACGACGTCAACGCCCACCCGCATCTGGACGCCTCCGGGCGCATCGCCCTCGTTCACAACGGAATCATCGAGAACTACCAGGCGCTGCGCACGTACCTGAAGCAGCAGGGCGTGAAGCTCGTCAGCGACACGGATACGGAGTGTCTTGTGCAGATGATCGGGCTGCGCTACCGCGGCGACCTCGAGCAGGCCGTGCGCGAGGTGCTGCACGACATCGACGGCACTTACGGCATCGCGGCGATCTGCAAGGAGGAGCCCGGCGTGCTCGTCGCCGCGCGGAAGGGCAGCCCGCTCATCGTCGGGATCGGCAAGGACGAGTTCATTCTCGCGTCCGACGCGGCGGCGATCCTGGCGCACACCAGCCACGTGATCTACCTCTCCGACGGCGAGATGGTGCGCATCTCGAGGGACGGCGTGCGCACCACGACGCTCAACGCCGTGCCCGTCACCAAGGAACTCGAGCAGATCGAGTGGACGCTGGAGCAGATCGAGCTGGGCGGCCACGAGCATTACATGGCGAAGGAGATTTTCGAGCAGCCCGAGGCGCTGCGCAACTGCATGCGCGGTCGCGTGGACGGGAAGGCGGGCAGCGTCCACCTCGGCGGACTGGCGGAGCACTGGCGCGACCTGACGCGGGCGCGGCGGATCATCCTCACCGGCTGCGGGACGGCGTGGCATGCGGCGCTCGTCGGGGAATATCTTTTTGAAGAGCTTGCCCGCGTCCCGACGGAGACGGAATACGCCAGCGAATTCCGCTACCGCAACCCGATCATCGAGGACGGCACGGTGGTGATCGCCATCTCGCAGAGCGGAGAGACGCTCGACACGTACGCCGCCCTGCGGGAGGCGAAGCAGCGCGGGGCGCTCTCGCTCGGAGTGGTCAACGTCGTCGGTTCGACGATCGCCCGCGACACCGACGCCGGCGTGTATCTGCACGTCGGACCGGAGATCGGCGTCGCGAGCACGAAGGCGTTTTCGGGGCAGGTCACGGTGCTGGCGATGATCGCCGCGGCGCTGGGCCGGCGCAAGCACATGTCGCAGTCCTCGATGGAGCAGTTCCTCTCGGCGCTCGCCGAAGTGCCGGATAAGATGCAGCGCATCCTCGAGCAGGCCGACCTCTGCCGCGACGTCGCCCGACGCTTCCACGAGCGCGACAACTGGCTGTACCTCGGCCGCGGATACAACTATCCCGTCGCGCTCGAAGGGGCGCTCAAACTCAAGGAAATCAGCTACATCCACGCCGAGGGGCTGCCCGCCGCCGAGGTCAAGCATGGCCCGCTCGCGCTCATCGAGGAAGGCATGCCCGTCGTCTTCATCGCCCCCAACGGCTTCCAGTACGACAAGATTGTCAACAACATCATGGAAGTGAGAAGCCGCGGCGGGCACGTCATCGCCATCGCCACCGAGGGCAACCGCGAAGTGGCCAGGCTCGTCGAGCAGGTCATCTACGTCCCCGACATCATCGACCCGCTCCAGCCGCTGCTGACCGTCGTCCCGTTGCAACTGATCGCGTATCACGCGGCGGTTCTGCGCCACTGCAACGTGGACAAACCGCGCAACCTAGCCAAGAGCGTGACCGTGGAATAACGAGAAGACCCGCGATCGTAACGCGATCCTAAGAAGGTGTTCTTACTCCGCCCGGACCCGGAGGTTTTGAACCAGCGTCTCCTGAATCTCTCCATCTGACTCCGGTGCATCCCGCTTCGCCGATGGTCCCGCAGGATCGTCGGGCGCATTCGCCTCAATCCCGACGAACACGCGGGTCGTGGTTCAGTTTCGGAATCCCCCGCGAACCGTCAGAATCATCAGGCGTTTCCGGACCCCGCCGAGACGCAGCGTCGTCGTGCGCCTTCGCCTCACCTGAATCTCCACCCGGCTCCGGTTGTGACATGCCCCCGAGCGTCATCCGAGATCCTCCGTGCGTCCTCCGAGAGCCGTAGCCCCTACCTTCTTGACAATTGTCAATATCGACAGGGGCGCTGGAAAACAGCCCGGCACGCCGGTGCCGGGAAGCCGTCACGGAGGATCCGCAAGTCCCGGAGGCAGATGGAGACTCCGGACTGTTTAACCGTTGCCCTTCGATCAAGATCGATCTCGTCGTGAAGACCTGCCGGATGCTGGTTTACGATCGGCGTGCTGATGTCCGATCTCGAACAGCCCCGCGATCAGCGCCCGGCTGAACCCACAGCGTCTTATCCGCAAAGCGGCACTCGACGCGCGTGTGACCGTCGTCGGATGGGTCGAGGATGATTTCGCCGAGGGCAGAAGCGGGGTTGGGTTTCAGAACGGAGTCTCCATTTTGGTTTGCGTCAGGCCAGGATCGGCAACGTGCGCGTCACCCGAGTGCCCGCCTGGAGGCTGGAGGCCTGTCGGGGCATTCCGTCGTAGGTTCGGCCGTTCAATTCCCGGCCCGCGCGGTGCTTCTGCACGCCGCCCCACTGTTTGAAGAAGAAGGCGACGCCCGCGCGCCGGCATTGGCGGCGGATGGATTCGACCCAGGATCGCTGCATCGTTCGCGCCCCGGGACCGGACTCGCCGCCCACGATCACCCATGAGATGCCGTCCAGCGGCAAGTTGTCCAACGGTCCGATGAGCGGCTCGCACGACAGGAATCTGACACCACCTGCTTCCGCCACGGGAACGCTGCGCAAATCATCGACGCGGTGCAGAACGCGCGCGTCCTCGATGCTGACGCCCATCCAGATGTTCGCGGGCCAAGGAAGCCCCGGCGCAAGTTCCGCAAGTCGCGCGCTGCGCTTGGTGAGCACTTGAAAGGTATGCTGCGGACAGGCCTGCATGGTGTCGAACACGCGGCGGATGAAGTCGGCGGGAATCCTCTCGTGAAACAGGTCGCTCATGGAGTTGACGAAGATCACCCGCGGTGAACGCATCCGCCGCGGCAGGTCCACAAGATCGTCGTGCAGCGTCACCTCGAAGCCGTTCTCGTACCGCCCGTTGCCCATCGCGCGCAGCCGCTTGGCCATGCGCTCGGCATAGCAATGTCGGCAGCCTTCGCTGACCTTGGAGCACCCGGTGACGGGGTTCCAGGTGAATTCGGTCCATTCGATGGAGGACAAGGCCGTCATTCCGCTCAAGGGTTGAAGAGCATGGGTTCCTTCGGCTGACCTCGACTTATCGGTTTGGACCAAAGATGTGACTTACCATCGTAAACCCAACCTCTTGCGGCCAATTCGGCTTGGAATTCTCGCCGATCCAAACTAAGAGTGCTTAGCGATTGCCGACGCCATAGCTCGATCACGACCGCATTGAGCAACTGCTCGCTAGTGAAGACCGCCGGCCCCCTGGACAAACACGCATCGAACGCGTCAGCCAAGGCCGAGCGAGCGTTCCCGTTCGCAGGAGGAGTAACGATCGTCGTTCTTCGTTCGGAACTTCGCGCCTTATAGAAGGTTAGAATCATTTCACCTGAGATAACGCTTTCCGAATTGCGTTTCTTGTGCATCGACCAGATCACGTCGCCCGTCTGTGTGATAGCAGCGCGCAATTCTCCCCCATGCTCGCCTACCGTTTCCAGAATGGTGGAGAAGTAACTCACATCCCAATGCTGGAAAACGACGGACAGCCAGCGACCGGGCTTGAGCAGCCGCAAACAGGCCTCCATGCTTCGTCGGAGGCTTGTCTTATAATGGTCTTCGGTGAGCTTTTTTTCCCCGCCGACGATCGTTTCGTTGCGTTTCGCATCCTCTGGCACCTCAAATCCCAACCAATGGTTCCACAGCACCGAAAGGTCAAGATAGGAGATGAAGCCGCCGTACGGTGGATCAGTGAAAATATAGTCGACGGACTCTCTCCCCAGGATCTGATCCAATGTCGCTGCGTCATGGGATGTCGCTCTGAAGCCCTGTGTGCTGTCGAGCGTGAGTACTCCTCGGGATTGCTGCTCTCGATACTTTTTCAGTCGAAGTACTTCTTCCTTGGCTGCCCTCACATTCTCAAAACGCCCTTGAAATGTGCTCCAAATGGGCAATTCAATGCATTCCTTCGCAAGTTTGTATCGGTAAATGCTGAAAATGCTAGACCCACCGCGGCTCTCAGCGCGTCCCTTGGCGGAAAGGAAGGTCTTATTGAGCTTGGCCACGGAGGCTGACCAGGCGAGGAGCAGGAGACTCCGGACAACCCCATCGGCTTCTCGATCAATCGTGTTCTTGAGCAACGCCAGTCCGGCGAGCTGTCGCCGAGTAAACAGGTCATAGAAATTCTCGGCATCGGATGTCCGCGGAAGTCGGATATTCTCAGGCAGAGTCAGTCGCTCCAAGAGGCGCTCGGCGCCATCGGGGTTCACGTCGAGTTCGTCAAGTTGCGCCCGGCAGGAGTATTCGATTCGCCCAAACGCCTCCATTAGGGGCGCGGTTGATCGCAACGTAGTATCAACAACGCAGGTGGCGATGAAGTTAGCAAATGGGTTCAGATCGTTCTGAATTGCCAGTCGTCCGAGAAGAAATGCCTCGATTGCGGTGACGCCGCTGCCCCCGAACGGGTCCACAACAGTGTCGCCCCGCTGCGAATAACGCTCAAGATATGCACGAACCACATTGGCAGGGCGTCGAGTGAAGTACGGATGTACCCCGTAGTGCCGTGAGTCGCCCTGCCTTACAGCAGGAATCGCTTTAAGTATGGGTTCAATGGAGTCGCGGTTCATGACGCTTGCAAATACTTGGCTAATTCACGTAGTTCGATGACGTCCACGTGCTCTGGCGGGTTTATCAAGTTGTGCTCCATGCAGAGCACTACCACTCGCGGCAGATCAGTATACCTCGAAACCTGATAATCGAAGCCCTTTGATCGCGTCTTGATCTCCACCGGGCAAGGATACGTCGGAAAGTCGTCGAACTGAAATGTACTGCGTAAACAGTCGTACCCCGTTCCAAGATAGGGTCCGAGTTGGACCCCCAAGTGCGAGAGCGCGCCGCTGACGCGAAGTAAATCGGATTCCAGGATACCCTTGTCTTCAGGATTTGAGTGCTCTGACACCACGCGGAGAATCTGGGAGGAGGCCCACGCAACGTCCTTGCTTGCTCTCGACCTCACACGCGAAATGTGCTCGCGCCAGAACGAGCTCTGGTACTTCGTGTTGAAGGAAAGCGGAAAGTGTGTGCGTTCAAGCGACTGTTGCCGCTTCGCATCCCTCATTTTCACCGACGTTGGAACGAGGATGAAGTGACCATCCGGGTGAATCTGTCCATCAACTTCGATCCATTCAAAGTCCTTGCCCGCCTTGAGGCCGTACCAGTGGCGAATCTCCTCCCCGATTGACCGCCCAGCCTTTCCCTGTTGGATACGGTCATGCCCGACACTCCCCTTCAATACTTTGTCGCCGACCAGCTTGTGATCACGATCCACGGCTTGAAACTCGCTCCGCGTGATCCCGTAGGGCGTTTGAAGCACGACGGGACAGGCGCCGCGCTTCCGTAGGAACTCCTTGATGTGATCCGGCACGGAATGGAAGTAGTACTGTGGACCGCCCGAAGTGCGACTTGCCGCTTTCGTCTGCTGAAGGTGCATGATTTCGATTATCCCTGGTGGACCGGCCTCGCTCAAGCTGTTCCTGGTCGCTCATGAAAAAGCGATTCCCCCGCCATCCCCCCCGGCTTCTCCACCCCCATCAACTCCAGCAGCGTCGGGGCGATGTCCGCGAGGCGACCTCCTTCGCGCAGACCCGGACCGCCGGACGGTGGCGCATCAGGGCCAGGCGCGTCGGGCCGCTCCAACCCCTTCCCCACCACGACGCACTCCACCGGGTATGTGGTGTGCGCCGTGTGCGGGCCGCCGGTGGCGGTCGGGTGGCATGCTCTCGCTGTACTCAGCGTGAGCATGCCAACAGGTGCCTCGTTCTCGACCCGCTCAGCGCGAGCATGTACCTCCCACGTGCTCCGTTTGATCATGCGATGCCGCGCTTGATTCGCCAATGTCCCGGCGGAAACGGAATGGATTGCACGTCCGGGATCAACGGCGACTCGCCCGTGCCGGCGAAGTACGCCGCGCTGGACCAGCGCCAGAGTTCCGGCAACTCGACCAGACCCGCTCGTACGGGGTTCGCGTGAATGTAATCAATCGTGGCATGAATGGTGCGCGGTTCATGCAGATCGCGGTCGTAGCCGCCGCCGCGCTGCCAGAAGCGGTACGCGGAATCTCCGTTCGGCTGCGAATCCAGCATCATCGGAAGGAAAGCCGGCGCTTCGCGCTTCAACCATCCCACGGCCCGGCGGGTCACCGGCAGCTTGATGGCGGAGAGAATGCTTTGAATGCGGAACGCGCTGGTGCGAGGCCAGAGAATCAGATGCACATGGTTCGGCATGAAGACGTACGTCCAGAGATCGAGCGCGTATCGCTGACGGGTGCGCTCGATTGCGTCGGCCAGCCACTGGCAGGTGCGCTCGCGAGCAAGAAACGGCTTCCGGTGAAAGCACGAAAAGGTCAGCGCATGGGCGGCTCTGAGATCATCAGAGCTGCGACGCAGCTTGCGAATGCGCCCGTCGGGAAGACGCATGACGCCCTTCCTGTGAAGCAAACCTGTTGGCGCTGGGATCGAGACGTTTTCTCCGGCCTGCTCGCGCGCCCTCATGCTCACGCTGAGTACAGCGAGAGCATGCCACCCGCCCGCTGAGTACAGCG
>JAJVHU010000058.1:92264-118150 GCA_022072505.1 Phycisphaerae bacterium
CAGCGTGAGCATGCAGCTCGCCTCGCGCTTTGCGATCGGGCTCCCGCGCGCCGAAGCAGGGCTTCGCGAGTTTCTCCAACCCCTCCCCCACCACGACGCACTCCACCGGGTACGTGGTGTGCGCCGTGTGCGGGCCGCCGGTGGCGGGGTCGATCATTTGTTCGCAGTTGCCGTGGTCGGCTGTCACGATCAAGGCGCCGCCGCGGGCGAGGACCGCGTCCACGATTCGGCCCACGCATTCGTCCACCACCTCCACCGCGCGGATGGCCGCGGGCAGCGAGCCGGTGTGGCCCACCATGTCCGGGTTGGCGAAGTTGAGGATCATCGCGTCATCCACGCCCGTCGCAATGCGCTCCAGCATCACGCGCGTCACCTCGTACGCGGACATCTCGGGCTTCTGGTCGTATGTCGCCACGTCGCGCGGAGACTGCACCATCTGCCGCTCCTCGCCGGGGAAGGGTTCGTCGCGGTAGTCGTTGAAGAAGAAGGTGACGTGCGGGTACTTCTCCGTCTCGGCGCAGCGGAACTGGCGGAGTCCCAGGCGTGACACAACTTCGCCGAAGATGTCCTTCATTTTCTCGGGCTTGGGGAACGCGACACGCACCGGCAGGCCCTTCTCGTATTCCGTCATCGTGGCGAAGTAGAGGTCGAGCTTGCGACCGCCATTGCACCCGCGGTCAAAGCCCATTTGCTTTTTCCGTCCCGTCTTATCCACCCCTTCAAAAGGGAACTCATCATACGTGAACGCCTGCACCAGTTCGCGCGGCCGGTCGCCGCGGTAGTTGAAGAGGATGACCGCGTCGCCGTCGCGGATGCGACTCTCATCCCCGCCACCGGTTTCACTGGGAGGGATGAACTCGTCGCCCTTCATCGTCTCACTCGATGGGTTCTCATAATACGCCGCGATGGGGTGGTCGGCTGATGAGTATGCTGGGAACAACCCACCGCAGCATCCACCTTTTCCCGTCAGCATCTCATACGCCTTCTGCACGCGGTCCCAGCGGTGATCGCGGTCCATCGCCCAGTAGCGCCCGCAGACGCTGGCGACCGGGTTGATGCCGAGTTTCTGGCACCGCTCGTCGATGGCGTCAATGAAGCCCAGGCCGCTTTGCGGCGGCGTGTCGCGCCCGTCCGTGAAAGCATGAATCCAGACGCGATCGCCGCGGAATCGCAGTTTGACGCTCAGCTCCATCAAGGCGTAAAGGTGGTCGAGGTCGGAATGGACCTGCCCGTTGCTGCACAGGCCCATCAGGTGGACGCTGCCGCCGGTCTTACGGGCGTGCTCGAAGGCGCCGACGAGCACGGGGTTCCTGAAGAAGGTTCCGTCTTCGATGCGCCCGGTGATGCGCATAATCTCCTGCTCGACGATCCGCCCGGCACCGACGTTCTGATGCCCGACCTCGCTGTTGCCCATCGTGCCGTCGGGCAGACCGACGTCGCGCCCGCTGGTCTTGATGAGCGCGTGCGGATAGGTCCGCATGAGGCGGTCGTCCACGGGTTTGCGGGCGAGGTGGACGGCGTTGGCGTGGTTCCACTCGGGGTGGGGGTTGGCGCCCCAGCCGTCGCGGACGATGAGGACGACGGGGCGAAACCGGTAAGACGACATGCGACCCTCCAGACGGGCGAACCTTCGCGCCGGGAGTCAGTTTTAACCTGCGGAGCGGAACGGGTCACGCCGACTTGGCGCGCGGGGCGGGCTGGGCTTGCGGCGACGGGGGGGAGTGTTTCATAACCTTCGGAGGACGGTGAGAAAAGAACGCTTCCTGACGGGCGCGGTTCGGTAAACGCTTCCTGACGGGCGCGGTTCGGTATTTGAAGGAGAGTCCTACCAGCGCGATCCGGGAGCACGTTCGATGGCCGCCAGCTCGCCGCTGTCCAGCCAGAGCACTTTGCAGCGCGGACAGGTGTCGATGACGACGTTGCCCGGTCCGTAGTAGGGGTGGGTCTCCATCGCCTTGCGGCAATTCGGACAGGCCGTCGAGCGGGCCAGTTCGACCGGTTCCAGCGGGACCGGCTGGGCGGGCGGACCCTCGTGCGCGGCGCGGCGAAGGCGGACCAGCAGGCTGAAGTCGTCGTTCGTCGTCAGCAGGCCGTCGCATTGCGGACAATTGAGCAAGGCCAGGCCTTCCGACGTGGCGGTGATGAGGTCGACGTCGCACACGGGGCAGCGCAGGTCGCTGCGTTCGCCGAGACGGGTCACGCGGTCGGGCGAGTCCGCGGTTTCGGCGGAGGTTTCGGGATAGTGAAACGTCGAGCAATGTTCGCAGAAGAGGTACTTTCGCCCGGCGATCGGGCGGAGCGGCGCGGCGCAGTTGGGACAGTTCATCGGCGGAATCTCCCGGTTGGTCCGGATATTTATCGTCGGACGGGGGGGAGGGGTTTAAGAAGGCGGGAGACGAACCCTCGTCGCGGGCGGCGGGTGATGAGGCCGGGCGCCGGATCGCCTGAAAACCGGATCTTCGGGGGGGCGTTCCGCGCGACGCCATCGCGCGGGCTGAAGCCGCACGGCTCGGTAAGACTGACGACCCGAGCCCCCGACCCGATCGGCGGCGTGAAAATCATTGACAGCGCGCGGAGCGCCGCTAGCATCATCGGCGCAATCGGGGACGCAGGGGGCCCCGGACACTTCCTTTCACGGAGGGAACCGCAATGCTTCGCGCCGCAATGCTCGTATTGATCGCTTCGGGTCTGGTCGTCAGCGCCGGGTGCAACAAGCCGAAGAAACCGGATGACACGCAGTCGGCGGAAATGTACGGCGGGGGTTACGACACCGGGTATCAGTCCCCGGCGTCGCTGACGGGTACATCGACGGATGAGACGTACACGGCGGACCCGGCGGGCGGGCAGCGCGTTCACGTCGTCGCCAAGGGGGACACGTTGTACTCGCTGGCGCGGCAGTATTACGGCAATCAGTCGAAGTGGCGCGACATCTACGCGGCGAATCAAAGCCAGCTTGCCGATCCGAACCAGATCAAGGTCGGACAGAAGCTGGTCATCCCCTGACCGGTCGCTCGCATCCGAAGGAAATTCAGTCGGCGGCCCGCGCGTCGGAAGCGAGGCTTCCGCGAGTTGAGCCGTGGCGCAGGCGATCTCACTTCAGGATTCCGTGCAGTTTCTCCGCGGAGTCGGACCGGCGCGGGCGAACGAGTTCGCCTCGCTGGGCATCCGCACGATCGGCGACCTGATCGAACACTTCCCCTTCCGTCATGAGCACCGGCCGAAATCGCAGCCGATCGGCACGCTGAGCGAACTCGGCGCGCCGGCGACGCTGATCGGAGAACTCCGGCGCGTCCGCGAGCGCAAGCTTCCCGACAAGCACGTGATCCACGCCGAGATCCTCGACGCGACGGGGCGCTGCTTCCTGCGCTGGTTCAACTCGCCGTATCTGGCCGACCGCCTCGGGAACGGCGTCATCGTGCGCGTGACGGGCCGGCTGGAGGCCGTGCGGGACTGCGCGGGGATGACGAACCCGCAGACGCAGATTCTGGCGCCGGATGCGGATCCTTTCTCGCAGGACGAAGAACAGTACGAACCGGTCTATCCGGCGACGGGGAAACTGTCGTCGCAGGACATCCGGCGGGCGCTGCGGCCGATCCTGCACGCGGCGGCGGACCAGGTCGAGGAGATTCTGCCCGAGGGATTGCGGACGTTGCGCCGGCTGCCGCCGCGACGGACGGCGATCCTGCGCATTCATGAGCCGACGTCGGCGGACGACGCGGAGCATGCGCGACGGAGGCTGGCGTACGATGAGTTTCTCGTCATGCAGCTTGCGATGCGGATGCGTCGGCGGTCGCGGGGTCGGCGGAAGGACGCGCCGGTGATCACGACGACGCCGCGGATCGACGAGCGCATCCGGGCGCGGCTTCCCTTTGCTTTGACCGCGGGACAGGAAGAGGCGGTGAGGGCGATCCGGTCGGATCTCGCCTCGCCGCAGCCGATGAACCGGCTGCTTCAGGGAGACGTCGGGTGCGGGAAGACGGTGGTCGCGCTTTACGCGGCGCTGTCGACGGTGGCGAACGGCGCGCAGGCGGCGATCCTCGTTCCGACGGAGATTCTGGCGCGCCAGCATTTCGAGAAAACGTCGGCGTTTCTGGCGGGCAGCCAGGTGCGCATCGTCCTGCTGACCGGGGAGTTGTCGGCGTCCGCCCGGCGCGACGCGTTGGGGCGGATCCGGCGGGGCGAGGCGGACCTGGTCATCGGGACGCACGCGCTGATCGAGGGCGACGTGCGTTTCCGACGGCTGGCGCTGGTGGTCATTGACGAGCCGCACCGGTTCGGGGTGGCGCAGCGGCATGCGCTGCGCGGGAAGGGTCCGGCGCCGCACACGCTGGTCATGACCGCGACGCCGATCCCGCGTTCGCTGGCGATGACGGTGTTCGGCGATCTGGACGTCACGGTGATTCCGGATCGCCCGCCGGGTCGGCGCGCGGTTGCGACCTCGCTGGTTCCGCCATCGCAGCAGGACCGGGCGTGGCGGGACGTTCGGGAGCGACTTTCCGCCGGTGAGCAGGCGTTCATCGTCTACCCGCTGGTGGAGGAGTCCGAGTCGCTTCCGCTCAAGGCCGCGACGCAGGAGCTGGAGCGGTTGTCCGCCGGACCGCTGAGCGGGCTTGCGCTGGGCGTTGTCCACGGCCGGATGCGCTCCGACGAGAAGGACCGGGTGATGACGGACTTCCGCGACGGGCGGATCCGGGCGCTGCTCGCCACGACCGTGATCGAGGTCGGGGTGGATGTTCCGGAGGCGACGCTGATGATCGTCGAGCACGCGGAGCGGTTCGGGATCAGCCAGCTTCATCAGCTTCGGGGGCGCGTCGGTCGGGGGGATCGTCCCGCGACATGCCTGCTGATGACCGGGTCGGACGCGCCTTCGGAGACGGCGCTGACGCGCCTGCGCGTGTTGTGCGAGACGGACGACGGGTTCCGGATCGCGGAAGAAGACCTGCGGCTGCGCGGTCCGGGGGAGTTGCTGGGCACGCGGCAGCACGGGCTTCCGGCGTTCAAGGCGGCGGATGTCGCGCGGGATCTGGATCTGCTTCAGTCGTCGCGGGACGACGCGGCGAGCGTTCTCGAAGCCGATCCGGGACTGGGTCATCCGGAACATGACGCCCTGCGGCGATGCGTGCTCGCCAAGTATGCGGACGCGCTGGCGTATGTCGACGTCGGGTAGGCTCCGCCTGGATCGAGGAAGTGCGTTGTCAGCGTTGCGGATCGGTGTACAATCGGAGGCGGGACGGACAGGAAGCGGCCGGACGGGATCCGGGCCGCAACAGAAGCGTGCAGGCGGGTCGTCCCGGATCGTGGACCACGTGGCGGATTCTTCAGTTCGTCATCATTGCGGTTTGTTCGGCATCTGGGGTCACCCGGACGCAGCGGCGCTGACGCACCTCGGGTTGTACGCGCAGCAACACCGGGGGCAGGAGTCCGCGGGGATCGCCACGTCGGACGGAGGCCGGTTGACCCGTTACGCCCGGCGCGGGCTGGTCAACCAGGTCTTCAACGAGTCCGTGATCCGCACGCTGCGCGGGCGCGCGGCGATCGGGCACGTCCGGTACTCGACGACCGGGTCGGACACCGAGGAGAACGCCCAGCCGCTGTTGTTCTCGTTCGCGGGCGGGCAGGTGGCGATCGCCCACAACGGCAACCTCATCAACGCGGCGCTGCTGCGCCGCAGTTACGAGGATTTCGGCCACATCTTTCAGACGACCAGCGACACGGAGGTGATCATTCACCTTCTGGCGAAGCCCGCGCACCGGCGGCGGAAGCGGGCGCTGGAGCACGTGCTGAATCACCTTCAGGGCGCGTACTCGCTGCTCCTGCTTTTTCCGGATCGGCTGGCGGCGGTGCGTGATCCGCTGGGGTTCCGGCCGCTGTGCCTCGGGCAGTTGAGCAACGGGGCGGTGGTGGCGGCGTCGGAGACGAAAGCGCTGGACCTGATCGAGGCGAAGTACCTGCGCGACGTCGAGCCGGGCGAGATCGTCCTGATCGGCGACTCCGGGATCGAAAGCCACCGCTTCGGTCCGGAGCGCAAGGAGGAGCGCAAGGCGGCCTGCATCTTCGAGCATGTTTATTTCGCCGATCCCGCCAGCCGGGTCTTCGGCGACAACGTCCACCTGACGCGCGTCGCGATGGGCATGCGTCTTGCCGACGAGGCGCCGGCGACCGGAGACCTTGTCGTTCCGATCCCGACGTGCGGACAGTGCGCGGCGATCGGATTCAGCCGTCGCAGCGGGCTGCCTTACGGACGGGCGTTTACCACGAGTCACTACGCCGGGCGGTCGTTCATCCTGCCGAACCCGGCGGACCGGGCCTCGACGGTGAAGATCAAGCTGAACGTGATCCGCGAGGCGGTCGCGGGGCGCCGGCTGGTCGTCGTGGAGGACTCGGTCGTGCGCGGAACAACGACGCGGGGCAAGATTCACGCCCTGCGCGCCGCCGGGGCGAAAGAGATTCACCTGCGCGTCGCCAGCCCGCCGATCCGGCACGGGTGTTACTTCGGGATCGACTTCCCCGAGCCGACGCAGTTGATCGCCAGCGCGCGGACGGTCGAGGAGATCCGGGATTTTCTGGAGGTGGACTCCCTGGCGTATCTCTCGCTGGAGGGGATGCTCGGCTGCGTCAACATGCCCGCCAACCAGTATTGCACGGCGTGTTTTTCCGGCGACTACCCGGTGGACATCGCCGAACCGGTGGATAAGTACGCGATCGAGCGGGCCCAGCTTCGCATGTTCTCCTGAACCGCCGCTCGCGCGTCGCCCCCGGGAAACGTGCTCATTTCGCGTTGTTTCGTATCCCGACCGCCGCGCAGCCGATATGATCCGGGGCACGAAGTCTCCGGACGCCGCCGCATGAACGACACAGGGACGACTGCCGCAAAGCTGACGCCCACGGACGACGACGCATCGCGCGCAGGGAGCCCGCCGTCCGCCACCTCTGCATCTCTTTCCGATCGCGCGACTTCGGACGCGGCGAAGCCGGTGCGTCGTCCGCGCGGTCCGCGATCGCTGCCGCCCGGGTGGCGGCGGGTCTGGATCCCGTTTCGGGGCTGGCGCGTCGTCGGACCGGAACACCGCCAGTTCGTCGATGACTTTTTCCGCACGCCGATGATGGTGCTCGCGCTGCTGGTTCTGCCGTTGCTGGTGCTCGAACACTACGCGGAGGAGACGCTCACCACCGTGCCGTGGCTGGGGCACGCGGTGCTGGCCGGACTCTCACTCATCTGGCTGGCGTTTTTCGTCGAGTTCGTCGTGAAGGTGACGATCGCGGAGTCGCGTTGGACCTACGTGTACACGAACTGGCTGGACGTGATCGTTCTCGTGCTGCCGTTTCTGCGGCTGCTGCGGGCGGTGCGGGCGATCAAGGCGCTGGCGGTGCTGCGGTTGGCGCAGACGTTCACGCTTCGGGGGGTGTTTCTGAAGCTGGCGCGGAGCGTGGCGGGAGTGATCTTCGGCGTGGAGGTGATCCGGCGGTGGACCGGCGCGCCGATCGAGCGTCCGGACGAGGAGACGAAGGAGCGCGCCCGGCTGGAGCGTCTCTCAAGGTCGAAGCTCATCCGCGAGGCGCTGCGTCTTCAGCGGGAGAAGCGGGAGCTGGAGCGGCGACTGCTGGAGGCGATCACGGACTTGCCGGCGCGGGTTCCGAATCCGAGTGCGGATTCGAAGCCGCCTCCCGGACCCGACGGTGAGCCTCCGCCGCGCGGCGCGTGAGTGAATGCGCGGGGCCGAGGGCGCGTTCCAGCGCTTCATGAATCCGGAGCAGCTCCGCCGGCGCTGTCCCGCCCGCCGTCGCCGGGACCGGCGTCAGGGTCCGCTCCAGCTTCAGCGCGGACCGCAGCCAGTGAGTTTCAGGCAAGCCGTCGGTTGCGGCGAGGGTTTCCTCGACAAGGGCGGCGGCCCGATCCGTGTCGCCCTCGGCGGAAGCGATCCTCGCCAGCAGATAGCGCGAGTGCAGGGTGTGCGGGTGAGCGTCACCGAGCCTGTCGCGGCGGATGCCCAGCGCCTCCTGCTGCGCAGATCGGGCTTCAGCCGTGTTCCCCAACGAAAGCAGCAGGCTTGCACGGTGGCTCAGCACGAGCGCATACGAGGGGTGATCGTTGCCGCACTCCCGCCGCACCAGATCCAGGGCTTCAGCGAAGAGCGCGTCAGCCCGCGACGTCTCGCCGGCCAGCGCCAGGGCGCGGGCGAGGTTGTTCAAACACGTGCCCACGTCCGGGTGCCTCGGTCCGAGCAGATCGCGGGTGGTCGCCAGCGCGGGTTCGGCGAGCGCGATCGCCTCGTCGGCGCGCTCCAGGTCGGCGAGGGTCGCGGCGAGGTTGGTCATTGTTTTGGCGACATTCGGATGCCGCTCGCCGCGGGCCGTCCGGTCGATGTCGAGAGATCGCCGGAAAAGGGCTTCGGCCCCGCGGAGGTCGCCCCGATCGCGGGCGATCAGCGCGAGGTTGTTCAACGTGGTGGCGACTTCGCTGGTGCGTTCACCGTGACAGCGGAGACGGATTTCGAGCGCCGTCTCGCTCACGGCGGCGGCGCCCGCCAGGTCTCCGCGCAACCAGCGGAGCACGCCCAGGTTGTTGAGGAGTTTGCCGACTTCGGCGTGCTCCGGGCCGAACGCCGTCCGCGCGAGATCCAGCGCCTCGCCGAAGAGCGCGTCCGCGTCGGCGTAATCCCCCCGCTCCTGCCGGAGGCGGGCGAGCTTGTTGAGGGCGAACACGAGATCCTTGTGATGATCGGCCGGCAACGTTCGGCCGAGTTCGACGGCGCGCCGGAGCTGAGGTTCGGCCGCCGCGTGATCGCCGAGCGCCCGGTAGGCGTTGCCGAGCGTCGCGCGGACGACCGCCTCGACGTGGGCCAGGCCGGAGAGCGATCCGCCTTCCAGTTCGGCGACGGTCCGGTCCAGGATCTCGCGCACGGTGACGTCGATGCGCCCGTCGTTGCGCGTCGGGTCGGGCGACGCGAGCATATCCTGGACGAATTGAAGCACGGTCGCCAGTTTCAGGGCTTCCTGCGTCGCACGCGCCTCGTTGCGCTCCGCGGACTCGCGCAGCTTCGACTGCGCGTCCTTCGCCGACTCCGCCGCCGCCTTCTCCTCGGCAAGGCGCCACGCCAGCCGCCCCGACACGACGCCGCCGACGCCGATCAGGGCGACCAGCGCGGCGGCGAACGCGCACTCGACGCGATGTCGGGCGACGAGCTTGCGAAGCTGGTAGCGCAGGGTCGGGGGACGGGCGAGGATCGGTTCGTTCGCGAGGTAGCGCTCGACGTCGTCCTTCAGCGACGACGCGCTCTGGTAGCGGCGGTCCGGATCCTTCTCCAGCGCCTTGAGCAGGATCGTCTCGACGTCCGCGTCCACCGGCGCCGCGGCGCGCGGCGGCAAGGGCGCCTGCCGGCAGATGACCTCCGCCGCCGCCGCCAGCCGGTCTCGCGGAACGTCGTAGGGAAGCCGCCCGGTGAGCAGTTCATAAAGCATCACGCCCAGCGCGTACACGTCGCTGCGCACGTCGATCTCCGCGGCGTTGCCGCGGACGTGCTCCGGACTCATGTAGGGGACCGTCCCGAAGACGTGTCCGATCTCGGTCACGATCGAGACGGGCGGGGCGTCGTCGTCGCCCTGAAGGATGCGCGCCAGGCCGAAATCCAGAATCTTCGGGACGGCGCGGGAAAGACCGGCTTTCGGATCGTTCCGGACGCCGTCGGGCTCGTGCGCCGCGTCGTCGCGGTCGGCGACCAGCACGTTGGCGGGCTTCAGATCGCGATGAATGACGCCGCGCTGGTGGGCGTACGCAACTGCGTCGCACACGCGGGCAAAAAGGTGAAGGCGCTGTCGCGCCGTGAGGGCGTTCGCCGCGCAGTAGTCGGTCAGCGTCCTGCCTTCGACAAGCTCCATCGCCAGGTAGGATCGCCCGTCGGCGGTCCGCCCGGCCTCGTGGATCGCCGCGATTCCGGGGTGTTTCAGTCGCGCCAACGCCTGCGCCTCGCGGATAAAGAGGCGCTCGTAATGCCCGTCGCTGGCGCGTGCGGCGGAGAGGATCTTGAGTGCGACTCGGCGGCGGGGGTGCTCCTGCCTCGCCTCGTACACGACGCCCATCCCGCCCCGCCCCAGCTCCCGAACCGGTTCATACCCGTCCACGCGCGGCAGCTCGGGCGGGACGACTTCGTCCGCGGCGCGCTTCAGCGCCTGGCGCACCGGCGCGACCAGCCGGAGATTCTCCGCGATCTCCCTCAACACGGTTGAGCAGGCGTCGCATCCGGCGACGTGGACCGCGATGCCGCGACGCGACGCGACGTCGCTTTCGCCGCTCGCCCACCGCTCCAGTTCATCAACCTCGGGACACACGGATTCCTCCCCTGGAGCCGCTCCGCGCCAGGCGGAGGCGGCGGTCAGACGACTTCCTCCAGCTCGGCCCGAAGCTCCCGCACGCGCTTGAGCACGCGATGCTTGGCGTTGTAGACCGCCTTGACGGGAATTCCCAGTTGCCGCGCCACGTCGTCGGCGCCGCCGACGCGCATCGCGCACTCGAAGGCGCGAAACGTCTCGGGTTCGAACTCAAGCCTTGCCCGCGCCAGGCAATCCTCAAGCAGCGCCTGCTCCCACTCCGCATCCCAGCACCGCGACGCCTCGCGCTCATCCGGAAGATTATTCCAGAACGACGTTTCAGGTCGGTCCGGCGGTTGTTGCGCCCGGCATCGGCGCTCCCGGAGGATCTGATGATAGGCGATGCCGAAGAGCCAGCGGCTTAACCGCCCGCGCGCCGGGTCGTAGGCGCCGCGCCGAAACGACTCCGCGAACGCGGTCAGCGTTTCCTGGGCGGCGTCCTCGGCATCGGCGGCAGACAACCCCAGCCGGATGGCGAAGGCGATGATCGGTCGGCGGAAGCGGTCGGTCAGGCGGCGCCACGCGGCGTCGTTGGATGCGTCACGCAAGTCGTGAAGGATCGTGGATGTCGTGATCCAGTCCAACGTCGGACCCTCAAAAAACGCGGTTGGCGAAAGAAGCGGGCGCCGGAGAGCGTCACCGTCCGCATTATACCGCATCGGTCCGGCATTTCCTGAACTCAATGAGAAAACCGGCCTGCACGGCGCAATACGGATAGGGAGCGTGATCGCCGTCCGGGCGACCGGAGCGGAGACGTGAAGAAAGCGGGCTGGAACGAAAGGATCGGGGCATGAAAACTTTGATGCGGACCTGGGTCGTGGCGGGGGGAATCGCGGGGGGGATCGCGGGGGCGTCGTTGCCGGCGCATGCCGACGGGTGGATCGAGTCCCGGGCGCGGATGAACGACCTCCTCGGATCAGGAGGGACATGCGAGGATTTCGAGGGGTTCGACGTTCCGGACAACCAGATCGCCGTCACCGACTGCCGGGCGGTCAACTGCACGCGCGTGTGCAACGGGCAGGGACCGGGCCTGGTCGAGTGCGACAACTTCTACGCCGGGTTCTCGAACAACATCATCTGGCTCGGGCGCGGGCACGAAGGCCATCCCTCGCGCTGCATCCGCAGCGACACGAGCCTCGCCATCACGTACCCGACCCGGGCGCAGGTCGCCGGGTTCGAACTCCGCGAGGAGCGCCGGGACACGGGCATTTTCGTCCGCGTCCGCATTCTGGACGCCGACGGGTTCACCGTGGATTCGCGCGAGTTTCAGGATGGTTCCGCGGAAAGCGTGTTTGTCGGTTATCAATTCACGGAGGGGATCGCGGAAATCCGGCTGGAAGGGCTTTTCAGCACGTTCCCGACGATCGACGATCATTGCTTCGGCGCGGAGGCGGACCCCTGTCCTGAAGGGGCGAAGATCAAGGGCGCCTACCGCGACGGCGACGACATCAAGATCAAGCTCAAGGACTACGCCCCGAACGAGACCTACCTCGTCCAGGTGATCGACGTCTTCGGCGGCGTGGTCAGCGAGTTCGCGGTGACGGTGAATTCGGACGGCAAGGCGGTCATCACGTTGTTCGACTTCAACTGCGACTTCGCGCGACACCGGGTCCGCAACGACGACTGCGGGGAGGAAAAAGCGGTGAAGAAAGATTGCACAGGGTGACCTCCGCCTGAAGGAAGGCGCGAACCTTCGCCTGCGGGTGCGTCCCGGTTGCCGTGGCGCGGTTGATGTTTCGCGCCCCGAAACCGGAGTCAGGGGGAGACTCAGGCCGCAACAAAGGCATCATCGCAAACTCGGAAGAGCGGCCTGGAAGGCTCGGACGCCGGCCTCGGCGGCATGAGCATGAGCGCCTCCCGCGGCCCGCCCAGGGACAGGCGGGCGCGGGTTGCCACGCGGGGCAGCCGCCATGTTCAGGATGGTTTGGGCATGCGTTCGAGGATGCTGTCGCCCAGACCGTAGTCGATGGCCTCCTTGGCGGAGAGCCACTTGTTGCGGTCGCAGTCCTTCTGGACCTTGTCGTGCGGCTGACCGCTGCGGATCGAAATGATGTCGTAGAGGAGTTTGCGGAGGCGGATGATCTCCTCGGATTCGATGGCGAGGTCGGTGGCGCTGCCCTCCATGATGCCGCCCAGGAGGGGCTGATGCAGCAGCACGCGGGAGTTGGGCAGGACGTAGCGCTTGCCCTTCGTGCCGCCGCAGAAGATGACCGCGCCCATGCTGGCGGCCATGCCGATGCAGTAGGTCGCCACGTCGCAGCGCAGGTACTGCATCGTATCGTAGATCGCCAGGCCGGCGGAGACGGAGCCGCCCGGACTGTTGATGTACAGATGGACGTCGGCCTTGGGATCCTCGTTCGAGAGGAACAGCATCTGGGCGATGATGAGGTTGGCGTGCTCGTCGTCGATGCCTCCGGTGAGAAAGACGATGCGGTCCTTGAGCAGGCGCGAGAAGATGTCCATCTCGCGGTCGCCGCGGCCGCTGGATTCGATGACGAAGGGAACGCGTTGGTTAAGTACGGTCATGGTCGCACCTGTGAGGGTTCGTGAAACGGGTTTCGGGTTGCTCTGATGCCGTCGGCGTCGCTCCTGGCGTGGGACTCGTCGTGCATCGGCGAACATGGATCGGGAAATTCGCGTGGGATCGCAGCTTCGTTGCGTCACCGCGGCTTTTCCCTCGTCTTCCGACGTTCGCCGTTTGAACGTTCGGCGTCTTCGATCCTTCAACGCCCTGCGTTTCGATTTTCGACGTTTCGATTTTCAGCTTTCGGCGTTTCTACTTTTTCTTCGCGTCCGTCGGGTTGGTCAGGATTTCGTCCACGATGCCGTAATCGCGCGCCTCCTCGGCGGACATGTACCGGTCCCGCTCGGTCTCATCCGCCACCTTATCGAGAGGCTGTCCGGTGTGCCGCGAGACCAGCTCATTAAGGCGGCGCTTGTCGCGGAGGATTTCCTCGGCCTGGATGCGGATGTCCTCGGCCTGCCCGCCGATGCCGCCGTAGGGCTGGTGCAGCATGACCTTGGCGTTGGGGAGGATGAAGCGTTTCCCCTTGGTTCCGGCCATCAGGACGATCGCGGCGCCGCTGGCGGCTTCGCCGATGCAGTAGGTCGCGACGTTGCAGCCCATGAAACGGATGGTGTCGTAGATCGCCAGCGTCTGCGTCACCAGTCCGCCCGGGGAGTTGATGTAAATGTTGACGTCCTGGTCCTTTTTGATGGACTGGAGGTACAGCAGGCGCATGATGACGACGCCGGCGGTGCGCTCCGTGATCGGACCGGCCAGAAAGATGATCCGGTTTTCCAGGAGCATGTCCTCGATGGACATCTCCCGCGTCCGCTGATACGGCGGATATTGCAGCAGAGGCTGCACCGGCGGATGCCAGATTTCGTGCATGTCGCGTGTCCTCCCGTTGCATTGTCGGCGTTCGCCGCGGCGAACCCCGGTTCGCGTTCCTACGAGGATGGTATTGAGGCGTTCCGCGGGGCGTTCCGCGATTATCCGGACGCCTCCTGGCGGTTCGCCTTCTCAAGGAGCCGATCGGCGATCTTCGCGTCGCGCAACTGCATCGCCAGCAGGTAGATGCCGTCGTTGCGGCTCAGGTCGTCGCGCACCCGGTCGAAGCGCCGATTCTGCCGGGCGGCGATGTCCGCGATGGCGCCGTTGATCTCGTCCTCGCCGACCTCGATCTCCCACTGCTTGGCGATCTTGTCGAAGACGAACGCGAGCTTCAAGTCGCGCACGGCCTGGTCCTGAGCCCGGACGCGCATCTCGTCCATCCGGCGGCGAATCTCCACCTCCGGGAACCCCAGGCGAAGCAGCTCGATCGTCCGCCGCGCCAAGACCCGGTCCGTCTGGCGGATCGACAGCGCCTGCGGCAGGTCCATCGGCGTCTTTTCAAGGAGGTAATCCTCGACCTGCTTGCGGCGCGAGACCTGCGCCGCGTCGTTCGCCTCCGCCTGAAGCGTCTGACGAAGGCGGTCGCGCACTTCCGCCGCGCTGTCGAATCCCCACTCCTTCGCCTTCTCATCCGTCAAGGGAGGGACGATCAGGCGCTTGATCTCACGGATGACGGATTCGACCGTCGCCGGCTTGCCTCGAAGGTCCGGCCGGTCGTAATCCTCGGGAATCACGGCCTCGACCGACGCCGCGTCGCCCTGCCGCTTGCCGACGACCGCCTCGCCGAAGTTCGGCAAGGCGATGCCTTTCACGACGGTGGCTCGGGCGGGCACGTCGAAATTGTCGAGGGATTCAAGAATCTCGTCGCCACAGCGGATCTTCATGTCCACGTAGAGCAGGTCGTCCGTCTCGACCGGTCCGCCCTCGATCGGTTCAAACGTCCCGAAACGCATCAGGCGGCGGCGCAGCTCCACGTCCACGTCTTCATCGCGGATGTCGATCTTCGGCTGGGCGATCGGGATGCCGTCCAGCTCGGGCAGTTCGAATTCGGGGCGGACCTCGACTTCGCAGGTGTACTCCAGCGGACCCTCGCGAGGGAGCTTGATCGCGTCGAGCGCCTGCTCGACGTCGACAAGCTTCTCGACCTTCTGCCGCCGGGAGACGCCCGCGTCGTCAATCCGCTCCTCCTCGACCTCGATCTGCACCAGCGGGTCGCCGATCGGATCGAGTTTCGCGTTCTCCGTGGCGGCCATGAATGACGCGCCGATGAACTGACTGACGACCTGCTCGCCGACTTCGGGGGCGAAGCGCTTCTCGACGAGGATCATCGGGGCCCGTCCGCGCCGGAAACCGGGGATGACCGCGTCCCGCTGAAACTCCTTGAGCTGGTCCCGCATCCGCTCTTCGAGAATCTCGCGCGGCACGCCGATCTTCATGCGGTAACGAAGCGGACCGACCAGCTCCTGAGAGACCTGGATCGCCTCCTTCAGGCGGGTCATGAACGCCTCCTGCTCGGAGGGTTCCACCGCGCCCGTGTCCGGCGTGTCCCCTGCCTCGGCCTCCTGCAAAGCGGTCGCCGCCTCGTCTCGAGGGTCCGTCGATCCTGTCACGTCATCTGGCATGTTGCCCCGCTCTCCTGCGCATACGATTCTGATCTGGTTGCACCGGCGACCAGCCCGGCGGCGTCTCATCCGCGCCCGGCGGTCAGGAACGCGGCAGAATACGAGACAACCGGGCGTCGGGCAACTCGCGGCGGAGGTCTTAAAACGGAGCGAAACCAAGGCGATCGCGCCTTCGAGCCCGCCGCCCCCCTCTCAGGATGGAAGGTTACCGGCGAGCGGAAGACTTTCCGGAGCTGGTCTTGGATCGGGCGGGTTTCGACGCCGCCCTGGGAGTCGCCGGTTTCTTGGCGCCGGACCCGGCGGGCTTGCGGGCCGGGGAGGCTTTCGCGCCCGCGACAGGCTTCTTGCGCGGCTTGCCCATGTCGCCGATCGCCGACTCGTAGTACGCGATGAAATCCTTCATCGGCATGCGGGCGATCGCCCGGCCGATCACGTCCAACGGGGCGTCCTCGATCCGCTTGAACCGGATGCAGGACTTGCCCATGTCCAGCTTCTTGCCGGTCTTCGTCCACTCCTCCTGAAAGCGCCTGACGTGCTCCTCGCCGCCGAAAAAGCAGGGCAGGTAGATGGACAGGTAGTTCTTCTGCGACGCGATGCCGGCGAAGGGCAGCGGCTGCTTCGGATCGCAATGATAGCCCGCGGGGTAGAGACGGTGCGGCACGTAATACCCGATCATGCCGTAAAGCATGCCTTCGTCGAGATTCTTGTCGAGGTTTTTCCGGAACACGGTCCGCAGCGTCTCCACCGCGTCGCGGCGGTCCGGCGGAAGCTGTGCAAGGTATTCGGCGACCGTTGCGGCTTTGCTGATCATCTGAGAACTCCTGCTCCGTACCGCCGTCCGGGAGGCGCGCGACGTTCCCCGTGGCGCGTCGTCCGACCGGACGGCTGAAAGCCCGCCCCATCCTATCCCGCCGCGCCCGGTTCCGCGACCGCCCGCGCCGCCTCTCCGTTCAATACGCCCCCCAACACCGAGCCGCAGGCTTCAGCCTTCGCGAACGCTCGCCCCGGGGCACGCCGCGAACTGAGAATGACGTTTCGAAAACCGCAGTCCCGGAAGGGGTGTCAGACATCAGCCCAGCACGTAAGTGCTGGGAAGAAGCCGTCGCGGACGATCCGGGAGTCCCGGAAGAGCCTGGGAATTTTTCCAGCCGACCGCCTCACGAACGCGCGTCTTTCGGGTCACGGACCTGCCTTTCAGCCTCGAATTTGATGTTTGATGCGGAGGGCTTCCCAAAAATTCCCAGGCTCGTTGGGGTTGGGGATCGAGCGGTTCCGGTTCCCCAGGGTAGGTCGCCTGTGGCGACCAACCCTGAACTGGGGGGACGCGACTCCGTTGGGGGTCGAACGACGGGCCGTGCCGCCTTCAAGGTGAGTCAAGGATCGCCGTGCGCCGCGGCGCACCGGAGTCCGATGGAGACTCAGGTCTCGTGAATCAGGACGCCGTTGCACATGCTTTGGGGATGGCGACTTCGGGAATGCCGGAAGGGATTGGAACCGGGAGAACGGCATTCGCTTGCGTCACGGATGATCCGTGGGGAGCGATCGGACATGGGTTGGCGAAGCACGATCCGGACCTTCGCGGCCGGCGGCGGAGGAGCGAGGCTCGTGATCCTTCAACACGGGGGCCGTAAGCGGCAGCTCCGCGTATACGATCTCATCCCCCCTGCCGGCCTTGGGATAAGCATTCGCCGCCGCGCGGACCTTGCCCCCTGCGTCGATGATGCGGCTTTGGCCGAACCCATGCCACTGCGGGGGCGGACCCTCCGACGGAACGGACCAGTTGGCCGCCACAATATTGAAGCCGTTGGACTGCGCTATGTGCGGCAGGCGGACGGCGAACCAGTCGCTGTCCGCATCTTCGACCCACGCGACGGAATACAACAGCGTGTCAATGTTCAGGTCCGCCATGGCCGCCGCCTGCTGGTGAATATCAAAACAGATCAGCGTGCCCAATCTGCCGTAGGGCGTGTCCATGACGGGATGTCCCAGGTTTCCAGGCGTCGCCCAGCCCTGCTCCGCCCAGGGCCAGGGATCGCGCTTGCGATAGTGAGACACAATGTCCCCGCCCGGGCCCAGGACGACGACGCTGTTGTAGAACCGCCGGGTCCGTGGGTCGACTTCCAGCATGGGAACCGTCAGATAAACGCCCAGATCGCGCACCACCTTTGAGAAGAACTGCGTGCTTGGTCCCGGTATCGTTTCGGCGACGCCCTGAGGATCCACGCCTTCCAGGCCCGCGGAGACCCGCCGGCCATCCGTCTGCCACGTGCGCGCAAGATCGCTCGACATGTAGCCGGTCACCGCCGTTTCGGGCAACACGATGACGGAAGCGCCCACCCATGCCGCGTCTTGCACCAGCCCCTTCAACCGCTCGCGGTTCGCCGCCGGATCGCCGAACTCCGAGGCGCACTGGATCGCCGCGGCGACAAACGTGTCCGCCGGCGCGTCATCGATGCGCAGGCTGCGCACGAGCCGCCCCGTCCTCCACTCCCAGAAGCGAAGATACCCTCCGCCGGCGTCCGTTATCACCTGCGAACCGTCCGGCGTCAGAGCGAACGCTCCGCGCGTCGGCGCTCGCCCCTCGGCTTCGCCCCGGAGTTCGCGCACTTCGACCCAGCCGTTCTGGGACCACGCCATCAACTCGGGCGTCCGCACAAACGGCCGAGGTCCGCCCCTCGGATAGCGGACAAGCTGGTTGATCTGCCGGCTCAGCAGTTGCGGAGGCAGCACCGCGCCGGCGGTCACCCGCCCCGGCCAGATCACAAAGGATCGGGAGATTTCCTCTTCAAGGGAAGCTCGTTCAAGCGAAAACGCCTTGGGATCGATCAGGCACATCGCCGTCCGATCGATTCCGGCATGGGCGTGGACCGTGGGGGGGACGTCGGAGTATCCGTTGCCGGCGAACAGGAAGTAGAAACGATCGCGATCCACCCACATGGAGCACGCACGGCCTGCCCACGGACGCGCCGGCAGATTCAGGCCCGGCACCGTTCCCAAAGATACCGGCGCTCCCGGATTTGTGACGGACCAGGCATCCACCCGGCCGTCCGGGTATATTCCATAAATATGCAGACTGTCCGGCGCGAAAGCGACGCCCAGGGGCAGGGACGCCGGCGCACGGCTTTGCAACTCATACGCCGGTTCGGACGCTCCGCAACGATACACCGCCAGCTTGCTGTTCGCGGGTTCCCGATCGCTCCCGCCCGAATCCTTCCGCTCAAACGTCGTCAGCAGCATCCATCGTCCATCCGGCGAGATCGCCATAGGCGTTGCGGCGTTCCAGATGTGCGTCCGTTCCCCCGTCGACAGATCCCACGCGATCACCCACGCCGCCCAGTCCGTCCCGGGACGGTTCATCGACGGCTGGCGCCAGGCCGTCAGCAACCACCGCCCCTCGACGTCCATCTCCATCTTTTCGATGTACGAGCGACCATACCGCTCATATCGCTGCTGCGATTCATCGCTTGAGTCGAACGATGGGAGGCTTGACGCGCCTGCGCCGCCAAGCGCCGCAGCCGCAACTCGGGCAAGAACGCAACCGGAAAGGAGCGAGCAAGGAATCTTTTTCATCATAGGCGCTTCGCTTTCCCTGACGAGTGTGCGGACGCCCGGTCATGCCGACAGGGACGGCGGACGCCTTGTTTCAAATCCGTTACACGCCGCCGGACGGCTCAACGTTCCATCCAAACCTCAGGCGCGCACGGCCTCGCCCATGATGATGACGTGGTTTCAAAACCGAGCCGCGCCCGTAAGGAAGCGTTCTTCTGAGTCTCCGCTTGACTCCGGCGCGCCGCGGCGCGCGACGATCCTCGACCCCCCTTGAAGGCGGCACGGCGCGCGGCGATCCTCGACCCATCTTGAATGCGGCACGACGCGCAACGTTTCTCGACCCACCTCGAAGCCGGCACGGCGCGCCGCGTTCCTCGACCCCAACGGGATTGCAGCGTCGGAATCGCCGCGAACTTAACCGAGCCGCGCCCGTAAGGAAGCGTTCTTCTGAGTCTCCGCTTGACTCCGGCGCGCCGCGGCGCGCGACGATCCTCGACCCGCCTCAAAGCCGGCACGGCGCGCCGCGTTCCTCGACCCCAACGGGGTCGCGGCGTCGGGGTTGCGGCGTCGGGGTCGCGACGAACTTAACCGAGCCGCGCCCGTAAGGAAGCGTTCTTTTGAGTCCCCACTTGCCTCCGGTGCGCCGCGGCGCGCGACGATCTTCGACCCACCTCGAAGGTGTCACGGCGCGCGGCGTTTCTCGATCCCAACGGGGTCGCGGCGTCGGGGTCGCAACGAACTTAACCGAGCCGCGCCCGTAAGGAAGCGTTCTTCTGAGTCCCCACCTGACTCCGGTGCGCCGCGGCGTGCGACGATCCTCGACCCCCCTTGAAGGCGGCACGGCGCGCGACGTTTCTCGACCCACCTCAAAGGCGGCGCGGCGCACGGCGTTTCTCGACCCCAACGGGAGATTGCAGCGTCGGAATCGCCGCGAACTTTAACCGAGCCGCGCCCGTAAGGAAGCGTTCTTCTGAGTCCCCACTTGCCTCCGATGCGCCGCGGCGCGCAACGTTTCTCGACCTGCCCTGGGGAACCGAAACCGCTCGATCCTCAACCCCAGCGATGTGACAATTGTCAAGAAGGTAGGGGTTGCACCGCGCGATCCACCCAGGTTGGTTCGACCCCTCCGGGGTCGCGTTTTGACCCCGCACGCCACCGTGGGTTTCACCCACGGCTACCCACGTAATTCCCCTTCGGGGAATACGACGCCAACGGCTGCGGGGGAACATGACACCTGACCGCGGGGGAACATGACGCCTGACCGCCAGGGAATATGACGCCTGACCGCCGGGGAATACGACGCCGATCCCCGAAGGGGATCAACATGAATAGCCGTGGGCGCAGCCCACGGAAGACGAAGGCAAGCGCACCCAACCCCGAAGGGGTTGCACCGCTCGGCGCAACCGTTTCATCTGGCGCAACCCCTTCGACCCGGCGCAACCGTTTCATCTGGCGCAACCCCTTCGACCCGCCGCAACCGTTTCATCTGGCGCAACTCCTTCAACCCGGTGCAATCCTTTCAACCCGCTGCAACCCTTTCAACCCAGCGCAACCCCTTTCAACCCGCTGCAACCCCGTTGGGGTTGGTCGAGGCGTGGATCGCCGCGAACCCAAGGTAGGCCGCCTGCGGCGTCCAACCTTGGGCTGGAGGCCGCAATCCCTTCGGGATTGAGACCAACGCATCCGAGAATCCTGCGCCTCCTTCGGGATTGAAACACAACAACGGACGTTGGCGCGTGTTCTTCGGAGGTTCACGCGTGTTCTTCGGAATTGAAACACAACAACAGACGCTCGCGCGTGTTCTTCGAACGCTCGCGCGTGTTCTTCGGGGTTGAGGCGAATGCGCCCGACGATCCTGCGGGACCGTCGGCGAAACGTGTTAACCGGAGTCAGGCGAAGCGTGCTGTACGGGAGTTAGATGGAGACTCAGATCGCGCCAACTCATAAGTTCATGCGATTCCAACACCACGCAACCGAAGCCGGATGGAGACTCAGATTGTGAGTTTGTGCCGCGATGGCAGGGGCCGGCGACCGATCCGCCTTTGCGACAGCGCCGCCGAATTAAGACGCTGTTTCAGAACCTTCTGGAAACCGTCAAGAAAGAACGCTTCCTTGCGGGCGCGGCTCGGTGAAGAAACAGCGTCTAATCCTCCAACGCGGGTTTCCCTGGCGGCCGACTCGCATCGACCCAAGCGGGCAAGTTGTTTCCGCCTGCGGGGCCGCCGGAGGTTCTCGCGGGACAAGCCCGTACCGGTTTCGGCGCTCCAAACCCGCTTGAATTGGCCGAAATCACCGCTTTTCGGCCGCCTGATCCAGCGCCTAAGCATCTTACCCGACCAGGGAACGTCAGGGCAAGAAAAAAACGGCGCAAGCAGAGCTTGCCGTTCCGCACAGATAGGTATCCGCGGCGGGCGTTACCCCCGCAACAGCAGAAACAGATTCACGATCAGCGACAGGAACAGCAGGAGTCCCAGGCCCAGCAGGAGGTGCGGCGAGGCGCCGGTGCGGGCGGGGGTTGGGCGGAGGTGTCCGGCGAGGTCGTCGTAGGCGATGACTTCGCCGCTGGTGGCGAGGTCGTCGAGGAGGTCGGCGCGGTAGTGCTTGCGCGCCTGGAGCGGAGCCTCGCCGCGGAGGGCGGCCTCGAGGTCTTCGAGCACTTCGCTCATCGACTGATAGCGGTCGGCGGCGTTCTTCGCCATCATGACCTCGATGATCTCGCCGATGGCGCTGGTCAGGCGCGTGTTGACGTGGTCGGGCGGGGTGATCGGCTCCTTGAGGTGTTTGTGCATGACGGCGGAGGGGGACGGTCCCTCGAAAGGGACGCGCCCGGTGACCATGTGATAGAAGGTCGCGCCGAGCGAATACACGTCGGCGCGGACGTCGATGTTGACTTCGCCGCGGATCTGCTCGGGGCTGATGTAGTAGGGCGTGCCGTAGGCGCGGCCGGCTTCGGCGGTGGCGGACTTGTAATCATCGACCTCGCGCGCCAGACCCATGTCCGCCAGCTTCACGACGCCGGCGCTGGTGATCATGATGTTCTTGGGTTTGACGTCGCGGTGAATGAGCCCCTTGTTGTGGGCGTGCTGCAGGGCCTTGGCGACCTGGACGACGATGGCCAGGGCCTCCTTCTCCTCGATCGGCTTGGCGTCCTTGAGCATGTCGTAGACGGTCTTGCCGTCGATGTACTCCATGACGAAGAAGTGATAGCCCATCGCCTCGCCGACGTCGTAGGCGCCGACGATGTTGGGGTGATTCAGCTTGGCGGCGGCGCGGCCCTCCTTGTAAAAGCGGTCGACGAACTCGCGGTTCTCGCTGAGGCGTTTCGGGAGCACCTTGATCGCCACGATGCGGTCGAGGGAAAGCTGCTTGGCCTTGAAGACGGTCGCCATCGCGCCCTGCCCGAGCTTGCCGAGCACCTGATACCCGGGGATCTGCTGCGCCGGGCGGTACATCGAGTCGTCCTCCATCGCCATGTTGAGGCGCTGGACCTGCGACCGGGTGATGTAGCCGGACTGCACGAGGGCGTCGGCGAGGGCGTGATGATTGCCTTTCTCGTCCTGGTCGCGCAGGTTCTCGCGCACCAGTTCGACTTCGTCCACGGTGGCGAGCTTCCGCTCGATCACCTTGCGTGCGAACAACGAATCATCTTCAGCGGACATGCGGCATCCTGTCAGTCGTTCGTCGGCGGCGCGCGGAAACGACCGGCCCGCCTTGACCCCGGGCGAAATGTAAACGCGCAGCGCCCGCCGGGCAACGCGGGCGATGCGTCGCATCCGTCGCCGCGCCTGCGGGACGGTCTCGGTGATTATACGCCCGGCCGCGGACGAAAGTCTCGTCGCCTTTTCAAAGGAACCGCCGACGGACTTCGTCCAATAAGGCTTCGACCGGGGCGGCCTCCAGTTCCCGCAGCCGTTCCGCCGGCGTCGGGTCGAACACGGTCGGCGCGGTTTCGTCGAACTCCGCGGCGCCCAGCCTCCGGGAAAGCGAGGCAATCAGACGATCCAGTCCCGCTCCCGTCGTGGCGCTGATCCGTGCCGCCCGAGCGAGTCTCGCGTCGGTTTCGACGGGGGCGACCGCGCTCCAGACGTCGCACTTGTTGAGCGCCACCTCGACCGGCGCGCCGCCAAGGCGGATCCAAAGATCGTCAAGACGGGAATGCCGCTGCGGATCCGCGCCGTCGATGACCAGCAGCACGAGGTCCGCGGCGCGCATGCGCTCTTCCGCGCGGCGGACGCCCTCCGCATCCAGCGCCGTCGGCGCGTCAAAGAAGCCGGCCGTGTCCACGAGCGTGACCGGAAATCCGGCGACCTCGATCTCCGCCTCGACCCAGTCGAGCGTCGTGCCGGGATGCGGCGAAGTCAGCGCCGCCTCGCGTCCGACGAGGGCGTTGAAAAGCGTGGACTTTCCGGCGTTGGCGGGACCGGCGAGGACGACCGACTGACCTTCGAGGAGACGTCGCGCCGCGTCCGTCTGCGCCAGAAGCGGGCGGATCGCCTCGATGGCGGCGCCGTCGTCGCGGATTCGCCGCAGGGCGTCTTCCAAGGCTCGCGGAAGCACGGATCGCTGCGCGAGCAGAAAACGCACCGCCCGCTCCGTCTTCGCATCAGGAAGCCGGTCCAGCGACCGGCGCTCGATCGCGGTGAACGCCGGCCAGACCGGCCACGTTCCGACCGCCGCCGAAACAACCGCTCCGCGACGCTTCAGCGAGGCGACAACGCGCTGCACGACAACCGGTCCGCCGTGGCAGGAAACCTCAACCTCGAATCCCGCTTCGTCGATGCGGCAGACCAGCACGTCGTCCACCCCCTCGCCGTCGTCCGTCCAGTCTCCGTAAAGCAGCCGCCCCGTCGGGGCGTTCCGCAGGCTCGCCGACGCGCGACGCGGGCGAAAACACGCGCCGACCAGCTCCAGCGCGCGCGGTCCGCTGAGACGCAGCAAGGCGATCGCGCCGCGCCCGGCGGGCGTCAACACGTGAACCAGCGTCTCGGAAGGGTTCGACATGACGTGTTCAAACGCGGGACGCGCCGAGGCGATCCCGCAAGAGTCAGACGCCCATCCGGGCCAGATGCTTCTGATACGCCAGCCCCAGCCCGCGAAGCGCCAGATCCGGAACGACGTTGTCGAGGAAGTCGCAATGCGGCGCCATGAATACCGCGTCGCCCCCGGTGGCGACGACCTGAGGCCACGCGTGAAGCTCCGTCGCGTACGCCTCGACCAGCCAGCGCACCGACCCCGCGATGCCGCGGCACACGCCGTTCTGCATCGCCTCCGCGGTCGTGCGGCCGATCACGTTCTTCGGAAACGCGGGTTCGACCCGCGGAAGCTGCGCCGCTCGATCGTGCAGCGCCGCAAGCTGCAAGCGCACCCCCGGAAGGATCGCGCCGCCGACGAACGCCCCGTCGTCGTTGACCAGATCGACGGTGACGGCCGTGCCGAAGCTGACGACGACGCAACTGCGCCCGAGGCGGTCGAACGCCGCCGCCGCGCCGCACACCCGGTCCATCCCCACCGTTGTCGGATCGTCCAGGTCCACGTCGATCGGAAGCCCCACCTGCTCCCCGAGCACCAGCGGAACCCGGTCAAAAACCTCGTCCAGCCGCTCCCGAAGCGCCGCCAGCGCCGCGGGAACGACCGAAGCAATGACGCTTGCAGCCGGTCCGTCGTGCGAAAACGTCTCGACCATCGCCGCCAGCGCGTCATCGAACGCCGCCGCCTGTCCGGTGGGAACCGCGACGACGCGAGAAACCTCGTCCCGGCCCCACATCGCCAGCGCCGTGTTCGTGTTGCCGATGTTGACCAGCAGCACCGGCGCGTCGGGGTTGAACTCACGAGGCACGCGGATCATGCCGAAACCTCCCGTGTCGCCGCGGACCGTCCGGCGGTCGCCCCCTCACCGAGCTTCTCGGCAGGATCGACAACGCCGGATTCGTTCTTTCGTCGATCGAGCAGGAGCCAGATGCGCTCTTTCAACTCCGCGAGACGTCGCCCCGTCGCCGCGCTGATCGCCAGCACCTCGCCCCCCAGGGCGTCGCGCAATTCGTTCGCCGCGTCCTCGCCGCCCGTCAGGTCGATCTTCGTCGCCACCACCAGCTCGCGCTTCCGTGCCAGCACCGGGTTGTAAGCCTCCAGCTCCCGCCGGATCAGATGATAAGCGTCGATTGCGGAAGGAGCGTCCGTCCGCGAGCCGACGTCCACCAGGTGGACGATGACGCGGGTCCGCTCGATGTGTCGAAGGAAGGCGTCGCCCAGCCCCGCCCCTTCATGCGCGCCCTCGATCAAACCGGGAATGTCCGCCACGACGAACCGCCGATGATCCGACAGCTCGACGATCCCCAACTGAGGCGACAGCGTCGTGAAGGGGTAGTCCGCGATCTTCGGTTTCGCCCGCGACAGACGCGACAACAGCGTGCTCTTGCCCGCATTCGGCAGCCCGACGAGGCCCACGTCGGCGATCAGCTTCAATTCCAGCCGCAACGCGCGCTCGACGCCGGGCGTCCCTTCCTCGGCTTCGCGCGGGGCGCGGTTCGTCGGCGTCGCGAAGCGCCGGTTGCCCCGGCCCCCCTTGCCGCCCTCGGCGATGCACACGCGCTGCCCGACCTCGTTCAGGTCGATCAGAAGCACGCCGGTGTCGCGATCGAAGACCTGCGTGCCGGGCGGCAGGTTGATGACGAGGTTCTCGCCGGAGCGCCCGGTGCGGTTGCTGCCGGCGCCGGGCTGACCGCTCTGGGCGATCCAGTGATGCTTGCCGGAGAAATCCAGCAACGTCTCGACGTCCGGCGCCGCGTGAACGAAGACGCCCCCCCCGTCGCCCCCGTCGCCGCCGTCCGGCCCGCCGTGAGGAACGAACTTCTCGCGCCGGAAGCTGATGCACCCGTTGCCGCCCTTGCCGGCGCGGACCAGGATTTCCGCGGAATCGACGAACATGCGTTCATGAGGATATGCGGCGACGCAGC
>JAJVHU010000031.1:0-17873 GCA_022072505.1 Phycisphaerae bacterium
GGGCCGAAGATTTCCTCCTGCGCGATGCGTGCGTTCGGCGCGACGCCTTCGATGATCATCGGGGGAACGAAGTAGCCGGTGGGGCAGCTCTCTGAGCTGCTGGTGGGGCGGTTCTCTGAACCGCCCTTTGGTTTAGGCAGGTCGGAGACCTGTCCCACCCTTGGCAGGTCGGAGACCTGCCCCACCCAGCGCCCCTCCCCCTTCCCTAGCCTGATGTACTCGTTGATCTTGGCGTACGCGGCCTTGTCGATCACCGCGCCCATGTAGAAGTTGTCGGGCAGCACCGTGTCACCCATCGTCAGCCTCTGCGTCCGCACCACCACGCGGTCCAGCAGATCGTCGTACACGTCCTTGTGTGCGATCAGCCGGCTGCACGCGCTGCATTTTTGCCCCTGAAACCCGAACGCCGCCGCCACGACGCCCTCCGCCGCCGCCTCCACGTCCGCCGTCTCATCCACGACGATGCAGTCCTTGCCGCCCATCTCCAGGATCGTGCGCTTCAACCAGATCTGCCCCTTCTGCACTTTCGAGGCCTTCTCGAAAATGCCCAGCCCCACGTCGCGCGAACCGGTGAACGAGATGAACCGCGTGAGCGGATGCGTCACCATCGTGTCACCCACGCTCGCCCCCGGACCCGGCACGAAGTTGACCACGTCCTTCGGCAACCCGGCCTCGTGCAGGCATTCGAGCATCTTCGCCGCGATGACCGGCGACGTGCTTGCCGGCTTGAGGCACACCGTGTTCCCGCACACCGCCGCAGCCGAGGTCATGCCCGTGCAGATCGCCAGCGGGAAGTTCCACGGCGGGATCACCACGCCGACGCCCAGCGGGATGTAGCGCAGCTCGTTCTCCTCGCCGGGGTACGGCGTCACGGGCTGCGAGCCGCCGAGGCGCATCATTTCCCGCCCGTAAAAGTCGAGAAAGTCGATCGTCTCGCACGTGTCGGCGTAGGCCTCGATCCAGCTCTTGCTGACCTCGTAGCACATCCACGCGGAGAGTTCGTACACGCGCCGCCGCATGATCGCCGCGGCCTTGATGAGCACGCGGGCGCGGACGTCCGGATCGACGCGGCTCCAGGTCTTGAACGTCTCCGCCGCCGCCCGCACCGCGCGATCCGCCAGCGCCGCGTCGGCCTTGCACATGACGCCGACGACGCGATTCGGATCCGCCGGGCTGACGGAGTTGAACGTTTCCCTGGTGGCCACGGCCTCGCCGGCGATCCACAACGGATACGTGCGCCCGAGCTGGGATTTGACCAGCGCCAGGGCGTCGAGCATGCGCCGGCGCGGTTCGGGTTGCGTGAAATCGACGTAGGGTTCAGGATGATAGGTGGTCAACATGGTCTAATCTCGCAAGAATAACATGAATCTCAAGCGTGGAATGACGGAGCGTCGTTCCATCTTGATTCTGTAATGTAACCGAGTTTGGTTGTTTGCTCAAAGCACTCGAGCCCGGCAAGGGGCTGGCCGGCAAGCCGTGGAAAACCAGAGGAAGATCATGACCGCGACATCCAACTGTCTGATTCGCCCCGGCGCCAAAGTTGATCTGCGCAAGATCAAGACCGACGAGGACGGCGGGTTATCAAAGCCGCAGGCGGAGGGGGAACTTGCGAAGGTCTGCGAGCGTCTTTTCGAGCTTCAGGCGTTGATGTACGCCGAGCGCAGGCATGCGCTGCTCGTCGTGCTTCAGGCGATGGACACCGGCGGCAAGGACAGCACGATCCGCGCGATCTTTTCCGGCATGAACCCGCAGGGCTGCCGCGTCACGAGTTTCAAGGCGCCGCACGAGTTGGAGCGGATGCACGACTTTCTCTGGCGCGTCCACGCGGCGGTTCCTCCGCTGGGCGACATCGGGATCTTCAACCGCTCGCACTACGAAGACGTGCTGATCGTCCGTGTGCATAAGCTCGTGCCCGAGAAGCGCTGGAAGGCGCGTTACGGCCACATCAACGCGTTTGAGGAGATGCTGCACGACGAGGGGGTGACGATCCGCAAGTTCTTCCTGCACATTTCGAAGGACTACCAGAAGGAGCGCCTCCAGCGCCGCCTGGACGATCCGGAGAAGCACTGGAAATTCAATCCGGACGACCTCAAGGAGCGCGCCCGCTGGAACGACTATCAGGAGGCGTATGAGGAGGCGCTGTCCCGCTGCTCGACGAAGCACGCGCCGTGGTTCGTGATTCCCGCGGAGAACCGGCCCTTCCGCAACCTGCTCGTCGCCCGCGCGCTGGTCGAGGCGCTGGAGGGGCTGAACATGAAATACCCCGAGCCGACGTTCGACGCCGCCGACGTTCGGATCGTGTGACGGCCTTTCCCGGGAGGCGTCGAACCGACGTCGTCGAGGTCGGTCTGATCCTTCATAAGGCCTCCGTCGCCGCGCGTCCGCGCGCGGCGACCCCTGCGCGCGGAATTAACCCGGTCCGCGCCGCGCGTTAACACGCGCCGTCCAGACTCGAAGCCTCGAAGGAGGGCTGGAACATGACGTCGGGGAAACACACGGCAAGACTCGTCGCCGCCGCGCTGCTCGGCGTCGTGCGATGGACGGCGCCGGCGGAAACGATCGAGCTTCCGAGTGTCAGGGACAACACGCTCTACGAGGATGCGCTGGGGGGTTTGAGCAACGGGGCGGGGGAGCACTTCTTCGTGGGTACGACCGGGGGGGGCGGCATCCGGCGCGGGCTGCTACGCTTCGATCTTGCGCCGATCCCGGAAGATGCCCGCATCACGGGCGCGGTGATTCACCTGCACCTGTCGCGGACGCCCCTGGCGGGAACGCCGGTTCGCTTTCATCGGGCGCTCGCCGACTGGGGCGAGGGGGATTCCAACGCCGGCGACCGCAGCGGCGGCGGCGCGCCCGCGAAGCCCGGCGACGCGACGTGGCTGCACACCTTCCACGATGCGCAGTTCTGGGCCGCCGCCGGAGGTGATTTCGCGACCCCCGCGAGCGGGACGTTCACCGCCAACGGCGTGGGCTTCTATCCTTGGACGGCGACGCCGGGAATGCTCGATGATCTTCAGGTCTGGGTGAACGATCCGTCCGTCAACTTCGGTTGGTGCATGACGGGTGACGAGGAGGAGGTCTCCGCCAACCGGTTCGACACGCGCGAGAACATCGTTCCCTCGAACCGGCCGCGCTTGACGGTCGAGTACGTCGTCCCGCCGCCGTGCCCCGCGGATCTGAACGGGGACGGGCGCGTGGATCTGGCCGACGTTTCGGCGTTTCAGAACGGTTTCGGCATCTCCGAGGGGGCGACTCCGGATCAGGGCGACACGGATGGCGACGGCGACGTGGATCTGCTGGATTATCGCCTGCTCGCTTCGGCGCTCGGATCCACGTGCCCCTGACCGACGCCCCAGTTCTTAATCCAGGCCCGGTTGCGATAACATGCGATGCGTGTGCGGATACGGCGCCTCAGAAGCAACTTGCGTTGTTCGGACTCCTGACCGCGAGGGAGTTTGACGGGTTGCCTGCTCCGGGTTAGATTTCCGCGCCGACTTTTGGACGGCTGGGGCGGTGCTCGGGGGCTAACGGCGGGGAGCTCAGCGGCGCCGGTTCGGCGGTTGGGGTTGGCCCCATCGTCTAGTGGACTAGGACACCGGTTTTTCATGTCGGTAACAGGGGTTCGAATCCCCTTGGGGTCAGTTCCGGCGTGCCGACGCCTCCGTGCCGACGCAGGCTGGGGCGCGGTCGTGGGGCGAGAAGAAAGAACGCTTCCTCACGGGCGCGGCTCGGCCAGGCTGCGGGGAGAATCGTAGAAGGGGTGGTCTGCGTTGAGCGGCGCGGGCTGGATCCGCGCGACTCGATCGCGCGGGCTGAAGCCGCGCGGCTCGATCGCGCGGGCTGAGATCGCGCGGTGTGATCGCGCGGGCTGAGATCGCGCGGTGTGATCGCGCGGGCTGAAGCCGCGCGGCTCGGGGGAGCGGTTTTATCCGGCATGGCTGGCCTGCGCGGATCGGATGACAGCGTTGGGCGTCGGATGACAGCGTTGGACGACGGAACATGATCAACGCCGAGGTCGCCCGCCTTTTCGAGCGCATCGCTGATCTGCTGGAACTTTCCGGGGAAAACCCTTTCCGCGTTAATTCCTACCGCCAAGGCGCGCGGGCCGTGGACGGGCTTACCGAGGATCTGACCCTTCTTGTCGAACAGGGCCGCCTTGGTTCGGTTAAAGGGATCGGCAAGAGCCTCACCCAGCACATCGGCGAGTTCCTTTCAGACGGACGCATCCCCCTGCTGGATCAGCTCCGCGAGCGCGTTCCGCCCGGGCTGCCGAAGCTGCTCGAGATTCCGGGGATGGGTCCGAAGAAGGTCATTAAGGTTCATGAGGAGCTGGGCGTCACGGACGTCGAGGGGCTTAAGGCGGCGATCGCGGACGGCCGGCTCGAGCAGCTCGCGGGTTTCGGAAAGACCAGCGCGAAGAAAATCGCGGAGGGGATCGCGTTTCTGGAAAGCAGCGGGACGCGGACGCCGCTGGGGGTGGCGCTGCCGATCGCGGAGTCGCTGGCGGCGCAGGTGGCGAAGATCGCGGGGGTGAAGCGCGTCGAGATCGCCGGGTCGCTGCGCCGGGGCGAGGAGACGATCGGCGACGTGGACCTCCTGTGTGAGGCGCCGGACGGGGAGCGTGTCGTCGGGGCGTTCGTCGCGCTTCCGGGCGTGCGGCGGGTGCTGGCGTCGGGGGCGACGAAGGGGTCGGTGACGGTCGGGCTGCCCGAGGATCGAGAGCTTCAGGTGGACCTGCGGGTCGTGCCGCGGGAGTCGTTCGGAGCGGCGCTGCAGTATTTCACCGGGTCGAAGGCGCACAATGTCCGCCTGCGCGAGATGGCCGGGAAGAAGAAGTGGAAGCTCAACGAATACGGCCTGTTTGACGCGAAGGACAAGGCGCTGGCGGGCGAAGACGAGGAGGGGATTTACCAGGCGTTCGGTCTGCCCTGGATTCCGCCGCCGCTGCGACAGGATCGGGACGAGTTCGACGGGAAGATCGACTTCGACGACCTGCTGGAGCTTGCCGACATCCAGGCCGACCTGCACATGCACACGACCGCCAGCGACGGACGGAACACGATCGAGGAGATGGCTGCGGCGGCGAAGGCGCTGGGGTATCACACGATCGCGATCTGCGATCACTCGAAGAGCAGCGTGATCGCCAACGGGTTGTCGATCGAGCGGATGACGAAGCACCTGAAGGACATCCGTGCGGCGGCGAAGCGCGTTGAGGGCGTGCGGATTCTGGCGGGATGCGAGTGCGACATTCTGCCCGACGGGTCGCTGGATTATCCGGATGATCTTCTCGCGGAATGTGACTGGGTGGTGGCGAGCATCCACCTTGCGCAAGGCAAGGGCGGTTCGGGGAAGTTGTCGGCGACAGAGCGGACGCTGGCGGCAATCGAGAACCGCTGGGTGTCGTGCATCGGCCACCCGACGGGGCGGCTCATCAACCGGCGCGAAGCGATGGACGTGGACATGCCGGCGGTGGTCGCGGCGGCGGCGAAAACGCACACCTGCCTGGAGATCAATGCCGCGTGGCAGCGGCTGGACCTGAAGGCGGATCATGTGCGGATGGCGCTGGCGTCGGGGGTGACGCTGTCAATCAACACGGACGCGCATTCGACGCAGGACTTCCTCCAGGTGCGTTACGGCGTGCTCACGGCGCAGCGCGGGACGGCCCGGAAACAGGACGTGATCAACGCGCTGGCGCCAGCGGCGCTGCTGAAGCGGGCTTCGCGTAAGCGAGGGGGGTAATCCTCCCGGTCCTCGTGTCGTCTCTTTGAGGTTTTCGCCCCACGATCGGCCTGGGCCTCTCCGGTCCGAATAACGCACTGAAAAAAATCTTATTGATTTCTTGACGCTCTGCTGACAGGGCTGTCCTCAGCGCAAGCGCTCCCGGGACAAAGGCTTTGGGCAGACGTGAAGATGTGAAGTAGAGATTTCGCCTCTTGAATCACTACAATCCCTAGTGTTTTTCACTTGCTCAACCACAAGGGGTGTGGTACAATCGGGATTGCCGCGATTCGGCCAGGAGCGACCCGGGCAGGAGCATTTCACAGGCCTGCGGGAGCGGGGCCGGCGTGGCGATCGGAGTCATACCGGGTCCGCGTAGGCGTGGCCCAACATCGTTTCGTACCCACCGAAGGAGCGAGCGACATGGTGCAGGCTAAGACGGCCAGAACGAGGAAAGACACGAAGTTGACGCTGTCGGAGAACGCGCTGCGGGTGTTGCGCGCGCGGTATCTGAAGAAGGACGATGGCGGGAAATGCACGGAGACGCCCGAGGAGCTGTTCCGCCGCGTGTCGCGGGCGGTGGCGGAGGCGGAGCGACTTTATCCCGGCGGGGAGGCGGCGGTTGAGGAGTGGGATGACCGCTTCTTCGCCCTGATGGCCGAGCGGAAGTTCATGCCGAACAGCCCGACGCTGATGAACGCGGGGCGGGAGATGGGCATGCTCTCGGCGTGCTTCGTGCTGCCGGTGCGCGACAGCATCAACGACATCTTCGACTGCATCAAGTGGACGGCGCTGATTCAGAAGGCGGGCGGGGGGACGGGCTTCGCGTTCGACGAGCTGCGTCCGACGGGAGATTACATCGCGACCTCCGGCGGGACGACGAGCGGACCGATCTCGTTCTGGAAGGCGTTCAGCGAGGCGACGAACGCGATCCAGCAGGGGGCGTTCCGTCGCGGGGCGAACATGGGGATGATGTACATTCATCACCCTGACATCCTGAAGTTCCTGCACGCCAAGGAAGACCTCTCGCAGTTCACGAACTACAATATCTCGGTGAAAGTGCCTGACGCCTGGATGGAGGCGTTCCGGGAGTCGCCGGACGAGCCGCACGTGGTGGTGAACCCGCGGACGCAGAAGTCGTACCTGCTCCCGAAATCGCTGAAGATCTGGGAGTATGACGTCAACTCGCTGACGCCGCACGCGCTCGGGGAGCCGGTCGACGCTTCGAGGTTCTTCACCCGCCGGGACATCTGGAACATCATCATCAGGAATGCCTGGCGCACGGGCGAGCCGGGGGTCGTCTTCATCGACCGGATCAACGAGGCGAACCCGACGCCGCACGTCGGGCGGATCGAGGCGACGAATCCCTGCGGGGAGCAGCCGCTGCTGCCCTTCGAGGCGTGCAACCTCGGGAGCATCAACCTGGCGGTGTTCGTCAAGCGTCACGACGACGGCGAAGCGTACGTGGACTGGGACGATCTGCGCGCGGCCGTGCAGGAGTCCACGCGGTTCCTCGACAACGTCATTGACGTCAACCGCTACCCGCTGCCGCAGATCGACGCGGTCTGCAAGGCGAACCGCAAGATCGGCCTGGGCATCATGGGCTTCGCGGACGCGCTGTATGAACTGGGCGTGGCTTACAACAGCGGCGAGGGCGTCGAGTGGGGCCGGCGGTTCATGAGATTCGTGGACGACGAGTCGCACCATTACGGCGAAGTGCTGGCGGGCGAGCGCGGCAGCTTCCCGAACTGGAAGGGGAGCACGTGGGACACGAAGCATCATCGCCCGATGCGCAACAGCACGAACACCACCGTCGCCCCGACCGGGACGATCAGCATCCTCGCCGGATGCTCGGGCGGGATCGAGCCGATGTTCAGCCTGGCGTTCATCCGCAACGTCCTGCGCGGGCAGGACGAGGGGAAGACGCCGATGATCGAAGTGAACCCGATTTTTCTGCGCGTGGCGCAGCAGCGGGGGATTCTGAGCGAGGGCCTGTTGGAACGGGTGGCCACGGAGGGCACCCTCGCTCACCTCGAGGACGTTCCCGAGGACGTGCAGCGCGTGTTCGTGTGCGCGCATGACATCACGCCCGAGTGGCACATGCGGATGCAGGCGGCGTTTCAGGCGCACTGCGACGCGTCGATCTCGAAGACGATCAATTTCCCGCAGACGGCCTGCGAGACGGACGTGGAGAAGATCTACCGTCTGGCGTACGACCTGCGATGCAAAGGCGTCACCGTGTACCGCAACGGCTGCCGGGATCATCAGCCGATGGCGCTGAAGACCTCGGACAAAGGCGCGGGCAAGGCCGAAGGCGCGCCCGTCCCGGCGGAAGTGTCGAAGGCGGCGCTGCGTGACGAGCCGCTGGAACCGGCGATGCTCCCTGAGATCTGCTCGGGGCTGCGCGTCCGGCAGTTGACGCCCTTCGGCAACATGCACATCAACGTGACCGTCGATCCGAAAACCGGCAAGGAACTGGAGGTCTTCGCTCAACTCGGCAAGGGCGGCGATCTGGCGACCAGCGATCTCGAGGCGATCTGCCGGATGGTCAGTCTCTGGCTGCGCTCCGGCGGAGAGATGATCGCGGTGGTGCGCCAGCTTCACGGCATCGGATCCAGTCTCCAGGTGAGCACCAAGGAAGGCCGGATCATGAGCCTGGCGGACGGGCTGGCGCGAGCGCTGCGGAAGTACATGCAGGCGAAGGCGCAGTTCGGGATCAAGGCGCTGCTGCTGGGGGAATACGACCTTTGCGACCTCGGCAAGCCGCTTCCGCAGCGGACCGCGGCGTCGGGAGCGCCCTCGAACGGCGGGAACAGCGGACATGCGGCTTCGGGAAACGGGGGGCACACGGGCAACGGCGGCAACGGCAAGAACGGCGGATCACACGCAGAGCAGGAATCGGTGGTCCAGCGGGCGCCGTCGTCGGCTGCCGGGCGTATTTCGCGTCTCGGGGGCGGAACTGCGGTTGTGGAAGCGCCTGTCGACCGATCGAGTCCGGAGAGTTTCAAGATCGTCTGCCCGGAATGTCAAGGAAGGCTGCAATTTGTTGAGGGATGCGTCAAATGCGAGGGGTGCGGGTATGCCCAGTGTTGACGTTTGCATCCGTCCGGTAAATAATTGGTAAAAAGAGGCGCATGTCCGGGATAGGGCATGAGCCGTAGGTTGCCGGCGCGATTCACGCAAGATTCGGAAGGATCGCGCCGATAAGAGGAGTGGCGGATGCTGGTTGAGAAACCGGGTTCCGCCAAAGTCAGGAATAACTTGGGCTTCTTTCCCCTCCGGAAAGCACCGTTACGCCTTCGGGCGACGGTGCTTTCTTTATTTGCGGAACCCTTGTTTTTTGCACGACCCTTGCGGGGGTTCGGCAGTCGCTGAAAAGAAGAACGCGTCGCCCGTCTCATGAACGAGCGGCGCGTCCGTGTTCGCTTCATCACGGCTGGGTGCGTTGTCGCGGCGCGGCGTTTCCGCAACGCGCGTTTCTGCGCACCGTGCGGATTACTGCTTGTACTTGACGCTGCAACCGTAAGGATCGGTGCCGGCGGTCTGGACGGTCTGGCCGGCGAGCGCCGCGTTCACGGCTTCGATGACGTAGTTGCGCGGGGTGGTCTTGTCCTTGCGCGGATTGTCATCGATCGCGCCCGCGTAGGCGAGGACGCCGTTCCTGTCGATCACGAACATGTGCGGCGTGGTCTTCGCGCCGTAGGCCTTGCCGGTCTGCCCGGAGGCGTCGAGCAGGATCGGGTAGCTGATGCCCTTGTCCTTGATCCACTGCTGAATTCCGGCCTTTTTCTCTTCACAGTAGAAGCTGGAGTCGATCGCCAGCCAGACCACGTCCTTGCCCTTGAAGGTCTCGAACGACTTCTGCATCGTCTTCGCTTCGCCCTGATGATAGACGACGAAGGGGCAGGTGTGATTCGTCCACTCCAGGACGACAACCTTGCCCTTGAGGCTGGAGAGGGTGTGCTCCTTGCCTTCCGTATCCTTCAGCTTGAAGTCGGGCGCGGGCTTGCCGATCTCCGCAGCCGGGACCGCGGCGGCGGGAGCCTTCTTCTCCGCGGTCGCCTGAGCGGCGGCGTACCCGGCGATCACCAACGACCCCAACCCCAACGCAAGCGTTCCGAAACGGTTCTTCATGTTTCAATGTCTCCTGATATGAACAAGGCGCCCCGGACCGCCGTCGTGCAACGCTGCCCGCGGTTCGGATCCGGCCTGGCGCCGTTTCCATCCCTTTATAACTTCGGAAACTTCACCCGTATTTCAAGAGCGGCGCCGCCGGCGGAAGGGTGCGGACCCGCCGGGCGGCGCCGAAAACGCCGGAAATGAGTCCTCGCCCGGCTCCGGTGCGCTGTGGCGCGCAACGCTCCTCGACCCGCCTCGAAGGCGGCACGGCGCGCGGCGTTTCTCGACCCCGACGGGATTGCGACGTCGGGGTTGCGGCGAACTTAACCGAGCCGCGCCCGTAAGGAAGCGTTCTTCTGAGTCCCCACTTGACTCCGCTGCGCCGCGGCGCACGACGATCTTCGACCCACCTTGAAGGCGTCGCGGCGCGTCGCGTTTCTTCGGCCCTAACGGGGTCGCGGCCTCCAGCCCAGGGTGGGTCGCCGCAGGCGACCTACCCTGGGAAACCGGAACCGCTCGATCTTCAACCCCAACGGGCCTGGGAATTTTTGGGAAGCCCTCCGCATCAAACACCAAATCCGAGACTGAAAGGCGGGTCCGTAACCCGAAAGACGCGCGTTCGTGAGGCGTCGGCTGGAAAAATTCCCAGGCTCGAAGGGGTTGTACCGCTCGGCGCAACCCTTTCAACCCATCGCAACCCTTTCAATCCGGTGCAACCGTTTCATCTGGCGCAACCGTTTCAACCCGCCGCAACCCCTTCAACCCAGCGCAATCGTTTCAACCAAGCGCAACCGTTTCATCTGGCGCAACCGTTTCAACCCAGCGCAACCCCTTCAACCCGGCGCAACCCCGTTGGGGTTGGTCGAGGCGTGGATCGCCGCGAACCCAAGGCAGGCCGCCTTCGGCGTCCAACCCTGGGCTGGAGGCCGCAATCCCTTCGGGATTGAGGTGAATGCGCCCGACGATCCTGCGGGACCGTCAGCGAAGCGTGTTGACCGGGGTCAGGCGAAGCGTGTTGACCGGGGTCAGGCGAAACGTGTTGCACCGGGGTCAGATGGAGATTCAGGCCTTTCCCTTCCGGCGCGGGGCATCAGAGGCGATCCGTCGTTCATACTCGCGGGGTTGCGGTCCGTGTGTTAGAAAGCCCCGTCGATCGCAGGTCCGGTGGAGAAGTCGAGGATACCGAAGTCATGTCCGAGCCGCAGACACGATATACGTTCGATCGCGTCGTCCGGATGGTGCTGAGCGTACTCGGCGCGGTCGCGGTTTTTCTACTTCTGCGCTATCTGGCGGACGTGCTGATTCCTTTTGTCGCCGCGGCGGTGCTGGCTTACGTTCTGAACCCGGTGGTGACGCTGCTGACCGGGCGCGTGAAGCGTCGCGTGTACGCGGTGGCGCTGACGCTGGGGGGGCTGGGGGTCGTCGCGTTCGCTCTGCTTACGACGGGGATCATTCTCGCGGCCTCGCAGACCGAGAGATTCACTGCAACGGTGAAGAACCTCGCGCGGTCGTACGAGGAGGTGGCGCGTGACGTGGCGTTGCAGCCGGTCGAGGAGGGGACGAGTGCGACCCCGACCGCCGCGTCGATGCTCGGCGAGTTGCGCGCCGCGTTCGGCGAGCTTTCCTCGCCCGGACCTGAGGGAGCGTCGTCATCGTCGCTGGACCGTTACACCCGTTTCTGGAAGCGGTTGTCGAACACGAGCGCGTTTCAGATGGCCGGGGATCAGCTTCCTGCGGATTTTGATGCTCGGGAGTGGCTGCTGGGCAAAGTGCGGGGGCTTCTGGGGGGGGCGTGGTCGGCGCTGACGACGGGCGTGAGCGCGGTGATCGTGGGGGCGACGTTCATCGTGCTGGTGGCGGTGTATCTGTGCTTTCTGCTGCTGGACTACCCGGAGTACGTGCGGACGTGGCGGGAGTATCTGCCGCCGAAATATCGGACGGACCTTCTGGAATTCGTCGAGGATTTCGACGTTGTGCTGCGCAGATACCTGCGCGGTCAGTTCGTGGTGGCGATGCTGACGGGTGCGTTGATGGCGGTAGGGTTCTCGATCATCGGTCTTCCGATGGCGATCCCGCTGGGGTTGTTCATCGGGGTGCTGAACATGGTTCCCTACCTTCAGGCGGTGGGGGTGGTTCCGGCGATCTTTCTGGCGCTGATGCGTCCGTTTGAGGAGAGCGGGGCGGGGCTGGGGACGTCGCTGCTGCTGGTGGGCGTGGTGTTTATCGCGGTGCAGCTCATCCAGGACGTGGTGCTGACGCCGAGGATCATGGGCAAGGCGACCGGGCTGAGACCGGTGGCGATTTTGCTGGGCGTTTTTGTCTGGGGTAAGCTGCTGGGTGTGTTGGGGTTGCTGCTGGCGATTCCGCTGACCTCGTTGGGGATTGCCTACTATCGCCGGTGGGTTCTGAAGCATTCGAAGGACGCGACGCGGCCGGCGGCCGGCGGAGCATGAACGGAGGGGCAAAGGATGGTTTCGACAGTGATCGCAACGATGCTTGCTTGCACCTTGCTCCAGGACGGCGTGCCGACGCTGGCGAGTCCGACGTTGAAGATTGGCGATCCGGCGCCGGAGATGACCATCGAATCATGGGTGAAGGGAGAGGCGGTCAGCATTGAGGCCGGTCGTGGGCAGCACTGCTACATCCTCTGGTTCTGGCGTCCGCTTGATTCGACCAGCCTTCAATTGGCCTCGCGGATGACGATTCTCCAGGAACGTTATGCGTCAAAAGGATTGCGAATCATCGGTGTGGTGACGGAAGATGAAAAGACCTCGGTTGACAACGTACGCGCGTTTGTTGACGAGTGCGGTCCAAGGCTCGGGTGGACGGTGGCGCTCGACAAGGACCAGCAGACGTGGGGGGCGTACCAGGCGGCGTCCCTGCGTCCCCGCGAAGGGATCGGCACCCCGCGAGCGTATCTGATCGACCGGGAAGGAAAGCTGCTGTGGAAGGGGGTGCCGACGGACCCGAATTTTTCGGACGCCGTGATCGATCTGGTCCAGAACCGCCTGGATCCGGCGGTGTGGGTGAAGATCGAGGACATGGAGCCGATGATCGCGGGCAAGGCGCAGGTGCGACAGTGGAAGGAAGTTCTCAGCGATCTCGATGCTCTGCTGCGCCTCTATCCGCACAGTTCGAAGGCCGTCAGTTTCAAGGCCTACGTTTCGGCTCAGCAGCTTAAGGACTATGCCGGACTGAACGCGTGGGCGAAGGAGTTCTTCGCGGCCTACGGCAAGGATCCGCGCGTGATGCTGAATCTGGCGACGGCGATCACGAATCCGGCGACGATGGGCGGGTTCGCCGACCGCGAACCGGAGACGGCCTATCGCGCGGCGAAGCTCGCCTATGACGCCTCGATCGGAACGGAACTGCTGGGGGACACGGCGCCGATCTACGCCAAGTCGCTCTTCCAGCTCGGCGCGGTTCGCCAGGGGCGCAAGGTGCTGGCGGACGCCTGCGAGAAGATCAAGGGGTTTGAGGCGGATGCGATGCGCGCGGATCTGGCGTTCTACGACCGGTGCATCAAGCTGCTCGATGAGATCGAAAAGGAAACGGCCGGCGCGGCGCAACCGTCCCCTGCTCCGCCGGCCTCCGCGCCGTCGTCGGGCGGGGGCGCCTGATCGTCGGCGAGAACCGACCTTGCCGCGGCTTTTGCGGAGTCAAGGCGTCACGGCGGAGGCGCTGCGGTAGCGTCGCTGCTGCTCGGAAAGGCGAGTCAGCCACTTCGGCGTCTTGTTTTTCGGGGCGCGGGTGATGACGCGGTCGAGCGTTTCCGCCGCCTGGGCGGGCTGTCCGGAAGCGGCCTGGGCGGCGGCGAGCGCTTCGTGAAACTCGACCCCGAGGTCTGAAGGCTCCGGGTCCGACGCCCGCCACCGGTCGAAGGCGGCTTGAGCGAGTCTGAGAGCCCGATCCGGATCACGTGCCGCCTCGTCGGCCGACGTCGCCAGCACGAACGCGAGTCGCGCCTCAATCAGCGGGTCGGAGGGGGACAGGCGACGGGCGGCTTCGAGTTCCGTCGCCGCGGCGGCGTCCTGCCCGAGGACGAGGAGCGACTCCGCCAGCGCCTGGTGGCAGGTGGCGTCATCGTCGCGGAGTCGCAAGGCGGCGCGGAAGGCCTCGACGGCTTCGGCGGACCTGCCGGTCAGGTGCAGAATGCGGCCGAGTTCGTACTGGGCGTCGTAGGCGTGCTTGCCGCCGAGGGCGGCGATGCGACGGTAGAGCGGAAGCGCTTCTTCCGGACGTCCGAGGACGGCCAGCGTGTCGGCGATGTCGAAGAGCGTCTCGTCATCGTCTTCGCGCAAGGCGAGCGCCTCGTTGAACCACGTGAGCGCCTCCTCATATCGTTCGACGGCGCGCAGACACCGTCCGACGCCGCGCACGGAAAGGACGTAGCCGGGCCGGAGTTGCGAGGCGGCGCGATAGTGGCTCATTGCTTCCTCGACCAGGGATATCCGACGCGGACTGTGCAGGTCTTTCTCGCGGCCGGACTCGGCGAACAGCGCGGAACCGTAGTTGACGTGTCCGATCGGACATTCGGGTCGCCGCGAAAGGTGGTAAGACCAGAGCGTGAGGCTGTCGCGCCATCGCCCGACCTGCCGGGTGGTCAGGGCGCCCAAGGCGAGCAGCCCGAGAAGGGCAACGCTCAAGACCAGTCTGCGTCCGAACGCGCCGTTTCGCCGAAGAAGGTGGGCGATGAAGGCCGCGAGCGCGATCATCCAGGGCAGACAGGGGATGTAGGTGTACCGATCGGCGGCGAGTTGCGGTCCGGATTGCGTCAGCCCCAGCACCGGCGAGACCAGAACCGCGTAGCAAACCGCGGCGGTCGCCAGCGCCGGGAAGCGACGTCGGGCGCGCCAGGCGACCCCGCCGAGGAGGATCATCGCGGCGACGGAGATCAGCGTCTTCGGGAGCATCTGCGCCCGGTCTTCCGGCCAACCGTAAAAAGGCACAAGCGAAACCGGCGCGAGCGTTTTCAGCAGGTAGAACCCCAGTCCGAAGGCGGACTGCTGAAGCCTCATGCCGACGGAGTAGGACTCGTTCAGCGGCTGCAGCGCGCCGACGGAATGCTGCGCCGCGATGGCGGCGACGGCGAACGCTGCGGCGGGCAGAGTGTACATCGCGAGTTCGAGCATGACGCGGCGCCGCTCGGCTGCGACCGCCGAGTCCGGACTGCGGCGCAGACGGGCGAGCGGGTAGACGTTGAGCATCAGCAGCACGGCCGGAAGCGTGATCCCCCACGCCTTCGAGAGCAGAGAAAGGACGTACAAGAGGATGGACGCGGCAAGCTGAAGACGGTAGCCGCGAGGGGAAGGCGAGGATACGGCGCGAAGGTAGAGGACGATCGCGGGCATCAGGAGCGCGCCGCTGAGCACGTCGCGGCGCTCCGTGACCCACGCGACCGACTCGACGCGCAGGGGATGGACGGCGAACGCCGCCGCCGCAATCAGAGCCGCCAGTTCGGTCGCAACATCGGGCGGCTCGACGGATCCGGATCGCCGCCTGAGCGAGTTCGATCCTGCAAGGAGGAGCACGCGGCGAACGACCAAGTAGAACCCGACCACCGTCGCGACGTGAAGCAGGAGGTTCGTCAGGTGAAACCCGAAGGGATCCAGGCCGTTCCAGACCCGGTAGTCCAGGGCCAGGGAAAGCCAGGTCAGCGGGTGATAGTGCCCGGCGCGGCTTTCGGTGAACATCCAGCGAAGGTTGGCAGCCGTCAGATCGCGGATGTGGGGGTTGTCGGTGACGACCACGTCGTCGTCGTAGTTGACGAAATCGTGGCCCAGAGCGCCCGAGAAAACCGCGGCGGTTGCGAGGATGAGGATCGTCGTGCCGAGCAGCGGCGCACGCGACCCCGCGGTGAGAAGCGTCAGGTTGTTTTCGACAGGCATTGCCGACATCGCGTTACCCCTCAATCCAGCGCGTTCAGAGCCAACACGCTGTTTCAAAACCCGCGTGAAAGGCCCGAAAGGCACGCTTCCTTACGGGCGCGGCTCGGTTTTGCAACCGCGTCTAAATCGAACCGCAGAAAGAATGACCTGCGCTGAGGCGCGGGGTCCACCCCGTGCGACACCGTCGCGCGGGCTGAAGCCGCGCGGCTCGGGTCAGCGGCTCGGGTCAGCGGCTCGGGTCAGCGGTTCTGCGGTTCCACTTAAATATTCAGCCAGAAACACCTTATTAAACCAGGGGTTACGCCCTGTTGCGAAATCAGCAAGTTGCCTGGGTTCGCCTTGCAAGGACGGGCCGATATTATTCTAGGGAAATCACAGGCGGGGTCGATGGATGCGGCGGGATGCCGCCGTCCGGCTTGACGCCGCGGTCCGGGTGTGCGTTAATGCGGGTTTCCACCCCTTCTTGGCGCGGGGGTGCGGAACAATCAGGCTTGCCGCGATCCGGCGTTCGCCCGGCGCGAGAGGAACACGAACCGGGTGCGAGAGGATGCAGACCCTGGTCCGGGAGGATCCGGGCGGGGCGGCTTTTCAGACTGGGAGCGGATGGAGCGATTCAGGAAGGTACTTCGGGGTTTGCTTTGCGCGGTGCTGCTGGCGGCGGGGGCGGGGGCGTGCCTCTGGTTGGTCGAGACGGCGCCCGCGCCTGACAAAGGAGAGGTGCGCCGGGCGGTTCCGGTCGTGCAGGTTGAAGAAGTGCGTCCGAGGGAATTTGCGTCGCCGATCCTGGGTCACGGAACGCTGCGTCCGGAGAAGCAGGTTCGCGTGGTGCCGAACGTGAACGGCCGTCTGATCTACGCGCATGAGGATCTCGCGGAAGGCAAGTTCATCGAGAAGGGGGAGCTGCTTTTCGAGATCGACGCGACGGTCTATCAGGCGCAGGTGGACACGGCGGAGGCGAACGTTCGCCGGTTGAATGCGTCGATCGCGCGTCAGAAGGAGGAGTTGATCGCGACGCAGGAGCGGCTGGCGGTCGCGCAGGACATGCTCGAGATCGCGGAGCGGGAGCGGGACGCGAGCGAGTCGCTGGAGGACGGGACGCTGAGCGGGGTGCGGGTCAACGCGGACCGTCAGAGTTACCTGCGGCTGAAGGGCGAGGTGGTCGAACTCGGGTCCAAGGAGCGCATGATTCCGCTGACGCTCGATGAACTCGAGGCGCAGCTTGACGCCGCGTGCGCGGCGTTGCGTCAGGCGACGTTCGACCTTGAGAACACGAAGATCGTCTGTCCGTTTGACGCGCGGGTGGAGTCGGCGACGGCGTTCGCCAGCCAGTATGTGACGGCGTTCGTGGCGATTGCGACGCTGACGGACGTTTCGTCGTTCGAGATTTCCGCGGTGGTGGATCCGCGCGAGCTGCGGTGGGTGCATGACGGGGTGGCGTCGGCGGTGCGCGGGGATTCCGCGGGCGCCGAGGCGCCGGAGGTTGTCGTGCGGTGGTCGCTTTACGGACGGCAATTCAGTTGCCGCGGGCGCGTGACGCGCTTTGAGCGGCTGGACGAAGCGACGCGGACGGCGCGGATCGTCGTTCAGATCCGCAACGTGGTGCTGGGACTGGATAGCGACGGCGCGGACGAGACGCCGCCGATTTCGATCGGGACGTTCTGTCAGACGGAGATTCCCGCGAGGGCGGTTCCGGGCGCGCTGACGGTTCCGCGTCATGCGGTTTACGAGGACGCGTGGGTCTACGTCTACGAGGATGACCCCGCTTCACCTGCGGCAGGAGAAGGGCTGCTGGGGCGACGGCGGGTGACTCTGCTGCGGACGGCGGGGGATGATGTGCTCGTCGGGTATGAGGGGATCGAGGTCGACGGCGCGGTGGAAACCGAGTTGGCTGCGGGCGACCGGATCATCACGTCGCCGCTGCCGCGTCCCGTGCCGGGCATGCCGATCCGGCTGGCAGCGGAGTCGCCGGCGGCGCTGGAGGCGGACGGGGGAGCGCTGGAGGGCGGCGTGCGCGTCGCGTTGGGAATGCGCTAAGTAGGAATGCGAAATGAATGACCCGCGCTGAGCCGCGGGGTTTACCCCGCGCGATGCTTCGCGCGGGCTGAAGCCGCGCGGCTCGGGTCGGTGATTCCGCGGTTCTGGGTGAGA
>JAJVHU010000031.1:17973-106082 GCA_022072505.1 Phycisphaerae bacterium
TTCCGCGGTTCTGGGTGAGATGCTTCGCGCGGGCTGAAGCCGCGCGGCTCGGGTCGGTGATTCCGCGGTTCTGGGTGAGACGCTTCGCGCGGGCTGAAGCCGCGCGGCTCGGGTCGGTGATTCCGCGGTTCTGGGTGAGACGCTTCGCGCGGGCTGAAGCCGCGCGGCTCGGGTCGGTGATTCCGCGGTTCTGCGTGAGCGGGTGTGAGGCGCCGGACGAATCTCATGCGCACGCTCATCACTTTCGGTGTCCGCAATCCGGTGTCGGCCAACGTGCTGATGCTGTGTCTGATCGCCGGCGGATTCTACGCCGCGCGACACATCGTTCGAGAACGGTACCCGGAGTTTTCAATCGACCGGATCGCCGTGGAGGTGGTCTATCCCGGCGCGGGTCCGGCGGACGTTGAGACCGGGGTCTGCACGCCGATCGAGAACGCGATCGAGGGCATCGACGGGATCCGCGAGCTTTCGTCGATCGCATCCGAAGGTCACGGCATCGTGGTCGCCTTTCTGAACGAGGATGCGGACACGATGCGCGCCCTGGACGACATCCGTCTGGCGGTGGACCAGGCGGACCACCTTCCCGCGGAAGCGGAGGAGCCCGTCGTGCGCGAGATGGTGCTGCGGACGGGAGTGGTGAATCTTGCGTTGTCGGGAGAGGTTCCGGAGACGGTACTGCGGGACGTGGCGCGCGAGGTGGAGCGGGAACTGCGGTCGCTGCCGGGGATTTCGCAGACCGCGATCTGGGGCGTGCGGGACCGCGAGATTCTCATCGAGGTCCGGGAGGACACGCTGCGGGCGTATGCGCTGTCGTTCGAGGAGGTCATGCGGGCGGTGGCGTCCAACAGCCTGGATCTTCCGGCGGGCGTGCTGCGGACGGCGCGTGAGGAGCTGGTGCTGCGGGTGACGGGGCGGCGGATGACGGCGTCGGAGTACGACGACCTTGTCGTGCTGTCCCGTCCGGACGGGACGGCGGTGCGCCTCGGGCAACTGGCGACGGTGCGTGAGACGTTCGAGGACGCGGCGATCGAGTCCCGCTTCGACGGGGCGCGCTGCGCGGTGATCGCCGTGTACAAGACGCCGGAGCAGGACACGATCCTGATATCGAAGGCGGTGCGTGAATACGCGGCGGCGAAGCAGAGGGAACTTCCGCCGGCGCTGAAGCTTTCGGCGTGGGCGGACGGTTCGATCGAGATCGACGGCCGGGTGCGGATGCTGCTGTGGAACGGGCTTCAGGGCGTGGCGCTGATGGTGGGGGCGCTGGGGTTCTTCATGCGTCCGCGGGTGGCGTTGTGGGTGATGACCGGTTTGCCGGTGGCGTACGCGGGAGCGCTGCTGGTGATGTATTTCACCGGGCACACGATCAATATTCTGAGTCTTTTCGCGCTCATCATGGTGAGCGGGATGATCGACGACGACGCGATCGTCATCAGCGAGAGCATCTACGCGAGGAGTCGCCGCGGCGAGGACGCGGACACGGCGACGATCGAAGGCGTGATGGACGTGGCGATGCCGGTGGTGGCATCGTCGTTCACGACGATCATCGCGTTCATCCCGCTGTTCTTCATCGTGGGCATCATGGGCAAGTTCGTGCGTGAGGCGCCGCTGGTGATCATCGCGGCGCTCGTGGCGTCGCTGGTGGAGGTGCTGCTGATTCTGCCGCCGCATCTTCGCCACCACGGCGGACTGGAGGCGGCGGGGGGGGAGGCGCCGGCGCGGTCGCGCTTTCGCCGAGCGCTGGATGGCGCGATGGAGCGGGTGATCGAGCGCGTGTACGCGCCGACGTACCGCTTCGCGCTGGCGCATCGTTATGCGTTCCTGTCGGGGGCGACGGCGCTGGTGCTGATCGGCGCGGGGCTGGTGGCGGGAGGAAGGCTTCCGCTGGTGCTGCTGTCCAGCGACGACAACACGATTCTGCGGGCTCGAGTCGAGCTTCCCGAGGGGACGCCGGCGGACGTCAGCCGGCGGATCACGTCGGAGCTGGAGGCGGGGGCGTGGGCGCTGAACGCCGATCCGGAGCTGAAACCGCGGCGCGACGGGGCGCTGGTGCGCCACGTTTATGCGACGCTCGGGGCGTGGAACGACTTCCTCCCCCGCCGCGGCAACAACCTCTGCGAAGTGAAGATCGAGCTGATGCCGCCCGGGCAGCGGTGGATCCGCGACCGCGACCTCGTGGATCGGTGGCGGCGCGCCGTCGGCGACATCCCGGAGGCGACCTCGTTCGTGATCGAAGCGGACGGCATCGCGCCGACGGACCGACCGATCGAGATCCGCCTGCTGGGGCCGGACCTCGACAATCTGCGCGAGGCGTCGGACCGCCTTCAGGAGCGGCTGGCGGAGTTCAGCGGCGTGCGCTCCGTGTATGACGACATGATCGCGGGGAAGCGCGAGCTTCAGGTGAGTTTGCGTCCGGAGGCGCGGATGCTCGGGCTGACGGTAGCGGACGTGGCGACGCAGCTTCGGCAGGGATATTTCGGCGGCGAGGCGCTGCGCCTTCAGCGGGATCGCGAGGAGGTTCAGGTGCGCGTGCGCTACCCGCTCGACGAGCGGCAGTCGCTGTCGGCGCTGGAGAACATCCGGTTCCGGACGGCGGCGGGGACGGAAGTGCCGTTTCATGAGGCGGTGGACGTGACGTGGGTCCGCGGACCGGCGGCGATCCGGCATGAGAACGGGATGCGGAAGGTCGAGGTCTACGCGGATCTGGACGAGCGTCTCGCCAACGCGGAGCAGATTCTCTCGCACCTGACGCCGGCGTTTCTTCCGGAACTGGTCGCGGCGCACCCGGGGATGCGGTTCCGGGTCGCGGGTCAGCGGCAACTGGTGGACGAGTCTTTGCGGAGTCTTGCGGCCGGGGCGGCGATCGCGATGGCGGGGATGTACGTGATGCTGGCGGTGACGCTGGGGTCGTACTACCAGCCGCTGATCATCATGTCGGCGATCCCGATCGGGCTGGTGGGCTCGCTGCTGGGGCACGTGGCGATGGGGTTCGACCTTTCGTTGATGAGTCTTTTCGGGATGCTCGGTCTGGCGGGCATCGTGGTGAACAACGTGCTGGTGCTGATCGACTTCATCAACGCGCGCCTGCGTCAGGGGGCGACGGTGATCGACGCGGTGGTGGAATCCGGGAAGGCGCGGTTCACGGCGGTGGCGTTGACGTCGATCACGACGGTCGTCGGGCTGATTCCGGTGTCGCTGGACACGAGCGGCGAGGTCTACAGCGTGATTCCGATGGCGATCTCGCTGGGATTCGGGCTGACGTTCTCGACGGGGGTGACGCTGGTGCTGGTGCCGGCGATCTACCTTGCGTTCAACGACGTGCGTCGGGCGGCGCGGTGGGTCTTCCGCGGCGGGGCATACCCGTCTCGGGAGGAGGTTGAGCATTTCGCGGCGCGGCGCGGCGACGCGGGCGCCGTTGCGGCGGGAGGCGTGACGTGAGTCGCAGGGTGCGTCGCGTTTCAGCAGCGTGGGCGGCGGCGCTGGCGCTGATCGGCGGATGCCGCGGTTTCGAGGAAACCGTCGCTCGGTACAAGTCCGTGCCGCGGGAGTTCGACGTTCGCCCCGCGCGACGGTCTGCCGTCGAAGCCTCGTTGCACGCGGACGGCGCGCGTCCCGAGACCGCCGCCCCGGAAACACCGGTCAATCTGCTCGACGAAAACGGCGTGCTCACGCTGGAGCGCGCCATCGAGCAGGCGTTGCGCGGGAATCCCGACCTTCAGGCGGCGCTGGCCCGCCTCGAGGCGGCACAGGCCCGCGTCGGTCAGGCGCAGGCGGCGTACTGGCCGCTCGCGGCGTTCACGCACGCATCAAGCCGGACGTTTCACACGCCCGCCAGCCGCAACCGGTTGGCGCTGGGTCTTCAGCAGCCGACGATCCTCACGACCCCGTCGGACTCCTCCAGCCTGCTGGATCTCACGACGATCCTCGGGCTGCTGCGTCTGCCGTTATTCAGCAATCTCGATCTGAAGGGCGACCGCAACTCGTTCAGCGAGCACACGACGGCGTTCAGCCTGTCGTGGCTGGTGTACGACGGGTTCGCCCGCGAGGCGCGGGAGCGAGCGTCGCGTCATCTGGAGTCGGCGTCGAAAGCGGCGCGGGAGGACGCTGCGCGGTTGATCCGGCGATCGGTGACCACGGCGTATCATCAGGCGCAGCTCGGCGAGGGGCAGCTTCGGATCGCCGCCGCGGACGAGGCGTTCGGGCGGGAGCAGCTCGAGGCGACCCGCCGGTTGCTGGCGGCGCAGAAGGCGGCGCCGACGGACGTGGCGAACTTCGAGCTTCGCGTGACGGCGGCGCAGGCGAATCTCGCGGCGGCGCAGGGCATCCGGGACACGAGTCTGGTCGTGCTGGCGGAATTGCTGGGGTTGGCGGGAGGCCGGCTTCCGGAGGGGGCTCGCCTTGCCGAGCTTTCGGTGGAGACGGCGGAGGAACTGTCCGCTCCCGACGCGACGCACTGGCTTGCGGAGGCGGCGAGGCAAAGGCCCGACCTGCGGCAACTGGAGGCGTTCCTGCGGAGTCAGGATGAGAACGTCCTGGCGGCGCAGGCGCTTTACAGCCCGATGATATCGCTCACGGCGTCGTGGGGGTTCACGCGTCCGTCGAACATCGAGTACAGCGTCGAGGATCAGGCGACGGCGGCGGGCGTCGAAATGCGCTGGGACATCTTCACCGGCGGGATGCGCCGTCAGAAGGTGCTCGAGGCCGGGGCGCTGCGGCGTGAGGCCGAGGCGCTGCTGCGCCGGCAGCATCTGGCCGTCGAGTCCCAGGTCCGGCAGGCGGTGATCGAGGTCGTGCGGGCGCAGCGTGAGATCGAGCTGAACGCGCGGGCGGTCGAGATGAGCCGGCAGATCCGTGACGCGGTCCGTGCCGGGTATGACGCCGGCAAGGAGACGCTGACGCGGCTGAATGAGACGCAGCGCGACTACATCACCGCGGACGCCGAGCTGATCCTGTCGCGCATCCGTCTGCGCGAGGCGTGGAACGAGCTGCGCTCCGCGGCCGGGTCGCCGCCCTGACCGGGCACGAGGGTTTCGCGCGGTTCGCTACAGCGGCTGCTGCGCGAGCCAGCGGACGACGTCGGCGTGCAGCGAATCCACCGGAAGGGTGAGAAGCTCGTCCTTGCGGACCCAGCGGTGTTCGACGCGCGGCGGTTGCGGCGGGCGCTCGCCGAGCACACCGCAGAAGAAGTACCGCAGCGTTACGGGTCTGCCGTCCAGCACGGCGGCGATCGGGGGCTGACCCACGTCGACCTCCAGCCTCATGCCCAGCAGAGACTCTCCGCAGCGGCGCATTGCGGCTTCGCAGGACTCTCCGGGCATCGTCTCTCCCGTCGGAAAGGTCCACGGCGCGGCCGGATCGTCCGCCGCGCGGCAGACGAGGTAAGCGTTGTCAAAGCGCTGGATCAACCCGATGACGCGCGTGTTCGCCCAGAGGTCAGGCATGTCAGGTCGAAGGTTCCGATGAGGGGCGGTGCGGAGACGGCAGGGGAGAGGCGAGCGGCCAGGTCATCGACGCGATCCCGAACGAGAACAGCACGATCGACAGCACGACGCGGATCGCCCAGACCCACCGCCGCTGAGGCCTCGCCAGCTCGCGGTTGACGCCCTCGAACGTCCCCTTCGGAAAGCGTCCGCTGTCGGTGATCCAGCGGATGTAGCCGATCGCGCCGCCGGGCGGATACCGGTCGGAAAGATGCCGACGCACCTGGTCTTCGATCGAGTTCATGTACTGATCCTTGTTCATGCCCTCCGGCAGGCGCGTCCGCGCCTCGACCGCGAGGTTGGCGATGTCGCGCGGGAGCCCGACGATCTCGCCGCGGATCGACAGTCCCCAGCCGACGAGCACGATCAACGTCGTTCCGACGAGCACGTGCGCTTTCCGGACCGGACGACACCGCGCCGCGACGCGGTAAACCGAAGCGCCGATCACCAGCCCGAAAAGGGCGTAGAAAAAAAGCCCGAGGTACGCCATCAAAAAGGAAACGTACGACAGCAGCACGCCGAAGGGCGCCGCCAACGCGCATCCGACCGCCACGGCCGCCGCCCAGCGCCCCCTCGGCCTCGCCGCGGAGACCGGCGGCGCGCTCCGCACGACGGACGCGGCTGAACCCGTCTCGCGGGACGCCGAGGGTTGTTCGATCGCCGGCGGCACCAACTTGCTCATTGCTGATTACCGCCCCTTCGACGCACGGTACCAGACCACCTCGACCTCCTCGATCGTCGCCAGACCCTCGCGGATCAGTCCGTCCAGATGCGCCAGGAAGGCGTCGATCTTCGCTCGCTCATCCACGATCTCGATGATCAGCGGGAGATCCTCGCTGAGCCGCAGCACCCCGGCGGCATGCACACGCGAGTTCGCCCCGAACCCCATCACGCCCTTGACCACCGTTGCGCCCGCCAGATGCTGCTCGCGCGCCTTCAGGACGATCGCCTCGTGCAGCGGACGACCCTCCGCGCGGTCGGATTCTCCGATGAAGATCCGCAACCGCGTCGCTCTGGCAGGAAGGCTCATGAACGTCAGTCCTCGCACCGGCGGCGATCCGAATCCCGCCGGGAGAATGTATCACGGAGCGCCGCTCGGCGCAACCGCAGGGCTTCACCGCGCGTCGACGCTCCCCCGCCCGCACGCCTCATGACCCCGCCTCCCGGCGCGCCAGCCAGCATCCGGCGTATACCGCGATCATGCACAGGCCGACGCTCCCGAGCACGTTCCCCGCCGCCCGGACGAACTGCCCGGACTGAATCAGTTTCAGCGTCTCCCACGAGAAACTGCTGAACGTCGTGTATCCGCCGAGCACGCCGATGAGCACCGCCGCGCGAAGTCGCGGGTCCGCCGCCGCCGCGTCAAACCTCGTCGCCAGGAACCCGATCAGCAGGCAGCCGGAGACGTTGACGGCCAGCGTCCCCCAGGGAAACCCGATCGCCCGCCCCTGAACCCAGCCGGACAACAGGTAGCGCAGGGCGCTGCCCGCCGCCCCGCCGACCGCCACCGCCAGGACTCGACTGAAGGTTTCCACGTCCGGATCGTCACCCTTTCACGAACTGGCGCGCCTCGCGGTCCCGCCCCTCATGCCCCCTTGCCGTGGCACTGCTTATACTTCTTGCCGCTGCCGCAGGGACAGGGGTCGTTGCGCCCGACCTTCGGCTTGTCGCGGCGGATCGTCTCGACCTTCTGCTCGACGTTCTGAGCGCGCATCGCGGCGTTCTCGTCCGCCGCTCCGGACGCAAACGCCGCGCCGGTCGCGTCCGCGTGTCCGAAGGTCATCGTCGTGCCTGAACCCGGTCCCGTCCCGACGGTCGGCGAGGGCGCCCCCGCGGCGCCCGGTCCGGTCTGGGCCGGCGTCGCCCGCACCCGGAAGATCAGGTCCGTGACGCGGTCGTTGACGCGGTTCCACATGTCGTTGAAAAGCTCGCGGCCTTCGATCGCGAACTGGCTTTGCGGGTGCGTCTGATCGCCGCCGAGCGGGCGCTGACGGATCGCGTGCTCCAGGTGATCCAGCTCCAGCAGGTGGTCCTTCCACGCCTGATCGTTGATCCGCAGCAGCATGAACTGCTCCAGCCGGGTCAGTTCATACCGAAGCCACTCCCGTCCCGCCGCCTCCAGCGCCGCAGCCGGATCGCCGTCGGACTTCGCCAGCGCCTCCGGGTTGAACGCCGCTTTGAACCGCTGCCTTCCCCAGTCCGTCATCGCCGCCCGGTCCATCCCGGCCGTCTTCGCCGCGATCTCCTGCTTCAACCGTCCTTCGGACTGGCAGGCTTCGCTCAGCGCCAGCAGCCTCTCATAAAGCTCCTGCGGCGACGTGTTCTCCGCATCGGCGGCGGTCCACCCCGCGTCGAACTTCTCATTCGCCCAGCGGGCGACGATCTGTGCGGCTTCGGCGCTGCCCGGGGGCGCGTTGGCGAAAGCGTATTCGAGGCAGTTCTGCACGGGATACTCGATCTCGCGACGACGGTATGCCTGCTCGAGTTTGTCGATCAGAAGGCGCGTGACCTCGTCCCGGCTCGCACCGGTGAAGTCCTCGCGCGAGAGGGCGACGCCGAACTTGTTTTTCGCCCAGTCGATGAGTTGATCGATCGCGAAATGCTCGTCCGCGAAGCGCGCCAGTCCGTCGAGCGGGATGCCGGCGTAGTAGGCGTCCGCGGCCTCCACCAGCGCGTCCTCGATCTCCTGCGGCGACATCTTCCGCAGGTGGTTCTGCGAGACGTTCATCTTGAACGAGCGCTCCGCCCAGCGCGCCAGCCCGCCGACGTCCCACTGCTGCGGCGGCTCCTCCGGGTCGATGTACTCACCCAGCGACGTGCGGATCTGATCGTGCGCCTCCTCGCGCGCCTCCTCGCGGATGCGCTCCACGGCGCGGTCGACGTCGTCGAGGTCGAAGGCGGACTCCTCGACGCTCACCTCAAGCTGCGTCCGCACCCAGTCCGCGGCGCACTTGCGCGGATACGCCGGGGCGAGCATCCGCTGCACGTTCGTCTCGACGGTCCGCCGGATCACGTCGAGGGTGATGCGCCGGATGTCGCGGCCCTCGAGTATCCGCTGCCGATGCTTGTAAAACTCGCGTCGCTGATAATCCTTCGGCTCATCCCAGTCCAGCAGGCCCTTGCGGATCATGAAGTTCTTTTCTTCGACCTTCGTCTGCGCCCGCTCGATCCCCTTCGTCAGGCTCTTCTGCTCGAGCGACTGCCCCTCGGTGAAGCCGTATTTCTCGAGCATCTTCAGCATGAAGTCGGACAGGAACAGCTTCAGCAGATCGTCCTCCAGCGACAGGAAGAAGCGCGACGACCCGGGATCGCCCTGGCGACCCGAGCGTCCGCGGAGCTGATTGTCGATGCGCCGCGACTCGTGGCGCTCCGTGCCGACGATGTGCAGTCCGCAGGGCACGTTGATCGCGCACACCCGCCGCCCCAGATCCGGGAAGCGCGGGTCGAGCTTCGGTTTGAAGCAATGCGCGCAGTTCGTCGCCGCGTCGTACTCGGTGCAGTTGATGCAGCACTTCGTCACGCCGGTCGGGTAAAGCTCGCTTCCCCGCGCGCCCTCGGGCATCTCCGCCGGCACGCGGCACTTCGGATACACGACCGGCAGCGCCAGCTTGATGTCCGTCCCGCGCCCGGCCATGTTCGTGGCGATCGTCACGTTGCCGACGAGCTGCTTGCCGTCGCGCCCGCCGGGGTGAAGCTGGCCGCCCTTCGCGACGATGTCCGCCTCGCGGGCGTGCTGCTTCGCGTTGAGCACCTCGTGCTCGATCCCGTGAACGCGGGTGAGCATTTTCGAGAGCTTCTCGGAGTTTTCGACGCTCGTTGTGCCGACGAGGATCGGCCGCCCGCGCACGAGGTCGCCCAACTCCTCGTCGTACATCGCCAGCATGTCGTCCACGAGGGTCTTGTCGCTGTCCACCCCGCCTTCGAGCTTCGCCGCTTTTTCGCCGCGCTCCATCATCGCGTCCAGCTTCGAGACGTCCTCCCCGAGACGCTGCTTGATCGGACGCAGCGCGGAGAACACGTCGTACATCAGGAACGGGTCGCGCGGGCGTCCCTTCCGGTGAACCTCCTGAACCTCGTCCACGATCGCCCGGTATTTTTGCTCGACGCTGCGGTAGACCTTGTCGTTGTGGTCGCGGCGGTTCACCGGGCGGTTCGTCGGAATCTCGACCACGTCGAGCTTGTAAATCTTCATGAACTCGTTGGCCTCGGTGGAGGCCGTGCCCGTCATCCCCGCGATCGCCTGGTACAGCTTGAAGAAGTTCTGGATCGTGATCGTCGCCAGCGTCTGCGTCTCCTCCTTGATCTGCACGCGCTCCTTCGCCTCGACGGACTGGTGCAGCCCGTCCGACCACTGCCGCCCGTGCATCAGGCGCCCGGTGAACACGTCCACGATGATGATCTTCCCGTCCTGCACCACGTAGTCCCGGTCGCGCTGGTAGACCTTCCACGCCCGCAGCGAGTTCTCGATCAGGTGAGGCCACTCCATGTTCGCCCCGGCGTACAAGCTGCCCATCTCCAGCAGCTCCTGCGCCACGGTCACGCCGTCGTGCGTCAGGCTCGCCTGCTTCCGCTCGATGTTGCAGATGAAGTACCGCCGGTACTGCTCCGCCGTCGGGAGCTTCAGAATCTCGCGCTCGTAGGTCTGGATCGCCTCGACGTGGTCGTCCGTCAGGAAGTCCGGACCCAGCGCCGCCTCCTCGTCCGACAGCGCCTCCGCGCCCTCCACGCTCAGCTCGGTGCGCTGAATCTTCTTCTTCCCCCAGCCGAGGATGTTCATCGCGTGCTGGAGCTTCTCAATGTCGTGCGACTCTCCGTCGTAGCGCGCGACCGTCTTCTTCACCTGCCGGTCCCACCGCTCCTGACGATGCACCAGCTCCTCCGCCACCCGGTTCGCCCGCGCGTACCGCGTCACGTCGTCGCGCGCCGGTCCCGAAATGATCAGCGGCGTCCGCGCCTCGTCGATCAGGATCGAGTCCACCTCGTCGATGATCGCGAAGTCCAGCCGCCCCTGCACCTGGTCCGCCAGGCGCGTCTTCATGTTGTCGCGCAGGTAGTCGAACCCGAACTCGCTCGCGGTCCCGTAAGTGATGTCGCAGGCGTACGCCTTCTGCCGCAGACCCTCGCGCCCGGACGGGTCCATCTGGGACTGGATGTACCCGACGGAAACCCCCAGCAGCTCGAAGATCGGCGCGGCGAACTCCGCGTCGCGCTTCACCAGGTAGTCGTTGACCGTGACGATGTGAACCTTCTGACCGCTGAGCACCTTCAGCAGCGCCGCCAGGTGGCAGACGATCGTCTTGCCCTCGCCGGTCTTCATCTCCGCGATCTTGCCGTCGAAGAGCACCCGGCCGCCGATGACCTGGCAGTGAAAATGCCGGTGCGCCTGCGCCCGTCGCGACGCCTCCCGCAGAACCGCGAACGCCTCCTCCTCCAGCGACGCCGCGGTCTTCCCCTCCGCCAGCTCTCGCCGCAGCGCGTCCGCGCGCTCACGCAACGGCGCCGACAACTCAACCCGGATATCCTGGAGCTTCCTCCGGTGCGCCGCGACCGCCTCCGCGTCGTTCGCATCCGGTGCGGGCAGCGCCGCCGCCCGCCGCGCGAACGCCTCGTCGTAGTCCGCGCCCTCCGTGACCCGTGAACGCATCTGCGGCTCGTATTCCAGCACGCGCGACGCCGACGGCGCCAGCCGCTTCACAATGCGCTCATTGCGCGAACCGAACATCCGGCGCGGAATGCGCATGAAATACCGACCAAGTTCCTTCATCAGCGACAGCACGATCTTGAAAAGGTTCATTGCAGGAATCCGGGAAGGTCTCCGTCCGTCGGCAGGTCTGCCCCGGCGGAACGCTCGACGTTGGACGTCGAGCAAAGGTCAAATGTTGAAACCGTGACGAATGTGGGGAACCGGACGCAGAAGCCGGATCGTCACGGGCCGTAAAGACCGCCGACTCTCGCGGTCCGCAGCGCGGACGCGCGACGATGTCCGACCAGCACCGTCACCAGCGCCACCACCACCAGACCGGGCAGCGCGAAGATGATGAAACTCGACGCCGACGCCTCGGATGAGACGCTTTCCAGCGACGGCGACAGCAGCACGTCCGCGGGACCGATCATCGCCGCCCACTGCGCGCCCGCCGGGGCGCGACCGCCGAGCTTCGCGGACTCGTTGACCAGAACCGCAACGCCCACCAGCAGCGCCACGCCGACCGCGACCCCGCGCGACACTGAGCCCGGAGGCGCCGCGCCCGCCGCCTTCCGCCCGGAGTCGGATTGTTCACAGACCTGGTTCAACGCACGCGCTCGACATACTCGCCCGTCCGCGTGTCCACGCGGATCTTCTCGCCCGGCTCGACAAAAGGCGGGACTTTCACCTTCGCGCCGGTCTCCAGGATCGCGTCCTTCGACTGATTCGTCGCCGTCGCGCCGCGGACCACCGGCGGCGTGTCCTTCACCAGCAGCTCCACCGTGTTCGGAAGTTCGACGCCGACCACCTTGTCCTGGTAAATCTGACAATTGAGCTTCTCGTTCGGCCTCAGGAACTTCAACCCGTCGCCGATGATATCCTTGCCCAGCGGAATCTGGTCATACGACTCGAGGTCCATCACGACGAGGTGATCGCCCTCCGGGTACAGGTATTCGTAGGCTCGCGTCTCGACGAAGGGGACGTCCAGCTTGTCGTCCACGCCGAAGCGGGCGTCGATGATCGATCCGGTTTTGAAGTTCTTCAGCTTCGTCTGGACGTAGCTGCGCCAGTTCCCCTTCGAGACGCGATGCGCCTCGTGAACGATGAAAAGTTCGCCTTCGTAGATGACGGTGTTCCCCGCGCGCAAGTCGATGGCGCTGATCATGATGTGTGCGTCGAGACGCTCCCTGCTCCGGTCTCCGCTCCGGGGCCCCTTTGACCGCCGCGCGCGGACGCTGCCGTGAACCGGGCATCCTCTCGCAGGACGCCGCGCCCGTCAACCCGCGGGAAAGAACCGGGCTTTCCGAGGGGGGCGTCCCGCCAGGGATTGTCCTGATGCGGCTCGTCGGAGTGGACCGGTGGACCAGAAGGTCTCCCGGTCGCCGTTGAGGCGGTAGCGGATCGGTGTGGTCGTCGCCAGAACTCCGGGCTCGCTCCGCGGGCGGCCGCTGCCTTTGAGCCGCCGGCCCGCCGCCTGCTTGCAGGTCGCCTCCATCAAGCCCGAACCGATGGCGCAACCGCCGGCTTCCGAAAAAGGGGGCGCGGCGCCGCGACATGATCCACGCCGGCCTGCAACGCGTCGGCACCCGCAGGCCGCGAGAGCGCGTGACTCGTCCCCTTCATCGGTTCCGGCGTGCCGTCCACCCCTTCGACGTGTTGCTTGATCCGCTTCGCGTTCACCTTGACCGCAATTTCAACATCCATGTCCATCCTCCCAGGGCCAGCCCAACGCCGAGGCACGGAACACCTTCTAATGTTAAGATCGTGTTAGCGCCACCCTGCTTGAGATGCGCCCGCGCAGGATCGGCGGGCGCGATATGTGTTGGGCGCACGTCCGGCCGGAAGCATGCCTCGGTCCCGGCGTGGACGACGCCGATCTCATCCGCATCATGCGCCACCACGATCGTCCATCCGACGTTCTCGAAACCGGCGCCGTGCCCGCGGCGCCGGCGCCGGTGGTTCCGTTGCTGTCGTACCAGCGGGAGGACGTTGAGGCGGAGGATCGCTTCCGCTGGAACTGCTGGGCGCGGCAGACGGGGAAGAGCTTCACGAAGGCGCTGCGGCGGTTGCTGCGTGGATTGGCGCGGCGGCGCAATCAGATCTTCCTGTCCGCCGGGCTTCGGCAATGCACGGAACTGATGAGCAAAGTGCGGCAGCATTGTCAGGCGCTTCAGGTGGCGTGCGACTACCACGGGTTTGATGCCTTGGCGGAGCTTCGGGAGCGGCGGCTGGAGGTCACGCTGCCCGGCGGAGTGCGGATCATCGGTCTGCCCGCGAACCCGGCGACGGCGCGCGGATTCAGCGGCGACGTGCTGCTGGACGAATTCGCGATGCACGGCGACGACCGGGCGATCTGGGCGGCGTTGTTCCCGACGCTGCTGCGCGGCGAGGGCGAACTGGACGTGGCGTCGACGCCGAAGGGGCGCGGCAACGTGTTCCACGAGCTTTCGTTCAACGAGGCGTTCGGCCGGTCGATCGTGACGCTGCCTCAGGCCGTCGCGCAGGGGCTGGAGGCGGACGTGGAGGCGGTGCGGCGGGCGATGGGCGACGAGGAACTGTTCCGTCAGGAGTTCCTGTGCGAGTTCCTTGACGAATCCACGGCCTTCCTGACGTACGACCAGATCCGCGGGTGTCAGTCCGAGTCCTGCCGGCCCGCGGCAAGCGTGGAAGCGCTCGCGGAGATCGCGGCGTCAGACGGCGTTGCCGCGCGACATGCCGGCGTGGAAGCGGGCCGAGACTGGTTCGCCGGCGTGGATGTCGGTCGAAAGCACGATCTGACGGTGATCTGGGTGCTTCAGCGGAGCGGCGGACCGGGATGCGGGCCGGTGTCGGACTCCGCGACAGCCGCGGCGTCCGACGCGCGGAGATACGTGACGGTGGGCCTGATTGAGTTGAGCCGCGCGCCGTTTACACGGCAGTGGGACGCGCTTGCGGGATTGCTTCGGCTCGGGCGGTTGCGTCGCTGCGTGATCGACGCGGGCGGGATCGGGATGGCGCTGGCGGAGGAGGCGGAGCGCGTTTTCGGATCGGGTCGCGTCGAAGCGGTCACGTTCACCGCGCCGTTCAAGTCGGCGGTCGCGATCGCGTTGCGACGTGAAGTGGAGGCGCGGCGCCTGGTGATCCCCGCGAATGACCGGGTGCTGCATGACTGGCGCAGCGTCGAGCGGGACGTCACGCCGATCGGGCACCTGAAGCTGACCGCGCCGCGCGGCGCTTCGGGGCACGCGGACCGTTTCTGGGCCGCCGCACTCGCGCTGCACGCCGCCGGTCAGGCGCCGGTTGAAAAAAGCGCGCTGACGCTTCCGGCGGGAATGTTCTCAGCCCGCGGCGCGTGGTGACGGGAGACCCCGGGTCGGAAACCGGAAAAACAACCAGACCCCCGGCGTCCGCGGATGCGTCGCCGAGGGTCTGCATTTCCGTCACGACAGCCGGTGTTACTCGGCGTCGTCGTCGCCGTCGACCACGTCGATCAGGTCGGCCAGGAAAAAGTTGGTGACCAGGTCAGCCGGGATGCCGCCGAGGGCATACCCGAAACCCGCCCAGACGTTGCGGGCCAGGCCGTTGAAGCTGCAGCCGCTGCCCAGAACCAGACCGCCCGTCAGCGCCATCGCCGCGAGCTTCGAAAACTTCTTGGTACGCATGTGTTTTCCTTCCAATTCCACAAAAGTAACCCGAATCTCGCGCGGGCGCACCTTTGACGGACCTGATCCGCCGGTGCTTCGCGCCGTTACCCAAACCGCTTCGCCGGACACTGACCGCGCCCCGATCCCGGCCAAGCTGGGAGGGAAGTATGTGCGACCGCCTGCGGATTCGTCAAGGGGGCGCTGCGGAAGTTTCTCCGCCGGCCGGTGAATCCACCCAGCCCCGCAGGCGGCAGGCCTCTGCAACCCTCGAAACTGCAAGAAGATACGCAGCTTCCCGCAGGGTCACGCTCCGCTCCCTCGAAAGCTCCAAAACGGCGGCGAAGGATTCCGTCATCCTCCGGTCCAGCGCCTGATGCACCTGATCCAGCGACCAGTAGTAGTTGTAGGCGTTCTGCACCTGCTCGAAGTAGGAGACGGTCACGCCGCCGGCGTTGGCGAGGATGTCCGGCACGACCGGGATCCCTCGATCGGCGAGGATGCGGTCGGCGTCGGGCGTCGTCGGTCCGTTTGCCAATTCACAGAGCATCCGCGCCCGGATTTTGTCCGCATTGTGCCGGGTGATGACATGTTCGATGGCGGCCGGGATCAACACGTCGCAGGGCAGCGTCAGCAGATCGTCATTGCTGATCCGCTGGGCGTCGGCGTAACCGGCGACGTGCTGGGCGTTGTGTTGGTAGTGGTCGAGCACGCGCGGGATGTCCAGTCCGTTTTCGTTCAGGATCGCCCCGTCCTCCGCGCCGACCGCGATGACCTTGCACCCGGCTTTGTGCAGGATCGTCGCCAGTCCGCCGCCGACGTTTCCGAAGCCTTGAATGACGTAACGTCCCTGCTGAAGGCGCAGCCCCAGGGCGCGGTCCGCCTCGCGGATGACGTACATGCCTCCCCAGGAGGTGGCGTCAGCTCGCCCGCGCGACCCGCCGAGAGGGAGCGGTTTCCCGGTGATGACGCCGGGTTCGCTGCGAGCGCGGATCCTCTCGTATTCGTCCATCATCCACGCCATGTGCTGCGGGGTGGTATGCACGTCGGGAGCGGGGACGTCGCGGTCGGCGGCGAACTCGGGCGCGAACGCCTGAATGTAGGCCCGCGCCATCCGCTGCGCCTCGCCGGGCGACAACGCGCGCGGGTTGCAGGTGATGCCGCCCTTGCCGCCGCCGAGAGGCAGATCCACGACGGCCGTCTTCCACGTCATCCAGCACGCGAGGGCGCGGACGGTGTCGATCGTCTCGTTGACGTGCCAGCGCAGCCCGCCCTTTGTCGGACCTCGGGCGTGGTTGTATTGCACGCGGTAGGCCTGAAACACCTGCACCCTGCCGTCGTCCATCATGACCGGAAGGCGCGCCTCGTACTCGCGCATCGGCCAGCGCAGCAGCTCCCGCATCGCGTCCGACATCCCCAGCGCCTGACAGGCGTGATCCACCAGCGCCTGCGCGTGGTGAAAAGGGTTGTGACCTTCGGTGCTCACAAACGTCTCCTGTTGTCGTCCGGCCTGCCTGAACGCCCCCGTCGCCGCCCGATCCACGGACGGCGTGCGGAATCCGGCCCGGCCCGAATCCGGCTTCGATCTTCGCCGTAGCATAACGGGGATGCCGTCCGGACGCTCAGGAGCGAAAGAGGTGACGGGCGACTTTGCCGCGGAACTGGCCGATAATCAGGTGGAGACCGGATGCGCGGCGTGGCGGGGCAGGTTCCCGCGGGCCGATCCCGTCAGTTCGGAAAGCACGTCATGAAAACGATTCTGCATGTCGTCCTTGCCGCCGTGGTCGCGGCGGCGGTTCAGGCTCAGGAAGCAGCGCCCGCGCCCTCGGTTCCGTCGGCGCCCGCGGCGGAAGTGCAGAACCTGATCGAGCAGCTCGGAGCGCAGGACTATCAGGCCCGTCTCGACGCCACCCGCCGGCTCTGCCGGATCGGACCGGCCGCCCTCGAACCGCTCCGCGCCGCGCAGCGTCACGAGTCGTTCGAGATCGCCGCCCGGGCCCAGCGCCTCGTGCGCCTGCTGGAGCGACAGTATTTCGGCGGCGTGAGCGTGAAGCTCTCGGCCTCGAAGACGCGCTTCGCCTGGAATGAACCGATCGACCTGACGATCGAGTTCACGAACGCCTCGACGTTCGACGCACGCCTGCCCTTCGACGCCGGACAAGGAAGCGCGGGCGACGCGGACGCGGACCTCGCGCAGGTGCGCGGAATGATCGACGCCGGGGAGTACCTGGAAGTGACCGACGCCGCGGGCAACGTGCTCGATCTTCGGGTGGACGACGTGGCGGAGTCGCCCGCGATCGCCCGCCTGATCCGCGAGCGCGCCCAGTCCGGTCCGGTCGAGATGCTCTCGCCCGGACGATCCGCGATCATCCGCCTGACCGCGTTCAACCGCGGGTGGGCGCGGTTTCCGCTGCTGGCGCCGGGCGCGGCGACGGTGCAGTTCCGGTACCTGCCGGAGTGGCCTCAGGAGGAGCCTTTCCTCGGTTTTGAGAAGGACCGCATCGCAGCGGTGGTGAGCGAGCCTCTGACCCTGACGATCGATCCCGGCGCGCCGCCGACGGTGAGTTCGACGGGACGGACGGCGGAAGTGGTCGTCGAGCGACAGGGCGAGGAATACATCGCGTACCTGGTGTGCCTTTACGATCGGCCCGTCGCGGTCAACGCACACTTCGGCACGACGCCGCCTTTCGCGCAGCTTCGCTGGTCGTGCCGCGTCGGCGATGAAGACCGCATCCTGACGCCGGGCGACGGCGGCAGGCTCGCCGGGTTCGCGGGCGACCGCTTCCTGAACGTGGAGCCGGGTTCGCGCGTCGAGATGGGTCGGATCGCGGTCGCCCGCGTGCGGGAAACCGCCGAGGCGATGCCCGCGCCATCCGGAAGCCCCACGCTGGTCGCCGCTTATGTCAACGTGGCGTCACGGGCGTGGCAGATCGAGCAGGCCGACCGCGACACCGACAACTGGAAATCCCTCCCGGACGCCGCCCGAAGACCGTTCCCGCCGCGCGTCGTCACCGGACATCTGCGGAGCGAGCCGATTCAGGTCGAACGTGAACCGTGACCGGCGGGCTGCGGTTCAGGCTCCGGGCGACCGTTTTGCGCATTTCAAAGTCAGGTTCGTCTTGATGTTGGCGGAACGATCATCCGCTCAAGCCGTGTTTTGACTTCCGCGCCTTGTTCCAGGCGGACCGTCTTCGGCGAGAGGCGAGCATCGAGGCGAGGAAAATGACCCTGCCCCGCAGCCGTCGTCCGAAATGGTGGGCGAGAACCAGCATGACACGGGCGTTGAGGTTCAACCGGTTCAACTCGTCGTGCAGGTCGTGGTCGAGGAACCGGTCTGCTCGGGGGACGCCGGCGTTGTTCTCGAGCAGGCCGATGTCAAGGCCATGCGTGGCCTCAGCGATGACCGGCAGAAAGTCGCTCGCCGCCATATCCACGGGAACGATCCGGGTCCGGACGGCATCGCGGCGTTCGAGTTCGCCGACCACTCTTTTCAGCCGGTCCTCGCGCCGGGCGATCAGCACAAGGTGGACGCCTTCGGAGGCGAACTGTCGGGCGAAGGCTTCGTCGATCCCGGACGAAGCGCCCGTCACCACGACCCAGGGGCCGAAGCGGGCCTTTTCGAGGGCGGGGAGAAGCGGCCCTCCGACGCGCCGTCACGGATCGAGAGACCTTGAAACAAGCGATCTTCGCAGTCATACGCGAGAGCGACGACTGGATTCGAACTCGCTACTGTAGTGCCTCATTGATACTGCATCTTATGCGCCTCATGGGCTCGCGCGATTTTGGGGAGGATGTCGGCCAGGTCGGCGGTCCAGGTGAAGGGGCTGGGCGTTTTGTTGTATTCGCGGATGTAGTCCTCGATGGCCTTCACCAGCGCGTCGGATGCGTTGGACGGTGATCTCGCGGAACCCGCGTTCGATGATGTTCAGCCATGAGCTGGACGTCGGAATGAAGGGCATAGGGAACCGCGGATGCCGCGTCAGCCAGGCCCGGACTTTGGCATGCTTGTGCGTGCTGTCGTTGTCGGCGATGAGGTGCAGGTCCAGATGGGGCGGGCGGGTGGCACGGCCTGGCGTACTCGCCAGGCCGTGGGTTATGTTCGTTGTGCTTATCATCCGTCCGTCCGGTGAGGGCCAACACGGAGCATCCTCCGTAGACTCCCCTGGTGTTCGCCTCTTCCGGGCCGGGAGCGGCTCTGACGCAGGCATCCAAGCCCGCTTTACCAGTGGCGAGCCGCTCCCCTTCGCTGCGCTCCGCCATCCGCGGCTGGGTCAGGCAGATGGCGTTCGTCAGTCAGTGAGGCGATCTGACTGCACGCCTCGGAGATGCGTGCCTACCCAGTGGCCAGAACGTCGACTTCACGTACAACTCCTCGACGTTCTTCGGCGCGACTCCGGGTCGCAGAAGCCGTGGGACAACGCCTTGAGCGCGGCGCGCACGCTCGGGGCGCGGCTGGATTGGGCCTATCTTAAGGAGCAGGCGCGCCGCCGCGGGGTTGCGCCGGATCTCGAACGGTTGCGGAGGGACGCCGGCATCTGAGCCCGTCGCTTTCGAGGGCGGATTCCGTTCACCGCCGCTTGCATCAATCCCACCAGAAATACCAGATTCGGCCGTTCAGAAGCCCGGCCGCCAAGGCCTCGATCGAGCCGACTCCTTGATCCACGATGTCCGGACAGTAATCGTACTGCAGCTCGGCGAGCTTCATCGCGGCGTCGCGCGTCTGAGGCGGACGCGACACTTGAAACTCCAGGACATCCTCCTTGAACGTGACGATCTCCGCGCCATACTCCCGCGCCCACCGGTCGTGAAGCGCCACATGAACTTCCGGCGGAGGGACGGCGTTCCAATCGCCGAAACGCATGACGGCCGCCGCCTCGCTCGCGTGACGGATGGGAAGGAACCCGATCCAGACCCGCTTCAACGGCCTTCCCGCCACGACGTTCCGCGGTCCGGTGAACTGGGACACGGATTCGATATCCAGATCATCCGGCCATTCACCGGCATATGGACGGGCGTACTCGGGATCCAGTTCGCCATTCCGGCGTTGAATGGTTGACTGCCATTCCTCGAGGTTCGTTCGACGAGCACGCTCGAGGATGTCGGCCACGGAGGGAGCGTCCGGCTCAAACAGGGCATCACTCAATCGCTCGATCGATTCGTTGGCTCCCAGGATCACCGGCCAGCAGCCCGTCGATTCAAAACAGCCTCGAAGGGATCGCCACCCTTCCACCGCCGTCTCCCCCGTCGTCGCGAAACGAAACACCTCTCCCGCATCGCATTCAAACCAGCGAACCACGCGGTCGGGATCGCCGCCCGCCTGACGAATCGGCGCCGCCAGTCTCGGCGGCGCGGCGACGAAAACGTCCTTCAAGTCCGGCTGATCCGAGGTGTCGGGCTTGGCTGCGCCGATCCTCAGCCATTCGCTCATCTTTCGGGAGAGGTTGTCCGCCCAGCCCATCGTCGATGCTCCCTTTGCCGTCAGCGGAGCCGCGCCTGAATCCACGCCGCCGCCGCCGCCAGCGCCTTCGGCAATCCCGCCGCGTCCGTTCCGCCGCCCTGGGCGAGGTCGGGTCGGCCGCCGCCTTTTCCGCCGACCAGCGGGCTGATTTCCTTGATGAGGTCGCCGGCCTTGATTCCGCGATCGACCACCGTCTTGCTCATGCCGGCCAGCAGTGTCACCTTGCCGTCATCGCCCACGCATGCCAGCAGCACCGCGCTCGCGTCGGTCTTCTGGCGGATCCAGTCGATCGCGCTGCGCAGGGCGTCCGGCGCACACGGCGGGACTTCGGCGACGATCACCGCGACGCCGTTGATCGTGGCCGTAAATGCTGAATGCTGAATGCTGAATGCTGAATGACCGGAGGCAGAGTCGACGCGCCCGGTCGCGCTGGTCGCATTCAATTCCGCATTCCGCATTCCGCATTCTGCATTGGCGCCGGCTCCTTCACGGTCACGGTTCGATTGCGCCTGCGCCAGCAGTTCCGCCACGCGGTCCATCACCGCTCCGCCGGAGGCCGCGGCCTTTTGCTTCTCGAGTTTCCTCGCCTTCTCGGCGAGCTGGTCGAGCTGCTCGCGGATCTTGTGGCGATCGAGAACGGGGATGAGGGCTTCACTGAACTCCTTCTGTGCCTCGACGAGCCGGGAATGAAACTCCGCCTCCGGCGCGTCCCACAGTGCCGCGACCTTGTCACGCAGCGACGCCGCCCGCGCGCGGGCTTCCTTCGCCGCCTGCGCCGTGACGCCGACCACCCGCCGCACGCCCTTGGCCACCGCTTCCTCGGAGACAATGACGAAATCGCCGATCTCGCCGGTGCGCTTCACGTGCGTCCCGCCGCAGAACTCGACCGAGTACCGCATCCACTCCGGATTCTGCGGCGACTTGAGCAGCCAGTCCGACTTCCCCGCCGCCTTCGCGTCGGCCTCCGTGACGGGAACGCCGATCGAGACGACGCGGACTTTCTCGGGATACTTCTCGCCGAACACCGCCCGCAGCGTGTTCACCTGCCGCGCCGCGGCCTGATCCACGAAATCCTCCTCGCGCGACGCGGCGTAGACCGGATGATCCGCGTGAATCTGCATCATCACGTAGTCTTCGATGCGGTCGATCTCCTCCTCGCTGAGCGCCTTGTTGTGGGAAAAGTCGAACCGCGTCTTCTCGGCGTCCACGAGGGAGCCTTTCTGCTGCACGTGCGGATTGACCCGCTCCTCCGGCGAACACAAGGCCTCACGCAGCGCCCAGTTGAGCAGGTGCGTGGCGGTGTGGTTTTTTTCTATCAGTAGCCGCCGCAGAGTATTGATTCTCGCAGTCACGAGCTCTCTCTTAGCATCGAGCATTACCTGTCCCGAGCGCAGAACGCCCTGGTGATCCACAACTACTCCGCCGCGGGCTGTGTTCAATACTTCAAATGTCCATCCATCACCCTCAATTGTCCCGGAATCTCCAACCTGGCCGCCTTGCTCAGCGTAAAAACAAGTGCGGTCCAGAACGAGAGACCCAAGCTCGCCTGCTGGCCAACAATTCTCTACATGATCTCCAGTCGATGCTGTTTCGTGACTTAATATGAGTACCTTGGCTCTCAACTCTGTTACAGAGTATTTGAATTGATCATCTGTAGGGTCAAAATCCGCAAAAACACTGATGCTTGCTTCTTTCGACGAATCGCGCGCCCGCGCTCGCGCTTCCGCCATCAACCGCTCATACTCGGCGATGTCCACGGTCAGCCCGCGTTCCTCGGCCATCTGTTGGGTAAGGTCAATGGGAAACCCGTAAGTATCGTGGAGTCTGAATGCGGTGGCGCCGCTGAATTGCGGTAACAATCCACAATACTTATTGAAGAGACCGGGTGAGATTTGCTCACCAAGAAAGACCTCCGTCGGTCTGCTCACATCGCCTTCATGCACTACGAAACGTGTTTCTGGTGAAACGTAGAATCTGTCGGCGTTTTGCGAAGGGAGCGTGTGGTGGAATGTTCTGGTTTGTATGTTAATCAGATACCGCTTCCCACCCAGCGAGGCTTGGTGTGCGGAGGCGAGTCGTACAAACATCCTAACGACTTCTTCTTCGAATAGCGCTATCCCTCGATCCAGTGTCTCCAGAAAAGACGCTTCTTCGTCACGGATGACTTCCTTTAGATGTGCGACGTTCCTGCCGCCGTGCGCGGTGCGCAGTTCCGGGAAGGCGTCGCTCATGTGTTGCACCAGCGGTTCCACCAGGTCGCAGATGAACGGTTCGTGCATGTTGAGGTATTGTCGTCCGAAGCGGACGGCGCGGCGCAGAATACGGCGCAACACGAACCCGCGGCCGTCGTTGCTGGGGATCGCGCCGTCGGTGATGGCGAAGGTCAGCGCGCGGAGGTGGTCGGCGATGACGCGGTAGGAGACGTCGATCATGATCTGCGTATTTGAAATCTCAGATTGGAGATTCGCAGCGCCGGGCAGCGTTCCCGCATACGCCGGCGCGCCGGTGCGCTTGCGGATCGCCTGGAAGATCGGCGTGAACACGTCCGTGTCATAATTCGTGAATCGACCCAACTTGCCTGCCGCCAGCCCTTGCAGCACGGAGCAGAGGCGTTCGAAACCCATGCCGGTGTCCACGTGCCTGGCGGGCAGCGGCGTCAGCTTTCCGTCACTTCCGCGGTTGAACTGGATGAACACCAGGTTCCAGATTTCCATCACCCGCGCGTCGCCCTTGTTGACGAGAGGTCCGCCGCTGCAATCGGGCGTGAGGTCGATGTGAATCTCGCTGCACGGCCCGCACGGACCGGTGTCGCCCATCTCCCAGAAGTTGTCCTTCTTGTTGCCGGGGACAATGTGCGACTCGTCGATGTCGGTGGCGGTGCGCCAGAGGTCCGCCGCTTCCTGGTCCGGTTCAAGTCCTTCCGAGGGATCGCCTTGAAAGTACGTCGCGTAGAGACGTTCCTTCGGAATGCTCCAGACCCTGGTCAGCAGCTCCCACGCCCACGCGATCGCCTCCCGCTTGAAGTAGTCACCGAAGGACCAGTTGCCGAGCATTTCGAAGAACGTGTGGTGATAGGTGTCCTTGCCGACGTCGTCGAGGTCGTTGTGCTTGCCGCCGGCGCGGATGCACTTCTGCGAGTTGGCGGCGCGGGTCGGCATCCCCGGCGTCACGCCGGTCCACCGATCGACATCCGCGGGCTTCTGCCCGAGGAAGATCGGTTTGAACTGGTTCATTCCCGCATTGGTGAAAAGCAGCGTGGGGTCGTCGAAGGGCACGACCGGCGAGGAGGGAACGACGGTGTGCCCGCGCTCGCGGAAGAACTCGATGAATTGACGTCGGATTTCGGATGAAGTCATGTGATTTCGCGCCGGCTGCGAAGGTTGCGTCTCCGCCGGCTCGCCTTTAACCTTTTGTACATGAATATCTTGCGTGAACGACCGGAAAGCCCCGGTACCCGAACCGGCTTTGACGCCGGCGGATCGTCCGTCGCAACGCTGGGCATCATACCGGCGGGAGCGGATAATGTCCCCTGCATCAAAGGGGCGAGTCAGGTCGGATCAGAACGGCGTGAGAGGATCATCGCATGAACATCAATTGCATCAGGGGGATGGCGTTGGGGGTGCTCTTCATCCTCGCTGGCGGCCTGAGCGGGTGTCAACAGCCTCGCAAGGACGGCGCGGTTCAACCGCGGACCGTGTCCGCGGACCCACGTAAGCCTGATGGCCAGACCCCGGCTGCCGACGCGCCTGCCCAACCCGGCTCCGTGACGCAGGCCGCCGCTTCGGGTGCACCCGACGACGCGCGTCCCGCGCCAGCGACATCCGAAGCCCCCGCCTCGGACTCCGCACCGTCGGCCCAGACCGGCGACCCCGCGACCGGAACAAGCCTGCCGCCTGCGCCGGATGCGAAGGCCTCGACGACGGAATCGCCGACCGCAATCGGCTCCGCACCTCCGGAGGAGGCGACCGTGCCGAACGCACCGACCCCGCCCGCGCCCGCTCCGGTGGCGGACAACCAAGCCGGAACAGCCGATGACGCCACGGCGGCATCCGGCGGGGAGGCCGGTTCGGCGCCGGGTCGGGTGACGGTTGCCGCGGAACGGGACACGCGCTCCGCGACGTCGTCAACCTCATCGTCCGACGCGTACACGCTGAGCGCGAATCCGACGACGCAAGCGGGTCGGGGGGCGCCTTCGCCGTTGGACCCGATGCGCCCCTGCGTCTGGATTTCGATCGACGACCGGGAGGGGCGGTTCTCGCCGGGCAAGATTCAGTGGGAGATCGGCGAGTTGGTTTCCGCGACGCCGACGGTGTCGTTCCGGGCGTTGCAGCCGGTCGTCGGCGACATCGTGCGCGTTCAGGTGTACCTGATGCGGCTGGTGGAGGTGGCCGGGGCGCGAGGGGAGAAGGCGGATGAGGCGTTCCTGATCGCGATGGATTCGCGGCGTCAGGGCGTGCCGCGATCGGACACGGCGTATCCGCTGTGCGGCGCCGGGGACGTGTTCACGTACACGGACCGGTCGGGGACGAGCGGACCTTCCGGTGGAACCGAGATCGAGGGCCTCCCGTCGCTGTCGCCGGGGCGTTACGAACTGGTGGCGACGATCGTCGGGACGAAGACACAGGGCGAGCGGACGATCGCTATCACGCGGTTTAGGGTGGGGGAGTGAGCGGCTTCACGCGGATATGCGTGACGCCTTGTACGCTCACGACGTTGTCGCGGTCCGAGGACGCGGATTTGGCACTTCCGGAGCAGGACGGGATAAGAGCGCTTCCTTACGGGCGCGGTTCGGTTTTGAAACGGCGTCTTGAGTGCTTGCCGCTGGTCGTTGTCGCGTGTAAAGAGCGGAGTCGGGGGTCGGCACGGGACGGCCGGCGGCGACCGCGATGGCACAGGAATCACCGAACCGACTGAGCGACTGGTACCTGGCGATCCGGGCGTGGCTGCCTGCGGCGCGCGTGCGTCTGCATGAGTGGTACGTGCAGGTGCGGGAAGAGCCTCGGCTGATCTGGGAGACGACGGCGATCCGCTGCGGGGTTTACCTCGTCGGTGCGGCGCTGGGGATCTGGCTGCTGACGACGATCATCGGGCTGGTGACGCCGCCGCCGCCCGCGGACGCGCTGCCGCCGGCGCAGGAGGCGTACTTTCACGTCCTCTGCGCGTCGCCGTCGTGCGGGCATCACTTCACGATCTACCGCAAGAAGAGTTTTGACGACTTTCCGGTGACGTGCCCGGGTTGCCGCAAGGAGACGGGTCAGCTTGCGCGGCAGTGTTTTTCCAGCGCCTGTCGAGGTCGCTGGGTCGTCCCGGCGGATCGGGAGGGGCAGGCGACGTGCCCGCATTGCGGCGCCGGGTGGTGACGCGGGAGGCGAGGGTGGACGCGACGCTGCTCGGCGTGGATCTGGATGACCTGCGGCTTCCGATCAAGGAGGCGGTTCCGGTGGCGGCCCGGCTCGGATTCCGCGCGATCGAGTTCGGTCTGGTCGGCGCGGAGCTGGCGGAAGCGACGACGTCGCAGAGCGGCCGGCGGCACTTCCTGCGGTTTGCGAAGGATCACGGGTTGTCGGCGGCGGCGGCGTCCGCGGATTTTCCGGGTTTGCGTCTGACGGACGCCGTGCGGGTGGAGGAGCGGATCGACCGGACGCGGGCGGTCCTTCAGGCGGCGGGAGCGATGCACGTTCCGGTCGTCACGGCGGCGGTGGGCGCGCTGACGGACGCCGCCACGGGATCGCCCTCCGCGACGGCGATCGACGCGCTGCGCCAGATCGCCCGGGACGCGGAGCGGTCCGGCGTGATCTACGCGATCCGTCCGTCAGCGGACGCGCCGGAGCACCTGGCGGCGTTTCTTTCGGCGCTGGACGCGCCGCACGTGCGGATCTGCCTGGATCCGGCGGCGATGCTGATGTGCGGAGCGTCGCCGCACCGGTTGCTCGCGTTGCGCGGCGGCGACGTGGTGCTCTCGCACGCCCGCGACGCGACGGCGGGCGGTCCCGGGCGCACCGGCGCGGAGACGGCGATCGGCGAGGGAGACGTGGATTTCCTCGCCCACCTGATGCTGCTGGACGCCTCGGGGTATCGCGGTCCGCACATCGTCCGACGACTCTCGTCGGAGCAGCCGTTGCGCGACCTGGCCGCCGCGCGGGAACACCTGGCGCGGTTGCGGGCGGAGTTAGCCGAGTGACCGCGCCGTCCGGTGCGGGATCCTTGCTGTCGTCATCTTGGCGCTCGATCCTCGGGACTCGGGCGTCGGGATTCTTTCGTACCTTGGCGCCTCGTTGCGTTTTCTCAAGCGCTTCCTCACGGGCGCGGCTCGGTTAGGCGATTCCGGGCAGGAGGCGACGCACGCTTGCCGCTGTTTTCAGCGGGCCGCATCTCGTACATTGCCGTCGCGCGGAGGGCGGGGTGGAAACGGACGCGGAAAAGCCGGCGACGGGGCGACGATGGGACGGGTACGCGGTGGACGCGGCGTCGCTGATCAGCAGCGCGTCGTTCGGGCAGCTTTTCATCGCGTGGCCGAACCTGGCGGAGCGTCACCTCGGCGCGTCGCCGTCGCAGATCGGGCTGATCGGGGCGTTGTATCAGGGTTTCTACGTCGGGTCCGTGCTCCTGAGCCGCCGGGCCGCGGGGAAGCTGGACTGGCGCACGCAGGCGGTGGTCGGCAGTCTGGCGTTGACGTTCGGGGCGGTGGGGATGGCGTTTGCGACGACGCTGAACGCCTTGTTCGCGCTGGTCTCGGTCTTCGGGATCGCGACGTCGTGGTTGTGGCCGCCGGTGATGGGGCGAGTCTCGACCGGACTGGAAGGCGCGGCGCTGAACCGGCGGCTGGGGCGGTTCAATGCGTCGTGGTCGAGCGGGATGGTGCTCGGGCCCTTGATGGGCGGGCTGCTTTTCGACATCCACCCGACGGCGCCGTTCTGGTTCGCCGCGGGGTGTCACGTGATATCGCTCGGCTTGTTCCTGGTTTGCGCGCCGTTGCGCACGGCGGCGACCGGAGATGAGACGCCCGCCGCAGACGCCGCGACAACGGACCGGATGATCGTCTACCGGAGGATGGCGCGGGTGGCGGTGGTCTCGGGATACGTCGCGCTGGGTCTGTTGCGCATTCAACTTCCGGGGCTGGCGAACGATCTGGGCGTGGGGGCGACGCTGCAGGGACTGATCGGAACCTTTCTGAGCTTCACGATGGCGGTGGGTTTCGCCTTTCTGGGACGGCATCCGTGGTGGCATCACAAAGCCGGGTGGATGTGGGTGTTTCAGGGCGGGCTGGGGGCGAGTCTTCTGCTGGCGTACTCGGCGTCAGGGGCAGGGTCGCTTTTTCTTTGCGGCGGACTGGCCGGCGTGGGCATCAGCTTCCTTTATGCGTCGCATCTTTATTACGGCGTCGCCGGCGGGCGAGACCGGACGGCGAGGATGGCGGTGCATGAGATTCTCGTTTCGACGGGGTTTCTGATCGGATCGTTCGGCGGGGGGCTGCTGGCGGAGGCGGGGACGCTGGCGACGCCGTACTGGGTGGGATGCGCGGTGCTTCAAGGGGGGATTCTCGTTCAGGCGGGCATCTTCACGGCGCATCGCCGGACGCAACAAGATCCGAAGTAAGAGCAAGTTCTTAACGACCCGCACCGGACCGGTCGTCCCGTGTCGTCAGGGGTGAGCCTGCTGCGTTCGAGTCGGCGCCCGGAGTGATGCGGGGGTTGTGCGGACCGAAGGTCCGCGATCCGAAACCGCGCCACGAACTTGCGGCTTTGAATCCTAACGCAACACGGGATCGGCGCCGGGTCGCCGCGGGAGGGTTTCGGAGGTCTGAAGCCTCGCTTCGAGCAGCGGCGCCAGCGCGGCGAACTCGCGGGCGGCATCGGTGTCAGGGTACGCCTGCATCAGACGACGCCCGACGTGCAGCGCCTCAACCAGGTCGCGAGAGAGCAAGGCTTCCCGGAGACGATCGCGCAGCGAGCGTTCCGTGAGAGGCTCCTCGTCGCCGCAGTCGGGCGGATCGGGATGCGACGGTGCCTCTGAAGGACAGGATTCCGCGAGCGGGTCCGAGCCTGCGTTGTCGAGGAATCCTTCGGCGGGGTCCGAGGTCGCGGATCCGGCGAGGTACGAACCGGCGGCCGGTTCGAGGTCTTCCACGACGGTTTCGATCTTGAAAGGCGCCGCGGACGCCGGCGCGTCGTCGTCCGCGAGCGTCGCCTGCGTCGAGGCCGGCGGCGTCGCGACGGCGTCTTCGAGGCGCGTCAGGCGGTGCTGAAGACGCATGACGCGCTCGCGGAGGTTGGCGACGGCGTGAGCGACGGAGATGAACCGGTAGAGGATCCCGCCGCACAGAAGGATGCACAGAATCCGCATCGCCTGGCGGACGGCGGCGAGGACTTCGCCCGCGAAGGCGACCTGCGTCAGCGCGTGAAGTTCGAGGACGACGAGTACGCACGCGGAGATCAACACCAGCCCGCGCAACCGGCGCCACGACCGGGCGTGATGCGCGAGAATCAGCCCTCCCGCGCGATGTCCTCTGACGAGATTCCGCACCCTCCTCCTCCTGTGCCGCCGACTACTTCTCCCGCTTTTCAGGGCGCACCGCAAGAGGCACGAACGCCGGAGGCGGTTCCGCGGCGGCCCGCAGCGCCGCCCGATCCGGCCGGTCGAAATTCGCCAGCGGACTGGGAACCGGAACCGTGATTTCGAGCCACGTGCAGACGGACTCCGTGCGCACCCGCGCCTCGCGCAGTCCCGCGGGCAGCAGGAGGGTATCCGACGGGGCGAACCCGACGGTCATCCGGTCATCGCCGAACCTGCACGAAATCTCGCCCCTTCCGGCAAGGATCATCCAGATCACCGGTTCGGCATAAGGCACGTCCTGCTCGACGCCCTCGATCATCCGCACGCGCTCGATGACGAAGCGGCTGCACGAGATCAGCCGCGTGACCGAGGTCCAGACGCTGGCGACGTGCGACCTGGTCTCGGCCTGTGAGAGGTTCTGCGCGGGTCTGAGGCATCGCAGCGCCTGATCGACGTGAAGGTCGCGGGGGCGCCCGGTGTGCGGGTCGGTGCGGTTCCAGTCAAAAAGGCGGTAGGTGACGTCGCTGGGCGTCTGAACTTCGGCGACGAGAACGCCGCCGCCGAGCGCGTGAACCACCCCCGCGGGCAAATACAGCGCCTGTCCGGCGCGGACCGGAATCCGCTCCAGGAGATCGGGGACATGACCGTCGCGGATCGCCGCCTCAAGATGATCCGTCGTCACGCCGGAACGCAATCCGCGGTAGACGCAGCCTCCGGGGTCGGCGTGCAGCACGACCCACGCTTCGTGCTTGACCGGACCGGCGACATCGGCCTCCGCGTCCGGCGGCGGATGCACCTGCACGCTGAGCGGTTGATCCGCGTCGAGATATTTGATCAGGAGCGGGAACCGCCCGTCGCACAGGGGCGTCCGTCCGGTCAGCGATGTTCCCCAGTCCCGAACAAGATCGTGCAAGGTGCGGCCTTGATCCGGACCGTGTCGCCCCCGGCTTTCCGCTCCGGGCAGATCGGAAAGCTCCCAGCTTTCGCCGATCGGCTCGGCGGGCGGCAAGGAGCGTCCGAGCAAAGTCTCCAGCCTGCGCCCGCCCCAGAGGCGGGTCTGATAGATCGGGTCGAAAATCAGAGGGTAGACGTCCACGATCGCCTGCTTCGGTTCGATCCGCCGACACGAGCCGGGACCGCTGGCCCCGGCGTTTCTCGGACATGCCTTTCCTATCGGGCATCGCCCCGCCCGGCAAATCAGGGATGCGGCGCGGATCGCCGATGACCCGTGCGGACCGGTTCACGCCGGGCAGTCGTGTCCCGACGACCGGTCCGGAGCTTGCGCCGATGAACGAGGCCGGAATCGGCACCATCCTGATCGTGGACGACGAGGAGGAACTGAAGTTCGTCCTCTGCGCCCACCTTCGGCACGCAGGTTACCACGTGTACACGGCGGGCAACGGCGCCGAAGCGATCGAGACCGCCCGGCGCGAGCAGCCCGACGTGATCGTGATGGACGTGAACATGCCGGTGATGGACGGGCTGACCGCGACCCGCCGCCTGAAGGAAGATCCCGCCACGGCGCACATCCCGGTCATCATGCTCACCGCCCGCACGCGCACCGAGGATCTGGTGCGGGGGTTGGAAGCCGGGGCGCAGGAATATCTGGCGAAACCCTTCGACATGCTCGAGATCCTCGCCCGCGTGCGCACCGTGCATCGCCTGGCGACGAGCCGACGTCAGATCGAGGAGTTGAACCGCAGACTGGAAAGCGAAGTCCGGGAGAAGACGCACCGGCTTCAAGTGCTTTACGATTACATGCGGGCGTTGAATCAGGCGACGACGCGCGACGAGATTCTCGACCTGATCGTGCGCTGCGCCCGCGACGCGACCGGCAGCGAGCGCATCTCGCTGATGATGGCGGACAACCGCGGCGAGTCCCTGATCTGCGAGCGGGCGCTGGGGATCGAGCGAAGCCTGGTGCGGCGGATCCGCGTCGGCGCGGGCGAGGGGGTGGCCGGGCGCGTGTTCCAGAGCGGGAAGACGGTCGTCGCCAAGACGGTCTGCGACGAGGATACACCGAGCGGGCGGCATGCGTACACGAGCGACACGTTCCTGTCGACGCCGCTGGTAACCGCGTCGCTGGCGTCGCACGGCGAGGTGCTCGGCGTGTTGAACGTGACCGAGAAGGCGTCGCCCGGAGCGTTCAGCGAACACGAAATCGAGTGCATCCGGTCGATCGCGGACGCCGGTGCGATCGCGCTGAACCACCTCGAGCGTCGGCGGCGGTTGCAGGAGTCGGTGCTCGTCCTGCTGCGGACGATCGGACGGCTTTCCGAATACCGGGACGATGAAACGAGCCTGCACCTGGAGCGCGTCGCGCGTTACGCGCGGTTGCTGGCGCAGCGTCTTCTCGACGACGGCGCCTTCCGCGGGCAGATCAACGAGGAGTTCGTCGAGATGATCGAGCTGGCCGCGCCGATGCACGACATCGGCAAGATCGGCATCCCCGACGACGTGTTGACGAAGCCCGGCGCGTTGACCGACGAGGAATTCGATCTGATGAAGACGCACACGGAAATCGGCTTCCGCGTGCTTTCGATGGCGATGGAGGGCACGGCCGGCGGCGCGCCGCTGTTGCGGATGTGCTCGGACATCGCCTACGCCCATCACGAGCGTTACGACGGTCGGGGATATCCGCGGGGGCTTTCCGCCGACGAGATTCCGCTGGCGGCGCGGATCGTCGCCCTGGCGGACGCTTACGACGCGATCACCAGCGTTCGACGGTACAAGGAGGCGGCGTCGCACGAGCAGGCCGTCGAGCGCATCCGCAGGGACTCGGGAAAGCACTTCGACCCGGTCATCGTCCGCGCGTTCCTCGACGGGGATCGCCAGTTTGATGAAATCCGCCGCCGCCACGCCGACCGGGAGTCGCGCCTCGAGGCCGTCAGCGTCTGAACCCGCAAGGCTCTACTTCCCTCCGCGCCGGCGCCTCGAGCGGTTTTCCGGCGCCTGCCGCTGGAACGTGAGTTCGCTCCGGGCGTGATTTTCCTTCCGGCGCTGCGCCGCCGCGAACCCCGCCTTTTGACCCGACGTATTGAAACCGGATAATGCACCGCCCCGTCCGGATCGACGGCGCGGCCGACGGGCGCGGAGGTTCCTGCGCCATTTTTGACAGGGCACAAGCCTTGCTGACGCGAACCTGGGATCCTGACGCCGTCCGCCCGCTTCACGTGGTCATGATCGTGCTGATCGTGGCGATGTTGTGCGGCGGTTTTCTCCTGCTGAGCGTGCCGGAAAGCGTCGAGTTGGTGGACGGGGCTCGGGCGTGGGGGGCGAATTCACTGCTGCGGTCGGTGGTTCAGCTCCTGTGTCTGAACTACGAAGCCCCGGCGCGCCACGCGGACGCGATCAAGAGCTTCTGCCTGATGTTCTTCACCGCCGCGGCGCTGATCTGCGTCGGCGTCGTTCTGGCGTCCCGGCGATCGCCGGAGGCGGAGGACGACGCGGCGCCCGCCGCAGCCGCGCCGGCGCTGCCGCCGGACGACGCGGAGTCGCCGGAGTCGGCGGCGCTCGACGTGGAGAAGGGCAAGCCCGACGCTCGGCGCAACATCGCCCCGCTGATCGCGGCGCATATCACGGGCGGCTTGTACGTCGCGTGGCTGCTGATCCGGGCGCTGACGACGTCGGCGGCTTTGCCGGGCGGAGGCGCCGCCTCCGCAATCAGCCTCGCCCTCGCAGCGGCGGTGGTCGGCGTGGTCGGGCTGTTGTGGTCGTTTGCGCTGAGCGCGTCGCTGACCCGGTCCGCGGCGCGTCTTGCCGCCGGGGGTCTGATGATCGTCAGCGTCATCGCCGCCTCGCTTGCGATCTGGTACTTTTACGAGCGCAATCCGCACCTTCGGGCGAAGTTCCCCTTCGGCAATCCCACGTTTCTGGCCGCATGTCTGCTGCCGGGATTGATCGTTTCCGGCGCGTTTGCCTCCTCCGCGCTGAGCCGCCTCAGAAGCGGAGGAGGGATATCCGGCGTCGTGCGGGCCGCGGGATTGTCGTGTTTCGCGCTTCTTCTGGCGTGGGCGATCCTGCTGAGCAATGCCCCGGACTCGGTCGGACGAGGCGCCGGCGCGCATGTTGCCGACGTGCTGCGCAGCGCCGCACGCCCGTCCGGCGCGATCGTCGGGCTGGTGTGCGGCGTGCTGACGATGCTGTACCTGCGGACCGGCGCCGGACGAAAGCGCTACGTCGTCGGCGCGGGCGCGGTGCTGGCCGTCGCCGGGGCGTGGTACGGATTGCGCGCCGCGGAAGGATCGTCCGAATACGGGCGCGACGCGACGGCGCGCGTCCGGTTTCACGGTTGGTCTTACGCCGTCAGCCTGTTTCAGGAGCATCCGATCGCGGGCTGCGGACCGGGCGGGTTCACGCTCGGGGTGGATCAGCTCATCAGCCGGGAGTGGCGCGACGATCCGCTTCGGCGGACCGACGTCGAGGAGGATCCGCGGGCGTTGTCGGCGCGTCTCGGGCATGCGCACAATGAGTGGCTGGAGGTTCTCGCGGACTCGGGATCGATCGGGTTCGTGCTGCTGCTGGCGATGTTCGCCCTGACCTTCATGGCCGGGATGAACGCGCTGGAGTCGGACCTGTCCGAACCGCAGCGTCGCGCGCTGATCGCGCTGCTGGCGGCGCTGGCCGCCTTGATCGTCGAAGAGTGCTTCGGGGTGGGTCTGCGCTTCGGCGAGGTTCCCTGCGCGTTTTACACCGTGCTGGGGTTGACGTGGGCGATGTGCGGCTCGCGGACGACAAACCTCGTGGGCGAACTCTCGCGGCGGCGCGACGTGGGGCTGGCGGCGGCGGGCGGAGCGTTCCTGCTCGGGCTGGGCGTGCTCGTCCTGGCGTTTCACGATTTCCGCGCAGCGCGGGCGGGGCATGACGCCGCGGCGCTGGCGCGCGAGGGTCGGGTCGAGGACGCCCTGACGAAGTACGCCGCGGCGGGCCGCCCGCTCCGCACGGACCGCGCGATGCAGGACATGCTCCTGCATTGCGAGGCGGCGCTGATCCACGCCCGCACGCTGCAACGCAAGGGCCTTGAACTGAGCTGGCGGGCGCAGCAGGAGACGCCCGCGAACACGACCCTTCTCGCCGAAGGACAGCGCGCCGTCGAGTCGGCGCTGACGTTCGCCGATCGCGCCCGAACGATCCTGCATGACGTGCTCACCTGCGCTCCGGGCTACCTCGGCGCCAGCCGACTGAACGCGGAGCTCCTCCTGATGGGGTGGGAGTTCGCCCGCGCCCGCAACCGCAACGAGGAGGCGGCCGCGTATCTCGCCAACGCCGCGCAGTCCCTCGAGATCGAACTCGCCCGTCAGCCCTTCAACGCGGACCTTGCCGTCAAGTGCGTGCAGATCGCCGGACCGATGCTCGACTTCGAACGCGCGATCATCTATCTCGCACGGCCTTTGCGCCACGAACCGGTCGTCTCGGAATACGTCGGCGGGCTGACCGACTACGTCGACGCCACGCCGGGGTTTGATGACGCCTTCGGCTCGATCTACACCCGCGCGATGACGTTTCTCGACTCGCCCGTGTATCAGCCCGCGGACGCGGTCGAGCGCTGGGCGCCCGAGATCGTCCGCGTCGGCGGCATCCTTCATGTCGCCGCGTCGCGCTACGTCGACGCCGTCGAGGCGTTCGACAAAGCTGCGGGGGGGTACGAACGCTACGGGTTCTTCGACACCGCGCCGCTGGCGTCCGCGTACGCGCTGGCGGAACTCGCCGACGCCCGGTTCCTCGCCACGCCGGCGTCTCCCGACGCGGCGCTGACGACGCTCGACCGCGCCATCTCCGTCGCCCCGGGCGGCGAGCAGGGCGACGCCTTCAAACATCGTACGATGCTGATTCGCCGGACGGCTTACCTGGCCGCCGGAGGTCGGGAGGAGGAGGTCCGGGCGATCCTGAAAGATCCGGGAGGCGTCTCGGATTCGGCGCAGCAGGATCCGCGGCTTGCCGCCATCTACGCCGACGTGGCGTTCCGGGTGTTGCAGCGCCGACCCTGGGAACTGCCCCCGGAGCTGGCGAAGTGGATCGCGCGTGCGATCGAACTCGACTCTCGAAACATCCGCGCCCGCTTCGTCGCGGCGAACCTCGCGATGCTCGACGGAAAGTGCGCCGACGCAGAGGCGCACCTGCGGCAGGCGGCGGCGGCGGGCGCCCCGGTCGATGACGTCCTCGGAGCGATCATCATCGTGCATCGCGCGCTGCCGGATTGTGAGGCGATGCCGACATTGTGGGCGGAACTCGCGCCGGACCGCCCGATGCCGCCGCTTCCGGAGTTCGGACCGTTTCCCGAGCCTCCTCCCGCCGACGCGGCCCCCGACTCCGCCGCGCCAGGCGAGGAACCGACGAAAGCCGCGGACGCGCCTGAATCCGAACCCGCGCCGTCCGGTTCTGAACCCGTGTCGCCTCCCGACACGAACGATCCTGGCGCCCCGCGGTAATGTACGCCCAGCCGGGTCGCCGGTTCGACGCCGCCGCCGCGTCAGCGCGCCGACAACGGATTACGACGGCAAGCGCCCGCGCAGGATCGCCGCGAGACGATCCACGGTGCGCCCCGTCGCGCCTTGGTGCGCTACGACGACGCGACGCGCCTTCTCACCGCGTTCCGCGAGCGCCGCCGGATCGGACAACCAGTCCCCCACCGCCGTCGCCAGCTCTGCCGCGCTTCCGATCCGCCGCAGCGCGCCTGCCGTCGCCAGCGCGGCGACCGGCGCCTCGAAATTGTTCATATGCGGTCCGCAAAGCACCGCCCGACCGAGCGCGGCCGCCTCGATCGGGTCCGATCCTCCCAGCGGAACCAGCGAACGCCCCACGAACACGACCCGCGCCAAAGCGTAGAACTTCCGCAGCTCGCCCAGCGTGTCTCCGAGGATCACCGTCCGAGCGTCCCCGCCGGGCGCGGGGGCGCCGTCGGGACACAGACCGCGCCGGACGACGCTGAACCCGCATCGCTCAATCAGGCGCGCCACGTCGTTGAACCGCTCGGGTTTCCGCGGGACGATCGCCAGCCGCGGCGACGCCGGGATCAGTGCTGCACTTGCCGCGCCTTCCAGTAAAGCGCAAAACGCCTCCAGCAGCAGCGGCTCCTCGTCATCGCCCGTGCTGCCGCAAACCCACAACGCATCCCCCTCCCCCACGCCCAGCGCGATCCGAAGCTCGTCCGTCCCCGGAACGCGGTCCGCGACCGTCGCCGTGTCCCACTTCATCGAGGACGTGATCTCGACCCGCTCCGGCGGCGTTCCGAGACGCACGAACCGCGCCGCGATCGTCGCGTCCTGCGCCCCCGCCCACGCCAGCCGCCGGAACATGCTCCGGGCGATCCGTCCGAGGCGAGCGAGCCGACGCGCGCTGCGCTCGGTCAGCCGTCCGTTGACGACCGCGATCGGAATCCCCCGCCGGTCCGCCTCGTGAACCAGATTGAACCAGACCTCCAGTTCGACAAGCACGATCAGCTCGGGACGCACGCGGTCCAGCGCCCGGCGGACGGCGAAGCTGAAGTCCAGCGGAAAGCGGAACACGCGATCCGCGCCGTAAAGCGCCGTCGCGCGGGCGAACCCGGTGTCCGTCGTCGTTGAAATCACGATGTCCAGATCAGGACGGGCGCGGCGCAACCCCTCGACCAGCGCGGGCGTCGCGTTCACCTCGCCGAGCGACACGGCGTGAATCCAGATGCGCCGTCGGTCCGCCTCAAACCGCGGAACCGCCCCGAAGCGCTGACCCCACCCGCGGCGGTTCTTTCCGCGGACGAAGGCGTTGTAAAGCGCGACGGGCAGGTAGACCAGCCCCGCAAGAACGTAGCAGAAATCCGCGACCCAGCGCATGCGCCGATCGTACCCGCGCCTTCCTTGGCTCAACAGTCGGCGCCGGCGCAGACAAAAGCGCCGGGGTCGGGCGGACCCCGGCGCTTTTGCGGGTCTGCGAATCTCCGGACGCGGGCCGGACCCGCGTCCGGCGCGACGACTCAGCCGCCGGCGATGATCTGCTTCGCCATCTCAACGTATTCCGGCGTCGCCCAGGGCTTCTGCACGAATTCCTCCGCTGCTTTTTTCGCCGCCGCGCGGTCGCCCTTCTGAAGGTGGCAGTACGCGATTGAAACCAGCGCGTACGAGCGAATCTGCGGATCCTTGATGTTCGTGTCGGCCTTGGTGAAGTACTCGATCGCTTTCTCGAACTGCCCGGCGGTCTGATAAAGGTCGCCGATGCCGTTGTACGCATCGCCGAGCACGTTGCCCACGTACTTCGCCGCCTCGGCCTTCGCCAGCGCTTTCTCCGCGTCGTCGCGTTTGCCCCGGTTGGACAGCGCCCACGCGACCACGGCGTTCGCTTCGCCGTCGTCCGGTTTGTCCTTCAACGTCTTCAACGCCGTCTGATAGCGCTCGTGACCGTCCTTGATCTTCGTCATCTGCTCGGCAAAGGGCCCCGCCGGCAGGTATCCGCCGATCTTCCCGACGATCTCGCCTTGTGCATCGAGGAAAAGGATCGTCGGGAAGCCCTGAACGTGCTCCTTGTACTTCTGCGCGACCTCGACCCCGTCCTTCTCCGCGTTCAGCTTGATCGGGACGAACTGCGACGCGAGCTGCACGACTTTCGTGTCCGTGTACGTGTCTTTGTCCAGCCGCTTGCACCAGCCGCACCAGTCCGTGTAAAAGTCGATCATCACGATCTTGCCGGTGGACTTCGCGGTCTGCTGGGCCGTGATCCAGTCCTTCACCCACGGCATCTCGCCCGCCTGCGCCACTCCCGCCGCACCCGTCATCAACGTCAACAAACTCGTCATCGCGCGCATCTGTTTTCCTTTTGTTCAATTGCCGCGGCACGCGCCGCCCCGTCGCCCCGCCGCCACGGATTGTATCGACCGAACCCGCGAAAACGGCGCACCCCTCCGTCAGAACCTGTCAAACCCGGACGGCGAAACGCCGCCGCCCTGAAATAACCGGGGAATCTGAATCTCCACCTGACTCCGGTTGTGACATGCCCCCGAGCGTCCTCCGAGAGCCGTAGCCCCGGAAGGGGCGCCAGACAACAGCCCAGCACGCCAGTGCTGGGAAGCCGTCGCCGATGACCCGCAAGTCCCGGAGGGACGACAGAAGTTCGCAAAGACGGAGAACCGCCGCGCCGCCCATCCCCCGTCCCTCCCGGACCTGAAGGCATGCCGGGCGCCGGAGCCTGTTGGAGACTCAGAAGATACGAAAAATCCCCGATCCCTGAGCCCCCGTTTCTGAATGCTCGATGCGTGCCGCACGATCCCCGGATCTTGCGGCACGGCATTTGCCGGTCATTCTTCCCCACAACAGGGAGACCCGGCATGAAGACCATCATCGAACCGTTCCGCATCAAGGTTGTCGAACCGATCCGCATGACCACCGCGCCGCAGCGGGAGCGCCTCCTGCGCGAGGCCGGGTTCAACGTCTTCCTGCTCAAGGCCGAGGACGTGCTCATCGACCTCCTCACCGACAGCGGGACCGGGGCGATGTCGTCCGAGCAGTGGGCGGGCATCATGCGCGGCGACGAGTCCTACGCGGGCGCGAAGAGTTTCTACCGCTTCCAGGACCGCATCCGTGATCTCACCGGCTTCGAGCACGTCCTGCCCACGCACCAGGGGCGGGCGAGCGAGCGCATCCTTTTTGAGCTGGTCGGCGGTCCCGGAAAGGTCGTCCCCAACAACGCCCACTTCGACACCACCCGCGCCAACGTGGAACACTCGGGCGCCGAAGCCGTCGATCTGTCGATCCCCGAGGCCCGCGACCCGCGCGACCGCCACCCGTTCAAAGGCAACATGAACGTCCCGGAGCTGGAGCGCCTCATTCAGCGCGTCGGCCCGGAACGCATCCCGCTCGTGATGGTCACGATCACCAACAACAGCGGCGGCGGGCAGCCCGTCAGCCTGGAGAACCTCCGCGCCGTCCGCGCCGTGTGCGACCGTCATCGCCTTCCCCTCTTTCTGGACGCCTGCCGCTTCGCCGAGAACGCCTTCTTCATCAAGCGCCGCGAGCCCGGCTGCGATCACAAACCCGTCGCCGACATTGTGCATGAGATGTTCGAGCTGGCCGACGGCGCGACGATCTCCGCGAAGAAGGACGGCCTGGTCAACATCGGGGGCTTGCTGCTCTTGCGCGACGAGTCGCTCTTTCAACGCGCCAGCAGCCTGCTCATCCTGACCGAGGGTTTCGTCACTTACGGAGGCCTCGCCGGGCGGGATCTGGAGGCGATGGCCCAGGGGTTCGAGGAGGTCATCCACGAGGATTACCTCCACTATCGCATCCGCAGCGTCGAGTATCTCGGCGAGCGGTTGCTGTCCGCCGGCGTGCCCATCCTTGAACCGCCCGGCGGGCACGCGGTGTACCTCGACGCCGCCGCCTTCTGCCCGCACATCCCGCCCGCGCAGTTCCCCGGACAGACCGTCGTCTGCGCTTTGTATCGCCACGCCGGCATCCGCGCCGTCGAGATCGGATCCGTGATGTTCGGCGGTAGCGCCAAGACGGTGGCATCCGGCGGTGCTGCCTCGTCGGAAGCTTCCGGTTCAGCGGATGACCGCACCCTCGCCGCGCAGACAGGCGCGTCCCCGCCGCGGCTGGAACTGGTCCGCCTGGCGATGCCGCGGCGCGTGTACACACAGAGCCACGTGGACTACGTCATCGAGGCCGTCGCCGAAGTGCATCAGCGCCGCCAGACCCTCCGCGGCCTGCGCATCACGTATGAACCCCCGGTCCTGCGACACTTCACGGCGCGGTTCGAGGAGGCGTGACCGGAACCGGGTGTCCGAAGAGCGCGGCTGCACACGACAGGGATGAAGAAAACACCTGAGTCTCCACTTGACTCCGGTGCGCCGCGGCGCGCGACGATCCTCGACCCACATCGAAGCCGGCACGGCGCGCCGCGTTTCTCGACTCCAACAGCGTCGCGTCCCCCAGCCCTACGATCCGTAGAGTTCGTCGCCCACCTCCTTCTGGCGGTTGAGGGTTTTCTCGAGCAGTCCGGCGGCGCGAGGCTTCAGATGGGCGCGGGTCGGCAGCAGCCCGCCGCGCTCAAAGAGGAAGAAAAACTCCACGAACCGGTCCCGATCCCTCAGTTCCTGAAGGGTGAATTCCTCGTACGTCAGCGACCCTCGGCTGCGGTGGTAGAGTCGGATCGTCGAGAAATTCGAGACGATCGCCCACGGCGCCTCCGGGATCGCGAGAAGATAGTCCCAGCCCTGGGCGACGGCGGTGCGGCCGTTGGAGCGGTCGCGGTCCAGGTCGGTCGTCGCGTCCTTCAGTTCGATCAGGACGGCGGGGTGCTGGTCCGCGGGGAAATTTCCGAGCGCCGCGTCCGCCTGTCCGACGCCGGCGACGGGGTACTTGTGCTCCAGTTGCCAGGCCTGGGGGTTCTGCGTCTTGACGGTGTATCCCAGGGCCTCGCCGAAGACCTGATCGAGGAATTGTCCGTCGATCGAGGTTTCGCGGTGCTGCGGGAGCCTGCCCGACGACTCCAGATCGGCCCAGCGGAGGAGGATCTGATGCGCCCGGTCCACCTCGTCGCGGCGCGCCGCCAGGACGACGGCGCTCTCGGTCAGCAGGCGCGGGATGAACAGGGCGCGCTGACGGCTGACGCGCCGGCGGACGACGCGCTCCTGCGCCTCGTAGAGGCTGGGGCCTTCATCCAGGGTTGGTTTGCGCCTGCCCATCGCTGCGCCGTATGATCCTCCATCAGCCCGTTGAAAAAGGGTAGCGCCTCCCTCCGGGAGGCGAATTTCGCCGGGAAACAACCGGCATCACGAAAGCCGATCGCGAGTTCTTCAACAGGCTGTCATGCCCTTCCCAAGGCCGGAACGCGATCCTAACTCGCCCTCGCGCGGCGGCAAGAGCGCGAACGTGTCGCCGCCGAACGCACTTGCACGGCAAAAGCGGGCGGGTTTGCACGGCGTCGGCAAGCCGTCCGCACGACCACCGTCCCCCTGACGTGCTCCCCCCGCCTGCGTATCCTAGGACGATGACAGCGACCGTCGCCGCAAGTATGCTGGCCTCCGATGACCCGGGCGGGAGGCGAAAATCAACTTGAGCGACTCCGGGCGGGCGAGTTCGTGCTACCTGACGTCAACTGAGGCTCGCCGATGCGTTGGCTGCAATCTCGTATGTGCCTTTCCCGGTGAAACGAAGGAATCCCAGATCCCGCAGAACCTGCAACTGCTGCCTGATCTTGGGTCGAACGTTTGAATTGCGTGGGTACAGCGAGCAGAGTTCACCTTCGAACGCATAGATGTCATTCAGGTTGATTGATGTACGATTTATGCGCTGGATCATCCGGAGCACATCAAGGGTCCATCCTCGGAGGGACGGTTTGATCCTGGAAAGGGGTCTTGCTCGCTCGTAATCGCTTCGGACGGATCGGGCGGGGCGCGCAACGCCATCTGAAACGACAGGCAGTTTTCCTTCTCGCGCAATCGCAGACAAGACGATGTTGCATCCTATCCACCCAGCGCGACGCGCATAGGGACCAAGCGGCCTTCGCCGCCGGATAGCCGACGACGTGAAAAAGAAAGAGGGAATAAGTAGCAGATTCCGAACACGCCAATCCGCCGAGTACTGCATGACGAGCAGGTTAGGAACCCGGTTGCCTCGGATGGCCTCAATCATCGCATCATATCCGGCATCAGGTATGCTCCTTTCGCTCCAGCCCGCCCCGCTTTTCAATTGGAACCTGGCGCCGCACCTTGGGCATTCGTAGTCGGCAGCCCTGGCGTTATTCTTGAGCGCTCGAAGTTTGTCTGAATCACAGGCGGCGCAGTACATTTCATGAAGCGCCCAATCCTCGGTGACGATCCGGGCGATCTGTGATCGGCTTTTGTATGCGCCTGCCAGCGTGCTATTCATCGTCAATCGCATACTGTTCACTTTTCAGGGCAATCAACTGACGCGGACCCGGAAAACACCCAGATGCTGATCAAATCCGGGATGTGATCGTCTATCTCAGGTGTCGCATAACGACGCAAAGCGTCGGGGAGCTTTCTTCTCCTTTGTTGAACGGTCGATCTTGGAAACCTCAGAAAACGTCTGCTTCATCGAGTCCAAACCCGTTGGAACATCGCGCGCAGTACCTCACCACGCCTTTCCCCCCGCCCGCGTGCCGCAGAGGTGGACGCGGATTCCGAGGGCGTCGGCCATCGCCGCTTTTGCGCAGAGCGCCCGGTCGGCGGCGGCGGCGTCGGTGGCGTAGACCACCTGGACGTGGTTGGCCTTGTGCTTGGCCATCATCTGGTCCCGAGTGACGTCGTAGAGGACGGCGTGCATGATCGGCCATTGCGGCGTGGTCGCCTGCCGGCGGCGTTGCGTCTCGGACTCGGGAAGCTCGACAACCTTCGCTCGCCCGAGGTCCATGTTGAGTCGGTCGCGCTCAATGTAGATCCGCGACCAGACGATCTCGCCGGGCCGGCTTACGCCTTTGAGCGTCGAACCCCCGAGGCGGAAGTACATCGGCGGTTGGCGCTCGCCGGTCGCTCCGCGCCAGCCGTCGATGAAATGCGCCGGGGGAGCGGCTCCGCTGATCTCGAACACCCAGACGTATTCCTCCGTCGTTCCGCTGCGGTCCGCGTCGCCCCAGCGAAGATCGTGCAGCGTGTTCTCCACCGGTTCGCCCATCGCCCGATGCACCCAGTACGTCATCAGCCCGTCCAGCCCCGCACACTCGTCCACTTCGTTGAAGTGCGGCAGCGGACGCGTGTCGTAGAGCACCTTGCCGTCGCCCGCGGACCGCACCGGCGGACGATCCGCGTTGTTGAGCATCCCTTCCACCAGGTCCGAGGCCGGCAGGCAGTCCTTCAGGCCTTGCTGATACTGAATCCCGATCGCGTTGCACCCGAACTCGTGCGCCAGGCGCACCGCCGCCACGTACATCCGGCATTGCAGCAGCACCTGCGCCTCGGTCAGCTCCGTCGCCTCGTCACGCCCCAGCACGAAGCGCATGCCCGCCCGGCGCAACCACTCATACACTTCCCGCCCCTCGGACTCGGGAACCTGCATCGTCGCGGCGTAAAGCGCCGACTGACTCAGCCGCTCCTTGTACACGCCCGTCGGGTGCAGCAGGTGGTCCGGGATGATCGCGTTGAACATGCCCATGCAGCCCTCGTCGAAGACGCCGAGGATCGCCTTCTCCCGCTGAAGCTGCGCCGCCAGGGCCTCGCCGAGCTTCCGTTCCTTCGAGGGGATCTTCACGTCCTTGAGGCGCGTGACGTGCTTGAGCGCGTGTCGCACCTCGCCGTCCTTCAGCCACCACCGCAGCTTCTCGACGAACGTCGGATCCGCGAAGTCCTCCGCCCACAACGTCGAATACGCCACGCCGGCCTTGGTCAGCGAGCCGTTGAGGTTGAGCATGCCCACCAGCCCCGGCCACTGCCCGGACCAGTTGGCGACGGTGAGGATCGGACCGCGATGCGACGTCAAACCGGCGAGCACATGATGCGAGTACTGCCAGACGGCTTCGGCGACGATGAGGCGCGCGTCGGGATCCAGTTCCGCGAAGACGCGCATGCCCTCTTTCTGCGACGCGATGAATCCGTGCCCGGGGTCCGGCTTGAACGGATGCGCCCGCACGATCTCAAATCCGCAGGACGCCGCCGCTTTGCCGAGCGCCTCCTCCATCTGGGCCTGCGCCGGCCAGCAGATCCGGTTGGCGGATTCGCGCAAGTCCCCGCTGGCGACGAGGTAGACCTGCCTGGATTTCAGCTTCGCACACCGGACCGCGTGAGGCATCTCATATTGCGCCATGACATTCCTCCCTTGCATCCAGAAGAGGTGAAAACTACCGCGCCGCCGTCTCGCCGGGGAGGGCGGGGGTCCGCTGCCCAGCCGGATCATGCGCAGACCCGGTTTGCACCAGGCTCCGAAGGCGCGGATTCTCAAGGTACGCAAGCGCCCCCGCGGACCGGGAGATCCTCCGGCGGATTCCGAATGCCCCGGGACAGACCGCCTGTCGGCAGGCGCCGAAACCGGACCGTCGTCGGTCAACCTCTCGGGTGCCAGCCCGCGTCGGCCCAGAGGGCGCCGCTGACCGAGGAGTTTCTGAGCATGAACACGATGGCCTCGGCGATCTCCTCGGGGCGGATGAGGCGCTTCAACTGCGTGTTCGGAAGAATCTGCTCGCGGATGAGGTCGTCGCCCAGCGATCGGACCATCGGGGTGTCGGTGAACCCGGGGTGAATGATGGCGCAGCGCACGCCGTAGAAGATCGCTTCGATTGCCAGCGTCGCCTGCGCCCCTTCGAGCCCGGCTTTCGCCGTCGCGTAGGAAATCTGCCCGCGGTTTCCAGCCTTGGAGACCGAGCCGATCAAGACGATGCCGCCTTGCACGCGCTCATCCGGAACCCACGGTCCGCGCCGCGCCCGCTTCCGCGAGAGGGCGACCGAACCGACGGTGCGCAGCGCCCAGTAGATCGGCGCGATCAGGTTGATGTCCATCACCCGCCGGAACTCGTCCTCGCTGTAGAGGTCGAGGCGCAGCGGTTCGCTGCCGTTGGTGAGCTTGACGGCGAGACGGTCGCGCGTGATGCCCGCCGCCGGAACGCAGATATGCACCGCGTCGAACTTCGTCTCCATGTCCGCGAAGACGCGCTCGCGGAACGCCCCGTCCACGACGTCGCCCGAATACGACAGCAGAATCTCCCGCCCGAACCGGTCGTTGAGCGACCGGGCGAACTCCCGGACCCCCTCGCTGCGGTCCACCGCCCCGATCGCCGCCACGCCCTCTTCCGCCAGCTTCAGGCACGTCGCCTGACCGATGCCGCTGGCGGCGCCCGTCACCACGGCGACTTTTCCTTCGAGTTTCATGTGAATCGCTCCTACTTAACCGAGCCGCGTGGCTTCAGCCCGCGCGAAGCTTCTTAACCGAGCCGCGTGGCTTCAGCCCGCGCGAAGCCTCGCGCGAAACCCATCGCGAAGCTTCGCGCGAAGCCTCGCGCGAAACCCATCGCGATGTCTCGCGCGAAGCCTCGCGCGGGGTAAACCCCGCGGCTCAGCGCGGGTCAGTTATTCTGCGGTTCTACTTGGCAGCCCGTTACCCGCTCCTCTTCCCCAGCCACTCCACCGCTTTCGGCCACAGATCCCGATGCGCCTTCGACCCCACCGCCAGCCCGATGTGCCCCGCCGGGAACGTGATCGCCTCCTTGTCCGTCGACCCCACGGCCGCGTTGAAGGGCAGACTCTGCCCGCACGGCACGAGATGATCGGCGCTCGCCGTCAGGTTCAGCACCGGACACGTGATGTTCCGCAGATCCACGCGTCGCCCGCCGATGTCGAGCTTTCCCTGGATCAGCTCATTGCGCTGCATGCAATGCTTGACGAACTGGCGGAACATCTCGCCCGCCACGGGAATGTTGTCGTTCAGCCACGTCTCCATCGCGAAGAAGTCCTCAAGGAACTTCTCGTCGTCCATGTTCTTGTAGAAGTTGACGTACTTGCCGACGAGATTGTCCACCGGACGCAGCAGCAGGAACGACCACTGCAACCACTCCGCCGGCGCGTTCCCGAAGACTTCGATCATCTTGTCGACGTCGAAATATTCCTCCTTCGTCCACAACGCCAGGTGGTGCTCGCTCGACGACCAGTCCACCGGCGCCGCCATCAGGATCAGGTTGCGCACGCGCTCCGGGTGCAGCGCGGCGTACATCGCGCTCATCGACCCGCCCATGCAGTAGCCGACGAGGTTGATCTTCTCGACGCCGTTCCGCTCGCAGATCCGCTCGACGCAGTGATGCAGGTAGCGCTCGATGTAATCCTCCAGGTCGAGGAACCGGTCGCCGTCCGAAGGCACGCCCCAGTCCACGTTGTAGGTGTCGAACCCGCCGCGGACGAAATGCTGAACGACGCTCTTGCCTTCCTTCAGGTCGAGAATGTAAGGCCGGTTGACCAGGGCGAAGACGAAGAGCAAAGGCGTCTCATAGCGCGGCGCGGAGGCGTTGTTGTAATGAATGAGGCGGAGCTTGTCTTCCTTGTAGACGGGCTCGCCCGGCGTGATGCCCACGCGGACGCGCTGCGCGGCGTCGATCACCTTCGGCCAGCTCGCCGCTTTCGTCAGCGCCTCCTGCCACTGCTTCTGCGTGTCCGACAGCGCCGCGCTCCACATCTGCGTCAGGGTGTCCATCGCGCTCATCGTCCGCCTCCCTGTTTCGGTTTCCCGCCGGTCCTGCCGCCGCCGGCCGCGCCGCCTTCAAGGTCGTCCACGCGCTTCGACAGCGCGGCGAGCTGATCCAGCACGCGGTCCTCGAAATTGTGCAGAAACTGCATGAGGTCCGACGTGTCCGCGCGGCTGGGCGCCTGACCGCCGTGCAGCGTCTTCCTCAGGAACTCGTCGAGCTGCTGGCGCATCGCCAGGGCGTTCTCCATCGACTTCTTCATCATCTGGAGAAACGCCTCGGAGCGCATGTATTGATCCATCCCCTTCGTCCACGACTCCAGAAACGTCTGCTGCATCTTCGACAGCATCTCGGCGGGCGAGAACGTCGGCGCGGGAGGCACGGCGCTCGCCGAGACGCCGGGCACGCCCGGCATCTTGCTCATCGCGTCCGTCCAGAACTTCATCCAGGCGTCGGCGCCGGGGAAAGGGTTGCTTTCGTTCATGTTCCTCGCTCCATCGTCCGCAGCTTGCTCACCCGCACAGCTCCACCGCCACGGCGTCCGCTTCGCCGCCGCCGATGCACAGACAGGCGATGCCGATCCGCCCCTTCGTCCATCGCAGACCGCGCGTCAGCGTGTTCAGAATTCTCGCGCCGGACGCCCCGATCGGATGACCGATCGACACCGCGCCGCCGTAGGCGTTCACCTTCGCGCGGTCCAGCCCCAGCTCGCGCATCGCCACCATCGGAACCACCGAGAACGCTTCGTTGATCTCGAACAGGTCCACTTCGGTTGTCTTCAGCGAAAGCTTTTCGCACAGGCGCTTGATCGCGTGAACCGGAGCGACGGTGAACCAGTCCGGCTCGGTCGCGTAGTTGGCGTAGCCGAGGATGCGGGCGACGGGCTTAAGCCCCATCGACTTCATCGCCTCCTCGCCGTACACCACCATCGCCGCCGCCCCGTCATTGATGTTCGACGCGTTGCCCGCCGTGATCGTCCCGTCCGGGGCGAACGCCGGTTTGAGCGCGCTCATCTTGGCGGCGTCGAACTTGGCGACGTCCTCGTCCATCGACACCGTCTCGACGCCTTTGCGGGACTTGATCTCGACGGGAATGACGGCCTCTTTGTAAAACCCGCTCTGCCACGCCTGGGCGGCGCGGGTGTAGCTGGCGACGGCGTAGGCGTCCTGCTCCTGGCGGGAGAAGTGGTACTTCGCAGCGCACAGGTCGCCGCACGAGCCCATGTGCTTGTTCTTGTAAACGTCCCAGATCCCGTCGTGGATCATGCTGTCGATGAGCTCGCCGTGGCCCATCCGGTAGCCCGAGCGGGCCCTGGTGAGGAGGTACGGCGCGTTGGTCATGCTCTCGCAGCCGCCGGCGACGATCACGTTCGCGTCGCCGCACTGAATCGTCTGCGACGCCATGATGACCGCGCGCAGGCTCGATCCGCAGACCTTGTTGATCGTCACGGCGCCGATGCTGGTGCTCAGGCCCGCGCCGATCGCCGCCTGTCGGGCGACGTTCTGCCCCAGACCGGCCTGAATGACGTTGCCGAAGTACACGTGGTCGACGCTTTTTCCGTCAACCCCGCTTCGCTCCAGCGCCTGCCGGATGACCAGACTTCCCAGCTCCGGCGCCCGCATCGACGCCAGCGCCCCGTTAAACGCCCCGAACGGCGTTCGCACGCCGCCCGCCACGTACACGTTCTTCAACATGCCGATTGCCCCTTCTTCACTCTCGCGCTCTTCCAGGCCGTCGTCGCTTCCACCCGCCGCGGCACCTCGCGCCTATCCGAAAGGGGGACAGGTCGCGGCCGACCGGATGAGGCGCGGGATCCTATCCCGAGCCTGCTTCCGGTCGAACCGCGACCTGGTGTTGGGAATCTCAGATATTACTTGATGGGCTTCGGCGGCGCCTTCGCGTCACACTTCTCGCCGCAGCACTCGCCGAACAGCGACGCCCAGCTCTTCATCATCTTCGTGCCGGTCTCGGCGACCACGTCGAACCCGCTGCGCATCGTCCCGAAGGCGTCGCGCATCGTCTCCTGCGCCGTCACCGGCCAGTTCATGTCCTTGCCGCCCTGAGCCTTGTCGATCGTCCGCTTGAAGAAGTCCATGTTCGAGCGGACCTGCGCGTTCATCGCCCCGGCGAAAAGGTCGAAACTCTCGCGCATCACCGGCGCGAAGTTCCGGGTCATCCGCTCGTTGCTCGTCTTGAAGTCCTCAAAACGCGGATTGAACACCGGCGTCATGCCCGCAAAGCGGGTCGTCGCGTCCCACATCCGCGTCGAAGCCTGAACCCCGGCTTCGACCGTCTGTCGCGCCTGGTCCATCATGTCCGTCATAAAATCAGGTGCCTGAGTCATGTCTTGCATCTCCCTTGCCTGGGGTTTCCGTCCGCCCCCGCGACCTGCCCGGAGGCTCTTGTTCACTGCCGATAAAAGTCTACCACGTTTTTGCGTTCGCGTCAAGTCTTTTTTATGCAATTGCAAAAAAAGAGGGTGTTTCTTTATATCTATATTATTTACAGTACGTTATAAAACATAACGCGCCGCCCCTTTGACACTTCACCCCCCTTGTCCTATCCTTTCTTTGGTGCGAAGCCACCAAAAAAGGGGGGTGTCATGAGCGAGCCGAAGGCCCGCCAGATCATGCAGGTCAAGAAATACCCCAACCGGCGGTTCTACGACACGACGCAAAGCCGGCACGTCACGCTTCAGGAGCTTCATGAGGGGCTGCTGGAGGGCAAGACGCTCGAGGTGACCGACACCCGCACCGGGGAGGACATCACGAATGTCATCCTGATCCAGATTCTGCTGGAGAAGGATCCCCCGAAGCTGCACCTCTTCCCGACGTGGATCCTTCACGCCCTGGTGCGCTCGAAACCGTCGGCGTTCCGCACCGCGATGGAAGGCTTCCTCGCTCCGCTGACGCATCCGATGGTGCAATCCCGTCGGCAACTCGATGACGTCATGAACCGGGCGATGTCCGGCGAGATGATCAACCCCCTTGAGTGGGCCCAGGCGATGATGCGCTCCTTCGCGCCGAGAACCCCTGACACCGTTCAGAACGGCCGGAGCGACGCGGACGCAACCGCGCCCGAACCCGCGCCGGACTCCACCGTCGAGGTGGAGGATCTGCGACGCCAACTCGCCGAACTCGCCCGCCGCCTCGAGGCGATCCGCCCCGAATCCCCTTCAACACCACGCCCGCAACAGGGACGTGGCGAATGAAGACCGAAGAACCGGCAGCGATCGCGGGCGTGCCGGACCCCTGAAAGGGGCGCGGAGGGTTGGCTGGAGGGGGAGGCGGCGCAGACGACGGAACCCCAGATGCGAGGAAGAAGAATCCCCAGCGTCGGGGGGGGCAGACTCAAGCGCCGTTTTAGAATCTTCGAAGAACCACGGGAAAAGAACGCTCTTGAGTCTCTATGCTGACTCTGGTGCGCGGCATCCTGATGATGAAGGCATTGAAGATGCGACGCATCGCGCCCTGACGCCCCGGAGAGGCATCGGTGTGTGCCCCGGAGAGGGGCATCCAAGAGGGGCGGGGCATCGGATCACGGAAGTTCCGGAGGGACGGTCAAGCGGCGGCGCGACGGGCCTGCGTCTTTACGAAGTCTCTTCCGTCCCTCCGGGACTTCGTTTCCGCCGCGCGGGCTTCCCAGCACTGGCGTGCTGGGCTGTTTTCCAGCGCCCCTGCCGGGGCTAAGACCGCCGGAGGATCTTCCGGGGCACAACACCTCCCGCCGCCCCCTCCCCGCAGGGTCGCGTCGCAGGGTCGCGTCGCAGGGTCGCGCCGGATTGTCAGTTCATGCGAATCCCACGTCCCGCAACCGGAGCCAGATGGAGACTCAGGAGAACGCTTCCTGACGGGCGCGGCTCGGTTTTGAAACAGAGACCGGATGAGGACCGACATGTCGCCGGGTCGCCTGGCGGGTAGGATGCATCGCAGGGATGGGCGCAATCCGGGGCTGTCCGGCGCGGGGGGATTGCAGCGGACCGGATGCGGGGACGCGGGATGTTCGGGCGAGGCAAGGAAAAGTGGTATGCGGACGGGTTGCAGTTCTCCTGCACCCAGTGCGGCAATTGCTGCAGCGGACCTCCGGGGTATGTCTGGGTCACGAAGGAGGACATCCGCGCCATCGCCGCGCACCTTGGACGGGAAACCGGAACCCTCGATCGCTCCGAGGTTCGCGGCGTGGGCGGTCGCTACAGCCTGACGGAGAAACCGGGAGGAGATTGCGTCTTCCTCGATCGGCGCGACGGCAAAGCGTATTGCTCAATTTATCCGGTCCGTCCGGTCCAGTGCCGGACGTGGCCTTTCTGGGACGAACTGCTCAAGTCGAGGCGGGCGTGGGACGACGCGGCGAAATCCTGCCCCGGCATGAATCGAGGTCCGCATTACGGGTTTGTCGCGATCGAGGAGATCCGCATTCGCAACCGCCCCGGAAGTTCCTGACCCGGGACAATGACCCAGCGCCCGCGCCGTGTATGCCTGATCCTGCGCTCTCTCCGATAAACAGACCCGCCACGCCGACCCGCCCGCCCCCGGCGACAGACTGAATTGAATAGTTGAGGCGAGGATACGACTGACCCCCCGAGCCGTCCGGCGGACGCACGCCGACTCCGGCGCGGGATCGTCCAAGGAGCCGGAGATGACCGCGCTGCAACTGCCCGAACCGCCTGTCGCCGTCGCGCCGAAAACGCCGCCCGTCGCGGCGGAGTCTGAAACCGCATCGCCGCCGCGAGAGTCGTCAGAAGGACGATCGACGTTCACGCCGAAGGAGCCGCAATCGTTCAAGGAATGCGGACTGCCGGATTCGCTGGTCGAGTCGATCGTGTACAAACACCTGCTCGCCGTGGGAAACAACACCGGTCGCGGGATCGCGCGGGAGCTGGCGCTGCCCGGCAAGGATCTGGTCACGCTGCTGGCCGACCTGAAGAACCGTCAGCTCGTCGTGTACAAAGGCAGCGCCTCGATGGGCGACTTCGAGTACACGCTGACCGAGGCGGGGCGCGAGCGAGCGAAAAAATACCTCGAGGAATGCACGTACGTCGGCACGGCGCCGGTTCCGCTCAAGGACTACATCGACGCCGTCAAGGCGCAGACGATCGTGTCGGAGCACCCCACCGAGGAGAACCTCCGCGAGGCCTTCTCCGACCTGCTGCTGTCCCCCGACATCCTCGACCGCCTCGGACCGGCGATCAACTCCGGACGCGGCATGTTCCTTTACGGCTACCCCGGCAACGGCAAGACCAGCATCGCCGAGCGGATCACGAAGTGCTTCGGCACGTCGATCTGGATCCCGCGGGCCCTGTTCGTCGAGGGCGAAATCGTGCAGCTCTTTGACCCCCAGGTGCATGAACCGGCCGGCGACGTCAAACCCTCGATCGTGAAGGGCGCCGCGGTCGACGCGCGCTGGATCCGCGTGCGCCGCCCGACGATCGTGGTGGGCGGTGAGCTGACGATGGACAGCCTGGACATGCAGATGAACCCGGTGACCAAGATCAGCGAGCCGCCGATCCAGCTCAAGAGCAACTGCGGCACGCTGGTCATCGATGATTTCGGGCGGCAGCGCATGAACCCGACGGAACTCCTGAACCGCTGGATCGTCCCGCTGGAGAAGCGCTACGACTTCCTCGCGCTCGCCAACGGCAAGAAGATCCAGGTTCCCTTCGACCAGCTCATCATCTTCTCGACCAACCTTGAACCCAAGCAGCTCGTCGACGACGCCTTCCTGCGCCGCATCCCCTACAAGATCAACGTTCCGGACCCCACCGAGGCCGAGTACACCGCGCTCATGCGCATCATGACCGACAAGTTCGGCATCGCCTTCAACGAGGCGGCCCTGTCGCATCTCATCGAGACGCACTACCGCAAGTGCAACCGCTCGCTGCGCTGCTGCCACCCGCGCGACCTGCTCCAGCAGATCATCAACCGGGCGAAGTACCGCAAAGAACCGCCGGTCATGACCGTCGAGGCCTTCGACGCGGCGTGCTCGAACTACTTCACGCTGCTGTAGCGCTCCGGCGTGCCGCCCGCCCGGCGCGGGCCGGTGGTCTGCCGCGAACCTAGAAGATGCCTGAGGCGAAGCCGTCGTCGGCGTGCGCGGCGACGCTTTCCTGGCGTCGAGGCTCGGGTTTGTCCGGTCGGGCGTCCCGCTCGCGCGGGGGAGCGGCGTCTCGTTCGCGCGGGGGGGCGGCGTCCCGCTCCGGACCGCGGTCCGCGCGCGGCTCGCGGGGCTGCTCCCGAGGCTTCGGCGGGTTGTAAGGCGCGTCCAGTCCGGCGGTGAACGACGGTTCGGACATGCGGTCGTCCGCGATCTCGGCTTCCGGTTCGGCGGCGTCAACCGTCTCGCGCCCGCCGTCCGCCTCTTGCTCCGCGAGGTATTCCGCGAGTTCCTCCCGGTAGGCCTCGAGAATGACCTCCTGAATCATCTCGCGGCACTCCGTGTTGATCGGGTGGGCGATGTCGGTGTGCGACGCGGACCGCTCATGATGATTGTTGCGCGGCGCCGCGGGGTTCTGCTTGACGCCGCAGTCGGCGCAGAAATGCGAGCGGATCTCGTTTTTGTGACCGCACTGGTGACATCGTGAAGTCTTCTTGCGCGAGGGCATTGCCACGAACAACCCGGTCTGCCCTTCCACGACTTTGATGTCCCGCACGACGAAGCAGTCGTCGATCGTCATCGTGCAGACGGCCTTGAGCCGGTCCTCTGATCGTTCGACGATGCGCACCCCGACCTCGGTGATTTCCATGCCGCTGCTCCTGGAAGCTATCCTCGCTCTTCAACCACCGGAGCGGAGGTCAAACCGCCGACCACCTCCGCCCGCAGCCCCAGCTTAGCGGCGTGAATGCGCTCTGCCAACCGTTTCGCGTCGGCTTCGTCGTCCAGCGGCGCAAACCACGTGGACCCCGCCCCGGTGAGGTGAAGCGTCCGTCCGAGCAGGCGCGCCGCCTGTTCCTTGAGCGCCTTCAGTCTCGGGTGGAGCAGGTACACCGACTCCTCCAGGTCGTTGTGGAGGCAGACGGAAAGCTCCGCAGCCGAGGTCGCTTGCAAGGCTTCCTCCGTCCGATCCTGCGGAGGTCGACGGCAGACGCGGCGGCGGAAGACGCCGTAAACGTCGGCGGTCGGAACGTGATCGTCCGCGTGAATCAGCAGGAAAAAGCCCCTCCACGCCAGGCGCACCGCCCGAACCTGCTCGCCGCGCCCGGTGATGACGGCGCTGGGAAGCTTCAGGAAAAGCGGCACATCGGACCCGATCCGCGCGCCTGCTGCGGTCAGAAGATCATCCGAGAGAGGAAGCCCCCACGCCGTCCGGGCGAGCCTCAGAGCGGCTGCCGCGTCGCTGCTCCCGCCGCCGAGCCCCGCTCCGATCGGTATTCGCTTGAATAAACCGACCGACAGGCCGAGGCGACACCCGGAGATTTCCCGCAGCGCCTCGACGGCGCGAACGACGAGGTTGTCCGGTCCGGAAAGGGCCGGAACATCGCAGGCGACCGACATCGCGCCCCCGGCGTCCGCCCGCGCGATCACCTCGTCGCACAAGTCGACGCCGCACACCAGCGATCGAAGATCGTGAAAGCCGTCCGGCCGGCGGCCGACGACGTGAAGCGTCAGGTTCAGCTTCGCCGGCGCCCGCAGTGAAAATTCGCGCGTCGTCGGACCGGCCTGGCGTTGCTCGTTCGTCATGCGCCCCCGCGCCTCGCGGTCCGCTGCGCGGATCAGAGGATGAACCGCTTCAGCCCCTCGTCTTTCGCCAACTCCGACAGCCGCTCGCGCACGTAATCGAGATCGATCCGAACCGTCGCCCCCCCGCGCTGAGGCGCGTCGAAGCTCAGATCCTCCATCAATCGCTCCATCACGGTCGTCAGCCGGCGTGCGCCGATGTTCTCGAGCGACTGATTGACCCGGAAAGCGATCGACGCGATCTCCTTCAGCGCCTCGGGCGCGAATTCGACGCGCACCGCCTCGGTGCTCAGCAGGGCGACCTGCTGCTTCGTCAGCGCGTTCTCCGGTTCCGTGAGGATGCGCAGGAAGTCGGCCTCGGTCAGGTCGGACAGCTCGACGCGGATCGGCAGGCGCCCCTGCAACTCGGGCATCAGGTCGCTCGGTTTCGACTGGCTGAACGCGCCGGCGGCGATGAACAACACGTGGTGCGTGTTCACCGGTCCGTGCCGCGTCGCCACCGTCCCGCCCTCGATGATCGGCAGCAGATCCCGCTGCACGCCCTGGCGGGAGACGTCCGGTCCGTGCGCGGCGCCCACCGACGCCAGTTTGTCAATCTCGTCGATGAAGACGATGCCGGACTCCTCCGTCCGACGGATCGCCATCTCGGTCACCTTCTCCCGGTCGATCAGCTTGTCGCAGTGCTCATCAAAGAGGATGCGCCGCGCCTCGCGGATCGGCAGGCGCTTCCGCTTCGGCTGGGCGGGCATCAGGCGTTCGAGGAAGTTCTGCACCTCCGGATCCACCTGGTCCATCCCGCCGAAGGTGGCGAACATCCCGACGGGCTGCACGCGGGATTCGGTCGCCAGCTCGACCGGGCGCTCCTCCAGTTCGCCGGATTTAAGCTGGGTCCGAAGCTTCTCCCGGTTGCGATGTCGGCGCTGCGCGGCGTCGCTCGAGGCGTCGTCCGGGGCGCGATCGGCTTCGGCGGGCGGCATCAGAAGGTCGAGCAGGCTCTCCTCCGTCAGGCGATCGGCCTCGATGCGGACCACCTCGGTCTGCTCGGTGCGCACCATCCGGATCGCCAGTTCGAGCAGGTCGCGGATCATCGCGTCCACGTCGCGTCCGTGATAGCCGACTTCGGTGTACTTGGTCGCCTCGACCTTGATGAACGGCGCGTTCACCAGATGCGCAAGGCGGCGGGCGATCTCGGTCTTGCCCACGCCGGTCGGTCCGATCATCAGGATGTTGCTCGGGCAGATCTCCTCGCGCATCGCCTCCGGGAGCTGCATGCGCCGCCAGCGGTTGCGGACGGCGATGGCGACGGCGCGCTTCGCGGCGGGTTGTCCGACGATGTGACGGTCCAGAGCGGCGACGATTTCGGTCGGTGTCAGTGTCTGCATGAGAGAGGTCCGGCGCGGCGATCCGCCGTTATGCGAGGGCCTCGACGGTGATTTTGTGATTCGTGTACACGCAAAGGTCCGCGGCGATATTCAGCGCGCTCTCGACGATCCCCACGGGCGGCATCTCGGTGTGCCGCAACAGCGCCCGCGCCGCCCCCGTCGCGATCGCCCCGCCCGACCCGATCCCCAGCACGCCGTCGTCCGGTTCGATCACGTCCCCGGACCCGCTGATCATCAAGGTCGCTTCAAGGCTGCAAGCGACGATCATCGACTCCAGCCGCCGCAGGACGCGGTCGGTCCGCCAGTCCCGGGCCAACTCGACCGCCGCCCGGCGCAGGTTCCCCTTGAAATGCTCCAGTTTCGTATCCAGCCGCTCCAGCAGGGCGAAAGCGTCGGCGGCGCCCCCGGCGAACCCCGCGATGACGTTTCCGTCGGCGAGGCGGTGAATCTTGTTGGCGTTGTGCTTTACGGCGTTCGGACCGAGCGAGACCTGCCCGTCGCCGCCGATCGCCACCGCCGTCCCTCGGCGGACCGAGAGGATCGTCGTCGACCGGAGGATCGCCGCACCGTCATGATGTGCCCGCATTCTTTGCATCCCGGACCCCGGCGGATCGTACAATGAGGGGATCGGTCGTCGTTCGACCGGGTTCCCGCATTGTGCGCGCATGAACGTGATTGTCCAACCGGGAAGCCGAGAGGGATCAAAGCGCCGCGCCTCATCGGTTCGAGGCGCCCTCAGCGGCGTTTTCTTCACGGCCCTTGCCCTGTGCGGGTGCTCCTCCCCGGCGACGGCGCCGCCGACCCGAACTGCTCCAGCCGCGTCGGGCGACGTCTCGACGCCGCCTCCGCCCCCGCCCTCTCCGCCGGTCCAGGAGACGCTCAGAATCCCGGTTCCGGACCCCGCTGAAGCCGAGCGGTGGCTGCACGTGGTGCGCGTCCGTGACGGCGCCGCCGGGGGCTGGGCGACGGCCGAGTTCGACCCCGTGCGCAACAAACTGACGATCCAGACCCAGGGGGTGCGGATTTTCCGGATCGACAAGGATCGGATCGGCATCGACTGGAGCCGTCCCGTCGTGCTGCGGATCGACGGCTACAACAGCCAGCTCCTTCCCCGCGACTCGGCGACGCTCACGTTTACTGTCACGCCGACGGGAGACTGGACGTTGAACGACTAAGACGCTGTTTCAAAACCGAGCCGCGCCCGTCAGGAAGCGTTCTTTTTCCCGTCTGCACCGGCGGTTTTGCAACAGCGTCTAACCCTCTCGCGTGACGCCGCGGGCGGCGGGGAGTAGGCTGCGCCGCATGCGCCGTCGCCGCCGAGGCCATCCTGAGGAACGTTTGACCGGCGGCGCGTCCGAGGCGCAGGTGCTGACCGTCAGCGAGGTCACGCGGCGCGTCCGAGGGGCGCTGGAGTCGGCGTTTCCGGGACGTCTCCTCGTCGCCGGAGAACTCAGCAACTTCAAAATTCACGCCAGCGGTCATTCCTACTTCACGCTGAAGGACTCCGGGAGCGAGATCGCCTGCGTCATGTGGCGCAGCGCGGTCGCGTCGTTGAAGTTCCGGCCCGCGGACGGGCAGGAGGTGATCGTCGCCGGTTCGATCGAGGTGTTCGAGAAATCCGGGCGTTATCAGCTTTATGCGCAGCGGATCGATCCGCGCGGCGTGGGCGCTCTTGAACTGGCGCTTCGTCAACTTCGCGAGAAACTCGAGAAAGAAGGCCTCTTCAGCCCGGCTCGCAAAAGACCGCTGCCGCGCTTCCCGAAACGGATCGGGATCATCACCAGTCCGACCGGCGCGGCGATCCGCGACATGCTCCTGACGCTCGAGCGCCGGTATCCCTGCGTGGAGGTGCTTGTCCTTCCCGCGCGCGTCCAGGGGGACGGCGCGGCGACTGAAATCGCCGACGCCGTGCGGAAGATCAATGCCGCGTCCTCCGGGCTCGGCGGCGTCGATCTGCTCATTGTCGGGCGCGGCGGCGGTTCGACGGAGGATCTCTGGGCCTTCAACGAGGAAGTCGTCGTGCGCGCGATCGCCGCCAGCGCCGTTCCCGTCATCAGCGCCGTCGGGCACGAGACGGATTTCACCCTCGCGGACCTCGCCGCGGACGTCCGCGCCGCGACGCCGACCGCCGCCGCCGAACTTGCGGTTCCCGTGCGCCTTGAGACGCTGGACGTTCTGGGCACGACGCTGCGGAGAGTCACCGTCGGCGCGCGGCGCCGGCTCGATCAGGACCGGCGGACGCTCTCCCACCTCGCCCGGCGCGCCCCCTTCCGCGAGCCGGAGCATCTGATCCGGCGGCGGGAGCAGCAGCTTGATGCGCTGCTCGCGGACGTTCTGCGCGCGCTCAACACCCGGTTTCATGATCGTCGCCGCAGACTTCAGCGCGCCGAGCAGCTTCTTTCCCGGATCGCACCGGATGCCTGCGTCGCCGCGGGGACGCGCCGCCTTCACGAGCGCCTGACGCGGCTTCAGGTCGCGATGACGGGCCGCCTGCTCCGCCTCGCAAGGAACCTGGACCAGCGCGCCGCCCGCTTGCAGCGCGGCGCCCCCGCCGGACGAATGCCGCGACTGAACGAGTTGCTCATTGATGCGCGCCGCCGCGTCGCGCTGGCGTTGCGCCAGGGGCTGGACGCACGCCGCCGCCGCCTTGACGCGGCGGAGCAACTGCTCAACGCGCTCAGCTACCGCAGCGTGCTTCAGCGCGGTTACTCGATCACCCGTCTCAAAAAAGGAGGGTCGCTCGTCCGCGACGCGGCGCGCCTTTCCGACGGCGACCGCCTCGTGACCGAGCTGGCCGAAGGCGAAGTCGAGTCGCGCGTCGTCAACGCCCGACAGCGGGAACTCTTCGAGACCTGAGCCGCCGACGTCGAACGCCGGTCCCGCCGCATGTGACACCGTCGCCCGTTCCGACGCCCGCGGCGCGTGCCGGAGATCGCGAACATGACTCAGGTCGCGCAAAAAAAAAAAAAACCGCTTGAACGTGTGAGCCTGCCGCCGCGCCGTCACGGGCTGCTCGAGGCCGGTTCAGGGTTCAATCGTTGCAGACAAGCGCGGCGAAGCTGCTCGAACGCGGCTGAAAACTTCGGCCCGCCGAGATCCGGCGACGAGACCCGGTGGTTCTCGATCACCTTGAGCACGCCGCGCGGATCATGCTGAAGCGCCAGGCGGCATTGAAGATCCCTCACCAGCGCCCGCCAGTGCGCCTCCTCGCCGCCCTTGTCATACTCGAGCCGCGCCAGTTCATTAAAAAGCGGCAGCGCTTCCGCATAATTCCCCGACGCGAAGCGACACTCCGCAAGCCCGAGGCGCGGACGCGCGTCTCCGCCTTTGCGCGGATCGAGCGCCGTTGCGCCGCCCGCCTCCTCGAAGGTCGTCGCCGCGCCGGTCAGATCGCCCGCCGCAAGTTGCGCCTCGCCGCGCAGAATCAGGCAGGACGCTCGATCCTTCGACGCCGCCGCCTCCGGACGCGTCGAAACCTCCAGCAGGCGGTCGGCAACAAACGCGGCCGCCTTCGCCCGACGCTGCATTGCGCCCTCGGCCACCGGAGCGTCCACCGGCGACCACCCCGACATCAGGCGCGCGTAGATCGCCTGAAGGACAGGCGCGACCTCGCCTTCATCGGATTCGACGAGCGAGGCCAAGCCGGCCTGAAGCGCCTCAAGCTGATCCGCCTCCGCTAACGCAATCAAGCGCGCCCGGAGCACGCGGAACCGCAGCCGCGGCGTCGATGCAGACAGCGTCTCGACGGCTGCAAAGGCGTCGGGCGACGGCGCAGCGCCGCCGCCCGACAACGCCAGCTCAAGCGGCAGCAACGTCGCCTCGGCGACATGCTCGCGGAGGCGCGCACCCTGCTCCGCGTCACCGCCTGTCTCGTTCACTCGCTCCGCTCGCTTCCGGAACGCCGCAAGCCCCTCAACAATCTCCTGTATGCGCCGCTGATGAGAATCATCCGACGACGCCGATGTTCCGGTCCCGATCAAGTCCTCCGCAACGCACCGCCACCGCAGAAACTCCGCATCCAGTGCGTGCGGATGACCCGCATCCACCAGCAGGTACTGATCCGCAGCCTCACGACGACGCCCGGCCTCCTCCAGCGCCTGAGCGTAGAAGAACCGCCAGTAACGCGCCGCCGGATCTGACGCATGTGTTGACGTCAGGACTTTCAGCGCCTCAAGGTGCAGATCGCGGGCCGCCGCACGCTCGTCCCCCGCGGCCTCGCGATAAAGGTCGGAGGACACCTGAACCGCCAGCACCGCCGCCCGCGAAGCCTCGGAGAACGACGGAAAATCCCGGGCCACCCGAAGCAGCCCCAGCGCCGCCTTGCCCGCCTTCCCCGATCGGTAGGCCGCCACCGCGCCGTTGAACGCAATCTCGGCCGTCAGATCCGCATCAGTCGGCGCCGCGGCAGCGTCCGTCCCTTCAGCGAACTCCGCCGCCTGCATCGCCCGGTCAAACAAGGCGCCGGCGCGCCGCAACAAGTCCGCCCGCGCCGCCTCACCCTGCGAGGACTCCGCCGCCTGTCGGGTCCGCTCCGCCTCGCCGAGCATGACCGCCACCATCGCCGCCCTCTCCAACGCGTCCAGACCTGAGGCGGACTCAGGTTCCCCCAACTGAGCGTACAACGCCGCATAAAGCGGCTCACGCAGGGTCGCGTCTTCCCGGATCCGCCGCAATACGCACGCGCTTGCGGACGCCCGGTGACGGTCCGCCTGCTCCTGACGGCCTGCGCCGCGCTCCGCGTCCGCTCGCGCCAGATGCACCGACCGCTCGCACAGCGCAATCGACACCGCCGCCGATCCTGACGGGGTTCCCGCGACGGTCTTCGTCAAGCGCATCTGATCGAGCGCGATCAACGCGTCGTCATACCGCCCGCCGTCGCGCAACGCCCGCACCCGCTCCAGCGACGCAAGAAACTCCGCCCACGCCAGCCCGGAACGCACCTGAGGCGGACGCTTCTCCGCCACCGGTTGCACTTGCGACAACTTCGCCTCCGCCGCCCCAGCCTCCCCGGCAAGACGCAGCGCCATCCCGGAAATCAACAACGACTGCGCCTCCAGCGCCGCATTCTTCTCCGTCCACTCCGGATGATCCTCCAGCATCGACTGCACCGCCGAAAGTCGGGTTTTGCGCTCCGGATCATCCGCCGTCCGCGACAACGCGTTGTAATACAGCGCCCACAATCGCGCGTACTCCGCTTTCGGACGCACCCGGCTTTCAAGTCGCTCAACGTGGCCAGACCGCTCGACCTGCTCGTATTCCGCTTCCGACAGTCCCTGAAGCCGGGAAAACTCCGCTTCAAGGCTTGTGCGCAGATCGTCAAGCAGTTGGATCGCGTCGTCGGTGATCTCCCGCAGCGCCGCGCGCTCCGCCGGACCGCCCTCGCGGTAGACGATCGCCGTCGTCACGGACTCGCCCTCGTCGAACAACCGAGAAAACGCCAGATCCGCGTGCCACTCCAGCGCCTGCGGATCCTTCGACTTGTCCCGAATCAGGTTCTCCAGCAAGGCGTTCGCCTGACGCAGCGCCGCAAGGCGCTCCTCAGGGGGCAGACTGCGGTCCGCGAACCGCGCCCGCAGAATCTCCTGATCCAGAGCGGCGCGGGCGTCAGCGCTGCGAGGAGGATGCTCCTTCAGGTAAAGCTCGAGCAGGTCGACCAGCCCGCGCCGACGCAGTCCTTCAATGAATTCGCCCGAGTCGAAGCGCAGCTCCTCCGGGGGGGGCGCCGCGGACCGCCCCGGCGCTCCGCCTGCGTCCTGACCTCGCGTGGCTCCCGCCGCAAACCCCGCAACCGCCGCGGCAAGCACCGCCGCCTGAAAGGATCGGATCGCCTTCATGATTCCGCGAACGCGATGTTCTGATACCCCGCGCGGATCGCCGCGTTCCACGCGTTGACAAGGTGGTCCCAGATCACGTCCCCCTCGGCCCGCACGATCACCGGCGTCTGATCGTCAAACCCCGGTCGCCCGCGCAGTTCGACCAGCACCTCGTAAAGTCGCCGGAAATCCCCCGGCTTTTGATCCGTCGGCTCCACCGCAATCACCGCCAGTTCCGCCTCCGCGCCCGCAGGCGACAGACGGATCACCACCGGTTTGACCGGCAGCGGCGGCGCGGCGGCGGTTTCCGCCGGCATGCGCGTCGACAACACTCCCTCCCGCTTCTCAAACGTCGTCGTCACGACGAAGAAGATCAGCAGCAGAAACGTCATGTCGATCATCGGCGCCACGTTCACACCGGAAAGTCCGCGCGAACGCCGCGACAAGCGTCGACGAAGGCGGTCGAAGTGAACGACTTCACGGCCTCCCTCTTCCGGGAGCGCCACGCCGTCCCCGGGACGTGACGTCATGACCCCTCCTCCCGGGATTGCGCCGCGACGTTCAACATCGGAATATCCAGCGCCGCCAGCGCCTGCATCGCCGGTCGAACGTCGGAAAACCTCAGCCGGCGGTCCGCCCGAACCAGCACCCGAAGCTGCCGACCGGATTGCGCCGCCTCGGATTTGAGCGCCTGAAGGTGGCCGACAAGGCTCCCGAGCGGCTCCGGCGCGTTCGGACCGACGCTGAACTCCACCCCCAGCGCCGGACCCTCCGCGTTCACCGGCCGGCAGTTCAGCACGACGCGCTCCTCCTCCAGCGCCTCTTGCGCCTGGCTTTCCTCCGGCGACGGCAGCTTCATCGGAAGATGCTCCTCCGACGAAAACCGCCCCACCAGGGAAAAGAACACCGTCAACATGAAGATCACGTCGATCATCGGCGTCGCGTTGAAGTCGATCCCCGCGCTGCGCCGCGACAACCTGGTCCGGTACCGCATCCGTCCGCCCCCCGTCCCCGCGCGCCTACGCCGTCGAGGCCGCCGCCGCCGTCGCCGCGCCCGCCGGGTCACGCCGCAAAAGCCCCGGCGACCCGTGCGCCGCTCCGGGCTTGAAAATGCTCAGCAGCCGGTCGGCGGTCTGCGCACACTCCGCCGTTAAAATGTCGATCCGGTTGCGCATGAATCCGTATACCCCCAGCGCGGGGATCGCCACCAGCAGACCCCAGAACGTCGTCACCAGCGCGATCGAAATGTTCTCCGCCACCAGGTTCGCTTCCGGAATCCGGCCGCGCTCCCCGATCGACCCGAACAACCGGATCAACCCGAACACCGTCCCGAAAAGACCGATCATCGGACTGACGTTCCCGATGATGTTCAGGTACTCGATCTTCCGGAACAACCGCGCCGAACGACCCTCCAACTCCTCCTCCATCGCACGCTCCATCGCCGCGTAACCGTTGGAGGCCTCCAGCAACCCCGCGTTCACCACCCCGCTGAGCATTGTGTCGTCCTCGGAGGTGAAGTGGATCGCGTCCACGTATTTCTTCCGCTCCAGCAGATCCCGCAGGTGTCCCGCCGATTCCGGCGCGACCAGCTTCTGACGCCGGATCGAGATGAAATGCTCGACGATCAACGTCACCGCCACCAGCGACAGTCCGACGATGATGTAGCCGATCCAGCCTCCGCTGACGACAAAATGATCGAACCAGTTGGACGCGACCGCGCTCGACGATCCCGGCGCCGGTTCGGTCTGGGCAAGAGCCCGCCCCGCAAGAACCAGCGTCCCCGCCGCGCACATCGCCCGACGCATGCCCTTCCTGATCACCCTCGAAGTCTCCCTCGTCAATGTCTTGCGTCCCGCAGCCGCGACGGCGCGTTCCGCCCGCCGGACCGCGCGCAACCGGCGAATTCTAGCGGCGACGTCTCCGCAAAGCCCGACCACGCCGCCCCCGATTCCGCCGCACAATTCCCTCAATCCGGCGCCGCGCCCCCGGCCGGCGCCGCGAGGCTCTCCGCCTTCGCCCGCAACGCCTCCGGCAATTCCCCGCGCCGCAGACACTCCTGCGCCAACGACCGCGCCTGCTCCGTCCGCCCCAGCCGCCGATGAATCTCCGCCGCCTCGACCAGCGCCTCGGCCGCTCGCGCATCCTTCGCGTAATGAATCACGACCCGCATGAAGGCCCACCCCGCGCGGATCAGGTTTTCCCGCGACGCGCCGTCCCCGGCCAGAACCCGGCCTTTCATCAGCAGCAGATCCGGCGCAGCCGCCTCGGAAACCGTCGGCATCGCCCGGTCGATCCCCGCCAGCGCCCCGGCTGCATCGCCGCGCGCCGCGAGCGTCGCGATCGCGGACAGAAATATCTGTCCGACTCGGGGCGTAAACACCTCCCCAGGGATGACCCGCTCGGCGATGACCGGCGCGATCACGTCCGCCCGCGCGTCGCCCGCCCGCCGCAACACGTCGTACTTCAGAAGAAGCGTCAGGACTTTCCGCGCATCCTGGCTGCCCCGCCCCGTCGCCCGCTCAAGCTGCTCGACCGCCTGCCTCGCCCCCGCCGTCATTTCACCCGGCACGCGCTCCGGCATGATCCGCGCCGCCACGACCGCTCCCGTCAGCTCCGCGTCCAGCACCCGGCAGAAATAATGCACCGCCTTGTCGATCTGACCGGCCAGATCACAAGCCCGAACCAGCCGAACCTTGATCAGGTCCGTCCAGAATCCCTCCGCCGTCCGCAACTGGCGCTCGTACCGCACGATGCTCTTTTCAGGTTCGCCGCCCGCGACGAACTCCTCCGCCGCGTTGAAGTCCGCGAACGCCTCACTCGGATCGACATGCACGCGCTGCAGTTCGGCGAAGTCGATCGCAAGAATCTCAGACGACTCCAGCCGGAACCGAAGCGTCCCGCCCTCGATCCCCAGAAGACGACCGCGCGGATACGTCTTGCCCGCGACGTCCACCTGGTCCGCCGCCGCCCACGCCGACGTCATCACCAGCGCCGCCGCAACCGCCCCGGCCCGACGGACTCGCGTTCTGCCGCATAACGCCGTGCGATCGCCGGTTCCGGCCGCAATCGTCGCGTTTCCGTCGTTGGGGTGTCGTCGCATTGTCATCGACCCGGCGGCGTGTCTAAACAAAACGTCTCCGCGCCGCGCTCAAGGCGCCTCGCGGCCCGAAACATACCGGAACTCCCCCCCGTGCTCCCGCGCGATCTGCTCCAGCAGTTCGCTTCCTTCCGGATCCACGTACGCGATCGTGAAGATCTTCACCCGCCGGTCGCGGTTCCACGCCCGCAGGTGATCCAGCAGCGTCTTGTGAAAATTCCCGTCGGTCAGAAAAAAAATGATCTCAGGATCGTGCAGGAACGCCTTCTCCATCGCCCGCGCCGGGTTTGTGCTCCCCTCGGGACGCACCGTGCGGATGAACTCAAAAAGCTCTTTCTTGGTGACCTCCCGGGCGCTGACCAGCTTCCTCGGGGGGTTTTCAAGAGGCTCCCCCGCGTTGAAGAAAAGCACGTGAAACTTCTGCGTCATGCTCAGGCGCGAAACCGAGCGCACCAGCTCCTCGCGCACCAGGTCGAACGTGTCGATCATCGACCCGCTGCGGTCCACCACGTACACGATCCGCGTCGCGCCCCGGGCCTTCTCGTTCCCCACGCCGAAGAAGCTCGGACCCTGTCCGCCGCCCGCCGCCCCCGAGAAGTCCGCGCCTCCCGTCCCGATCCCGATGACGTCCAGATCCCCCGACCCGCTTCCGGTCATCCCCTCCACCACGCCCGTGCCCGAAAGCTCCGCGCTGTGCCGCGGTTCGATCGGAAGCGCCTCCGTCACGGGGGACAAATCCGCCATCGGCGACGTCGAAAACGAAAGTCGTCCCCGGTCCGCCTCCCCCAGCAGCTCCGTCAGCGCCACCGGCAGGTCTTCCCTGGGGTCGGAAACCGTCCCGTACCACGCCAGCTTGAACATGATCGCCAGCAAAAGGGCGTGCGCCCCGATCGATATCACCCACGCCGCCAGCAAAGAGCCCCCGGACAAGTCGCGGATTCTCGAGCGGATCGTGCGGACTCCGCCTCCTGACAAGGGCGGCTTGGGGGAGGGTTCCCGGGGATCAGAGCGTTCAGTCGTAGCGCTGGTCATCCGCGGCGAAGTCCCCCGCTTTTGAATCCGCCGCGTGGGCGATGACGGGCGCCGCCGGGGTGATATCCCCTGACCGCGCGTCTTTGAGTCTACGCCCCGCGCCGTCGAGGGTCAAATGACGATCACCCGTCGGTCGGGCCTCAGTTTCAGAATACCCCGGGGGCTGTCAGCCCCGGCAGGGGCGCTGGAAAACAGCCCAGCACGCCAGTGCTGGGAAGCCCTCACATCGCGATGACAACCTTTCCGAAACGGTCCGCGCTGACGAGGCGGGCGTGCGCCTCGGCGATGTCGCACAGGGCGTAGACCCGATCGACGACAGGTTTCAGCTTTCCGCAGGCCGTGAGGGATAGGACGGTCGCCAGCTCGTCCGGCGTCCCCAGCGTGGATCCGAGGATGCTCTGCGCGGCGTAGAAGAACGACCCGAGGTCGAGCGCGACCCGCGCCCCCTCCGTCACGCCGCACACGGTCAGCCGTCCGCCGCGCGCCAGGCACGCGACGCTCGTCGCCCACGTCCGGTCGCCGTTGTGATCCACGACGACGTCCGCGCCGCGCCCGTCGGTGAGGTCGCGCACGACTTTCGCGGGATCCCGGGCGGCGTAGTCGACCGCGTGATGGGCTCCGAGTTGCAAGGCTCGATCGACCTTCGCGGAAGAACCGGTGGTCGTGAGGACCGTCGCGCCGGCGAGGCGCGCCATCTGGATCGCCGCGTGCCCGACGCCGCTGCCGGCGGATTGCACCAGCACGGTTTCGCCCGGCTGAACGCGGGCCCGCGCGAACAACATGTGCCACGCGGTCAGGAACGCGATCGGCAGGCACGCGGCGTCGAGCCAGCTCAGCGCGCGCGGCTTCCGCATCAGCACGGATGCGGGGACGGCGACGCGCTCCGCCAGCGCGCCGTGACGGTGTGCGCCGAAGATCCGAAAGGAGGACGCCAGCGGCGTGTACCCGCCGGGCGCCGCCTCGCCCTCGGCGATCGCCGGGTAAGCGACCACCTCGTCGCCCGACGTGAACGTGACGACGCCGGGCCCGACCTCCTCCACCACGCCGGCGACGTCGCTGCCGGGAATCAGCGGGCGAGGGAACGACTTTCCGCGGCGCACCCACAAATCCAGGTGATTCAGCGAGCACGCCTTGACCCGGACGACGACTTCGCCCGGACCGGGAACCGGATCCGGATGATCGCCGTACCGCAGCGCCTCGGGACCGCCGACCGTCTCAAGCCAGGCTGCCTTCATCCTGCGACTCCGCGGCGGCGACGGGCGGACCGCTACTCCCGGGCGGCTTCGACTTCCTTCTTGTGCTGCTCGATGACCTGCTGCTGCACGTTGCCGGGGACGGGTTCATAATGCGACTCCTCGATGGAGAAGCTGCCCTGCCCGCCGCTGATGCTTGAGAGACGCGAGTTGTAGTCCATCACTTCGCCGAGGGGAATCTGCGCCTTGATGACCGCCAGTCCGCCGGGCAGGACGTCCTGCCCCACCGGGCGCCCGCGCCGTGAGGCGATGTCGCCCTGGATGTCGCCCACCTTGTCGGTGGGAACCGTGACCTCGAGGTTGACGATCGGCTCCAGCAGGATCGGTTTCGCCTTCATGAACCCTTCCTTGAACGCCTGCCGCCCGGCGATCTGGAAGGCGATGTCCTTGCTGTCCACCGGGTGGGTCTTGCCGTCGATCAGTTCGACCTTGACGTCGACGACCGGATACCCGGCGATGACGCCCTCCGCCATCTGCGCCCGGACGCCCTTGTCGACGCTGGGGCGGAACTGCTGGTCGATCGCCCCGCCGAAGATCTTGTCGACGAACTCGTAGCCCTCGCCGCGCTGAGCGGGCAGGACGTTGATGATGATCTTGGCGTACTGCCCGGCGCCGCCGGTCTGCTTCTTGTGCGTGTACTCGATGTTGTCGGCGCGCCCCGCGATCGTCTCGCGGTAGGGGATCTTCGGCGTTTTCGTGAGGACTTCGAGCTTGAAGTAGTGTTTCAGACGGTTGAGGATCGTGCGCACGTGGGTGTCGTCCAGTCCGCGCAGCACCATCTCGCCCGCCTGCGTGCGTTCGAGGCGCAGGCAGGGGTCTTCATCGGTGTAGCGCCGGATCGCCTGGGCGATCTTGTCCTCGTCGCCGCGGGACTTGGACTCCAGCGCCAGCGGAAACATCGGCGCGGGCATCGGAGGTTTCTCGATCGTCCCCCCCTTGTTCGTGAACACCACGTCGCCGACGTGAAGGTCCAGCTTGGCGAGCGACACGATGTCGCCCGCGACGCCCGCCTCGACCTCCTTGTGCTCGGCGCCGAGCAGGCGCTGCAACTGCCCGGGACGGAAGCCCTTGCGGTCCGCCACGGTCTTGATGCTCATGTCGTGCGTGAGCCTGCCGCTCAGACACCGCAGGCCGAGGTACTTGATCCCCGTCTTCGGATCGCTGGACACCTTGAAGATCTGTCCGACGAAATCCGCGCCGGTCGGATCCACCGCCGTCTCATGCCCGTCGTCCACCATCACGCGCCGCTTCGCCTGAAGCGGGCTCGGGAACAAGCCGACGATCGCGTCCAGCAGTTCCGCGACGCCGATTTCCCCACGGCTGTTCACGAAGAACGTGGGAATGAACGTCTGCGCCGCCACGGCCTTCGGCGCCGTGGCGATCGCTTCATCCTTCGAGACCTCGCCGCCGAGGTACTTCTCCATCATGGCGTCGTCCACGCTGACGATCGCCTCGAGGACGCCGGTGTGCGCCTCTCCGACGTCGAAAAGGTCCGCCGCGCCGGACTCGTTCGTCAGGCAGTCGATGACGCTCTTGCCCGACCCGGTCGGCAGCGTCACCGGCACGCACTCGTTTCCGAAGACCGAGCGGATGTTGCCCAGCACCTCCTCCAGGTTGACGTTCGGCGCGTCGATCTTGCTGACCACGATGGCCAGCCCGATCCCGTGCTTCTTCGCCCGCTCGAACATCTTGCGCGTGTTGACCTCGATTCCCGACGTCGCGGAGACGACGACGATCGCCGTGTCCGCCGCGATCAGACCGCCGATCGCCGGTCCGGCGAACGCGGCCGTCCCCGGCGTATCCACGATGTTGAGGTGGTGTCCCTTGTGCGTCAGGTAGCAGACGGCGGAGTCGGTCGAACCGCCTTTTTCCTTGGCTTCGTCGGTGACGTCGAGGATCGACGACTTGTCCGCGGTGGATCCGAGGCGGTTGGTGACGCCGGCCTTGTGCAGCATGGCCTCGGCGAGGGAGGTTTTGCCCGACCCTCCGTGACCGACGAGGACGACGTTGCGATATTTGCCGACTTCGTAAACCGCCATGCCTGACTCCTGCGAAGCGTAAACGTTTCTGAATTGAACAGTTAAACCTTCTGCATCGCGTCCGGTAAAGACCGGATTACGGCTGCGTCGCGTCGGGGGACGTGTTATCATATGAAGTTCGCGCAAGCAACACCTGCGCCCTCGCGGCGGGCGGTCGTGCGTGAACCCGCCGGGACCAGAGAGCGAGGGCGCGGCGCACGCCTTGCGCAGTCCTCGATTCAGGGTTCCCTCGCCATGTCCTATAACCCTCCCGCGCTCAAGTCATCCGACCGGTAACTAAAGACGCCCTCGGAGCGCGACGATGGCAGCATTGACCTTAATGCCGCACAGGGTGGTGCGGCGCCGGCGAGCGTTGATCGACGCTCTCGGAACTATCAGGGAGGATACGATGAGCCGGATCAACACGAACGTCCCCGCCCTTCAGGCGGTCGGCCGACTTCGGGTCAACCAGGGCGACCTGGTCATGCGACTCGAACGCCTCAGCACCGGGCTGCGGATCAACCGCGGCAAGGACGACCCCGCGGGACTGATCGCCTCCGAGACGCTGCGCAACGAAATCGGCGCGATCCGCCAGGCGCTGGAGAACTCCCAGCGGGCGATCAACGTCATCTCGACGGCCGAAGGCGCGCTGAATGAAGTGTCGTCGCTGCTGCAGCAGCTCCAGGGGCTCGTCGTCGAGATCGCCAACAAGGGCGGTTTGACCGAGGAGGAGGTCAGCGCCAACCAGCTCGAGATCGACTCGATCCTCACCAGCATCGACCGCATCTCCAACACCGCCGAGTTCGGCGGCACGAAGCTCCTCGACGGCAGCCGGGCCTACACCACCGCTTCGGCGGACACCGACGCCCTCGCCCACATCGCCCTTTACGCGGCGCGGGTGCCCGAGGGAAGCTCGCGCAACGTCCTCGTCGAGGTGACCCAGTCGGCGCAGGTCGCCGAATTGAGCTTCATCGGAACGTCGACCAGCGCCGTGACGATCGAAATCTCCGGCGTGCGCGGGACCGACATTCTCACGTTCGCGTCGGGCACGGCCATCGCCGACATCGCCCGCGGCATCAACGACCTCAAGGATCTGACGGGCATTTCCGCCGTCGTTTCCGGCTCGGACGCCCTGATCCTCAACAGCACCGGCTACGGCGAGAGCGAGTTCGTCCGCGTCAAACCGATCTCGGGCAATTTCATCGAAGCCAACAGCGGATCGACGATCCAGGACTTCGGGCAGGACGCCGGCGTGCTCGTCAACGGACAGGTCGCTTCGGTGGACGGGCTGCGCGTCGACGTCCGCTCCAGCGGCATCGACGCCCGCTTCTACCTGACCGAGGCGTTCGGAACGGCGCTGTCCTCGACGACCTTCAGGATCACCGGCGGCGGCGCCGTCTTCCAGCTCGGACCGGAGGTCAACCAGAACGCCCAGGTCAGTCTCGGGTTCGAGTCCATCTCGACCGGCAACCTCGGCAACGCCGTCGCCGGATACCTGCGCACGCTCGCGTCCGGAAACACCAACGAGGTGTCGAACAACAACACCTACGCCGCCCAGGTCATCATCTCCGAAGCCATCAACCAGGTGGCGGTGTACCGCGGACGCCTCGGCAGCGTGCAGCGCAATCAGATCGAAACGAACATCAACAGTCAGCAGGTGGCGCTGGAGAACGTCACGGCCTCGGAGTCGGCGATCCGCGACGCGGACTACGCCACGGAGGTCGCGGCCCTGACGCGGGCGCAGATCCTGTCGCAGGCGACGCAGGCCAACCTGCAACTGGCGATCCAGCTTCCGTCGCAGGTGCTGTCGCTGCTGGGCTAGGCGATCTGAAAAAACGGATTCGTTCGGCACGGACGCCGATCGTCGCGACCCTCTCGGTTATTCGAGAGGGTCGCTTTCATTTCACCGGAATCTCCCTCTGACTTCGGGGCGCGCCATCGTGGGGATCTTGAGGATGCGACACGCCGCGCCTTGACGCCTCGGAGGCGCCTCGGCGCGTGCCCCGGAGGGGCATCCGAGAGCAGCCCCGGGATTCATCGCCGGGACACAACACATCCCGCCAGGGGCGCCACGCCTCCCGCCGCTCCCTCTCCGCAGGATCACGTCGCAGGATTCCGCCGGATCGCGACGAAGGATCGCGCAGGGTCGTAAGTTCATGCGAATCCCACGCCCCGCAGCCGGAGCCGGAGCCGGGTAGAGACTCAGGAGATGCGGTTTTCTCGTGAAGAACCGGGCATTTTGAGGCGCCGGCTTCGCGGAAGGGAACTGGGCAGAGGCGGATTTGAACCGCCGACACACGGATTTTCAGTCCGTTGCTCTACCAACTGAGCTACCTGCCCTGCGGTGCTTTCGGGAGGGCGGTCCGGAAAGGCACGCGGCACGGCGTTCGGATGGGTTCCGCAGGGTCGCGGAGCATCCGAGCGCGAGCGCCATCCACGGCGTAGATTATTGAGGGCGGTGAAACCGGTCAAGCCGCGGGGAATCCGTGCAACGGAGGCGCGTGGGGACGGGGCTTTGCGAGGTCTGCTCCGCGCGAACGACGCCGGGGTCGGCGGTGTCGGAACCTGTACCGTGGTTGTCACGGGCGGGGTGCGTTGGTTACGCTGTCTGCTCGGGGCGAGCAGTCGTGCATCGGCCCGGGATCGGCGTCGAACCCGGGCGCCGACACGTCGAGCGACGGCGTCCGCGGCGGTTTCGAGGTTCATTTCGAGCGGCGCGGGGCCGAGGGAGAAACATCAATGATTCGGTGGGCGACATTCGCGGCGGCAGCGGTGCTTGCGGCGTCGTGCTGGGCGCAACAGCCGGCGCCGGCGGCGACGGGGCAAGGCGGCGGAGATCTCAGCGATCCGAAAGAGATTCTCAAGAAGGCGGACGAGGCGACCAAAAAGGTCAAAAGCGTGCGTTACGTGGGCGAGTTCCACGGAACCGGTTCGAACGAACGCGCGCCGCAGATGTCCGGCACGGTGATCCTCGCGGGCGAAACCGAGCAGGGGCTCAACAAGTTCCGCTTCGAGATCAAGATCAAGGATCCGGTCTCGAACCTCACTCAGGACATCGTCGCCGTCAGCAACGGAGACAAGTACTGGCTGATCGACCACGCCAGGAAAACGGTCGAGGAGGACATCGACCCGATCGTGCTCGGGCAGTTCGGGCAGCGCGCGACGCTGATCGGCATGCGCGAGTTCATTCACCCGCAGCCGTTCAACGACGAGATCACCGGGCAGAAGGCCGAGCTTCGCGGGATCGAGAAGATCGGCAGCGAGGAGTGTTACAAGATCTGGGTCAAGTACTCCCAGGAAAACGGCGGGCAGGAGGCGATCTGGTGGTTCGGGAAGAAGGACTTCCTGCCGCGCGGGGTGGAGCGCTTCACGCTGCCCCCCGCCGGACCGAGCGGGGGCGAGAACGCCCCGCCGCCGAAGCCGACCGGCAGCGTCGTCCTGAAAATCACCGAGCTTGCCGCGGACCCGGCGTTCACGGCGGATCCTTTCACGGCCGTTGTTCCTGAGGGGTACAAGAAGACCGGAGGCGCGCCGGAGCCGTCCACGCCGAAGGCGCCGGAGAAGGACAAGTAAGGCGTCGAACCGATGACGGAGGCGTCCGCCTTGCGAAAAGATCGCGGGCGGAGGACAAGAGAAGGCTCGGACGCGGATCGTCCGGGCTTTTTTGTTGCGCTCCGCCCGCGGTGCCGGGGATGACGGTGCGCGACGACGCAATCCTCGAGGACACAACATGCAGGGTTTTTCCGGGTTAGGCGGGCTGCCGCGGTTGCGGGACTACCGCAGCGCGCGGGTCAGCAGTTACGACGCGACCGGCGGCAACCGGGACTGGATCGACATCGAACCCGGGGGGCGGCGGACGTTCGCCGAGCTGCGCGGCGCGGGATGCATCCGGCATCTCTGGATGACGATGCTTTTCAAGGACGACCGTCATCTGCGCCGCGTGCTGTTGCGGATGCGGTGGGACGGATCCCCCGAGGCGAGCGTGGAATGTCCGATCGGGGATTTCTTCGGACTGGGGCATGCGCGACGGAAGGACTTTCACACCGCCGTCCTGTCAATGAGCCCGCAGGACGGGCGGGCGTTCAACGCGTGGTGGCCGATGCCCTTCCGCGACGGCGCCGCCCTCGAGATCGACAATACCGACGGCGACGAGAAGTTCCCCTTTTACTTCTACGTGGACTACGAGTCGTACGCGGACGCCTCGGCCCTGGCGGGGCAGGGGTACTTTCACGTGCAGTGGCGGCGCGAGAACCCCACGACGGGCTGGGGCGACGAGCACGCGGCGCTGCGCAAACCGGACTGGAACGCGTGGGCCCGGAAGATGTGGCACGGCGACGACCCGCGAAGCCTCAACCGCTCCGGGAGCGACAACTACGTCATCCTCGACGCGCAGGGCGACGGCGTCTACTGCGGGGCGCACCTCGACATCGACGTTTTCGAGCGCCAGAAAAATGACTGGTACGGCGAAGGCGACGACATGATCTTCATCGACGGAGAAACCTGGCCGCCGTCCCTGCACGGGACGGGCACGGAGGACTGGTGCAACACGGCGTTCGGACCGCACACCGAGTTCGTCGGTCCGTATCACGGCATCCTGCTTTACAACGGCACGCCGGAGTGGAAGTGGAAGGGCAAGCAGTCGATCTACCGGTATCACATCGAGGATCCGATCCGCTTCCGGCGGTCGATCCGGGCGACGATCGAACACGGGCACGCGAACAAGCTCGGCAACGACTACAGCAGCACGGCGTATTACTATCTCTCGAAGCCTCAGCGCGGCGGTCCGCCGCTGCCGAACTGGCGCGAGCGTCTTCCGCGCCCGGACGAGCCGGAGTACGCGCCTTGACCGATCAGCCGCCCGAAGGCGCGGGCGCGGACGCCCCGGCGGTCTCATCCGTCGTGTCAGCCGCTCCCGCCGACGAGAACGGAAGCACGAGCGTCGGCTCCTCTGCGTCGTCGGTGCGCACCGTGATGCGGTGTCCCTGCGGCGGCGGGACGTACCCGATCGGCATGACCACGCGGAGGAGGTAGTGCTTTCCCGGCTGCTTCTCGACAATATCCGCCAGAACGCGGGGATCGTCCGTCGTGATATCGAGCACTTTGACCGGGCGATCGCCGTTGTTGAAGAAGTTGACCTCCCGCACGGCGAACGCCGGGTTGGGCACAAGCGGGTAGGGGCGGAACTCCAGCCGCGGCGGAACGTAGGCCGTGCAGGTCACGCGCACGATCGGCTGCTCCTTCAGATTCGTGGCGAGTTCGACGACCGCTTCGTTCTGGTAGGGCTGGTACGGCGGTTTCGCGTCCACCACCAGGCGCCACTTCATCCCGGGTTCGAGCTCCTCAAGATCCACGTAGAAACACCCTTGCTGGGCGGGGGAGGCGAGCACCAGCGTCGCCGGCGCGTCCGTCTGATTGCTCAGCGGCACGATCATGCGTCCGGTCTGCTCAGACGTGAGCCGGCGGAAGCCCGCGCCGACGCCGGTGACGCGCCCGGTCACGGGATCGACGTGGCCGCGCTGAATATGCTCTCGGAGAACGCCGCCGAGCTTCAACTCGAGCTGGGGGTCGCCGGGCACGTTCGTGAACACGGTCAGGCGGTAGTTGAACCGCCCGTAAACGTAGCGGCTGGTGTCCAGGCCCACGAGGATCTCGCCCGTCTGGCCCGGACCGATGCGCCGGTCGAAGCGCTCGATCTTCAGGCAGGGGCAGTTGGCGAGGGCGTCGATCAGCTCCAGATCCCCGTCTCCGGCGTTGTGGATGCGGAACGTGTGCGAAACCACGTCGTTGATCCAGAGTTCGCCGAAGTGGTGATCGTTGTTCAGAACCTTCGGGATCGGAACGCCGGCGTCGACGCGCGGCGAGAACGCCGCCGCGCCGAGAACCCACCCGCACGCCACGAGCGCTTGACGACGGCGGCGCCGGCCGTCGTTGCGCCGGACGTCCGGACGGGGTCCGGCGACCGCCTTCGATGCCTCAACCTCTGATCTCATGTTTCCCCCGTCTGACCCTGGCAAGCGCCTTGATTGCGTCACACTCACGTTCCCCAGATCGACCGCGACATCCGCTACGGCGCCGCTTCGACCAGCAGCTCCACCTCCACGGCCGCGTCCAGCGGCAGCTCCGCCACCCCCACCGCCGCGCGAGCGTGCCGCCCCGCGTCTCCGAAAATCTCGACGAGCACGTCGCTGGCGCCGTTGGCCACCTTCGGCTGAGCGGTGAAGCCCGGCGCGCTGTTGACGAACACCCCGACGCGGACCGCGCGCGTGATGCGATCGACCCCTCCCGCCGCGACCGCCGCCGCCGCCACCGCGTTGAGCATCGCGATCCGCGCGCCCAGCGCCGCCCGCTCCACGTCCGTGTCGGTCGGCACTTTTCCCGTGCAAAGCAGCGCCTTGTCCTGGAAGGGAAGCTGCCCGCTGGTGTACACGAAGGCGCCGACGCGCACCGCAGGCACGTAGTTGGCCACCGGCGCGGCCACGGTCGGCAGCACAAGGTTCAACGCCTTAAGACGTTCGCTGGGCTTCATGTCCGTCGGACTCCGTCGCGGGCGCCTCGGGTTCTTCAAGGAACTCCGTCGCCGCGGACCGCGCGTTCAACTCAGACACCCTCTCCTCCCACGCGGGGGCGACTTCCGGCGGCAAGGCGAAGGCGTCATCCCCGCCCAACTCCGCCTCAAATTCCTCGTCGGTCATCGCCTCCCCCGCGTCACCGCCGTCGTCCCCGAGGCCCTTGCCCCATCCCTGCGGCTCGATGACGCCCTCGGCGTCCTCGCCTTCACCGCGGGCGCCGTAGTGTTCGGTCGCGCCGTAGATCGGCGTCGCGTCGAGCAGGTAAAGCAGGATCGGCCCCAGCGGCGTCTCCTGCCGCGCCTGCACGCGGCGCTCGCGAATCAACTCCAGCAGCGCCAGGAACAACCCGATCATCTCGCCCTTCGACCGTCCCGCGAACACGTCCGCAAACGGCTGCACTCCCGACGCCCGCTCCAGCGAGTCCAGAATGTCCTCGGCGAACAAGGCGATCGGGGTGTCATCGACCGCCACCTGGTGAAACGGCTCGCCCTGCCCGGTTTCGTCGAGAAGCTTTTGAAACGCCTCGAGCAAGTCCCAGATGCGCAGATCCTCAAGGTCCACCGCATCTTCCTCGACCTCCGGAAGGACCGGATGGCGCGGATGCTTCAGGGCCTGAATCTGCGCCGACAACTCCAGCGCCCGCGCCGCGTCCTTGTACGTTTTGTACTGGAGAAGCTGACGCACCAACTCAAGGCGTGGGTCCGCGAAATCCTCCTCGCCCTCCTCCAGCGCCGGCGGACGCGGCAGCAGCGACCGCGACTTGATCTCGATCAGCATCGCCGCCAGCACGAGGAATTCGCCCGCCGACTCCGGGTCGATCCGCTGGAGCAGGGACACGTACGCGAGATATTGCTCGGTGAGACGGGCGATCGGAATGTCGTGGATGTCGATCTCGTCGCGCCGGATCAGGTACAACAGCAGGTCCATCGGACCGTTGTAAACCTCGAGTTGTACGCGATAGTCGTCCACGCTGCGCACCCGTGCATGCCGTCGTTGCGGCGGTGTTTCCGCCTTCGCGGCGGGGTCTCCGTCCACGCGGCGATCGCCTCGGATGTTACCCGACGCATCGCCCGCCACAAAACGGGCGGCAAACTCGCAGGCTGCCCGGCAGGAGCCGCCCAGTATCCTCCGTTGCAGGGTCGCCGCACAAACACGCAGCGCGAGCCTCCGGTCCGCATACGCACACGGAGCGCGGACCTCCAATTCGCCCCTGCGGAGCGGACCCCCGCGCTCCGGCTCGAATGCAAGGAGCTTTCAACGCAGGACGCCAGCGCTGTCGAGCGGCTCAGCGTGCGGACCTGCCCCGGACGCGCCCGGCGCCCGGAAAGCCGGCCCTGAAAAGGATTCGACGGGCATCGGCGCCCCGCCTCAGCGCCCCGCCTCGCGCGGGTCCGCTGTGACCCCGGTCGCTTGCGAACGCCCGCGGACGACGCCACGATCTTCGACATGTCCGCCTGGCACGAGGATGACGCCTTCTGGCTCGACGCGCAGTCGTTCATCTTCTCCGAGGAGCGTCGGCGCCAGGCGCCCGCCGAGGTCGCGGACGTCATCAAGCTGCTGAGCCTGCCCGCGGGCGCGGACGTGCTGGATCTCGGCTGCGGCGTGGGCCGCCACGCCCTCGAGTTCGCCCGTCGCGGGTTCCGCGTCACCGGCGTGGATCGCCTGTCGCCGTGGCTCGACATCGCCCGAGATTCCGCCCGGCAGGAGCGCCTGTCCGTCGAGTGGGTCCACGCCGACATGCTGGAGTTCCAGCGCCCGGCGGCGTTCGACGCAGCGGTCAGCCTGTTGACCTCGTTCGGATACTTCGCCGATCCGCTCGACGACCTCCGCGTCGCCAGAAACGTCCTGACCAGCCTCAAGCCCGGCGGCGCGTTCGTCATCGACCTGATGGGGCGCGAAGTGCTGGCTCGCATCTTCCGCCAGCGCGACTGGCAGCAGGCTCCGGACGGGTCGATCCTTCTGGAGGATCGCCGCGTGTGCGACGACTTCGCCTGGCTGGAGGCGACGTGGACGATCCTTCGCGCGGATCGGCGGACTGAGCACCGGATCGGCATGCGCCTCTACTCAGCCGCGGACCTGAAGAATCTCCTCACTTCCGCGGGCTTCGCCAGTGCCGCCGCTTACGGCGCCCTCGCCGGCGGCCCCTACGACCTGAACGCCTCGCGCCTCGTCATCGTCGGGAAAAAAGGTCGTCCGGTTCTCCGTCGATGATTTCGATTTCCAGGTCGGCGTCTTTCAGCGCAAGGCCGTGCTGATCGCCGGTCCCTTCCGCGGCGGGCATCAAGTGACGCTCGCCCATCCGGATTGCGGGCACTCGAAGGGCGTCGATTGTGCACCGTAGGATCCATCCTGTCAGGTGTGATTGTCAGGTGTGGCTGTCAGGTGTGGTTGTCAGGTGTGGAGGCGCCTGACGACGGTTATCGCATCCCGGTCCGGGCGATCCCGCGCCGACCCGTACGGGCGGATTCCGCTTCCCCGGCCATCGCCGATCGAAGCCTGCGACAGGAACAAATACAACCGGGAAAGTGAAAAAGGGATGAGTCGCACGATGGACGACCGGTCCAAGCCGGCGAGCGCCCCCCGCGGTGTCCGCGTCCGTCACTCCTCGGGTCCATCCGGTTCCGGCGCACTCTCATCCGGCGGCGATGCGCCCTGGGGCGGAGGTCCGCCCGGTTGCTGGCGGGCCTGGACGAGGGTGAGGCGCGCTTCGCGGAGCAGCTCCGATCCGCACCAGATCTGGACGCGGTATTCGCCGGGGGCGGGGAAGCGCAGGCCGTGGAACTGGAGCGTGAGGTTGGCGATGCTGCGCGGGTTCTTGAAGATGACCTTGCCGTTGCCCTCGACCAGGGGCGGACGGGCCTCATTCGAGTCCACGAAGCGGATCGTCAGCGGCGTCTCGCCGTGCCCGTCGGTGAGGGAGCAGAAGACGCAGAGCTGCCCGTGGACGGCAGGGAAGTTGAAGGCGTGGATCGTGCTGAACATGCCGATCAGCGACTGCTTCCCGGTCATGCGGTCGGTGATGATCTGGTCGCAGACGACCAGCGACAGCACGTCGGGCACGGGTTGATGCACTTTGCTCATGCGGACGGTTCTCCTGCCTCGACGGAGCATCCTACGGAGCGGCCGACCGCTCGCCAAGCCGCGCGGCGCACGGGCGCGGCGCGCCGTTGGCGGTCCGATCATGCGGCGCGGCGGCGTGCCGCGCTTCACGTTCCGCAATCGACCGTGCCGTTCAGGCCCGGGCATTCCAGAACCGACACGTCGATCATGCCGGACTGCCGGTTGCGCTTCAATTTGCCCGTGCCGCGCTCATTGAACGCCATCGTGAAGACCTCGCCGCCGAGGTCGAGGTGAAGACGCTCGTCGTGATGCAGATCGCTCTTGATCTTGACCCGCAGTTTGCCGTCGCGACAGCGGGTCTGGAGCGTGCGGATCAACGTGCAGGGATCGCAATCCGCTTCGACCGCGCCAAGCCCGTCGAACACGTAGGCCTGGCCGATCTGTGCGTCGGCGGGGATGCCGAGGACGGCGGTGTCGGCGTCGAGCGCCACGGAGATGAACGGGTCCGCGACGGGCATGTCCGAGCGAACGAGCTTCGACACGAAGCTCCATGTCCCACGGTCGCGGCGATACAGGTAAAGGATCTGGCGGTCGAGGAAGTGGCCGACGGTCAGGACGAGATGATCGCCGTCGATCGCGGCGTCGAATCCCTGGTGCTCGGCTGTGACCGGGATGCGGGCCTGTTCGAGGAAGGCGCCGTGGACGTCCTGGTACACGACCGCCGCGGCGTCGTCGCTGAAGGGTCCGTAGGCGAAGACGGCGTCCTCGCCGCGGAGGTCGATTTCCGACAGCAGGCCGGTGGAGACGACCTGAAAGGGCAGCCAGTTGGGCGGATCGAAGCGGTAGATGGTGACCTCGCGCGTATTGGCCGCGTAGACGAGCAGGACGTTGCGGTCGGCGGCGATGCGCGAAGTGTTGGCGGCGCCGGTGGGAATGCGGGCGATCTCGCCCCACGCGTCACCGTTGTGGGCGAAGCCGTAGACAAGGTTCTCCGACTCGGAAAGCACCAGCACCTGGTCGGCGGCGATTTCCACGCCGGATCCGAAGCGGTGTCCCGCGCCGGTGGCGGAGCCGATGAGCTTCGCCTCCTGCGTGAAGGCGTTGCCGTCGTAACGGAAGACGTACACCGCGCCGGCGTCTGCGCCGCGATCGTTGTCGTCCGTGGGGGCGGCGACCGTGAGCAGGCCGGCCTTCAACTCGACGGACGATCCGAATCGATCGTCGAAGGCGGCGTCATCGGCGGTTACGGTCTGAACGCGGGTCCAGATGCCTTGTGAACGCCGGTAGATCTCGACCCGGCCCGGACCCGCTCCGCCTTCCGGCGATCCGACGGCGAGGATGTCCCCGTCGATGACCGAGGCCTGACCGAAATCGTCGTTGCGCATGTGCCCGACGAGCTTCTGCGATTCCTCAACGTAGCATTGCGCCAGGGCTGTTGAACTGCACGTAAGCAGCAGGGCGACGCACGTCGCGCCGCGCGGGCTGCACAGGGTGCGGTGTTTCGTTTCCCGGACGCGGCTTTGAGCTTCGGTTTGCATTTTTTCCCCTCGTCATGGCGACGCCGGTTGCGCGGCGCCCTTTCCAAGGTCATTGTAACGACGGGGGATTTGACGGAGAAATGTCGCTGCCGTATCCGTAACGGGCGGCGACGAGGCTGCACGTCCGGATACGCGCAGACGCGCCCGATAAGGACGCCGGATCGGCGATACCAGGAGCATTCAACCGCGATGAAGGTGCATGAATATCAGGCTCGGGAGCTACTTTCGGAAACCGGCGTCCCTGTTCCGCCTTCGCGCGTCGTCGAGAGCGTGGGGCAGGCGGCGGACGCGTACCGCGCGATCGGCGGGAAGGTCGTGGTGAAGGCGCAGGTGTTCGCGGGCGGTCGCGGCAAAGCCGGGTTCGTCAAGCTCTGCGCGAATGAGGCGGAGGTGCGGTCGGCGGCGGAGTTCATGCTGAAGAACCGGATGGTGTCGGTGCAGACCGGACCGGAGGGGATTCCGGTGAAAAAGCTGCTGATCGCCTCGGCGGTGGACATCGAGAGCGAGTACTACGCGGCGGTCGTGGTGGACCGCGCGAAGCGCTGCCCGGTGGTGATGGTCTCGCGCGAGGGCGGCGTCGAGATCGAGGAGGTGGCGAAGCACAAGCCTCAGGCGATCGTGAAGGAGTGGCTCGACCCGGCGAAGGGTTTACAGGACGCGCAGGTCGGCAAACTTGTCGCGGCGCTGGGCTTCACGGACAAGGCGCAGGCGGACGCGGCGGGCAAGGTGATCCGCGGGCTGGTCAAGGTGTTTTATGACTACGACTGCGCGCTGGCGGAGATCAACCCGCTGGTGCGCACGCCGAAGGGCGAGGTGCTGGCCATCGACGCGAAGATGAACTTCGACGACAACGCGACGTTCCGTCACAAGCGCCTGCAGGAAATGTTCGACCCGACCGAGGAGAACCCCAACGAGCTGCGCGCCAAGGAGCACAACCTGTCGTACATCGCCCTCGATGGCAACATCGGATGCCTCGTGAACGGCGCGGGGCTGGCGATGGCGACGATGGATATCATCAAGCTGCACGGCGGCATGCCGGCGAACTTTCTCGACGTGGGCGGAAGCGTGACCAAGGACGGCGCGATCGAGGCCTTCCGCATCATCCTGTCCGACGACAAGGTGAAAGGCGTGCTGGTCAACATTTTCGGCGGGATCGCGAAGTGCGACACGATCGCCGAGGCGCTGATCGCGGCGGCAAAGGAGGTGGGCTTCAAGGTTCCGGTCGTGGTGCGCCTCGAGGGCACGAACGTGGACCGCGCCCGCGAGTTGCTGCGTGACGCGGCGATTCCACAGCTCATCCCGGCCACCGACCTGACCGACGCGGCGAAGAAGGTGTGCGCGAAGGTGGCGTGATTCGGACTCGTAGTCCTGATAGGCGGGGTTGGTGGGGTGGCGATAAATGCTGACGTTCCCGACGGCTAATGCTCTCATCGTTACCGCTCTCTTCATTGTTCCCGGATTCATTTGGTCGACGGTCCACGCGTCCCTCATTCCGCGCAGAGCGACTGAGACGCAAGCCCGGTTGATCGAGTATCTGACGCTCAGTTGTGTGAATCACGCACCGTGGTTTTGGCTGTTCGGACTGCTTTTCGCGACGGATTTCGGCGCGAACCATCCGGGCTGGGCCGGCTTTCTCCTGCTTATTCCGGGGATTATTTCACCGATCATGTTTGGGTTGATCAGCGGGCGAATGTGGCAGAGGGACTGGCCGAAAAAGGTGCTTGGGAAGTACGGATTCCGAACTCTCAACCAGATTCCGACCGCGTGGGACTACCAGTTCAGTCGTGCCAAGCCTTACTGGGTGATCGTGACCTTGAGGGACGGCTCCCGTATCCTCGGGTTGTTCGGTGGGAACTCGTATGCCAGCGACGACCCCAAGGAGAGGGATATTTTCGTCGAAGCGGTGTATACTTTGCGCGGGGATGGAGAGTGGCTTCCTGTGGAAGGAAGCGGGGGTATAATTGTGAAGGGGGAGCAGATCGCTGCGATAGAGTTTCGAAAACTCGACGAGATAGATTATGGAAAAGAATAGCGGATATCAGCCGATGATTGACCGCGGGTATCAGCCCGTCCTGACTACGGCTGGCAAGCCCGACAGGACGACGGGATACCAACCTGCTGGAACCCCCGTGAACACGGCGCCGAAACCGCCGCACGGCGGCAGTTCGATTCAACCACCGCCGCAACCCGCCGGGAAGTGAAAGTATCGGCAGGGGGTTGCAGCATCGCGAAATGCGACACGATCGCCGAGGCGCTGATCGCGGCGGCAAAGGAGGTGGGCTTCAAGGTTCCGGTCGTGGTGCGCCTCGAGGGCACGAACGTGGACCGCGCCCGCGAGTTGCTGCGTGAAGCCGCGATCCCACAACTCATTCCGGCCACCGACCTGACCGACGCGGCGAAGAAAGTGTGCGCGAAGGTGGCGTCAGGCATGAACGCACGCGGCGGAATCCGGCGGCCCTCCAGCCGCACCTTCCGCAGCATGGCCAAGGCCCAACGGCGGCTTGAGGAACCGGCGCTGTCACAGGATCCACAGAGGCCGCGGAAGGCGCGGAGAAGACAACCCGCCCGAACCCCGCCTCCGCGTCACTCTGCGCCCTCTGCGGATAGCCCACGGCCATTCATGTCAATCCCCTTCGAGGATCAAATCAATCTTCCGATAGAGAGAAAAGCCATCGCTTGTCCGGGATCAGGACGCTGTTGCAAAACCCTTGGAGGACCGTGAATGAAGAACGCTTCCTTACGGGCGCGGCTCGGTTAACAGTCTGTTGAAAAAGGGCAGCGCCTTCCTCCGGGACGCGAATTTCGCCGGGAAAAAACCGGCATCACAAGGTCCGGTCGCGCGTTCTTCAACAGGCGGATAGAGATAAAGGCCATCGCTTGTCCGGGATCAGGACGCTGTTGCAAAACCCTTGGAGGACCGTGAATGAAGAACGCTTCCTTACGGGCGCGGCTCGGTTAAGAAACGGCGAGACCATCAGCGGAGCCTCCACCGGACTCCGTGCGCAGCCCTTTTGACTCCGGTCCGCGTCGCCCTGATGGTCTTGAGGATGCGGCGGCGGCGCTCGGATACGATCCCGGTCTGTTGATGAGGGTGAGTCCGGATGTCGACCGGGGCGGGCGTGGTCTGTCGACAAGGGCGGGTCCGACATGTCGATAAGGGGCGGGCCGGGCGAGGCGAGGAAGGGGGGCCGGCATGTCGATGAAGGGCGTGATCTTCGATCTGGACGGCGTGCTGATTGATTCCGCCGAGGCGCATCTGCGAAGCTGGCGCGTGCTGGCGGAGCGGCACGGACGAGCGATCACCGATGCGCAGTTCGCCGCCACGTTCGGACGGCAGAATCGCGCGATTATCCCGATCCTCTGGGGGCGCGAAGTGGACGAGATCGAATGCGCGCGGCTGGGCGAGGAGAAGGAGGCGTGCTACCGCGACCTGGTGCGCGGGCGTATCCGCTCGATGGCGATGCCCGGCGCCGAGGCGTTGATCCGGGATTGCCGCGCCGCCGGGTTGGCGCTGGCGATCGGATCCTCGACGCCGCCGGAGAATGTGTCGCTCGCGCTGGAGGAGCTGGGCGTCGCGGCGCACTTTTCCGCCGTCGTGACGTCGAAGGACGTGACGCGCGGCAAGCCGGCGCCGGACGTTTTTCTCCTGGCGGCAAAGCGGCTGGGGCTGCCGCCCGGTCAGTGCGTCGTCGTCGAGGACGCGCCCGCGGGGATCGACGCGGCGCTCGCCGCCGGGTGCGCCGCCGTGGGTCTGACGTCCCAGCATCCCCGGGAGAAGCTGCGGCATGCGGACTGGGTCGTGGACCGTCTGACCGAGCTTGCGTCCGGACGGTTGATGGCGCTGCGGGCGAGAGCGGCGGTCGATGACCGTCGCACGAACCGGTAGCATGTGCGGTTGCCGGGGAAACGTTTTGAACGCCGGAGGAGGACGCCTTCCAGCGCCGCGCCCCTCCGCGTTCGCGGCACGACATAAGAATGAACCTGCCGACGGGAACGACGCGCGACCATGACTCTCAACCGCGAATCAACCTCTGAAGCGAACGCCCCTTCCGCTGCGTCGTATCTCGACAAGCCATCGCCGACGTCATCCGGGGAGGAAGCCCGTGTCTTCATCCGGGGAACCGGGCGGTTCTTCAGCGTGCTGGGGCTCGTGTTGATGCTCGTGTCGGGCGCGGTCGGTCTGGTCGGGGGGCGCTTGCTGGATCCCCCTGAATCGCCCGCGCCTTCGGTTCGTGAATATTTCTCGGAGGAACGGCTGCCTTACACGTTGAAAGCGGCGTCCGTGCTTGCGGGGTTCCTCGGCGGGCTGGCGATGCAGGCGGTGGGTCTGGCGCTGTCGGCGGAGCTGGGGCGTGGCGCGGTCGCGGCGGTCGTCGTGTCCGAGGGGGTGAGCCTGACGTGGTTGTATTGCGGGTTGCGGCTTGTGCTGGAAATCTCCGGGCAGACCCTCGCGGGCATTGTGCTGGTCTTGCTCGGCCTGGCGATGACCTTACCGTCGATCTTCGCCTTGCGTTGCGTGCTGCTCTCGCGAGCGCTTCCGCGGACGGATCGGTCGCGCCTGGGGCGCGAGGCGTGGGAGGAGTATGAGCGCCGGAAGCGACGCTGACGGCGCGGAGCGTTCCTCCCCCCGACACCGCCGAAAACGAAGCAGGCCGCGCCTCATGCCTGAAGCGCGGCCTGCGAACCAACCTGGATCGATGCGCCCGGAAACGCTCGTTACGGGCAGGTCACCGTCTCCGGTCCCCGGCATCCGTTCGGCGCGTCGAGCGAGACCGTGTGCGTTCCGCTGAAGCAGCAGATCGCGATCTTCGCGCTGCGTCCGCTGACCGTCGTGTTGTAGGGGGCGCCGTCGATCGACATCGTCACGGGCAGGCCGTCATGCGACGTGTCGGTGAAGACGAGCTTCCCGACGATCTTGCCGCTGCTCTTGCAGGCGCCCTTGAACTTCTTGATGTCGTCGCAGATGTTCCCGCCGCCTCCGCAGTCGCTGACCTGGAAGCTGGCGATCCACGTCGCCCACGTTCCGCCCCCGATCGCGTACTCGCCGGTGGACCAGAACGTCGTGTCGTCCACCGGGTCCACCTTCGTGTCGAAGTAGTCGCCCCAGCGCCCGCCGTTGTAACCGCTCGTGCTCAGCGCCACCTGCGTCAGCGCCCCCATCGTGCCCGGCGCGTCGCTTGATTGACGACCGGTGATCTGGACGCTGGCCCGCGTCGAGCTGCTGCTCATCGCCATCACCATCCCGACGTCGCCGCACTGGTTCTCCGCCAGCGCGGGGAACCACGTATGCACGCCGCTTCCGCCGTCCACGTTCCCCGACTGCGTCAGCGAGGGCGACCCGCTCGTCGGCCAGGTGTTCGTGGCGACCTGATACCAGCGCGCCTGGTTCTTGCTGTTGAGGCGGACGCCGTGGCCCGCATAAAGCCGGCCGCCACGGTACGCCACGTTGATGATGCGCCCGTCCAGCACGTCGATCGAGCTGCCCCCCGAGTTCGGCGCGCCCCCCGTCGGATACGAGTAGCTCGGAACCGTCACGTTGGCGCTCACCAGCGACGGCGTCCCCAGCGGATCGCGGATCGCATGAAGCCGGATCTGCGTCGTGCTCCAGTCCTGGGCGAAGAACGGCGCCGTCGGCGAGTCATGACACGTCGCCGCCTGCACCGAGTACGCCGAACCGTCGCGGATGTCCGTGTACGTCGCCGGGTTGCCCACCAGCAGCGGCGTCTTGTTGAACGTGCGGAACACCGCACCGGCGAACCCGCCGCAGTTCCCGTTCAAGCGGAACAGGTTGCCCGTCACGTAGTACGCCCGGTGGTCATACCCGAAGCCCGGATAGTCCACCCAGTACTGGCAGCCGTTGGCCGAAATCCGCGCGTCCGTCCGGTACTTGTACCACGTCCCGTGCGGGTTGCTGTCGTCCGACACCGCGATGTCGATGAACGCCTGCGTCGATCCGTACACCTCCAGCGCGACGACGACGAACCGGTTCTCATAATGATCGTAGAAGCACTTCGGATCGAACGTGAAGTTGCCCGCTCCGACTTCCTCGAAGAACCCGGGGTTGCCCGTGTTGTCGAGGTTCTGCGAGAACTCCAGCGCGCCCGTCGATTTGTTGAAGAACGCGATCGCCATGTTCACCGTCTCGACCACGTGCGACGGCCCGACCGCGATCGTCGGGTCCGGAGGCGTCCACGGCGTCTGCTGGAGCCCCGGGAAGAAAGACCCCGGCGTCGTGCGCACCTGATCGGACAACCCGCCGGCGGCGAGATCGTTCTGTCCTTTCTCCCTGCGGACCTTCAGGTCCGGGCGCGAGTGCGGCGGAAGGTGCTCCTTGACCAGCGTGACCGCGCCCTTCCAGTCCGTAAAAGCCTGAATCTGCGGCTGAACCGTGCTTGTGTCCGAAATCACGACCGGCGCCTCGCCCCGGGCGACGGCTCCCTCGGCCGTCAGGTCCGATTGCGCCAGCGCGACACCGCCCATCGCCACAGCGCCCGCAAGGGCAAACGCCACCATCCAACTCCTTCGCATGATGCTTCTCCTCAAACTGACCGCATGACCCCCAACCAGCATCGACGCCCCTAACGCCGATCTGGCCCCTTCCCCAGTTTATCGAACGTTTGCCGCCGGTTCAATACGGATGACCGCTCCGACCAGGGGGATGCACAGGGCAACCGCATTCTAACTTTTGAGCCGGTCCTGACGGATGCTTGAGCCGGTCCTGACGAATGCCACAGGTCAGGCGATCCGCGTTTCCGGCATACGGAGGCCGATCCCTTGGGCAACCAAAGTTCGCTCAGAAGCCCGAAATCCTGAAATGCGGTTGCCCGGACAACGACGCCTGGTGCCGCGCCGGGAACTCGATTGACGACGGCCAGATGCGGTACACTTATGACGCGTGGAACCGCCTGGTGAAGGTCACGCGCAAGCAGGACACCGACATCGTGATCCAGACCGCGGAGTACGACGGGCTGGGACGAAGGACGCAGAAAGTGGTGACGAAGTCGGGAGAACTCGACGGGACATTCGTGTATTACTACGCGGATACCCGAGCCGCGGGCTTCAGCCCGCGCGAATTCTCCTGCGGCGGCGGACTTGCCGGCATCGGAGGCGCGTCCCCCGGCGGCTGGTCGATCGTCGAAATCCGTGACGGCTCCAACAACGTGTATCAGCAGGTTTACCACGGCACGCAATATATAGATGAAATCGTGGCCATGAGACTGGAGAAGGGTTACGCCGTGGTCTACCAGGCTGAGGCCGACCAAGGCGGGAGGGCGAAGGACTGGAACACCATCGCCACCTGCGACCTCGCAGGCCGCGTCCTCGAACGCGTCTTCACCACCCCCTACGGCTCACCCATCATCGAGCCGGAAACCTTCTTCGGCGACTACGACGGCGACGGCGACGTGGACTCGACCGACGACGCGAGCCTCGGCAACGGCCAAACCTGCTGGGGAACCCCCTCCGGCGCCTGCCGTGTGTTCGACTTCAATCACGACGGTACGCTCAACGCTTCGGATGAGACGATCTTGACGGCGCTGATCGCGACGCCGTCGACGAATCACAGGCACGAAAGTAAAGTGAACTCCCCGACAGGGCTGGTGTTCTTACACCAAGGATTGTCGCAGGATTTCTCAACAAAAAGCTATTACAATCGCAGCCGCGTATCTCACCCAGCCCTACAGCTGTTTCAACAAGCTGATTCGCTCGGATACATCGATGGAATGAATCACTATGCCTATGCTCGTAGAAATCCCGTACGTTGGCGCGATTTCTCCGGAAAAGGCTGTATGGTCGAGTACGAATGCAGCGTTTCGAAGAGCGGTCACAGCGACTGCTGCATTATGTGTACATACTCATGCACTGAGAAGAATAGAATTGAGTTCACCTGCGGATCCTTGTCTTGTGAGGACATGGTAAATAAGGGTATTCTTCAGCCGCCAGGCGCGAATACCTCACAGTACCGTCAAATAATTTGCTCATGGTGTTGCGAATGGTTTGGAAGCTCTCCTCCGAGCAAGTGTCCCAGAAATCGCACAAGAAAAGTTTGGCTCTGCGATATACGAGAACCCGGTGAATGCGATGTGGTAACGTGCCACGACTACTGTGACCTCTATTTCGATAGCACCGAGGACATCTGTGATACTTTGGAGAATAAGTGGCTCGAGTACCTCTGCAAACTTGCGAAATACGTTGGTAAGCCTGCGTGCTACGCAGCATGTGATGCGGCATGCGACTAATTCGTCACTCCAGATGATGCGGCGCTTTCCTCTCTCCCCTTGGGAGGAGGCAGGGGAAGGGCAGCCCTCATTAGGACGGCATGCTTGAATCAGTGGGTCTTGTGCGAGCTTACGCGCCTTACTTTCGGGATTACTTATCTGATGGCCTAAATTAACCATAATCATTTTTCTTCGCCAACTTCGCCTCATCGGACCTCTACCGTTGTGCGTGAGACTGCATGGAGGCACGGACAACGGGAGCGCCGCTGATGAAAAAAAGTGACGCCACTGCGAAGGGCATGCGAAACGCTTTGACAACTGATGGACGTAATGTCTGAAATTAGTGTCACGACGCGCCAGCAGGGCAAAAGGAACGGAGAAGTCAATCAAGGCTCCACCGTCCGGGAATACCCTCGACATTCATGTTATTGCCATAGAAGTGCCTAATGGATTCACCTGTATCTCCACTTGACTCCGGCTCAGAAGTACGGTACATGTTTGGACTTACGTTGTCAAGGGGTCCGAAACCGGTTTTTGAGGCAGGAGGTTCGCGATGAGTCGGGATGCAGGACGGTTGCCGC
>JAJVHU010000028.1:0-41341 GCA_022072505.1 Phycisphaerae bacterium
GCGGCAACCGTCCTGCATCCCGACTCATCGCGAACCTCCTGCCTCAAAAACCGGTTTCGGACCCCTTGACAACGTAAGTCCAAACATGTACCGTACTTCTGAGCCGGAGTCAAGTGGAGATACAGGACCGCCGGATTGAACACGATCGCTCGGGTCGAGGGGTTGCCAATACCATCGAACCGGCGACCCATCCGGATCGCCATCAATGTCGCATGAGCCGCCGACGGAACCGGGGACGAAGAGAAGGAGCACGTCGCCGGGCAGATATCCGACAATGTCTCGTGAGTCCGCGAAACAGATCTGGGCCAGAAACGTCATGGCGTTCCCCGCATCGTCCGTGGGCCAGGGTTCCTTCGCCGGCCAATAGGGAACGCCTCCGATTTTCGTCCCCGCCGGATGCGAAGGCTCGCCCAAACCCCATACGAAGATGTCAGCCGGAGTTCCCTCGCCCATGGGGCAGGCGCGCTGTGCGATTTCCTCCTGCAGTTGAAGGATTTCCGCGAGGTGTCCCGGACTGGTAATGTGTGTGCCGCCCGGACTCATGAGGCGGACGTGTCGTTCGATCGCGTCCGGTGAAGCAGCGTCGCGCGGATCCTCACGCGCTCTATTCTCAACGAATGCCCTCGCCTCAGCGCGGAGCCGATCCAGGGGAAATCGTCGCTTCCAAACATCCACATCAAACGTTTCGTGTATCGGTTGCATCGAGAGGAACCCCACGGAGACTTCCACTACTTCAACAATGCCACGAACCCCGCCTGCTCGAAATGATGATCGGCCGTCAACGCCTCACGAATCTGCATCTGCTCCATCACCGTGAAGGAGATGCAGTCGGTCAAGGACCACCGTTTGTCCGTTCGTTTGCGGTAAAGCTCGACGCCGCGATCGAAAAGATCCTGTGAGGCCTTGACCACCGTCACCTTGTCATCCGCGCGAAGCGTTTCGACGAGTCGAACAAAGGCGGCACGATGCGCGGGCAAGGCGAAAGCATCGGCAACCTCCGTCAATACCCAGGTGGACGTGACGAGCGAATGCTTCAGCCCTCGAGTCCGCTGGACTACCCGTGCGTGGTCCTCATCGGCGGGGTTCAGCAATGCAAGGTAGTAATAACTGTCCGCAAAGTAGAACGTCACCGCTTGGGTGTTCCATGAATGTAATGATCGTGATTGCGCGCGAGATCGGTCGGCAACCCCGGGCCAGCGATTCCGGCGAGCTTCAGCAATCCCTCGGCGAGCGACCTATCCTCGGGGTCGCACGATGGTTCGTCCATCCGCACCTCGACTGAGACGCAGGCCCCTTCCGGAAGCTCCGGTTGACCGTCAAGCACGATCATGCCCTTCGAGACTCTGCCGTGATACACCATCGGTCCAACTCCTTCGCCGCCGCACGCCCGGCGACTCCCTGATTCTATCCCCCCTTCCGCTGCAACGGGAACAGAATCACGTCCCGAATGCTCCGAGAATTCGTCAGCAGCATCACCAGGCGGTCGATGCCCACGCCCAGGCCCCCCGCCGGCGGCATGCCGTATTCCATCGCCATCACGAAATCCTCGTCCATCACTGCCATCGTTTCGTCACCTTCGCCCGCGACCTGTCGGCGGAAGTTCTCCTCCTGCACGCGCGGATCGTTCAGCTCCGTGTACGCGTTGCCCAGCTCCATGCCCGCCGCGAACGCCTCGAAGCGCAGGGCGATCGACGGGTCGCCCGGGTGGCGGCGGGTCAGCGGGCAGATCGACGCCGGGTAGTCGTACACGAACGTCGGTTGAATCAGGTGCGGCTGCACGAGCACGTCGAAGAGTTCGTTGACCAGCACGTCGTGGTCGATGAGCGACCCCTCGGCTGCGTGATCGGGCTTCACATGCACATGCCCGTCGCCGATGGCCTTGGTGAGCTTCTGATAGATGCCCTGCTCCTTCGCGCGATCGAGCACGCCGGCTTTGTCCTTGATGTCGAGGCCCGCGTATTCGCGCAGAAGGTCGGCGTATTTCGCGCGGCGCCAGGGGGGGGCGAAGTTCAAGGTATGTTCGCCGAAGGGTCGCAGAAAGGTGGCGGCAGAAGCGCGGCCCGTTAATGCGGGTGGGTCGCGAAGCTCCGCTTCGCCGGAGCGGACCAGAGGTCCGCGGTCCTTTGCGTCATCCTGCCCGCCTCCCTGAACAACCAACTCCGCCGGACCTCCGATCGCCGCAATCGCGGCAGCCACCATGCCCTCCGTCCGCTCCATCATCACGTGGTAGTCCGCGTAGGCCTCGTACAGCTCGATCATGCTGAACTCAGGGTTGTGCCGCGGGCTGATGCCTTCGTTACGGAAGTTGCGGGAGATCTCGAACACCCGCTCCATCCCGCCGACGAGCAACCGCTTGAGATAAAGCTCCGGGCTGATGCGCAGGTACAGGTCCATGTCCAGCGTGTTGTGGTGCGTGACGAACGGTCGCGCGGCAGCCCCGCCGTAGATCGGCTGAAGCACCGGCGTGTCCACTTCGAGATAGCCGAGATCGACGAGGTATTCGCGGATGGCGTGGATAATCGCGCTGCGCCGGCGGAAGACTTCGTACACATCGTCGCGGTTCGAGAAGAGATCAACGTAGCGATGGCGGTAGCGCAACTCGACATCGGTAAGCCCGTGCCACTTCTCCGGCGGCGGGCGCAGCGCCTTGGCGAGAACGATCAGCGTCTTGAGCCAAAGCGTCAGCTCGCCGGTCTTCGTGCGGCCGAGGATGCCGTCGCCGCCGATGATGTCGCCGAGGTCGAGCTGCTTGAACACCGCCCACTGGGCGTCGCCGAGTTCGCTCTTCGAGAGGCCGAACTGGAACGTGCCCGTGCGGTCCTGCACGGTGAGAAACGCGAGCTTGCCGATGTCGCGGAGGAGCGTGATGCGCCCGGCGATGCGCGCGGTGAAGTCGGCCAGCTTCTCGCCCGCGGAGATGTCGCGCCCGTCCGCCCGCGCCCGCACGTCCACCGCGGCCTCGACATCGGGAAGCCTGCCGCCGTAAGGGTCCACCCCCGCCGCGCGCAACGCATCCCGCTTCTTTTCCCGCTCCAGCATGTACCGATCGGATTCGGACATTCGCAACCGTTCCTTCACCCGTAAGTTCGTGAATCATGACCGGGCCTTCGGTGACCCGACGCCTGGGCGATCGGGCCGGTGGCGCGGGTTCCACGCCGCCTTCCGCACCCGGCGGACATCATGCTAAGGAGCGGCGGTCTCGATGAAAACCTGAAGCGGGAAGCGCGACTCCGCGAGGCCTCTGCGCCGCGCTGGCGCAGCGTGATGCGGCGCGGGCTTCCGCAAGGCTGCCTTGGCGCATGAACGAGGCGACGGAGGGGCGCTGATGCGGCGCGCCGTCCCGGCGGAGGCGCGGAACCCACCGCGTAAAAAAACGGGCGGCGCGACCCTGGAGTCGCGCCGCCCTGACGGATCAATCCCGGCGGAGACCCACCGTCAGAATCCCAGAGCACAACCTACCGGCAACGCTTGCAGTTCTGCGGAGGCACGTCGCAGCCGACCAGGTCGGCCGAGACCTTGCAGGCCCCGCCGTTCGCGCACGCATTGAACCCGCGCAGGCGTCCCGCGCAGTCGTTCGGGCTGCCGCACTCGGTCGTGCAGACCAGGTCGCCGCGAACATACGGGCACACGTCGCACACCCGCCCGCATGCGTCGGCCTTGTTCTTCACCTTCGACACCTGGTAGATGCAGCGCGGCGTCGGCGGACCGGCGTTCACCGCGAACTCGCCGCCCCACGCGTACCCGGCAATCGCCGGGACCGAAAGGGTCTGAAGAACCACACCCGTCTTGGAGAACTGGCGCAAATCGCCGTTGGAGAAGTCCGTCGCCCACAGCGTGTCGGTCGACGCTTCATAAGCCAGGCAGCCCATCCAACCGCTCGACGTCGAATAGCCGAAAGAGCTGATGACGTTGCCGCTCAGGTCGTACTGCGTGACGTTCTGGTTGTTGAACGAAATCACCCACAGAGTGCCGTTGGCAGAGTCGTAGGTCACGCCCGTCGGACCGGAGACCGGGAAAAGGATCTCCGGGTTCTTCCAGTCCGTGTCAAAACGCCAGATGTTGCCGTTGTTCCAACCAGCCAGGTAGTTGTACTCCAAGCCGTCGCTACCGCCGTCAATGCTCTGGCCGGTGTTCGACTCGCCCTGGTAGGGGTACGTCGTACCGGTCGGCGTTCCGTCCAACTGGTACTCCGACCCGTCACCGCTGGTTGAATACTGCACATACGTCCGCACGGTGTCGATGACCGCCACCGGCATCGCGGTGTTCGGCTGATTCCAGCTCCGGACGACCGCGCCGCCCTGGACGACGCTGATCCGGCCGCTCCCGCCGTCCACAATGTAGAGTTCCTCCGTTTGCGCGTTGACCGTCCCCACGATCGCCAGCACGCTCAAAAGCCCCCAGATTCCTCGCTTCATAACATCCTCCTCTTGGAAAGTACTATGATTCGCAGCCACGCCATGTGGACGGCAGGCGCAGACGTCCGGCGACCTATCCATCTGTAATCCGCCGGGTGTTCGCCCCTTCAAACCGCGACGCCGAAACGCCGTGCCTACCTCCGATGCGCGCACCACCGCAAACCTGTCCACGGCCGCCGGAAGCGCCGAGCCCTCCAGTTCGCGGTCGCAGGACAATCCTGAGACACAACACTCTTCTACCAGATCGACGACGGCTTGGTCAAGAACTTTCCCGGTCCGACGGCAAGGTTATTCCGGTTAATTTTTTTGACCGACGACGAAGCGCCTGAAGATCGCGTCGCATTCCGTGGGTTTATTCAAAAACGAGGTGCAAGCAGCCCGTTGAAGAACCAGCGATCGTTCTTTGTGATGCCGGTTTTTTCCCGTGACATTCCCGTCACGGAGGGACGCGTTACCCTTTTCGACGGACTATTAAGGATGTGCAGGGACCATGCGGCGCCTCCAAGCGCCACCGAGCCGCGTGGCTTCAGCCCGCGCGAATTCCGTACCGAGCCGCGTGGCTTCAGCCCGCGCGAATTCCGTGCCGAGCCGCGTGGCTTCAGCCCGCGCGAATTCCGTGCCGAGCCGCGTGGCTTCAGCCCGCGCGAATTCCGTGCCGAGCCGCGTGGCTTCAGCCCGCGCGAATTCCGTGCCGAGCCGCGTGGCTTCAGCCCGTGCGAATTCTGCCAAGGATTCCAGCTCCGAGTCGGTGGGCTGACCGTTTTGAAACAGCGTCTAATAATGAGGTAGACTTCAATCAAGGTGGGCGCGGAGGATCGCCTCCGCGCCCGCTTCCTCTGATCTGCGACGGGGTCCGTAGCCGCTACGGGCACAAAACCGGTTTCTCCAGATCGCAGCCGGTGACGCGCACGCTCCCGCTGGTGCTCGGACATTCCTTGACGACGACCTTGCCGCGGTTGTTCGCTGCCTTGCGGATGCAGTCGCCGGAGGGCAGCTCAATCGTGTAGTTCATTTCCGGCGTTCCGCCCTTGAGCACGGCCTTGGTCTGACACCCGCAGCCGCGGGACGTGGTGCTCGCCTTCAGGGACTCCGCCCCGTTGCAGTCGTCCGAGGGGACGCAGGGCGACTCCATCAGCGGCAGCCCGCCGGAGCAACCGGGACTAGGCGAGGTCGTGCCGAAGATGACGCCGCCCTGAGTCACGGTGTAGGCCGGGTCGAAGTAGATTTCGAGCCGGTCTCCAGCGTAGTTGATCTGGGCGCCGTATTGCGGCGCTCGGGGCGCGAGGCGCTGGAACAGCGCCTGGCAGATGATCGGTCCTTCGGTCTGGAAGTTCAGCTCCTCCGCGGAGACTTGTACGCTCAGTTCGCCTACGTCGGTGACGATGCCGGCCCGGAAGATCGCGGGCAGCCGGTTAGAATCGAAAGGCTCGAAGAAGTTCTCAAAGATGACCCGCGCCGGCTGTTCCGCCGTGGAGACGACCTGCGACTTCAGGGCGTCGTCCAGTTCCGCGGTGTCGCGCGTAAAGAAGGAGATGTGACGGATCGCCGGGTTCAGGTTCTTGACCTTCAGTTCGCCGGCCGTGCCCGTGTCGATGTCGAACATGGTGCAGGTCGCCTTGATCTTGGCGGCTTTGCGCTCCGCCGACAGGTCCGCGGCGGTGATCTCGACCTCGCAGTCCTTTCCGGGAATGACGTTCCCGTCCTTGTCCGCCGCGACCAGCCGGACCGTGCCGGTCTTGAGCGGATCGCCGACCTTGACGGTGGCGGTCCGGAAGTCGGCGAACGCGCCGCTCGTCGCCGCCGCCATCGCCAACCCCGCGATCAACAGATTCCTGGATGCGTTTTTCATGGCATACAACTCCTCTTCAAAGACCGAGCCGCCGGCCCGGTTTCGACCCCTGTGTCGGAAAGCGGCCGCCGCACCTCCGACGTCGCCTCCGACGTCACATCATCGACGGCGGATGCACGCAGTTCCGAAGCCCGGAGTACGCGGTGCGGTCTGCATGCCGCTCTCCCTCATTCTGACTCCGTTACTGGAGCGGCGGGTCTTACAGTAAGAAGCTGTTTCAAAACCGAGCCGCGTGGCTTCAGCCCGCGCGAACTCTGTCAAGGATTCCAGCCGGCCGAGTCGGTGGGCTGACCGTTTTGAAACAGCGTCTAAGCCGCATTCCGCCGGATGGATCGTGGCTTGCGATGCCGCGATGCACGATCCGCGGAAGGCCCAGGACATGCTCAACCGGGGGCCGCGACGCCGGAACGTCGCGGAATCCGTTTCGCGCCGGGGGATGATCGCCGGGTGGAACGATCGAAGCGGCGGCATGACCGATCCGGAGCAGCCCGACGCAGGCGTCGAAGCCGCGTCCGCGCCGCCGACCCTGAAGCGCCCTCCCGGACGGTGCAACCGATGCGCGTCCGTATGCTTTAGGCCACCGCCAGCCGGCCTCGGACCGTGCGAACGACCGCTGCGCCCGCGGCGGCGGTCTGCTCCGCGCTGACGTCCAGGTGCGTGACGGCGCGGACCGTCTGCGGTCCGACGGGCAGCATCAGCACGCCCGACGCCTTGAGCGCGTCGCACAGCGCCGGCGCCGTGGTCAGGTCCGGATCGACGTCGAAGAACACGATGTTCGTCTGCACCTTCCGCGGATCGACCGACAACCCCGGCGCGTCCGCGATGGTCTCGGCGAGGCGCGTCGCGTTGCGGTGATCGTCCGCGAGCCGCTCGACGTGATGATCGAGCGCGTGGAGCGCCGCGGCGGCGAGGATGCCCGCCTGGCGCATGCCTCCGCCGAACATCTTTCGGAAGCGATGCACGCGCTGCATGATTGCCGCGCCGCCCGCGACGATCGAACCGACGGGCGCTCCCAGCCCCTTCGAGAAGCACATCGACACCGTGTCGAACGGCTTCGCCCACTCCGCGATCGGGATGCCCGTGGCGACGCTCGCGTTCCAGAGTCGCGCGCCGTCGAGGTGCATGCGCAGGCCGAACTCGTCCGCGACGGCGCGGAGGGCGCGGATGCGCTCGAGCGGCCAGATCGTTCCGCCGCCCTTGTTGTGCGTGTTCTCGATGATGAGGAGGCGGGATTGCGGGAAGTGCGAGGTGGGCGGACGCAGCGCCGCCCGGACGTCGTCCTCGTCAAACAACCCGCCGTCGCCGCGCAGCAGCCGCAGCGAACACCCGGACAAAGCGCACGGCGCTCCGGCCTCGTAGAAGTAGAAGTGCGAGTGCTCATGCCCGATGATCTCGTCGCCGGGCTCGGTGTGCGCGCGGATGCAGGTCTGGTTGCCCATCGAGCCCGAGGGGACGAAAAGCGCCGCTTCCTTGCCCGCCAGGCGGGCGACGCGCTCCTGAAGGCGGTTGACGGTCGGATCGTCGCCGAAGACGTCGTCGCCGACCTCGGCCTCGGCCATCGCCTTGCGCATCGCGGGCGTGGGACGGGTGACGGTGTCGCTGCGCAGATCGATCGGGAAAGAAACGCTCATGTCCGGTTGACCTCCCGCGGCGGTCATGCACGGATGAACCGCCGCCGCTGAAAGGATAACGTGGTCCGCGGTGGATGTCTCGCCGGAGCGGGGGCGGACCTTCCTCAGGGGTGGGAGTTGCGGAACCCGCGCCATTCAAACGGGCGCCGATCCCGGAACTCGGGTTCGGCGCCCGTCGTATTCGATGGCGTTGCAGACGGGGCGGGAGAGTTTCGCGAACCGCCGCTCGCGCCGCCGACCCGCATCAGGCCGCGGAGTACACGCCGCGCTCGACGCGCTTGGCGCCCTTGAGCTTGCCCATCGTGTTGTTGATGGCGTCGGCAAGCTTCTTGGACTTGGTCTTGTAACCGGCCTTGAGCACGGCGCTTTCGATCTCGGAGATGTTCATGCTCTTGCCGGAATCCTTAAGCACCTTGAGGATCATGTCGTTGAGAGAACCGGGGCGGTACGCGCCGCCTCCCTTCTTCGGGGCCGGACCCTTGCCCTTGCTCTTGCCTTTCTTGCTCTTGCCTTTGCGAAGCTTCGCCGCCGCCTTCGGAGCGGAAGCGCTCTTGGCGCGGCGACCGCGTTTTCGCTTCGCGGGAGCGGCGGCGGCGGCGGACCCGCCCATCGAAGAGACGGCGCCCTGGAGGGCGGACAGTTGCCGGTCGATGCGTTCGCGCTGGGCCGCCAACTGAGCGCAGTAGGCGTTGAGCGTCTCGGAGAAGTCGTCCGACGCGACGAGGGCGGCGGACATCGGCGACGGCGCGCCGGCGCGCTTGCCGCCCTTCCCCTTGCCCTTCCTGCCCTTCCTGGCGGGGGCGCCGGTCATCGAGACATTGTGAACCGCTTTCATGTGCCGACCGAGGTGCGGCGGCATCGCGAACTTCTGACCACAGATCTTGCAGACCAGATTCTTCTTCATGCTCGTAAAACTCCTTTCATCGTCATGCGACAGCCGCCGGCACGGTCTAAGATGGGACCGTCAATAATTCGACGCCGTCGCTCACTGTTCTGGAGACCGACCTTGCCGCGCACCGCGCGCGACAAGGCCCACGGAAGAAGCACCCCAAGGCGCTCCCCGAAATTCAACTCCCGGTTCTCCGTGTCAAGAAAACTCAATGCTCTGGACGTTGTGCCCTGATCGCTTCATGCCTTTCGGGCAATCGGCTTCCCTACCGGCGGTCCTTCGTGGAGGGCGGACAAAGACGCCGCGACCTTCACAGCGCGGCTCGGCAATAAAGGGGGGTTGAACCGAACGAATCCTGCGCACCGAACCGAACGCTCCGACGCTCTGCGGCGGCGCCACATCGCCGCAGTCATTCACAATCCCGGCTCCTGTCTGATCCTGTCCGACGGACTGTACCGACCGATGCCGGGAGGTATACAATCACAACCCGCCACCGGTGTCAAGTGTGCCAATACGACGACCCCCGACAGAGAGGGTCCAGATGTTCACAACAGGTTGTTCAGGCAAGGCGGATGAGATGACTGCCCCCCCGACCGTCCGACCGGTGTTCGCCCGATCCCGCAGTCCGCGACCCCGACCGCATACATGGGTTGTCTGGGGAGTGATCGCGGGGGGCGCTGCCGGCATTGCCCCGTCCGTCGCACAGGACCGCCCCCAGGACTTTCTGATCGAGTTCCTCACGCCGCGGCATTCGGACGCGGACGGACGGGCCGCCCAACCCGACTTCGACCCCACTTCGGCGACGTTTCTGCGGCGGGCGGAGGACGCCATCGCCCGCGGAGACTGGAAACTGGCGATCGACTCGCTTCAGCGGAATGTCACAGAAGGCGGGCGAGTGCTTTGCGAACGCGAGCTGTCCCGGCAGCCTGACGACGCCTCCCGGCTGAAAGGCACGATTCTTTTTGAATCCGCGCGGCGTCAGGCCCTGCGACGGATGCGGTCGTTCGACGCCCACGGGCGCGAGGCGTACGAACTTTTGTATTCAGGGATGGTGTCCGGACTGCGGACGGCTGCGGAGACGAAGGGCGACGAAGCGTCTCTCGTTGCAGTGACGTCCGCCTATCCTCTCTGCAAAGCCTCGGTTGACGCCTTTGACGAGCTGTCCAGCCGGCAGTTGGATTCGGGCCGGGCGGCGGCGGCGATCACGACGCTGGAGGAACTGGCGTTGTGGCATCCGGAGGCGGCCGCCGCGCCGCGCTTGCGGCTTCGGATGGCGGCGGCTTTGATGTTGACGGGGCGGTCCGCCGAGGCCCAGCGCGTAGTGAGCGAGGTGTTGGAGCGTCCGGATCTGGACGACGGCGCTCGCGACGCGGCGCGGGATCTGTCAGCTTGGGCCGCGTCGCTCCAACTGATTTCACCGGACTCCGTCCCGCGCAACGGGGGTCTTCACCCTTCCGTCGGCATTCAAAAAGAAACCAGGGCGTCGTTGTCGACTCTTGCCCCGTGGGCGCTGTCGCTTCCCGGCGAATTGCACAGTCGGTGGGACTACATCCGGCTGGCGTGCCGGGCGTGGACGCTGCCTTTGCCGCCTGTGCTCAACACGGCACGGGACGCGGAACAGTTCTTTGTGCGAACCGCGGACGGATGCCTCGCGCTGAACCTCGAGACGCTGCAACGGTCGTGGACTTGGCGGGAAACGGATTCACCCCAGAGCACGTCGGGCGTCAATCCGGCGGGAAGTCCGACGGAAGTTCTGGGTCGGTGGATCGCGGAATCTTCCGTGGACGCCCTGGGGGCAAGCGTCACGGCGCACGAGGGGCGCGTGTACGTCCTTGAGAGGCGTCGGAATCAAAACAGCGAGAACTACCTGATCCAGCGGCTCCGTCGCGGCATGATCGACGTGGACCCGGAGTCGGACACGGTGCTGGACTGGGTCGGGGGGCTTCCGCGCCGACTGGTGGCGCTGGACGCCTCGACGGGCGCGGAACGGTGGTCGCTCAATGCGGACGGTCGGGCGACGGATCCTTTTCACGACATCTGCTTTCTGGGTCCGCCGCTGGGGGTGGGCGGAGAACTGTGGTTGTTGTATGCGCAAGGGAACGACATCTACCTCGCCGTGGTGGATGCGGAACGGGGGGAACTGGCGGATCGGATGCATCTGTGCTCCGCGGAGGGACTGGACGCGGGTCGCGGGGCCGCCCTGCATTGCGCCACCGACGGCGAGCGCGTGTACGCACAGACGGGGCGCGGGCTGCTGGCGGCAATTCATGCCCAGCGCCGGACCTTTGAGTGGGCGTACACCTACAATGACGGGCATTACACGGTCTGGCATCAGCGGAGCGATCAGCTTGCGGGAAGGATGGGCTGGCTGCCCGGACCCGTGATGACGGCGGGCGGTCGGGTCATTCACGCTCCGTATGATGACGATCAACTCTGGGTGCATGACGCCCGCACGGGCGAAGTCTTGTGGCATGCCCCGGCGGGAAGGCATCAGTATGTGATTTCGACGGACGGCGCGTCGGTCTGGCTGGGGGGCGACCGCATTTCGCGCCTGTCGCTGGCGGACGGCGAGACCCTCTGGACGATCGCGCGGGAGACGCTTTCGGGGGGCGACACGGCGCCGTCCACCTGCGGACGGGCCGTGCATTGCGGCTCGGCGATCCTGGTTCCGTCCGAACGTGCGTTGATTGAGCTTGACGCGGATTCCGGTCGCCTGCTGAGCAGCCGGGCGTACGCGGAAGGTCAGGCGCCGCCGGGACATCTCATCAGTACCGGGACCGCGCTGCTGGCGATCGACCCCACGGCGGTGCGTCTCTACCCGGATCTGGAGCACGCGCTGCCCGCGGCGCTGGCGGCGCTTCAAGCCGAGCCCGTCCCGGTCCGCAACGTCCTCCACGCCTCGTGGCTGACTTATCTGAACGGCGACCCGGCTGAGGCGCTGCGACTCCTGAATACGCCCTCCGTCGGCGCCGAGGCGGCGGACGAGGATCGCCGCGCCCACCTGACGGTGCTTTGTCTGCTGGATCAGTCGGCCCGCAGCGCGAGCGCGGATGAAAGACGACGCCTGTGCGAGTCGGCGGAAACGGCTGCGCGGACGCCCGACGACCGGTTGCGCGTCTCTTCGGCGCTCGCCGACGCGCTGTCGGCGTCCGGCGACTCCGCTGCGGCCTTCAAGAAGCTCTGGACGATCCTCGCGGAGCTTGCGCCTCGTGAAGATTTTTTTGGAGCGGGCGGGGACGTGATGGCGGACGGAGCCGCTCGCCTTTCCGGACGACTGCGGGCGATCGAGGCGGAACTGAACGACGCTGAGCGACATCGCCTCAGGACGTGGGCGCAGTCCCGCGTGACCCAAGCGGGCCAGCGTCTCAACAAGGATGACGCCGCGTCGGCGTGGTCGTTCCTGAGATCGGTCGCAAGTCTCGATTTCGCCGGCGGCGGCGCCGACGCCGCCTGGTTGCTTCTCGGGCATGCCGCCGTCGCGGACCAACAATATGAGCTGGCGGAGGCGGCGTATGCGCGCGTCGTCCGGCTTTCGCAACGTCCGGCGACCACCGTGGAGGCGCTGATCGCGCTTTCCAGGATTTACCTTCCCGACGCGTTAAACGTTCCGGATCGGCGGGCCGCGGCGCTCGAAGACCTGCGAGAGCGGTTTTCCGGCGTCGCCTTGCCCGCGGCGCACGCCGAGGATCATCGGGGCATCCGCACGGTCTCGAACTGGCTCGCGCGTCAGCCGGCGCCTCGTGGAGGGATGGGGCTGAAGATCGGCGGAGCGCTCCGGCTTGCGGGCGAGGCAGGCGGCGGGATCGACGGAGTGTCCGAAGCGGTGGCGTTTGTCGACGTGTCGCCGGTGTCCGACGCGGCGGCGTTTGCGTGGGATGAGGTTCTGTTTCTGGGGAGGGGCAATGCGCTGATCGCGCGCCGTCTTTCCGACGGCGCGCTGGCGTGGGCGAGTCAACTGGCGCTGCCGAACCAGCCTGCGAGCGGGATGTCTCCGGGCAGCCGGGATTCGTGGATCACGACGCGAGGCGCGGTATGCGGCGCAGCGCTCCTGCTGCCGGATCAACAGGCGCTTCACGCGATCGGGTTGCGGACCGGGAAGCGACTCTGGAGCGCTGCGTACCGGTTGCCGCCGGTCATCGGCGAACCGCCGCCTTCAGGATGGGAATACTGCATCGTGCTGGGTGGGCGCGCGGCGTATCTGCCGACATGGGGGGAGGCGGCGCTTCTGGACGTTGCGGACGGGGCGCGGATCTGGACGGCGCAGACGTCGGGGACGCCGCTGATGGCGCTGAGCGCCGACGGCGGGCGCGTCTACGCTCTTGAGATGGGGCTTTCCGGAATCCACGTGATTCACGGGGAGACCGGCGACGTGGCGCGGCGGATCGCGTTCGCCGGACCGGACGAAGACGCGCCGGAGACGCACCCGGGACCGTGGGTTAGAGCGGGACTGCTTGTCGGCGCTGCGCCGGAGGGTGAAGGAGTCGTCTGGGGCGGGGTGGATCCGGACAGCGGTGCGGAACGGTGGCGGTGGACGCCGACCGGCGAAGTGGTTCGCGCCCTGACCGTCGGGACGAGCGCCGTGGGCGCGGCGCTGAGCGAAGGGCGGTTCGTCACCCTCGACGCCGGGACCGGGCGGGTGATCGTGGACGCGGCCCTGCCGGACGGACCGGTGGTGGCGGCGACGCGCATCGGCGAGTTCGTGCTCGTGCAGTGCGGCGCTTATGATGGCGGCGGATCGCCTTCGACCCTCGCGGCGTTCGACGCGGCGACGGGCGCTGCGGTCTGGACCCGGGAAGACGTGGTGATGCCCGAGTTGCCGGAGGCGCTGTGGGGGGAATGCGGCGACCGCCTGCCGATGTTATTGCAGCGGGAGGCTCGCCCCGGACGTCGCGGGACGGCGGTGGACGTGGCGATGGTGGAGGTGCGGACGGGGCGGGCGGTGGGTCCGTCGTTGACGCTTATTGAGTCTGACTCGCGGGAGCGGCCCACGGCGGGCATGACGCGGCGCGGCGGGCAACTCGTGATCCCGACGACGGTCGGCGTCCGCGTGGTTAATCTTGAAACTGAATCAGGAAGCGGCGGATAAACCTGACCGATGATCCGACATCCCTTGTTCTCGGGATTTCTTTCTGCGCTCGTTGCGGCGGCACCGGCGTCCGTCGGGTTCGCGCAAGCGGCTTCGGGGCAGGACACGCCCGTCAACCGTCTTCCGAAGCACATCACGCCGGAGGCGCAGGCGGCGATCGACCGCGGACTGGCGTTCCTGGCGGGGATCCAGAACCGGGATGGATCGTGGGCGAACCGCGCCGGGGCCGAGGGCTTTCCGGTGGCGATGACGGCGCTGTCGGGGGTGGCGTTCCTGATGGACGGGAACACGACGACGACCGGGCGCTACGCGGAGAACGTCGAGCGGGCGCTGCGGTTCATCCTCGGGTCGCAGACGCCGACGGGCCTGATCGCGCGGGAGGCGGTCGAGAGCCGACCGATGTTCGGTCACGGTTTCTCGCTGCTTTTTCTGGGCGAGTTGCACGGGATGGTCGAAAGTCCGCAGCGCCAGCGGGAGATTCAGGACGTGCTGCGCCGGGGCGTGGTCCTGACGGCGCGCAGCCAGAGCCCGCTGGGCGGGTGGATTTACACGCCGGACTCGCGCGGGGACGAAGGCTCGGTGACGATCACGCAGGTCCAGGGCCTGCGCTCCTGCCGCAACAGCGGGGTCGAAGTCCCGAAGGATCTGATCGACAACGCGATGAAATACCTCGACCGGTCGCAGAACCCCGACGGCGGGATCGCGTACACGGCGTCGCGTCCCGGTCCGTCGCGCACGCCGATCACGGCGGCGGCGGCCGCGTGCTGGCTGAACGCGGGCGAGTATGACAATCCGCGGTTGAAGCGGGCGATGGATTATTGCCGGCGCTCGATCGGTCCGGACGGCGTGATCGGCGATCATTTTTTCTACGCCAACGTGTACTGGGCGCAGTCGGTGTACCTGGCGGACGACGGATACTGGGACGTGTACTTTCCGCTGGTGCGCGACCGGATCCTCAGCCTTCAGAACACGGACGACGGTTCCTGGCCGGGCGAAGGCGTCGGCGAGGTTTACGGCACGGCGATGGCCCTTATCGTCCTCCAGATCCCGTATAACCGGCTGCCGATCATGCAGCGATGACCGCGGGGGGAAGCGGCGGTGGAATACAAGACGGTTTTGCGCGTGACGGACCAACAAGTTCGCGCTCAAGGGAATCAAAATGCGGAACGACGTGGAAGCGGTTGAGGCGTTGCGCAGCGGGTATGCGCGCCTTCGCGCCGAGATGGGCAAGGTCATCGTCGGCCAGGACGACGCGCTGGAGCAGCTCTTCATCGCGCTTTTCGCGGGGGGGCATTGCATTCTGGAGGGTGTGCCGGGGCTGGCGAAGACGCTGATGATCTCGACGCTGGCGCGATGCCTGGACCTGACGTTCAACCGCATCCAGTTCACGCCGGACCTGATGCCCTCGGACATCACGGGAACCGAGGTGATTCAGGAGGACAAGGCGAGCGGCGCGCGGATGTTCAAGTTCCTGCCCGGACCGGTGTTCACGAACGTGCTGCTGGCGGACGAGATCAACCGCACTCCGCCGAAGACGCAGGCGGCGCTGCTGGAGGCGATGCAGGAGCGGCACGTGACGATCGGCGGCGAGCGCCACGATCTTCCCGGCGTGTTCTTCGTGCTGGCGACGCAGAACCCGATCGAGCAGGAGGGAACGTATCCGCTGCCGGAGGCGCAGCAGGACCGGTTTCTTTTCAAGATCAACGTCGGCTACCCGCCGTATGACGAGGAGCTGGCGATCGCGGAGCGGACGACGGCGGGCGCGGCGCCGGAGGTGGCGCGGGTGTTCGACGGAGCGGCGATCACCGGGTTTCAGTCGGTGGTGCGGCGCGTGCCGGCGGCGCCGGACGTGCTTCATTACGCCCTGCGTCTCGTGCGGGCGACGCGCCCGGAAGACGAATCCGCACCGGCGATCGTGCGGAGCATGATCACGTGGGGCGCCGGTCCGCGGGCGGTGCAGGGGCTTATCCTTGCGGGCAAGGCGCGGGCCGTGATTCACGGCCGGAATCACGTCGCCGTCGAGGATATTTCCGCCTCCGCCCCGGCGGTTCTGCGACACCGCCTCGTCCTGAACTACTCCGCCGAGGCCGAGGGGTACTCGCCCGACCGGATGATCGAGGAGTTGATCGAATACGTCGATCCGCACGCGACGGGTCCGGGCAGCAATGAACGATTCCAGAAAGTTCTTTCAACCTGACGTCCTGAAGGCGATCACGCCGCTGGAGCTGCGCGCCCGCCAGGTCGTCAACGGCTTCCTGTCCGGGATGCACCGCAGCCGGTACCGCGGATTCTCCGTCGAGTTCGCGTCGCACCGCCTTTATGCGCCGGGCGACGACCTGCGGCACATCGACTGGCGCGCGTTCGGACGCCTCGACAAGCCCTTCATCAAGGAGCACGAGGTCGAGACGAACATGCGCGTCCACCTGTTGCTGGACGGTTCGGAATCGATGGCGTACCCGGAGCACGCGCGGGACGGTCGGATGACGAAGTGGGACTACGCGGCGACGGTCGCGGCGTCGCTGGCGCATCTGCTGGTGGGGCAGCAGGACTCGGTCGGGTTGACGCTGTTTGATGAAGACGTGGTGAACGTTGCGCCGCCGTCGACGCGCCGGGCGTCGGTTTCGGGATTGATCGGCTCGATCGCGGAGCATCGTCCTCGGCGGCGGACACGGGCGCGGGTCGTGCTGGATGAGCTGTCGGGGCGCGCCCGCGGGCGCGGGATGGCGATCCTGCTTTCGGACCTCCTGACGGATGTGGATGAGTTGATCGCGGGACTGCGGCGCCTCCGCTTCAGCGGGCAGGAGCTGCTCGTGCTGCACGTGCTGGACCGCGACGAGTTGGAGTTTCCCTTTCTGGACCGGACGCAGTTCGTCGGGATGGAGGATCCGTCGCTCGACGTGCTGGCGGACCCTCAGTCCCTGCGATCCGCGTATCTTGAGGCGCTGCATCGCTTCCTGACGCGGGTGCGCGGCGAATGCGTCAATCAGCGGATCGACTACGCTTTGTTCAATACGTCCGATCCGCTGGACGTCGTGTTGACGCGGTTCCTGGCGCGGCGGCGAGGAGCGGGGTAAGCAGGAATGCGGAATGCAGAAGGCGGCGCGCGCTCCGCGCCCGCGCGGCGGGACGAGCGATGAGGTGGGATGACGAGGATTGACGGAAGCGTGCTTTCAGTCTTGGACAACCCGCTTTCAGCGATGACGGCGCCGCCTTTGCTGGGCGCGTTTGTCTCGCCTGCGCTTTTCTCCGCGGGGGCGGCGTGCGTGGCGGTCCCGGTTCTGATTCACATCCTCGCGCGGCGAAGATACCGCCGGATCCGGTGGGCGGCGATCGAGTTCCTGCTCGAGGCTCAGCGGCGCAATCAGCGCCGCGTGCAGTTCGAGGAGCTGATCCTGCTGGCGCTGCGATGTCTCGCGGTGTTCTGCGTGGCGATGTTCGTGTCGCGGTATTTCGTCCCGCCGGAGGGGGTCGGCGGGTCGCTGGCGCGGGCGGCGAGAATCGAGCACGTTTTTGTCCTCGACGACTCCTTGAGCACCGGATACCGCGTGGACGAAGCAACGACCGTCTTTGACCGGGCCCGACGATCCGTCACCACCGCCCTCCGCGCCGCCGATCCCGAGACCGACGCCGCCACGGTGATCCTTACCTCGCGTCTCGACGAGCCGCTGGTCGCTTCCGTGACGCCGAGACCGGATCAGATCGAGACCGTCGAGGCGCAACTGGCGACGCTTGCCGCGACGCAGGGAACCTACGACGCGGACGCGGTCATCGCGGCCGTGCGAGAGTTTCTGGACGCCCGACCGGACGCCCTCAACGTCGTCCTTCACGTGGTCAGCGACTTTCAGGCAAACACCTGGATCGATCGTCCCGGAGGCGCCGCCGAGCGACGGGAAGGCGCCGCAACCCGCGAGACAGGGGCGGGAATCTTTCATGCGCTGCGGGACTGGGGCGGCGATGAACGATCCTTGCGCGTCGTGTGCGTCAATGTCGGCGCTCCGCAAGCGGTCAACCGAGGCGTTCATGACCCCGCGATCCTGTCGGGCATCCCGGTCGTCGGGACGGAAGTCCGCGTGAAAAGCAGCGTTTTCTCCGTCGGCGCCGGCGCGGATGAGGCGACGGAGCTGACCGCGACGCTCGGTGAGGCGTTGACGTTCACGCAGACGCTCGGCGCGCTTTCATCTGGGTCGGGCCTGACGGTCGAGACGGAAGTGTCTTTCACCTCGGCGGGAGAGGAAAGCGTCCGGCTGACGCTGCCGTCGGACCGGCTTGAAGGGGACGACGCCGCCTACCTCGCGGCTCGCGTCTTCAACGCGGTGCGCGTCCTCATCGTCAACGGCGAACCGGATCCGGACCCGTTTCTGGATGAGGTTCATCTGCTGGCGACCGCGCTGCGCCCCTCGGGGGACGTGTTCTCGGGTTATGAGGCAACGATCGTCAGCGTCTCGGAATTCGAGGAGACCCGCCTGCCGGATTTTCACGCGGTCATCCTCGCCAACGTTCCGGCGATGTCGGACAGAACCGCCGAGGCGCTGGCCGGACACGTTCGCGGCGGCGGGGGATTGATTGTTTTTCTCGGCGACCAGGTGGATGAAGACGCGTACAACCGCTTGTTTTTCGCCGAGGGCCGCGGAATCCTCCCCGCTCGTCTTGGCGAACGTGAAACCGCGACGGATGCGCCGCGCGGACTCCTGCTGACGGACCGGCTTCATCCGGTTCTGTCGCGCCTCGCGCGGGAGGGCGACCCGCTGGGGCTGGGCCGCGTGCGTTTCCGCGGGTTCACGTCATGTTCGATCGAGTCGCCGGACTCGGGCTCCGAAAACGGAGGCGACGAGGCTGATACGGCGACGATCGTCGAAGCCGGCGCGAAGGTGCTGGCGACCTACGATGATGACGCTCGGTCGCCCGCGATCCTCGAAAAGCGTCACGGCGAGGGCCGCGTCGTCCTTGTGACCAGCAGCGCGGACAAGGAGTGGAACAACTGGGCGGATTTCCCGACGTATCTGCCGATCTGCCTTGAGCTGACCGCGTACGTGACCGATCGGGCGGGGGAAGTCCGGACAGCCCGGACGGGGGGACCGGTGGAGTGGACGTTGCCCGCGGACCGGTATGACGCGGCCGGTTTCGTGCGAACGCCGGCTTATCCCGCTCAGTCGGAAATCTCTCTGACGGGCGCGCCGACGCCGGACGGGCGAAGCATCGTCTTCCGCCTGCCTCGAGCGGAGTCGCCCGGGATATACCGACTTTCGGTGAATTCGCGCGAGGTCCGGGAGGAGACGTTCCTCGCCGCCGCCAACGTGGATCCGCGCGAGAGCGATCTGCGCCCCTGCCGCGAGGAGGATCTCCGCCGGACGTTTGACGGCGTGCCGATGCGGTACGTCGCCGGCGCGGACGGCGGGAGCATCGACGCCGCGGCGCGGCGGGAGTTCTGGTCGTTCTTTGTCGTCGCCGCGGCGCTGACGTTGATGCTGGAGCAGACGCTCGCGTGGTGGTTCGGGCGGCGGCATCACGTAACGCCCGCCGTCGCCGGTTCCGCGCGCTGAACGCCGCGCCGTGCGGGTCGGCCAGGGCAGGTCGCGCCAGGGGGCGTCGCGTTCTTACTCGCGCCGCCCGCCCAGCAGGCCCGAACGCATCAGGAAGTACAACAACTGAAGGATCGCGCCGATCGTGGCGGCGACGTAGGTCATCGCAGCCGCGTTCAGCACCTTCCCCACCAGCGGTTCCTCCGCCGGAACGATCACGCCGCTGCTGACCAGCGCCGCCCGGGCGCGGGAGCTGGCGTTGAACTCCACCGGAAGATTGACGATCTGGAACAACACCAGCAGCGAGAACAACGCGATCCCGACCGCGATCATGCCCGTCGATTGCAGAATAAACCCGACAAACAGGATTCCCATCGAAAGCGACCCGCCGAGGTTGGCCAGCGGGACGATCCCGTTGCGCACCACCAGCGCGGTGTAGTTCGAGGCATCCTGGATCGCATGCCCGACTTCGTGCGCGGCAATGCCGACCGACGCGATCGAACGACCGTGATAGACGTCCGGACTGAGCCGCAGCACCTTGTGCCGCGGGTCATAATGATCCGACAGAAACCCGCGCGCCGGCTCAATGCCGACGTGATGGATGCCGTGCGCTTCAAGAATCCGCTGGGCGGCCTGCGCCCCGGTCATCCCGCTGGAAACCGGGCGCCGGCTCATCTGGGCGTAGGCGCTCTTCACCTTGAACTGCGCCCACAACGCCAGCAGCGTCGCCGGAAGCATCACGCCGAGCAGGTACACCGGATCCCACGTCATCAAGAAACCGAGCATATCCACCTTCCTTGTCTTACGACCTTAAACCGACGCTCGCGCCCGAAAAATGCCGATCACACGAGCGCCGAAGAGGAATTGCACGAGACGTGCCGCGCTGGGCGTTCCCTAACTCAATTTTGGACAAGGGGTTAAAGCACTTGTTTACAATCCGGTCTCTGCCAGTTTGACAGGGTTTCACGCGTCAGGAGTGCCGAGAGCCGCCTCCCGTGAACCGGCGCGCGTCGCCCGAGCCTCCAGCTCACTCGCTCAAGTCGCGCTCGCGGACCGCCGGTCGGCCGACCGGGTAGTATTCGAGGCCGTAACGGCGCAACGTCGCGCCCTCGTAGAGGTTCCGCCCGTCAAGGACGACGCGCTTGCGCAGGCGACGTGCGATCTCGTCGAAATCAGGGCTGCGGAATTCGTTCCACTCCGTGCAGATGAAGAGCACGTCGGCTTCGTCGAGCGCCTCATAAGGCTTCGGACAATACGTCACCCGGTCCTTGTACACCTGACGCAGAGGCGCCAGCGCTTTCGGATCATGCACACGGACGCGCGTGCCGGCATCGAGGAGCTGGTCGATCAGGGCGAGCGCCGCCGCCTCGCGGATGTCGTCCGTGTTCGGTTTGAACGCCGCCCCCCACAATGCGGCGGTCAGTCCCCGCACCTGCCCGCCGAAGCGCGCGCTGAACTTCTCAAAAAGAACGCGCTTCTGACGGACGTTGACGTCGTGGATCGCGGGGAGCAGTCGCGGGGCCATCCCGGACTCCTCGGCGAGGTGCGCCAGTGCCCGAACATCCTTCGGGAAGCAGCTTCCGCCGTAACCGGCGCCGGGATAGAGGAAATGATGCCCGATCCGCGCGTCGCTGCCCATCCCCCGGCGGACCTCGTCCACGTCGACGTCGAGACGGTCGCAGAGGTTGGCGATTTCATTGATGAAGCTGACGCGCATCGCAAGGTAGGCGTTGGCCGCGTACTTCGTCAGTTCCGCGGCGCGGCGGCTCATCCGCAGCATCGGCTTCTGATTGCGGACAAAGGGGCGGTAAAGGTCTTCAATGACGCGCGCGGCTTCGGGAGACTGCGATCCGACGACGACGCGGTCGGGGAACTGAAAATCGCGGACCGCGCCGCCCTCCTTGAGGAACTCGGGATTGCTGACGACGTCGACGGGAAACTTCGTCCGCTCGCGGATGAGGGTTTCAACGCGCTCGCCGGTTCCCACCGGGACGGTGCTCTTGATCGCCACGACCAGCGGCCGCCCGACGCGCGGGCCCAGTTCACGGGCGAACGACTCGATCGATGACAGATCCGCCGCCCCGCTCTCCAGCGGCGGCGTGCCGATCGCAATGAAAACGATCTCCGCGTGACGGACGGCTTCATCCAGATCGTGCGTGAACCGGATGCGCTCGGCATCACGGTTCTGCTGCAGCAGGTCCGCCAGCCCGGGTTCAAAGATCGGGCACTTTCCCGCGTTCAACTCGTCCACGCGGGCGCGGTTGATGTCATACCCGAGGACGCGGTTGCCCGTGTCCGCCAGGCACGCCCCCGTGACCAGCCCGACGTATCCGCTTCCTGCGACCGTTATGCGCATGCTCGTTATCTCACCTGACCTGACCTTCCCCGGTCCGCTATCCTAAGACGTTATCGGGCAAAGTCGTTCGTTCGACCAGCCGGACCGGAGGGCGTCCCCGCCGGTTCTACGTCTCCCGACCCCCGGTCGTTCGTCTGTGCGGCGAGGGAAGCGCTGACAGCCGCCCTCAGGAAGAAGAAGGCCGGGGACGCCGTCATCGGGGCAGGTGCGCAATTCAGAGTCGCGGCCGGGATCAGCCCGGTTTCGGCGCAGCGGGTCCAGGCCCGGATGAACTCGGGGGTGGAGGGACGGGCTGGTTCGACGCCGGACGCAGGCGGCTGTAACGGGCGTCAAGGGCGCGGTTCCAGGTCTCGACGCGTTCGGCGAACCGGGTCAGCAGCGGAGCTGGGTCTCCGACAATCCTGACGGATTCGATCGCGTCGCCAGGTTCAAGACGTTGCACCGCCTCCAGCCCGCCGCGGACCTGTCCGAAGATCGTGTTGCGCTCGTCCATCGTCGGCATCGACCGCATTGTGATGGTGAAGCGGCAGCCGTTGGAGTCGGGTCCGGCGTTCAGCAGAGAGACGCGCCCCGGGCGATCATGCCGGAGCGCATCCGTGAACTCGTCCTCGAACTTGTATCCCGGCCAGCCGATGCCCTTCCCCAGCGGGCAGCCGCCTTCCACGGCCGTCTTCCCGACGACGCGATCGAATGTCAGGCCGTCGTAGAACCCGCGCTGCGCCAGGTTGACGAAACTGGCGACGGCCACCGGCGCCTCGTCGGAAAGGAGCTGAATACGAATCTCGCCGCGCGGCGTGGTGAGCACGGCCTGAAGTCCGCCGGTCCGCGCGGAAGCATCGTCGGTTTCCGGGGCGTCGCTGGTTTTCGTGGTTTCCTGCGCGGACGGGCCGCTGCCGGGTTCCTGGCGCGCGGCCGGCGCCGCGGCGGCGTGACTCCACGCGAGCAGAACGACGATCCGGATGCAAGCATTCATGCCGATCATGCCCTCGCCCCTGATATGCGGGATGTAAACCGCGCGACGCGCGGGACGCAAGCAGGCGAGATCCGAAAGCAGAACGACGGTGCGGCTTTTTCATTGCCGGCTGCTTCGATGTCACGATCAGGCGAGCGGCCCGTCCGGATCCCCCCGCCGGAACTGGCCGACGCGGCGACCGCGTCCTAGAATCAGCCGAGTTACAGGGCTTGTTCATCGGGAGGCGGGAAGGAAACATCATGAGCTTCGAGGCGCGGGGGGAGGCGGTGATCGGCGTACATGATGTAGCGGACCTGAAGCTCGTCTACCGCGTTCTGCACGCCCACCTGGCGGAGCACCCGGATTTGATGGACACGCATTTCCTGATCGAACTGCAGGGATTTCTGCACGCCCGGGCCCGCGACGAAGGCGTCGACACGACGCACCACGGGGCGTGGGACGCCTGGCTGGGTAATACGGACCCCCTCCCCTGCGACGAGCGTGTGCGGCAAAGACGGACGATCCGGCCCTGAGATCCCCTCGAAACTGCCTCCCCAACCCGCTACAATGTGCATCCGCATGACATTCAGACATCGCGGATTTCCGGAGAGAGAAACATCATGAGTTCCTTGAACTTCCCGTGGCGCTGCGGGGTCGCCGCAGCATTGATGGTCGCGGCGGCAAGTCCCGTCGCGTCCGCCCAGAACGCCGCATTCGGCGGTTTCGTGCGGCATCCGCTTGACCAGCCTGAGCACAATTGCATCACTCCCCGTGAGCATGACCACGTCCGAGACCTGCTCGCCGCGTACGAGGCGGCGCACGGACCGCTTTCCTCTCCCGAACCGTCGTCGTCGTCCCTGCTCTACCCCTTCTGGCCGCAGGCGGGCTACGTTTACGGCGACCTCTTCAGCGGGTTGTTCGTCGATCAGGATCCTTCCGAAGGCTACCGCGACTACGCATGCCGCGACTTCACCTACAACACGCACGCGGGGATTGACTGCGGTCTGCGCAGTTTCGCCGAGCAGTTGATCGGCGTGCCGGTGTTCGCCGTGCTGGAAGGGACGGTCGTCGCCACGCAGGATGGCTTTGACGACATGAACGTCAGCGGAAAAAACAACGACGCCAACTTCGTCATCGTTGATCACGGCAAGGGCCGCCTCGGGTATTACTGGCATCTGAAGAAAAACAGCGTCATCGTCACGCCGGGTCAGCAGGTCGTCGCCGGACAACAGATCGGACTGACCGCATCGAGCGGATACAGCTTCGGTCCGCATCTGCACTTCGAAAGCCGCGATCTCCCGAATTACACGGTGTTCGACCCCTTCGCGGGCGACTGCCGACCGGGGGACAGCGGCTGGGCGGATCAGGAACCGCTCAACCTGGACACGTATTTCGTCGACTTCGCGTTCACCTACGAGGATCTGTTCCAGCACGATCCGCTGCCGTATGAGCAGCCGCGCACCGGACAGATCGCCACCTCCGACGGGTTTCTCTACTTCTGGATGATCTTCGCCAACCTCCCCGCAGGCAGCACGTGGCGCAATGTGTTCATCCGGCCCGACGGCACGACGGCGTACGACTCCGGTGACGTGGAGTTCGGCTGGGATTATTTCATCCGCTACAGCGGGCTTTTCTTTTACTGGTGGATCCCGGACATGCACACGATCACCGGACGGTGGCGCGTGCAGGTGTATTTCAACGGCGCGCTGATGACCGATGCGCCGATCGAAGTCGTCGCCCAGCGCGATCCGCAGTTCAACCGTCCGCCGGAGCCGGTCGCGCTGCAGTTCGACCCGCCCGCGCCGACCGAGGCGGATGCGATCTTCTGCCGCATCGACACCGACCTCGTGCTTGACGATCTTGATTACGATGTCGTGCGTTACGAATATGTCTGGGAGATCGACGGAAACGAGGTCCGTCGCATCACGTCGGCGGGACATGCGGACGCGATCCCGCGCGGCTTGGCGCCGGCAGGCTCCGTGGTCGAGTGCGTCGTGACGCCGTCGGACGGCAGGGCGACGGGAACTCCGGCCTCGATCAGCGTGGTCGTAGACGACGCGGGCTCAAACTGCTCGGGCGATGAAAAACTCAAGACGCGCTGCCGGGAGAAGCGCGGGGCGTACCTCCTGAAGGCGAAGATATCCGGCGGCGTCCCCGGAATGACGCTCACGTTCCGCCTCGACGACCGTCCCGAAACCGACAACGCGCAAGACGTCAATAACCGCGGCAAGGCGGTGGCGAAGTTCAACGGCCTCACGGCCGGAGAGCACGCCGTCGAGGTTCTCGAGTGCGGACTGCGGAAAAACGTGACCTGCGAATGATTCGGAGGCGGATTCGAGATGCCGGCAAGGGACACACCTTCTCGGGGATCTCGCGATCTTGTTGTGACGACCCGACGGGGGAGGCAAGGAGGAATCAAAGATGCCGTCAGGCGGATTCATGTTGCGAGAGACCGTCGTCCTGGGGTTTGCAGCGGTGCTCGTCGCCTCGGCGCAAGCGAATGACCGGCGCGGGGCGTGGGGACCGATATTTGACTGGGGGTTGCCGGAACGGCTGGCGACGCCGATCCACGCCAGCGTCGTCGTGACGCGCCCGGGCGGACAAGGACCGCTGGTCGGTCAGGTCTTCACGCACGGTTATTACGGAACGACCTGGTCCTACCTCTGGAACCCTGAGACCGAGGTCTTCACCTTGATCGACTACGAACCGGAGGAATCCGCGCGCGACTGCGGCGACGGGCGACCGAACGCGATGACGTCGCTGTTCTGCTCCGGACACAGCGTTCTGGCTGACGGGCAGTTGCTCCTGACGGGCGGCGACCTGATGCACGAGGATCAGAACTGCCCGCTCGGGTACGCCTTCGCCGGTGCGTATTACTCGCACACGATCAACCCCCTCGACGCCGCCCCGGCCTACGCCCGCGCCGGCGACATGAACCAGGGCCGCTGGTACCCGACGAACACGATGCTCGGCGACGGATCGGTCGTGACGTTCTCCGGTCTGACGGAATGCGCGTCGTGCGACGACAACGGGTTTCCGATCAGCCCGCTCAACACGGACGTCGAGCGTTACAACCCCGCGACGCGCACGTGGTCGATCCTCTCGCAACGCTCGCTTCCGCTTTATCCGTGGATGCATCTGCTCTCAAGCGGGCGCGTCTTTTACGCCGGACCGGGCCGCGACTCCCACCGCTTCAACCCCAACAACGGGACGTGGTCCTTCGTGGACTTTTTCGACCACCCTTACCGCAGCTACGGAACGTCGGTGCTCTACCCCGCGGGTCCGGATCAGGTGCTCGTCCTCGGCGGCGTCTGCTGCGGCGATTTCGCGACGAACACGACGGAGATCATTGATCTGTCGCTCAGCTCGCCGCAGTGGCGGCCCGGTCCCGCGATGCGCACCGGACGCACGCAGTTGAACGCCGTCCTCCTGCCCGACGGCAGCGTGCTCGCCGTCGGCGGACGCAGCGACTTCGATTTCGGCGGACCGCAAGCGCAGCCGGTGTACCGCGCCGAGCGGCTGGACCCCTTTGTCCGGCGACAGCGCTGGAAACGGATGGCGAGCATGAACCGCCCGCGGATGTATCACTCGACCGCGGTGCTGCTGTCCGACGGGCGCGTGCTCTCTGCGGGGGGGACGGCGGCCGAGGGGTATCCTCTCGATGAGAGAAACGCGCAGATCTTCAGCCCGCCTTACCTCTTCAAGGGCGCAAGACCGGTCATCACGTCGGCGCCGGAGGAGGTTGCCTACGGCGCGTCGTTCTCCGTGGCGACGGCCGAGGCCGACCAGATTTCCTCCGTCGTGCTCATCCGGCCCTCAAGCGTGACGCACGCGTTCAACATGGAGCAGCGCTATGTGCCGCTGACCTTTGCGTCTCGGGGTGGATCGCTGGAGGCTTGGGCGCCCTCCGGCGGCAACGTTGCTCCACCGGGGTATTACATGCTGTTTATCCTGAACCGCGACCGCGTTCCGTCGGCGGCGGCGTTCGTCCGGCTGCATTGACGCGGCGACGCCGCCCGGAGCGTCTCACGCCGCGGTCACGGCGATGTCGACAGATCCATCCGGACCGTCATGACCTCGCGTCCGCGGCGAAAGATGAACTCGACGGATTCGCCCGGCGCCAGCGCCTTGATCGCCCGCTCGTAAGCTTCGGCGTCGGGCGTCTCGCGGTCGCCGACAGCCAGGATGAGGTCGTCCGGACGGACGCCGGCTCGCGCCGCGGGCGAGTCCTTCAAGACGCGCTCAACATAAGCCAACGTCGTCCGGTATCCGGCTTTGACAAGACGGATCCCCGGATCGACGGGCGCGGCGGTCTCGTGCTGCGCCGCCTCGGTCGCCGCGCGATCGCCGCCGTCGGAACACGCCTCGGCCAGAAACGTGCGGACCTCCTCGACCGGGACCGCGTAATTGAGGTTGGTGTGCGTGCGGTTAAGACGAACCTCGCGTCCCAGCACGCCGACGAGCGCACCAGATGGATCTACGACGGGGCCGCCGGGAAAACCCGGGCTGCTTGTCACGGCGTCGATCGCCCAGACATCGCCGCGATATGCGAATTCCTTCGATCGCCGCGTCGCGTCCAGCGGGAACCGCAACATTAATACCCCCTGCGTCACGGAAGGTGCTTCAGCCCCTTCCGCAATGTGAAACGGATTCCCCACGGCCAGCACCCACGCTCCGGCAAACGCCTCCGGATTCTCCGCCACGTCGAAGTGTGCGAACGTCCGCCGCACGGACTCCGCTGCATCGGGCGAATCCCCCGCGGCCGGTCGGGTCGGCGCTTCATTTCCGCGTCCCGTCGTGAAGACTCCTGAGATCCGAAGCAGCGCAAGCTGCCGCCCCGCGTCCCGGTGGCGAACTTCGGCCTGCCACGCCGAACCGTCGCGCATCACCGCCTTGATCCGCCGGGCGTCAATCAGCAGGGACAGCACGGTCACCACGTCGCCTTCGGCGGACACGAGCACTCCGCTTCCGTATCCGGCCTCCATCCCGGCGCCGAGTCCGTACAACTTGACCGTCCGGTCCAGAACGGCGCCGACGACGGCAGATGCGGGGATCTGCGGCGGATTCGAGCGCGAGGCCGTCGCGCCCTCCTGCTGCACATCGGGATTCTCCGCGCCGGAACCGACTTCCTCCTCCGGCGCCGGCATCAGGGGAAACGACACCGGAAGCTCAACCGGCAGAGGCTCGAGTCTGCAAACCACGCGCGACGCCTGCCCGCTCCGCTCATACTCGATCACCAGCGGCCAGTGTTCCGGGTACGTTCCGAGCAGGCTGGCGTAATGATTCGCGGAGGGGATCGCGTGACCGTCGATCGAGAGCAGGCGGTCGCCCGGACGAAGCCCCGCGTTGTACGCCGGCGCGTTTTCGAGCATCCGGTCGAAAACGACGCCGCGACCCGGCTCATCACGCACCGTCGCCTGCAACGTTCCGTGCCGCACCAGCCGACCCTCGCGCAGTCCGGGAAGAAAGCGGCGGATCTGGTTCGCGGAGATCGCGTAGCCGACCCCGACGTTCAGGCGGCCGCGGGAGTTGATCGAGATGCGGCCGTTGATGCCGATGATCGCTCCGGAAACATCAAAGAGCGGTCCGCCGGAGTTCCCGGGGTTGATCGCGGCGTCGGTCTGGATGCAATCAGAGTAAAGGAGATGATTCCCCTCGCCGTACTGGTACCGGTGAACCCCGCTGACGCGTCCGAAGGTCACGGTCGGCGTAAAATCCTCGGAGAGCACAAAGGGGTTGCCCATCGCGATCACTTCGTCTCCCACGCGGGCGGCGTCGGAGTCGCCGAGGCGGACAAAGGGAAAGCGACCGGGCGTGTACGCCTCTCCGCGCGGCGTCGCCACGGCGTCTGACTCGCCTTCAACTTCGCCGAGGCGGAACATCGCCACGTCGCCGCCCGGATCAACGCCCAGCAGATGAAGCGTGTACAACCGTCCGTCGGACAGCCCGCCCAGCCCGCGGCGCGACTCCAACATTTCCGCAACGACGTGAAAGTTGGTCAGCCCGTGCCCGTCCGCGTCGATCAGCACGCCCGACCCCCCGCCGCGTTGAAGCGGGTCAAAAATGCACACCACCGCCGGCGCCAACCGCTCGATCAGCGCGACGCGACGCGCCTCCGCTTCCTGAACCCGGCGTCTCGCGAATTCGAGGCTCGCCGCGTCCTGATCACGCGCCGTCACCGTCAAGGCAAACGAGAAAAGAATGAGCGCCGAGGCGCCCCCGTCGAAATGACGCCGCCGAATCAAAGCCTGACCGGCCGCAGCGGCGTCCGTCGAGGACAAGCAGCGTCGCACGCGCCCCGACTTCGTGAGCGTGACGTTCATCGCCTCAGACCTGAAGGTTTGATGACGCGGGCGTCGGCCCAGTTGCCGAGATCCCCGATGTCCACGCCGTCCGCAACGTCGCAGATCAACGTCAGGGAATCCGCCCCGACCACCGAGAGACGCGCCTCCACGGCCCCGTCGCTCGCCGTCAGCCGCCCGCTGTCGAAGACGGTCTTGCCGTCCGCTTCCACGCGGAACACAACGCTGCCTCCCGGACCCGCGGAGTCGTCCACGCCGACCAGAGCGAAGAAAGTCTCGTACTCGCCGGAAAGATCATAAGTCACGGCGGTGCGCGCGTGCATGCCGACGCCCTTCGGAAAGTCGCGTCCGTCCAGCCGGAGCGGACCGCGCGCGGCGTTCTCATCATTCCGCGCCGAGCGAGGAACGAGCAGCACGCCCTCGACATGCTCCCTTGCTCGCGGCAGGTCGGAGACGTACACCACCCGCGGATTCAGCCGCTCGATCCGCGTCACCTCCGCGGACGGAACCGCGACGCTGACCCCTTCCGTCAAGCGCACGTGAAGCATGTCGCCCACGCCGTCCAACGCCCCGGGGACAATCCAGCCGTGCCGGGTGTGAACCCGGAACCCGGGCGGTTCCTGCGGATTCAGCGGCGTCGCCAGCACGACCCCGTGCATGCGCGCCGTGCGAAATGTCCGTGACTCACTCCCCGCGCGAAAACGTCCGCTCTCCGCGCCCAGCGACTCAAGAACTCCGCCGACCGTCCGAACTTCGCCGCTCGCGCATGCAATCAGAACGTCTTCGCCCGCTCGCCGCGCACGCAGCGCCGCGGCAAACGCAGCCTCGCCGTCCGGACAGGCTGCCTCTCCCGCGAACTGGACCGCTTCAACCACCGACAGCGGCAGCGTCCGAGCCTCGCCGTCAGGGGTGTTGATCGCTATCCCGACTGACGACTCCTCTCCCAGGCGCGCTGCGATCCGACCCCCGCCGGCCAGGTGAACCATCACATTCCCCTCGCCGGCGACAGGCGCGGCGGGAGTCACGCCGGTGAACGTTATCTCCAGTACGTCCTCCGCGGGAACGATCGTGGCTGCGCCGTCCCGATGCAGCCCCGCACCCGCCTCACTCCACCCCAGCCACGGTCCCTGCACGCGCCGTCCGTCAACAAGGCGGACCTCCGCCTCCGAGGAGCCGACCGCCGGCAACATCACCAGAACGCTGGCGCAGATGTACAACAAGTCTTGAACCCCCGACAGGCGGAAGGCGCCGCAGCTCACGCGCTCATTTCGGCTCCCGCGCCAACTGCTCGTAATACTGCTCGACGAGTTTCCGGTATCTCGGGGGAAACGAGTCCCGCAACGCCTGAAGAACCTTCTCACGCTCCGCAGGCGGCAGCGCGCCCCACGCCTCGCCGGGATTGATGTCTCGGACGCTCAAATGCTCGCGCACCGCGCCGTCGGGCGGAAGTTGCGACTGCGGCATCGGGCTTTGCGGCTGCGAGGGGTTCTGCCGCGGCGACCCGCCTTGCGACCCGTCGTCCGGCTGGTTCTGCTGGTTTCGCTCGCGATCCTCCGCCTCCTCGATCATCTGGTCGAGCAGATCGATCGCCCGTTGCTGACGCGCCTGCACTTGTTCTCCGGTGTCGCCGTGTTTGAGACGGCCCGCCGCGAACGACATCAGGTCGCTGACCTCGCCGATCTGTCCCGGCGTCCTCGCCTCCAACTCCGCCAGCATCTGCCGCGCCGACTGCGTAAGACGCACCGGCGCGTCCGGATGCACGGTCAGGAACTGCACGAGCTTCCGCGACGCTGCGTCATATTGCAGGTTTTCAAGCAGCGCCGCGGCATGACAGAAATCGAACTCGGCTAGACCGTAACTGTATTGTCCGATCCGCTCCCGACGATCGCCCGCCGACGTCTCGACCGCTTTCAAAGCCGCCGCCGCGTCCCCCGCGTCCAGCAGCGCCTTGACGTGCAACACCGTGGCCGCCGCCGCCAGATAAGGATCCTCCGCTTCACTCAGACGTCGCGTCACCTCCGCGCATTCGCGAGGATCGTCGCGATCGCGCGCGTCCAAGGCGGCGCGAAACTCGGCGTGAAGCGACGCGAGCGCCTCCGTCAGAAACTCCGCTTCGTCCGGTCTCGGCGTCGCCGCCCACTTCCGCAGGACTGCGTCACGCGCCGCGGCGTCGGCCCCGGTCCGCGTCTGAAGAAACTCGACGAACCGCTCCGCGGGCGACTTCGGCGCGGGCTGTTCTTGCGCGATCGCCGCCATCGCAACGCACAACAGCCCGGATGCCGCAATGAACGCCTTCATGTTTGACCCTCAATCCGCCCTCAACCCGGTCATTCCTCCTCCAGCCGCTTGCGCAGCTGCCGCGCGATCTCGAAGCACTCCTGCTGTCGATCCGCCGTCTGCGACAACGTGCGATCAAGCGTCACGTCGGCCTCGGTATCCACCGACCGCGCTTTCTCGATCGTCATCGTCCGATCGCGGACCCGCCCCTGCGCCGCACGCAGCAGCTTCAGCTCCGCCGAGGTCGGAAGGAGCGGCGCGTTCTGATCGGACGGGGCGCCCTGATCCTCCTGTTGCTGGCGCTCCCGCTCTTCCTCCTGCATCTGGCGCACGGCCTCCAGCAACTGGCTGAGCGCGTCGAGGATCTCCGCCTGCACCGTCTGAGTCACTGCCCCGGTCTGACGTTGGGCGAGACGATCCGCGACAAGACGCATGTCTTCGGACGCCTGCTCAAGGATCCGCGGAAAGACGATCGTCGTGCCTTCTTCCTCCAGAATGTGCAGGCACGTGTCGACGATGCCCGCCAGCGATCGTTCCCGCTCCGACAACCCCGCCGCCGCAAGCTCGAACGCCCGGTCCGCCGCGGATGACCCTGACCCGTCCAAGGCGGACGTTTCCTCGTTTATCCGCTTCTGCTTGACATGAAGGTCATGAAACCTGGCCTCAAGGTCGCGGAGCATCTCCTCCCGCTCCTCACGACGTTTCTGGCGCAGCGTGTCCTCCAGTTCGCGCTTTGCCTGCTCCAGCGACTCGACCGCCTTTTCCTGGTGCTCCAGCGCACCCTCCCGATCCTCGCGTTCGAGATCCTCGGCCGCATCATGCATTTCGCGCTCGGCATCCTCAACGCGAGGCTGCGCCTCCGATCCGGAACGCCGACCGCTCGGCGACGGCATTTGCGGGGCAGGCTCGCCCGGCTGTCCGCTTTGCGGCGGACGCAGATCTTGCGAAAGCTGATCCGCCTCCTCCGCAAGCCCCCGCTGCCGACGCGCCAGATCCTCCTGCGAGGGCGAGGGGGTCCGCTCTTCCGCCGCCTCCTTCAGCGCATGCACGGCGCGGCGGAGCGCCGCCTCGGCGTCTTCCTGCTCCGCCTCGGCCTCGGAAGCGTTCGTCTCCCGCAAGGCCTCGGCGGCCTGCGCCATCTCTTCCGCGGCGGACTTCATCGCTTCAGCGCCTTGCTCGAGCGCCGAAGGCGCAGATTCTCCTTGCGGCGCAGCGTCCGACCGCTCGCCTTCCTCCGACTCGTCGGGGCTGGAAGCGCGCGACGGTGCCTGCGCCGCTGCCTGCTTGACGGCCTCCGCCAGCGCAGCCGCCGCCTCCGCCAGCTTGCCCTGCTGCTGCGCCTGTTGTCGCGCCGCTTCCGCGCTCATTCCCCCAGGCGCCGCCGCCTCGCGTGACGTCTGTGCCGACAAATCCGCCTGACGGTTCAAAAGCTCCTGCGCGCCGCGCAAGGCCTCCTCGACGCGCTGCTGCAATCCCTTGCCCGACGCGTCTCGCGTCGCCTCGCGCAATCCGCGCTGGCGGTCCAGAAGTTCCTCCAGCCGCTTCATCTGCGCTTGAAGGTCAGCAATCTCCCGCTCGCGGTTCTCATTCCGGCTGTCTCGCTGGAGCAACACAGCGAGCACCGTCTCAAGGTCCGCCACCGCCTCATCCTGAAGCGCGGTCGTCGAACGCAGATCCTCTCCTCGTTGCAGACGCGCCACCAGATCCCCGAGATGCTCCGGAGCGCCAAGCTCCCCCAACCGGGTCAGCGCCCGGGCAAGTCGTTCCGCGCTCTCCGGCTCCTCAGCCGCCAGATCCTGTTGCAGCCTGAACATCCGGTCCCGGAACCGCTCCACCCGGTCGCGGATCATGTCTTGTTTGACCGCCAGCGGCTGCGAGGGAGGTTCGACCCGCATTCCCGTCGATGCGTCAAACGCCCGGCTCTGAGCGATGCCGATCCAGCTCGATGCCGCCAGCACCGCCCCCACAATCATGTTTTGCCCGCGCATGACGCCTCCGCCGACTCGTTCGACCGCCTTCGACAGCCGCTGCCGCCTCAGGAAGGATATCGACCGCAACACCCTCATTATACGGTTCCGACAATCTTTCATTCCAACCTGACCGCCGGCTCCACGCCGCCGTCATTTTCCCTTCCCGCCACCTCCAGCTTCCCGGGGGGGTTGCCGACGCGATTTTACACGCCCTACCCCCCACGGGATCCGGCCTGCACCGCTCTGGAACCCTCCTCATCCGCAAGCCGCTTGAACATCCGGTGCGCGATCATCATGAACACCAGCGCGACGATCCAGATCCCCCACCCGATCCACTGCCACAGGTATACGCCCAGCAACGTCGCCACCGTCCCGCGCACCCCCGTCAACGTCACGTGGATGCCCATGTAAAGGTCTCCGCGGGCGCCGCTGGCGAAATGAAGATGCCCGAGGCTCCACGCCACCTTGCCGCCGCCCATCCCGAAACCGTAAGCCACCGCCTGAAGCGCAAAACACGACATCATCATCACCGGCGACATCGGACCCACCGCATCCCGGTAAGTCATCGCCAGCTCTCCGGCGAGTCCCAGCACGGCCGCCACGCCCCAGAACCAGCAGTTGATCACCCGGAAGCGCAGCACCCCGACGCGGTCAAACAACCCGCCCCACTGCCGCAGGCTCCCGAACGTCAGCAAGCGCGGCATTGCCGTGAAAAGCACCGTCCCGACCCAGTACACGTCCCCGCCCCAGCCGTCGATCTCCCGCGTCACCAGGACCGTCAGCACCGCCATCACCAGCAGGTTGGAAAGCCCGAGGAACGTCTGCGCGCTGAGATAACGTGCGTAGGCGGGGTCCGCCGCGATCGCCTCGTGCATCCGCCGCCAGACCCGCCCCGGCGACCACTCTGACAGCCTCTCCCGGATCGTTTGCGGCTCGCCCTGCGAGCGCAACACTCGTTCGCGCTGTCGGCGCTTTCTTCCCTCGCCCCGCACGCGCATCCGAAGCAGGAACACCAGCGACAGCAGCCCCACCGCCGCGCACCCCTGGAGGACGATCCCGAAGGCCCCGGGGTCTCGGTCGCAGATCGGCGCCACGATCAGCGCCGCGGACGTCGACACAAACAGGTTCGCCGCGTGCAGACGCGCGGTGATCCTGCCGCGCGATGTCGCGGGGTAATTCGCCTGCCAGATCGCCGGCCGCAACGTCAGTACGCCCGCCAGAAAAACCTGAGACAATCCCAGGCAGAGGATGAACGCTCCCGCCCCGCCGCGGGTCGGGGACGCCAGCGATGCCGCAGCCGCGAAAAGCGCCGTGCCGACAACGAACAACGCCTGCACCGCCAGCTTCGGCGCTCGCGCCAGGAGCATTCCCCAGTACACGCTGAAAAGATAGGACGCCGTCGGCGTCGCCGTCGCGATCGCCACCATCGTCGCGCTGCCCGAGAAGCTCTTTGAGACGACGAGGCTCCCGAACCGCCCCTCGACCAGTCCGGCCAGCATCGTCCAGAGGATCGTGTGCTGATACTCGTGAAGAAAGTTCGGACGCGCCGTCAAAGGGAGTGATCGAAGTCGAAGCAGATCCACGGATGCCGTCTCGCTTGCCGCACGGCGCCAACTCCGCCGCTCCCCCCACGTTTATCCCTGCGGCGACAGCGTCGCAAGCGCGGGTCATTGCCCGGCGGCCGGACCTGACGTATCCTCTCCCTGCGTCGCCGACCCCCCGGCGACGGTCGGCGGACGAGGCTTTCCTTGCGAAAGATAGACGGACTTGAACACGCAGCGCCGCTTCCCGGCGGTTGTGTCCTGACGGTCGGCAACTTCGACGGCGTTCATCGTGCGCATCAGCATCTGCTCAAATACGCAAAGACCCTCGCCGAAGTCCGCCTGCCGCTGGTGGTCCTGACGTTTGAACCGCACCCCCTGACGATCATCGCGCCGCACCGCGCGCCGCAACGGCTTACCCCGCCGGACGAGCGGCTTCGATGGATCGAGGCCTGCGGCGCCGACGCCGTCGTCGTCGCTCGCAGCGATCCGGCCCTGCTGGCGATGACGGCGGCGGATTTCGTCGAGCACGTCCTCGTCTCGCGCTTTCGCCCGAAACACGTGATCGAGGGGCCGACGTTCGGGTTCGGACGTGACCGGACCGGTACGAACGAACTCCTTGCAGCTCTCGGCGTCCGGTTCGGGTTCGCCGCACACGTCATCCCGCCTCTTTGTCTCCCCGTCGATGGCGCGGAGCGCGCCATCTCGAGTTCCCTCATCCGCGAGTGCCTTGCCGCCGGTCGCCTGGAGGTCGCCAACGCCGCCCTCGGACGCCCTTATGCGCTGATCGGCCGCGTCGTCCCGGGAGACGCCCGCGGACGCACCCTCGGGTTTCCCACTGCGAACCTCGACTGCGGTGACCAGCTTGTCCCCGCCGACGGCGTCTACGCCGCCCGTGCTCACACGCCCTCGGGTCGCCGCCCTGCCGCCGTCAACATCGGCGCGGCCAGGACGTTCGGCGGCGCCGACCGGCGCATCGAGGCCCACCTTCTGGATTTCAACGGCGACCTGTATGATGCCTCCCTGCGGCTGGAACTCCTGAAGTTCCTGCGGAACCAGCGGACGTTCGCCTCGGCGGACGCCCTGAAAACGCAGGTGATGCATGACCTTGACGACGTCCGAGCGTGCGTCGAGCCTGAGGCGGAGACGGTTCTCGGATGATCCCTGTCTTCTTCAACGCTGTATTGTTGATCGCCGTCCTGTCGGACCGGCGCCCGACGGACACGGGCGGCGTCACCGAGCGCGTGAGCGTTTCATCATCCGGTGAAGAGGCGGACGGCATGAGCATGATGCCCGACATCTCCGCCGACGGGCGCTTCGTCGCCTTCGAGTCCGGCGCCGGACGCTGGGTCGTCTATCATAGCAAGGCGACCAACCTGGTTCCCGGCGACCGGAACAACCTGGCTGACATCTTCGTTCGCGCCGCAGCGCCTTATGACGCGAAATCCGCCGCCGCGATCCTCCCGGATTCGGCGCCGCCGAAGAACGCGCGGCGCGACGCCCCTGATGCCGGAAGGACGCCCGATCCCTGATGAATCCCCTCTTGCAAGCCTACGACGCCGCCGCGGACCGCGCCGCCACGCTGCACAGACCGCTTCTCCTGTCGCATACGAAACCGGACGGAGATGCCTTCGGCTCGCTCGTCGCCGCGCGCGAACTCCTTCGCGCCCGCGGGGCCGATCCGCTCGCCGTGTCGTTTGATCCGCTCCCGAGGACGTACTCGGTGTTTGCTCGCTTCGAGCCCGTCGGCGTCCTCGGGCGGGAGGTGCCCCTCGCGGATTTGGATCACTGTGACGGCGTGATCATTTTCGACACCGGAGCGTGGAACCAGCTTCTTCCTCTCGAAACCTGGCTCCGCGCCTCCGCTCTCCCGAGGATCATCGTCGATCATCACGTCACGCGCGATGTCCCCGCCGACGCGCTCATCATCGACGAGTCCGCCGCCGCCACCTGCCTCATCCTTTATCACTGGGCGGTTCACCAGGGCTGGACCCTCTCCCCCGACGCCGCGGCCGCGATCTTCATCGGCATCGCCACCGACACCGGCTGGTTCGCGCACTCGAACACGACCCCCGACGCCCTCGACGCCGCCGCGAGGATCGCCGCCCTCGGCGTCGCCCCCAACGACATCTACCAGCGCCTGTATCAGACGGATGACGCGGCGCGGCTGCGGCTGCGCGCTGCGGTGCTCTCGACGATCGAGCTTGCTGCTCAGGATCGGCTCGCCGTCCTCTCCGTCGATCAGGAGACGTTTGCCCGCGTCGGCGCCACCCTCGCGGACACCGAGAACCTCATCAACGATCCTCTCAGCATCCGCTCCGTCGTCGTCAGCGTACTGCTGGCGGAGCAGAAAAGCGGGCCCGTCCGAGTCAGCTTTCGCAGCAAGGCCCCGCTGCCCGGGCTCTGCGATCTGGACATTGACGTCGCCGCCGCCGCCGCCGACTTCGGTGGAGGCGGTCATCGCCGGGCGGCCGGCGCAAGGATCGAAGGCGCCCTCCCGGAAGTGAAACGCCTCGTCACGGCGCACCTCGCCCGCCGGATCGAAAACGCCGAAGCGGGGCGGCGTTCCTGAACCACCGGCGCTCCTCAAACCCCCAGCACACCCTCGACCGCCTCGCGGACATCCGCCCGGGAAACGCCCTCCGCCAGGCAGGCCTTGCCGATCCGCTCCAGCAGGACGAAGCGCGCCCGACCCTGAACCACCTTTTTGTCGGACGCCAGCCGCGCCATCACGGCGTCCACCTCCACGCAACCGGCCTTCGCTACACTCGCCCCCAACGTGGACGGCAGCTCAAGCAACCGGATCAACCGCACGATCCGCTCCGCCTCGGTCGGCGCCAGGCCCGACTGCTCCACCGAAATTCGGCACGCCGCCGCCATCCCCAGCGCCACGCATTCCCCGTGCCGCAAACCGTATCCGCTTGCGCTCTCGATCGCATGACCGATCGTGTGCCCGAAGTTCAGCAGCGCCCGCACGCCGGTCTCCTCATAAGGATCCGCCGCGACCACGCCGCTTTTGATCTCGGCGTTCCGGCGCAGAAGCGCTTCCGTCACCGGTGGATCCAGCGCCAATATTTTCCCGGCGTTCGCCTCATGCCACGTCACGAACGCCTCGTCGAACACCACCGCATGCTTCACCGACTCCGCCAGCCCCGCGCGAAGATCACGCGGCGGAAGCGACCCGAGGCATTGCGGGTCCATCACCACCAGAACCGGGTGATGAAACGCGCCGACGAGGTTCTTTCCCGTCGGTAGATTGATCCCCGTCTTGCCGCCGATCGAAGCGTCGATCATCCCCTCCAGCGTCGTGGGGACGTTGACGTGCCGGACGCCGCGCATCCACGTCGCCGCCGCGAACCCCGCCACGTCGCTGACGACGCCGCCCCCGAACGCGATCACCACCCCGCGCCGATCCAGCCCGACGTGAGAGAAAAACTCGTGAAGCGCCGTAATCGTCGCCCCCGACTTCGACGCCTCGCCTTCCGCGAACGCATATGTCTCGCACGACCGGCCCGCGCTCTTCAGCGCTTGCCCCACCCGGTCGCCGAGAACCGCGAGCACGTTCCGCTCACTGACCACGACGCAGGCGGACGGCGCGAGCGGCGCCAGCCACGTCTCCGCGCGATCCGCCTCTCCGCCGCCGATCACGACGCGCGTCGTCACGGACCGCCCGGACACTCGAATCTCCAGGTCACCGGACATGATTCTGATTTCGTGCTGCGTGAGAGGGGCAACTTGCCGGGCCTCTTGTATCCTGAGCGCGTGTGCCCTGCCGCGGCTTCGGATCCCGGCGACTTCTCGTTGCACCGGTCCGCCTCTTGCGCGGAACGCGAAAACCACGACGGCGCATAAAAAATCCCGGCGGATCGACCGTGTCAACCCGCCGGGCGCTTGATCGCGTTCTATCTCCTAGTAACGGCGCGACCCGCCGCCGCCGCCCCCGCCGTAACCGCCGCCACGACCGCCGCGACCGCCGCCGCCGCCGTAACCGCCGCCGGAACTGCGGTTCTCCTTCGGCTTCGCCTCATTCACGGTCAGCGCACGACCTTCGTGCTGCTTGCCGTTCAACGCCTCGATCGCCGCCTGAGCCTCGCCCGCCGAACTCATCTCGACGAATCCGAAGCCCTTGCTGCGACCCGTGTCGCGGTCATTGATCACCTGCGCCGACTCCACCGTCCCGTGCGCGGAAAACAACGACATCAGATCGGCGTCCGTCACCGAATACCCCAGATTCCCAACATACAACTTCTTGCCCACGCAGTTTGCTCCTGTCTAAGGGCCTATGACCCAACGTTTACTTTCAGGATCAAGTTGAAAGAGGCCGACCGCTCGGCCTGGAGGAAGGAGAGCACAGATGAGCAAAAACGTGCGCCGCCTGAAGGAGTTCGCAGCTTATGACCCGATCGTCTGATCCAACCAGCCCTGCATCATAGGCGCATAATCGGACCTTAGCAAGTCCTTTTTCTCAAAAAAACCACGACTCCGCTCCAAGACGCCCGGAAAGTGCAAAAATACACCTTGAAAACCCGTAAAAACCTGATCCGGAACGCGACAATGAGGAGGATTCCCCAGGAAACTCGCGCTAGCCTGAAACCTCTCTCAGTTCCGACCTGACGGGCGCCCCGCGCACTTGCAGCGTCACAAGCCCCGCCAGCGGAGTTCCCGGCAACGCATGACTCGCCTCACCGCCGGTCGCGTCGCGCATCGGGATCGGACTGGCGGGAACGCCCGACTTGCGTCGAATCCCCCCTCGCATCAGCCGCAACGCCCAGCCGAACGTCCGCCGGAATGTTTGAACCAGCCCCCACATCCCCAGCGCCTGCATCCCTGCGTCCGCAAGATACAACCGGCTTTTCGGCTTCATCAGCGCCGACACGAAGCGGAGCGGATTATAAAAGTACAGGTACGCGGCAAGAATGTTCAGTTGCTTCCGCCAGGGCTGAGCGTGGTTCGACGCCACCACGTAATTCGCATCCAGCATATGAGGCTCGACCTTCCGCCCCCCGGCGCTTTCGTACACCAGCCCGGTCGTGAACGCCTCCTCGTAAAGCTTCGATCCCGTCGCGGGCGTCATCATCAGCACCTGAAGGCTGATCGCTCCGGCCCGCCGAAGCAGACGCACCTGGTTCAACAGTCCGTAATCCCGACCGCGCGTCGCCAGCGGCTGCGTGTCGTGGTGCATCATCATCGGCATCGGACAGATGCCGTGTTGCCGCAGAAGCTGGAACGCCTCCGTCGTCTTGTCCACGCTCTGGCCCTTGCGCACCAGCGTCGCCGTCATGTCCTCCACGCCCAGCCACAGCGCCCGCACCCCCGCCCGCCGCACCTCCCCAAGCTGGTCGCGCATCGCCAGCGTGTCATGCACCGTCACCTCGGTCCCCCATCGAATGCGCTTGCGGAACGGCTCTCCACCGATCTTCGTCCGCGCCAGCGCCTCGACGATCCGCGTCGTCCGGTCGTGGTCGTTGAAAAAATTGTCGTCCGAACCGAAAAAGTAACGCAGCCCGAACTCCCGGTGCAGCGACGTGAACTCGTCAAGAACCCGCTCGGGGCTCTTCAGCCGATGCTGCCGCTGGTTGTACGCCGGAATCGGGCAATACGGGCAGTTGAACTTGCACCCGAACGTCAACACCAGCGAGGCGATCGGCGAACACTTCCGCACCTCCGAATCCGAAAGCGCCCGCGGCGACAGTTCCTCTCCCTTGCCCGGCGGCTCCAGCAGGCGGTAACCCAGCACCGGATGCGGCAACTCGTCCAGATCGCTCACCAGCCGCTGCACACCCGTGTCCACCAGCTCTTCCGCGGCGCCTTCAGGTCCGGTCCGCGCGTACACCAGCCCCGGAATCGCGTCGAGAAGACCGCTGTTCCGCGCCCGCAGAAACGCCTCCCGCAGCGAGGAACGCGGATCACGGATCGAAAGCACCGTCTCCAGCAGGCTCAGCAGCACGTACTCCTCGCCCGTCACGGCGACGTCCGCCCCAGCCGGGTTCCGCGGATCCGCGCTGAACACGTCCCACGGCTCGTAGATCGTCTTCGCCCCGCCCGCAATGATCAGCGGGCGATGCGCCGCGTCGATCCGGCACGCGTCACGGATCAGCGCTTTGCACGCCTCCGTGTGTATCTGCATGCTCGACACGAGGAAGAGATCAGGCACGCGCCCGTCAAGCCGCATTCGGGAGGGACGAAACCGGCGATTCCACTGCTGAAGGACGATCCGCGTCCGGGGGAATCCCGCGTCCGCCAGCGCCGCGCCCACCGCGCGAACTCCCGCCGGCGCCATCCGCATGTCCGCGTATATGAAAGGCAGCATGCGCGTCCGGTGATCGAACGCACACGCCACGACCGTCGTCAGGTCGTGCGCAGGCGCCATCCGCCGCAGGCGCTGACGCAGCTCCGTCAACGCGCTGGACCGCAGCAGTTCGTCCCCACGATGACGGCGCGGCAGCTCCATGTACGCTCCTTCTGAGCACCGAACACGCCGCCTTCCCGGCGGCGTCACAACTACGCACGGTTTCACCGTGACCGGCGCGCCGCGGACCGCGTCCACCGCGCAG
>JAJVHU010000028.1:41441-105307 GCA_022072505.1 Phycisphaerae bacterium
GACGCCGCGGACACGCAACGCCGCACACAAGGGGAACCCGGGATGCCGACATCCGCCGTCGTGTTCGATCTGGACGGAACGCTTACCACCCCGATGCTCGATTTCGATCGGATCCGCCGTGAGATCGGCATCGAGGCCGGACCGATCCTGGAAGCCGTCCAGCATATGTCCCCCGCCGACCGCACCCGGGCCGAGAGCATCCTTGAACGGCACGAACGCCACGCCGCTGAGAACTCCACCCTGCACGACAACGCCCGCGAAGTCGTCCGCGCCCTGCGCCGCCGCGGTCACCCGACCGCCATCCTCACCCGCAACGCACGCCGCTGGGTCGAGGTCGTCCTCTCGAAGCACGCCATCGAAGTCGACGCTGTCCGCACCCGCGAGGACGGCGCGATCAAGCCCGCCGCCGAACCCGTCCTCGACCTCTGCCGACGCCTCCACGCCGAACCCGCTGCAAGCTGGGTCGTCGGCGACTATCTCTTCGACCTTCAGTCCGGACGCCTCGCCGGCGCCCGCACCGTCCTGATGATCGCCGACGCAGCGCCCCCCGCCTTCGCGGATCAGGCCGACTTCATCATCCGCCGCCTCGACGAACTTCTGCGCATCATCCCCCCGCCGAACCGCGACGCCTAGTGCCCTGAGCCGCGGGCTTCAGCCCGCGCGAACGCTCGTCTCGTGGCGCGCCACGAAGTCGAGAAGGACGATGCAGGCGGGGATCCCGGAAAAAAGCGCACCGGTTCCGCCCGTTGCGCTCTGAAAGCACGCGGCAGGTCGAGGACGGCGCCGATGCTCAGTTCGGGGGGAGGAACCCGACGGGCGAACTCAAAACACTTCCTTCGGAACGATGATCCGGATCGGCTGGCCGAACGTCTTGCGGCCGGCGGGATCCTCATACGACACGATGAACTCCACCTCCCGCTCGAGCACGTCGTGCGGCGCCCACGACAGACGCATCACGTAATACTGTCCGAGCGTCGTGGGGTGCCGCTTGTGCGGCAGCGTCCGGGTCGGGGCGTTGAACGTCGTGATCTTCTCCCGCGACACCTCGCCCTGCGCGTCGCGCCCCCGGTAATACATGTCCACGATGAACGTCCCCGGCACGAGGACGCCGCGGTGCTCGTTCTGCGGAATCAGGAAAATCCGGAACTGGATCCCCTCCGGCTTCTCATCGCGCACCGCGTCCATGTTCAGCCACGGATTCGCGCTGCGCAGGATCGACACGGTCTGAATCCGCGGACCCCGGTAATTCCGACCCCCGGACTCGCATCCCGCCGCGCAGCAACCCGCCAACGCCAACCCCGCAAGAACCGACCGCCGCGCCGTCATGACGAGCCACCGCCCTCGGCCCGCGCGATTTCCGTCTTCTCGCCGTCTTTCTCCAGCGGCGGCGCCTCTTCCGCGGCTTTGTCCGACGGTGGAACCTTCGGTCCGTACTTCGTGATCGGTTTCGACAGGTCCGGTCCGTAGCGCCGCGGTTTCGGCCCGTAAAGCTCCCGGTTCGCAGGCGCCTCCCCGTTGTTGTTGGTCGGACCCGCCGCGGGTGCGTTCGGATCCTGCGGACCCATCAACGCCGAATCCGGCGTGATCCGCAGACCCTCCATGAAACGATGCGTCTTCACCCAGTCCGACGCCTCGCCCATGTCCCGCTCGCGCCCCGACATCTGCCGCGCGTCCTGCGGCGTCCGAAGCACCTCCACCGTCAGCACCACCATCAGCTCCGTCCGCCGGCTCACGTCCGTCGCCGACCGGAACAGCGGACCGAAGAGCGGCAGGTCTCCGAAGATCGGAACCTTCGTCTCGCCGTACTCCTGGCTCGACGTGATCAGCCCGCCGAGCACCACCGTCTCCCCGTCCTTCACCGTCACGCTCGACTCCAGCCGTCGCTCGTTGATCACCGGCGCCCGCAAACCCTCCGTCAGCGTGATCGTCTGATTCGAAAGCTGCGAAATCTCCGCCAGAATGTCCATCCGAACGTAGTTGTCCGGCGTGATGTGCGGCGTCACGTCCAGCTCGATGCCCACGTCCTCGTAGTCGAACGACGTTTGCGTCCGGGCGCTCGTGTCTCCCACGTTCGACGTCGTCGGGATCGGAATGCGGTCCCCGATCCGGATGTTGCCCACCCGGTTGTTCTCCACCACCACCGTCGGACGCGACAACACCTCCAGCCGGCTTTCCGTCTGCAGCGCATGCACCAGGAACCCGAAGTCCTCGCCCGTGATCGTGAACGAGAACCCCGTCCCCGACCCGATCGCCCCGATATCCGTCCCGATCACGCTGTCAAAAGCGTCATTGTCGCCGATCACCGTGCCGTTCGGCCCCAGCACCGCCGTCTCGGAGAACTCCAGATCCTGACCCGCGAACTCGATGCCCAGCTCAAGACGATCGTCGAGGATGACCTCGGCCACCATCACGCTGATCCGCACCTGAGGCTCGGGCCGGTCAAGCTGTTGCACCAGCTCCAGAATCTGCGGCAGCTTCCGCGGACTCGCCCCGATCACCAGCCCCGCCCCGCGATCCTCCTCATCCGTCCCGCCGATGCTCACCAGCGACACCTTCTTCTCACTTCGCTGATACGACGACGTCGACTCCTCCGTGTCCTGGTAGACTTCCTCCTCCTGCTGCAGCCAGTCCTGAAGCGCCTGCGACAACTGCTCCGGCGGAAGCGTGTTCGGTCGGTACACGTCGGCCAGCCGCTCCTGCACGTCCCGCGCGTCCAGGATCCGCACCAGCCCCTCCACCATCTGAAGGTCGATCGGCGCTCCCGCCGCCACCACCGTGTTGGTCCGGACATCCGCCACGAAGCGAAGCGTTTGTCCCGCCAGCGCCGGAATCCCCTGTGACGGAAACCCCATCAACTCGAACGTGCTGCGGATGTCCTGCTCTTCCTGGTCCCCCGTCGCGCTGCCTTCCTCATAAAGCTCCCGGAGCATCTCCACCACCGTCTCCGCGTTGCTGTTCCACAACTCGAACATCCGGATCTCGTTCACCGTCGGGCGGATCTGATCGATGCTGCGGATCATCGACTCCAGCGCGTCGATGCTCTTCTCCGGAGCGTACACGAAGATCGAGTTCGTCCGCGGATCCGGCGTGAAGCGCACGTCCTGCCGCAGCAGCTTGTGCTCCACGAACGTCCCGTCGTCACGCTCCTCCCGGAACGTCACCATCACCGCCGACTCCTCGTCCTCGGTCTCGCCGAAGATCGCCTCCTGAAGCACCTGCGAGAAGTTCTCCGCCAGCGCCTGCTTGAGCTTCACCACCCGCACGCCCTGGTTCCGCACCGGCAGCGTCGTGTCCAGCTTCTCGACCATCACCGCCACGTCCTCGAGCTGCGACGCCGACGCCCAGACGATCAGCGCGTTGCTCCGCACGTCCGGAACCACCGCCACCGCGTCCGGACGACCCGAGTCCGCGTCTCCGCCCGACTCCGCGAACAACTGGTCCAGCCCCTCCGCCACGTCCTCCGCCCGCGCGTACTGAAGCGGGAAAATCTCCACCTGCTTCGCCAGCGACGACTTCTGATCCAGCAGCTTCAGCAAATCCGACACCACCTTGTGATCGTCGCGCGACGCGCTGATCACCAGGCTGTTCGCCCCCTCAAACGGCACGATCACCACCGGCGTGCGCTCCCCTTCGCCTCCGCCCCCCTGCGCGCGGTCCTCGAACAACCGCGTCATCTTCGCTGCCAGCGTCACCGCGTTGGCATGAATCAGCGCATACGCCTCCAGAACCGCCGTCGTCGGACCCGACTCCACGTCCAGCTTCGTGATCAGCGTCTCCACCCGCTCCATCGCGTCCTGCGTCGCCGCCACGATCAGCGAGTTGCTCCGCTCATCCGAAATGAACGTCGGCTGGTTCTCCTCGCCCATCAACTGCGTCAGCCCGTCGAACAACTCCTCGAACTTCGTCTTCATCTGCATCGCGTCCGCGAACTTCAGCCCGAAGATGCGGATGCTGTCCACCGCCGACTCCTGCTCCAGGCTTTCAACGAGCTGCTGGATCTGCGCGAAATCCTCCGGACCGGCCGCCACGATCAGCGAGTTGCTCCGCGTATCCGCCACGATCACCGGCTCATCCGGAAACTGCTCCGCCTCCTGAAGGATCGCGATCTTCCGCTGCCACAGCTCGACGATCTTTTCGGCCATCGTCTCCGCCGACAGATGCTTGCACTTGATGATCCCCAGTTGCGTCAGGTTCCGGCTGGCCGGCACGTCCAGCGATTTCACCAGTTCCGTGATCTCCGTCAGGTTCGACTCGCTCGCCGACAGGATCAGCGCGTTGTTGTTCACGTCGATCGTCAGGAACACGCGCTCCGCCTCCGTCGGAATCGACCCGACGGTCTGGCTGTAAGCCTCCAGCCGCTGCTCCAGCATGTCCGTCAACACCTTGCCGATCCGGATCGCGTCGCCGTTCTGAAGACGAACCAGCCGGATCGGATACTTGTACCGGTACGGCTGGTCCAGCCCCTCCACGATCCGCTTCGCCAGCGCCACCTGTTCCGAGCGCCCCGCAATCACCAGCGTGTTCGACCGCTGATCCCCCGTCACCGAGAAGGCGTAGGCCAGCGCCTTCGCCTCGGGCTTGCGCGGCACGCCCTCCGTGTTCGGCTCGCCCGGATCGGGTAGAATTCCGGGCCCGTCGTCGAAAAGGCTCGCCAGACGCTCCTCCAGATCGTTCGCGTCCGCGTACATCAGCGGGATGATCTCGACGTCCACGTCCTCCGCCAGCGGCACGCTGTCCAGAAGCCGGATCAGCTCCACGAACCCGGGGATGTTCTTCTCCACCGTCGCCACGAGAAGGCTGTTCGTGCCCGTGTCCGCGATCAATTTGACCGTCCGCGACACGTCGATCGGCTTGATCACGCTGATCGTCCCGTCCTTCGGATCGACGATCGACAGGCTCAGCCGCAGGATCGCCTCATTCGCCGCCTCCGCGTCCTCGGGCGAGCGCAGCAACGTGTCCAGCACCGTCCGGAACTCTTCGGCGTTCGAATGAAGCAGCGGAAACATCACCAGCTTCAGCTCGCCCCAGTCCTCCTTCGGCGCGACGTCCACCGCGTCGATGATCGCCTGAATCTTCTCCCGCTCCGACTCCGGCGCGAACACCTGGATCGTGTTCGTCGCGTCGATCGCCTTGATCGCCAGCTCCCCGCTCTTCGCCCCGAGCTGCGTGCGGATCTTGCTGAGCATGTCCTGCACCTCGCGCAGCACGTCGCTCGCCTTCCGGTTCTTGATCTCGAACTCCAGCCACTTGCCCGGAATGCTCGGAGGCAGCCCGTCGATCTTTTCGATGAGCAGGAGGATCGTCTCCATGTGCTCCGGCAGCGCCGCGACGATCACCACGTTGTCGCCCGCGGCCGTGATCTTGAACTGGTCCTCCGTGCGCCCCGTCGGCGCGGGAAACACGTCCCGCAACGCTTCCGTCACGATCCGTGAAACTTCGTCCGAACCCTTGTTTTCGAGCACGACCGGTTCGATCACTTTCGTCTTCTGAAACGCGTCGAGCATGAGGATCAGGGCTTCGAGCTTCTGCACGTCCTCCGGATTGCCGCGCAGCACGATGTTTCCGCCGACCACCTCGACTTTCAGGTCCGCGCCGGACAACCCGAGATCCATCGAATTGATGTATCCGAGAAGCTGATCCCCGGAGAGATTCTTGAACGGCACGTCGAGTTGCCGCGCCCGCATCGCCGGCGTCTGAACCTCCGCGGGAACCTCTCGCTCCTGAGGCGCCTGACCCTCCGCCGCAGCTTCCCGATCCGAAGGCGCCTGACCCTCCGCCGCTCCCGCCGCACGCTCCTGCCCCGTCATCTGCGAAACCGCGTCCCTGGCCTGCTCCTTGATCGCTGCGTTGTCCGCCTTGCCCTTCGGTTTCGCGGTTTTCGGCGCCGCGCCAGCGCCCTTGTTCTTCCCCTTCTTGCCGTCCGCCGCTTTCTCGCCGGTCGTCGGCGCCGCTCCCGTCGCCGGAGGCTGCGCCGCGCCGCCTTCCCCAGCGCCGGCGTCTGCCTTTTTTCCCGTCTTGGCGTCGCCCTTCTTGCCGGCCTGCTTGTCCACCTTCGCGTCGCCCTTCTTCTTGTCCTTCTTTCCGCCCTTCTTGGCGTCTCCCTCGGCGGGCGGCTGCTTCTTCCCCGGCTTCGTCTCCGTCGAGGCCGAAGGCGCCTCCTGCACCGGCCGCAGCGCGGCGTTCGCCGAAACCCGCCACGGCCCGCACACGCCCGTCGTCAACCCGGCGGCCGCCACTACGCGAAGTGTCAATGTCATTGCCGCCCGGTTCATTCGTCTTGAATTCATGAGTCCTACCCGTCGCAGATTTCCAGGATCGACCACCGCCCGACCCCTCGCCCGTCAACCGCCCCGCGCCTTAACCGCCCCGCGCTTTAACCCCCTCGCGCCTTAACCGAGCCGCGCCCGTAAGGAAGCGCTCTTCCTCCCCGCGCCCCAAACCCCCGCTATAGCGAAGCGCCCCACCCGCGCGCTTTAACCGCCCCGCGCTTTAACCCCCTCGCGCCTTAACCGAGCCGCGCCCGTAAGGAAGCGCTCTTCCTCCCCGCGCCCCGAACCCCCGCTGTCGCGAAGCGCCCCACCCGCTCGACCGCCCCGGCGCTTATACTCCCCGCGACCGCCCGCGGACTCGCCGCGTCCTACCGCCGCCGCCCTGAACTGCTCGAACCACTCACACCCTCATCCTGCTGCCGCAGCATGTCGATGATCGCCTGCACGTCATCCGCGCTGAGTCTCTTGATCGGGATCAGTCGCGTCTCCTCGCCGCCCGCCGGCCCCCGGCTGGTCAACTGCTCGACCATCTGTCGCACCTGCGGAAACAGCGACGGCGCCCCCGTCACGATCAGTGACCGTGTCCGCGCGTCCGGCGTGATCGTCACGCTCCCGCGCGACGTTCCGCCGCTGCGCCCCTGTCCCGACCCCTGAATCCCCCGGTTGATCGCGTCCGAAACCTGCTGCGCCAGCAGACTCACGTTGTACCCCTGCTCGACGCCGATGATCTCGAACGTGCCTTCCTGATAAAGCTCCGAGTCAAGCTGCGCGATCACGCCCTCGATCGTCGTCATCACCTCCGGCTCCGCCACCACCACCAGCGCGTTCGCCGAGGTCATCGCGCTGATCCGCGCCCCGCCCGTCAGCGTCTCGCTCGATCCGCCTCGGCTGGGGCTGAAGAAAAACGGATTACGGTTCGACGATCCCGACGAACCCGGACGTTGCAGATAACTCTGAAGCGCCGTCTGCGCCTCGTCCACCGCGATGTGCTTGAGCATGAACACGCGGATGTCCTGTTTCTGCGCCAGGTCGACGTCGATCTGCGCGATCAGGTCGGTGATCTTCTTGAATTCCTCGTCGTTGGCCCGGATCACCAGGTTGTTCGTCCCCGGCACCAGCGCCACCACCATCCCGCCGCCGGAATCCGACTGATCCCAGAAGAAGAAGCCCCCGCCGCGCCGCCCGCGACCGCCCCCGAACGGATCGGCCCCGCCCGAGAAGAGATCCTGCAACACCTGCTGCACGCCTTCCGGATCGACGTTCTTGATCTCCACCACCCGGATCGGGCGGTCCGCGCCTTCCGGCTTGTCAAGCTGCGCCACCAGCGCCTGCACGTCCTTGAGCATGCGCGGCGACGATGCGATGATCACCGATCGCGTCCCCATCTCCGGGAACGCGATCACCGCGTCCTGCGGGTTCTTGCGCCCGCCGGAGGACTGCGCCCCCTGCCCGAAGACGTTGCTGATCGCCTGCGCGACCGCCTGCGGATCCGCGTATTGCACCTTGATCGACGAGATCGTCCGCCCCGTCGTCACTTCCTCCACGTCCAGCTTCGTCAGAAGATCCTTCACCCAGTTCATCTCCACCTCGTTGGCGAAGACGATCAGGCTGTTCGTCCCCAGGTCCGGCGCGACGTACATCGGCTGCACCTCGGTCTTCTTCTTCGCCTGGGTGTTCTGGATGAGCTGGCTGAGGTTCTGCGCCACGTCCTGCGCGTTGGCGTACGTCAGTTTGATCGTCTGCACCGACCGCTGGGCCGACGACGCCACGTCGAGCTGCGTCAGCAGCATCGCGATCTTGTCGTGATTCTCCTTCGACGCCCCGATGATCAGGTTGCTGGGCGGCGTCCACGCGGCCTTGATCGTGTCCTCCGGGCGCTGCTTCCCGCTGCGGGTCTGCGCAAACGCCTGATTGACCATCGTCACCACGTATTGCGGGTCCAGGTACTCCAGCGGATAAACGCGGATGACGATCCCCGCGTCCTCGTTCGGCGGAAGATCGAGCTGCGCCACGAGCGCCTTGGACTCCTCGATGTCCTTCGGCGCGCCGCTGACCAGAATCGCGTTCAAGGCCGGAACCGGCGTGATCGTAAGCTGCTGCCCCGGTTGCCGCTTCTGCACCGCTCCGCTCTTGCTCATGCTCTGGCTGAGCACTTGCGCCAGCTCCTCCGCGTTGGCCTGTTTGAGGAACACGATCTCCCGCTGCGCCCCCAGCCCCGTATCCACGTCCAGTTCCGCGAGAAGCTGCTGGATCCGCTCGTGATTGTTCTCGCTCGCCGTCACGATCAGCGACGACGTCGCCGGATCGACGAACGCCAGCACGAGATCCCGCGCCGACGTCTGCACCGTCGTCTGCTTCGCCGTCCTGCCCTTGCCCGTCCGCGTCGCCGTCCACTCGTCGATCACGCTCTTGAGCACGTTCGGATCCGCCCACTGCACCGGGTACTTCTTCGTCAGAAGCCCCTCTTTCAGCGACGTCTCCTCCGTGTCCAGCATCGTGACGCGCTCTTCGATGAACTTGAGGTTGTCCTCGTCCGCCAGCACCAGAAGCTGGCGCATGTCCGGGTCCGAGCTGATGACCACCGTCGTGCTCATCGCGTCGCCCTTCGCCCCGACCGCCTTGAACCCCTCCACGCGTTCGCTGACCAGCGCCCGGATCTTGTCCGCCATCAGGTCCGGATGAACGTGCTTCAGATCGATCACCTTGTACTGAAGCTGCGGCGGCTGCATCTCCTCCAGCGGGTTGATGAAGTTGTTCTTGATCTCCTCCTGCATCTTCTCCGACGCCCGGACGATCACCACGTTCATCGCCTTGTTCGCCTCGGCCTTGACCTCGACGCCCTTGTCCTTCCGGTCGCCGTAGGTGGCGTTGATGTTCTTCGCCACCTCCTCCGCGTTCGCCCGGATGAGCTGGTACATCGCCGTCACGATCTTCCCGACCGCCTTGTCCGGCGTGTCCAGGTCGGTCAGCGCCATCTGGATGAACGCGTGCGTCTGCGGTCCGCCCAGCACGATCAGCGCGTTCGTCGCGTCGTCGGCGTCCACCGCGAATTTCTCGCTGCTTCCGCGGCTGCCCGACCCGCTCTGATACTGCGCCATCATGCCCTTCATCATCTCGAGCACGGCGCGGGCGTTCAGGTACTGAAGCTTGAACACCCGGAACTGAAGGTCCGTCACGATGTCCAGCTTGCCCACCAGCGACTCGACCTGCTTGAAAGCGTCCTCGTTCGGCGCCGACACGAACAACTTCCGCGTCGGATCCGACGCCGTCACCGTGATCCGTCCGGCCGCGGTTGAACCCCCGCGCCCGCCGCCGCGCGCAGACGATCCGCGCGTGCCGCCGCCGTAGGCGAGGTTCACCGCGTCCGCAATCTCGCTCGGCACGCCGAACTTCACGTCGATGATCCGCACTTCCTGCTGCATGCAGGTCTGCTGGTCGATCCGCTCGATCGTCGCCAGCACCTCGGGCTTGATCGCGTTCGGAACGCTGTAAAAGAGAATCCGCCCGTCGCCGGTCGCGTAGAACTTCGCCCCTTCGGCCGGCGCGCCGCCGCGGCCCTTTCCGCCGGACCCCGCGTCGCTGAACATCTGCCCGAGCTGCGTTGCCAGCTCGCCGCCCTCCGCGCAATGAAGCTCAATGAACTCGTACTGCGTCCCTTCCGGCGCCACGTCCAGCCGCGCGATGACCTCCTTCACCTCGGTCATCTGCTCCTCCGTCGCCCGCACCACCACGACGTTCAGACGCGGATACGGCAGGAACGTCGGCGGCGCGATCGGGCTTTGCCCCGACGCCTTGCCGCCTCGCGCATCGCCGCCGGCGCCGCCCCGAGCCGCGTCGGCGAAGTGCTGATCCAGCATGTCCGACACGTCCGTCGCCAGCGAGTTGGTCAGCGGAACCCACTCCACCTTCCGCTCCGGCAACTCGAAGCTCTCCCAGTCCGTGATCAGCGTCCCGATGAAATTCAGCGCCGGCTCAGGCGCCAGCGCGATGATCGTGTTCGCCATCGGATTGCTGCTGATCCGGATCTGCGCCGGAATGATCTCCGTCCCCGAGATCGGGTCGATGATCGGTTTCGGCATGACGCCGCCGTCCGACTCCGCGTCACGCAGACGCTCCTCCTGCGACTTCGGCTTCTCATCCAGCCGCAGGAAATCACGCAGCTTCTTCTCCACGTCCTCCGCCTGAAGTTTCTTCAGCGCGAAAATGCGGAACTCGCTCTCGACCTCCTGAGGTCGGTCGATCGTCGCCAGCAACTCCAGGATCGCGGGATACATCCCCGTCGGCGCGCGGAACACCAGCGTCCGGTCGCGCGGGTTCGCGTAAACCGTGATCTGCGTGGACTGCTGCGCCTGCATCTGCGCCAGCATCTGCTGGTTCGGGTTCTGCTGTTGTCCGTCGTCGCCCTGCCCCGGCTGACCGGGACGACCCGGCTGACCCGGAGCCCCGCCGGGAATGCCGGGAACCTGCCGTCCGCCGTCCTCCTCCTCGCCTCGTCCCGCGCGATTGCCGCCGCCCGTCGCAGCCGCCCGCGCCGCCGCCGCCTGCTGCGCCTGACGCTGCGCCATCTGCTGCATCTGCTGCTGCTGCTGGCGCATCAGGTTCTGCATGTTCCGCGACCCCGCGCCGAACATCTCCTCGATGATGTCCTTCGCCAGCACCGGGTCGATGTATTTCACCCGGTACACGCGGATGTCCGGCTTCGTGGAAGGCTGCTCCTTCGCAAGCTCCGTGACCATCTCCTCGACGGCCGTCACGTCCTCGTACGAACCTTCAACCACCAGCGTGTTCGTGATCGGATCCCAGATCAGCGAAACCTTCTCGAGTTCACCTTCTCCGGTTTCGCGGTCCACGCCCGTCTGGCGCGGAACCACAAAGAGTCGGGATTCGCCTTCGGGTTCGATCGACGCCGGAGGCGACGCAGCCGGCCGCGGCGCGGGCATGCCCGGCAGCGGGTCGTCGCCCGTCACCACCGGAACGTCTCCGCTCCGCACGTCCGTCGGCGGTTCCTCCGTCGTCATTCCGCCTTCGCCGGCGTTCGCGGCGCCCTCGACGGATTCCGTCGCCCCGTCGTCGTCTTCGCGCGACTTGCGATCGCCTTTCTTCTCCGCCCGACTGTCGCTTTTCTTCGCGGCTTTTTCCTTCGGCGCGGGCTCCGTCGGTTCAGCCTCCTTCTTCTTCTTGTTTTTCTTGCCGCCGGATTCCGGAGGGGCCTCTTGAGTCAACGCCGTCAGGATCAAGCTCGCCGACCGCGCCGCGGAAAGCGGCGACGGCAGCACGCAACCGCCGCCGGTCTTGCCGGGCTCACTTGCGGACGACCCGGCGCCCGCGCCGTTGGCGCCTCCGCTGCGCCGCGGCTGCACCTTCTCCACGCCGTAATCGTCCAGCACGTCCTGGTTCGCCTGCGGCGCGAGCTTCTTCTCCATCTCGCGCCCGTCGATGTTGATGCGCTCCGCGACCGACTCCACCGGAACGTTGATCGGCACCGGAATGACCCGTCGCGTCGGAACATCCTTCTCGCCCGGCTTGTCCACCACGGCGAAGATGATCTTCTGCACTTCCTGCAGCACCGACAGCCGAGGATGTTTCACCGTCAGCGTGTTCAGATCCTCGTCGTAGCTGATCGCCGGGTCATCCTCCCACATCCCCGTCACGTACGTGTCCAGCGCGAGATACGCATCCCACGCATCCGCGTACGACAGCTCATAAATCAGCGTGTAAGGCTCGAGAGGCTTGATCAGCGGGCTGTCGCCCTCGCCGGGAGCGGGGTCGAGCTTCGCCAGCAGGCTGTCGATCTCCTCCAGCTTCGCCGCCGAGGTCACGATCAGGATCGTCCTCGCGTAGTAGTCCGCCTGAAGATAAAGGTCTCGTCCCTGATACGTCCGCGTGCTCTCCCACTCCGGCTCCGACGACGGTCCGAAGAGCGCGTCCAGGCTGTCCTCATCGCTTTTCTTGCTGGAGGGTTTCGGCTGCGGCGCCGGCGCCTGGGCGCGTCCTCGCGGCTGCGCGCCGCTCGCCTGCGGCGCGTCGATCACGTTGATGATCAGGTCGACGAGCTGCTTCGGCTCAGCCTCGTTGATGTGATAAAGTTTGACCTGCTGCCCGACCAGCGCCTGCTTGTCGAGATCCTCGATCCACTTCTGCGCCTGATCGAGTTCCGCCACCGTGCCGTGCATGACCACCGCGTGGCCGCCCGGCGCCTCGGCGATGTAAAACTGCCCCGCGCCGCCCGGCGCCCCGCCGCCGCCCCGACCCGGACGCGGCCCCGGACCGCCGCCCCCGCCCTGCTCATTGCGGATCATCGCCGAAATCGCGGTCGCAATCTGCTCCGGTTGAGCCTTCTTCAAGGCTACGTGGCGCATCGCCCGCACCGACGCCTCCGCGCCCTTCAGATGCTCGATCATCTCCTCGATCTTCGGAAAATGCGCCCGGTCCGCGATGACGATCAACTTGCTCGTCGCCGCCTGCGGAATGAACTGCGGACCGGTCGTCCTCGCCCCGCCCGAAACCGGCGGCCGTCCGCCGCGCGACGGCTGACCCCCCGACGACTCGGACCCGATCAGCGACGGCATCACCTGTCCAAGCTGCTCCGCCATCGCCGCCACGTCCGTCCCCGTCGGGTACGTGTACACCCGCGTCTCCGTCCCCTCCTCGGGCGGAACATCAAACTGGTGAACAACCTCCTCAATCTTCGTCATCACCACCGCCGACGCCTTCACCAGCAGACGCTTGTCCAGCGGAAAGAGCGTCGCGCCCGCCGAAGCCTGCGCCCCCGGCCGACCCGTCGGGCGACCGCTCCGCGGAGGCCCCTCGCCCCCGAGGTTCATCGCGCCGGACGACGCCTGAAGCACCATCGCCTCCACGATGCTGATGATCGTCTGCGGATCCGCGTACTGAAGCGTGAACGTCCGCTCGATCTGATCCGACGGCTGATCGAGAACGCCGACCAGGTCGCGGATCTGCTGCAACTCCGCAGCGCCGGCCCCGAACACGAGGAGGCCCCCGTCGGTCGCCAGCAGCTTGCGCGACGACCCTGACGGCGAGGCGTTGTTCCCGCGCTGCGGACCGGTCGGTGCGCCGCCCAGAAAGCTGTTGATGCGCTCGATCGCCTCATTCGGATCCAGGTGCGACAGCGCGATCCGCGTGAACGAGTTCGCCCCGTCGTCCACGTCGAGTTGCGAAATCAGCGCCGCGTACTGCTCCCACTCCCGATCCGAACACAGCACATAAAGCCGCCCGTTCTCGTCGTCCGGCGTGAACTTGCCCGCCGACGGGCGCGCGCCGCCTCGCGGCGGATTGCCCCCGGTCGGACGCGGCGACGCCGCACCCTCGGACGAGTCATACGTCTGAAGCAACGCCGTGATCCACGACGGCGTCTTATGCCGGATCTCCGCGATGTGCAGCGTCGCGTCCCCGGGCGTCGGCTGGTCGAACATCGCCGCCAGCTCCCTCACCCGCGCCACGCCTTCCTCGCTGCCCACCACGACAAGCTGGTTCCAGTCCGTCATCGGAAGGATCACCACGCCGTGCGACGACGCCGTGTTCGACCGTGTCTGCGACGGGCGACCCGGCGTCGGACGCGGCGGGGCGGCCTCGGCGGCCTTGCCCGACTCCGCGTCCAGAATGCTCTCGATCGTCTGCGCCAGATCGTCCGCGTTCGCGTGCTCAACCGGAATCACCACCGGCACGCGCTTCGACTCCTCCGCCTCGACGTCCAGATCCGAGAGAAACCCGCGGAATTCCTCGATCCGGATCGGCAGCGCGTACGCCTGGACTTCCTTCCGCTCGTCGTTGGGGATGAAGATCGACTCCGGTTCGTCCCCCACCGCAATGCTCAGTCCGTCGCCCCCCGATCGCGACGGCGCGTTCGTCCCGCCCGTCGGCCGCGCCGGAGGCGTCGGCGTCCGCGGAGCGGACTTCCCGCTGGGCTTCTGCATGAACCGCTCGATCGTCTCCACCGCCTGCGACGGCAGAATGTGCAGACACGCGATCCGCTGGAACTCACGCCGATCCTTGATGTCGATCAGGAACCGCTCCGCCATCGTCAGGTACTTGTTGATGTCGCTGACCTTGGCGTAAATCCCGATGACGTTCGACCCCTCCTGCACCGGCGCGATCCGCGCGTAATCCGGCACGAAGCTGCGCAGCAGGTCAAGGTTCGCCGCCGACCCGGCCGGCAGTTCGTACTGCACGTACACCAGCTCATCATCGTGCGGACGCGCGGCGCGGAACTCCGCCACGCTCGTAAACATGTGCTCTTCCGGCATCTGCCGCCAGTAATCGTTGACGCTCAGCACGACGAGATACTCGCCGTCGCGCACGATCGTCCGACGGTTCAGCACGTCCGCCTGCCAGATCGCCGTCTTCACCCGTCGGAACGCCTCCTCCCACGTCATCTCCTTGTCCGCCGGCGCGGCGTAGTACGCGTTCCCCTTCGGTATGTCCCCGGTCGGCGTCAGGCCGGACTGCCGTCCGAATTCAATCAGCAGATCTTCGTACGTCCCCTGCACGCTGATGACGCCGTAACTCTTGTCCGCGGCGTCCACCCGGTCGCGGCTCGCGTCAGGCCGCGCGGCCCCGGGGCGGGAGCCCGGCGCGGTCGGCGTTCGCGCGCTCGTTTCACCGTCAGGCCCGACCTGCGGCGCGTGGTTCTCGCCTTTCAAGACCGGCGCCTTCTCTCCGACGCCCGGTTCCTCGGGGTCAGCCGGAGGGATCGGACGCGACTGCGTGCTGGACTTTCCGCCGGCGTCGCCGCCTGACGGCAACGGAGGATCATCCACCGTCGTAATCGGCCCCTGCGGTCGCGAACCGGAAACCGGCTTCTTCACCGGCGGCGCGGATCCGCCCGAACCCGACTTGATTTCAGGCTTGATCTCCGACTTCATCGGGTCGTCCCCGGGAAGCTCGGGCGTCTTCGACGTGTCCGGCTCCGCGCCCGCAGCTTTGACGGCGGCATCTCCCGAAGGCGCGCCTTCCGACGGCGGCGTCAGCCGTCCCGGCTGCACTCGTTCAACCAGAGGAGCCCCGGTTCCCGTCTTCTCGTTCGAAGGATCCGCGGGCCTGCCGGGCAACGAGACCTTCGGAGCGGAGCCGCCGCCGGGCGTCGGCAGCTTTGACTCGCCGGGCTTCGGATCCCCGGTCTTCACCGCGCCGGACTTGTCCGCGGGTTTTGCGTTCGCGTCCGCGGGTTTTCCGGCGCCCTTCGGATCGGTCCCCGAAGCACCCTTGTCGGCAGGCTTGCCCTTGTCGCCGCCCGTCGCGCCCCCGTCGGCCTTGTCGGCCTTCTTCGCGGCCTTTTTATCCTTCTTCTTTTTCTTCTTTCCGCCGGACTTGTCCTTCTCGCCGCCGGTCGCGCCGCCGGTGTTTTTGTCCGCCTTCTTCTCCGCCGGAGGCTGCGAAGGCGCGCCGCCCTCCTGCGCAAGGACCGGTCCCGCCGCCAGCGCCAGCATCAACGCCGGAATGATGATCTTAAGCCAGTTCTGAGAATACCCGACCGTCATGATGCACGATCTCCTGATGAGCGATCCTTCGTCGCTGCGCCTTCCCTGACCGAACTCGCGGCCTTGATCCAACCTGCACCGGCGCCTGCCTCACCCGCTTCTACGTGGTCCTCTGTCCCGCGCCTCGTCGCCGTGTAACATTTCACCTCACCTGACCCGTCCGCCTTCATTGAGCCCTCACCGGTTGTCCGGCGGTCCCGCCGGCTGCGGGTTTTCGTCAACCTTGTCAGGCGGCGTCTGCGCACCGTCCTCCGAGTTCTCGTCCCGCGTCTCGTCCGGCTGACCGGTCGGGCGAGCCGGAAGACCCTCTCCGGTCGTCCGGTTGGAGGCGTCATTGCCGGTGTTCGATCCGCCGATCCGCGTTGACGTGCTCAGGCTGCCCGGCCGCGGCGTTGTTCTCGAAGGTGGGGCGTTCGTGCCCGTGCTGATCGGCGGTCGCGGCGCCGTCCCAGGCCGACTCGACGTTGATCCCGGTGAAGGCGCCGGACCCGATCCCGATGAGGACGACAGCGCCGCCACCGTCTCGCCCGCAAGCCCCGCCAGCGCCCGAATCTCGTTCTCCGTCAGCGGCGCAACCCCCTGCGACTTCTCCTTCAGGTCCGGGAAAGCGTCCGCGGCCCCCGACTCCACCCGGCGGCTGAACTCCTCCCCCAGAGGATAAACGTAGATCTTGTCGTGATAGCGCACGAGAGCCCCGCGCGTGCTGGCCGCCTCCAGCATGCCGCCGTCGAATTCCTGTCCGATGTGGATCCGCTTCCGGTTCGTCGCCCGCGCCGTGTCCTGCACGAGGACGCTCGCCCCCTCCGGCTCATGCATCATCGAGATCGCCACCACCCGCCACCGCCCCGACCACGGTTTGCACACCAGCGGATCGGGAGGTTTCGGCGTCCTCGATCCCGTGTCGACCGGCGGCTTCGTTCCTGTCGGCTTCTCCGGCTCGTATTCCAGAAACGGCTTCGCGCTCGCCAGCTTGACGATGTCAGGCTCGCCGTGCCGCACGAACGTCTTCGGTTGCGGCGGCAGCTTCTTCGGATCCACCGTGTACGCCAGCGCCGCCCGCGGACGCGCCGGCAGCAGAAGCGCCTGAATATCGAGGGTCAGCTTGATCAGATCCTTCGCCTTCTCCCCGCGCGGAGGAACAATCGGCGACAGCTTCGGATCGACAACGCGCATGACTTGCGGCAGCTCGTAAACCTCGCGCAGAAAACCCAGGACGCTTTCCAGCTTCTGCTGACCGCTGACCGAGAACCCCAGTTCCTGCGCATCCGTCTTCCCGTAGCGCTGCTCGCGCTTCGGCGTCACCTTCAGTTCCTCCAGCGCATACTCATGCGCCAGATCCTCGATCTGGTGGTACAACTCGTCCTTCAGTTCCCCCAGCTCCAGCGTGCCGACCCGGCTGACGAGTTTCTCATAATCCCTCCGCGCGAACTCGTATTGCGCGTTGAACTCCGCCGCCTCGCTCTCGTCCGCGCGCAGCTTCTCGATGTCCTGCTCGATGTTGACCAGCGGCTCGACCCACCACGCGTAGACGGTCTTGTACCCCGCCCAGACCGCGATCAGCGCCGCGAAGGTGATCCCCAGGATTTTCGTTCGTTTGTCCATCTCAATTCCGATCACCCCCCCGCGCGCGACCGAACGCGCACGCGGTCACGCTCCGGATCCCTCCGCACCCCCTTTGTCGCTCTTCTTCACGGAGTCCTTGTCTTCCGTCGGCGTCCCCGCGCCCGGATCTCGCGCCTCGTCCGCCGGACCCGCGCCGGAGTCCGCAGCGGCGATCGGCTTCCCGGTCGCGTCGGTCCGAACGCCCGACACCGGTTTCTTCTCCGCACCGCTGGACGACGAAGCTCCCGGCGCCGTCGTACCGCGCGTCGAAACCGGCGGACGACCCGTCGTGGACGAGCGCCCCGGCGGCAGCGGGCGAACGCCCGTTCCCTTCGCTTCGTCGGACTCGGAGGACTCGGGCTTCTCCGGCGCGTCGCCAGACTTGACCCCCGTCTCCTTGGGCTCGGGCAAAACCCCGGGTTCCCCATCCGGTTTCGCGCCCGGTTTCGATGTTGAGGACGCGCCACGCGGTTGCGGACCCGCAGCCTCGAGGTTCACATCCTCGCGGGACCGGCGCGACTCGATCACGACGGGCGCGGCCCCGTCCTCGCGCAGGTACACCGCCACCTGCTGCTTCAACTCATACTTCGGGTTGGTCAGGTTCCGCTGACGGACCTGAAGATCGACGTCGTAGCGCGCCCGCGTCGCACCAGGCCTCCGGAACGACTCCAGATCGTCCGCGACCGCAAAAGGCAGTTGATACCCCTTCCCGCCCTCGTCCCGGAACCGCGCGTCCAGCAGGATCTTTCTCTCCCGCCCGTCCATCCGGACGTCGCCCAGCACCCAGTCCCGATTGTCCGGAAGCAGCGACGCCAACTGAACGAACTCGTCCAGCCATCGCGGCTGACGACCGTCGTAATCCTGAAGCTGTTTCACCAGCTTGATGAACTGTTCCTTTTCGCTGCGGTCCTCCGTCAGTTCGGCGATCGAATCCTCAAGCTGCTTCTTCACCTTGAGGTCGTCGCTCACTGACGACCAGTAGACCAGACCGGCCGTCGCCGCCACCGCCGCCGCCCATCCCACCAGTTTCGGCGCCCGACGAAGCTGCACCTGCGTCTGCGTCACCGTCCGCTTCGGGTGCAGAAAATCAAAATGCTGCGCGGGATCGACGTCGTGCGACAGCACCAGCCCCAGCACCGACGCGAATCCCGCCGCCTGCTCGCCCTGCTCGGCGCTCCACCCGAACGTCGCCGCCGGGTTGTACAATTCGACCGTGAAATCAAACCGCTGCTGAAGCGCCTCGCACAGCGCCCCCTCGACGCCCATGCTTCCCGCGATCACCGCGTGACCGATCCGCTGACCGCGCTCCCGCGCCCGGTAAGCCTCCACCGAACGCGTCACCTCCAGCACCAGCGATTCCGTCACCGACTCCAGCGAGTACAGCGGCGAAACCCCCTCAAACCCGGACGCCGTTTCCGACCCGGCCGCTCCCCCCAGCTTGAACGTCCGAGGCTCCGCCAGCCCCCCGGGAACGAACACGTCCGCCGCCCGCGAGAAAGGCAGACTGTCCGGCGCGAGAACGTCGATCTCCGTCATCGTCGGACCCACGTCCACGAACAACACCCGGTCCGCCATCCCCTCGCCCAGCGCCCGCATCACCGCCGTGCGGCTCGCAAAGGGACGCAGCCCGACGCGCTCCAGCTTCAGCCCCGCCGCCGCCACCACCGACGTCAGGTGCTCCACCACCTCGTTCCGCACCGCCGCGACAAGCACCGGCGCCGTCCCGCTCTTCACGTCGCGCGGCACCGCGTAATCCACCACCGCCTCCGACAGCGGAAAGGGCAGCTCCTTCGATATCTGAAATTCCACCATCCCCGGCAGCTCGCCCGCCACCGCCATCGGAAGATTCAGCGTCGTCAGGATCGCCTGGTTGCGAGGCAAATCCACCACCGCCAGCTTCGCCGACACCCCCTGTTCGTCCAGCGCCCGACGGATCCACTTCCCCAGCGCCGTCGCGTCGTTCGCATCCACTTCCGCCGGAATCAGCAACGACTCCACCTTCAGCAGACGCACGCCCTTCTTGCCGACCTGCGCCTCCACGACGCGCAGCATCCGCCCGTCCCACTCCAGGCAGACGATCCGCCGCTTCGATCCGCGCTTTCTCGTCTCAAGGTACACGGAAGCTCTCCTCATCTTCTTCGCGGATCGGGAAGCTCCCGCCCAACTGCGTCAGATCCCGGTAATACATCGTCTGCGCCAGCGGACCCCGCATGTCGTAGATCACCTGAATGCGCGTCACCATCCCCACGTGGTCGGCGTAGCCCAGCGCCTCCACCGTGAACTGCGTCCCCCGAGCGCAGATCTTCGGCGCGATCTCGACGTATTTCTCCACGCCGATCACGCCTTCCGTCACCAGCCACGCCGTCGTCGATTTCGTCAGGGAATCCAGCTCCGCGCGACGCGCCACGATAGCCGCCACCTCTTCCTCCGCCAAACCCGGCACGCATCGCAGCACCAGATCCGGCGCCGTGTTGATGTTGATCAGCCCGCGGACCTCCATCTCCTCCTCCGCCGTCAGCCGATCCATCAACTGCGGCAGATCCTCCACCGTGAACGGACTGCGCGACCCGCCGCCGTCCTCGTCCTTGCCCAGAAGCTGCGCCGGCGTCGTCACCGGACGCGTCTGCCCGCCGCCGTCGCCGCTTCCGTCGCCGCCGCCTTCCTCATCATCCTCGTCATCACCCTCATCCAACCGGCCGCTGCCGCCCCTGTCGCCGACGCCTTCGTCATCTTCGTCGTCATCATCATCGTCCGGCGGAGGCTGCGACGCCCCGCCGCCGCTTCCGGCACGATCCTGCGGCGAAAACTTCGCCAGCAGCACGCGCGACGATTTCCCACCCGCCGAAAGTTCGTCATCGTCATCGAAATCATCTTCATCAAAATCGTCGCGCGGCGGTCCGCCTTCACCGCCGCGACCTTCGCCTCCACGACCTTCGCCGCCCCGACCTCCCCCCCGACGCGGACCTTCGCCTTCCGTCGGCGGTCCGCCACGCGGAAAACCACCGCGAACGTCGCCCTCGGCGCCCGACCCGGCGTCTCCGCCCGGCGGACGCGTCGGCCCGCCCGCGCCAGGCCGCCCCGGCGCGCCGCCCGGACGCCCAGGTCCGCCACGACCCGGCCCGCCGCCGGGGCCGCCCCCGTCCGGACGCGCCACCGCCCTCAGAACGTAGTTCACCTTCTCGTTGTCCTCGGCGAACTCCTCCATCAACAACTGCCGAAGCCGGCCCTGATTCTGATACAGGCTGATCCGCTGCCGATTGTCGTTGCTGATGTTCCGGTCCAGCGAGTACACCGTCAGATACGGATACATCCCGCGCGACAGGAACCCGTCCGCGTTGTCATCCGGAAACGTCTCCGCCCCGTCGTCCTCGTTCGTCGAAAGCAATCCGTTGCGATCCTGGTCCTCGCCGTAAAGCAGCCGACCGTCCACCCCCTTGACCAGCAACAACTCCTCCACCGTCTCGAAAGGCGCGTTCTTCACCGGGTAACGCTTGACCAGACCGTCATAGTACGGACCCTCCGTGTCGCCCTCCTCCTGCTGCGGCGCGTCATCCTCGTCGCGCCAGTCGAGGATCGCGTCCACGATGTCGTCCGCCGTGAACTCCAGCTCCTCCGCCCGGTCCCCGATCGCGTGTTGCACGATGATCAGCAACTGCTCGCGCGTCGCCGTGTTCAGGTTCAGCTTGCTCGACTCGTCCGTGATCCCGAAGCGGATGAACTCCTCGTCATCCGTGAAGTCGTCCGACACCAGGCTGAAACGGTAGATCAGCTTCTCGTCGTCGTACTCGTCGCGCGTCCCCCAGATCGTCTCGTCCCCGTTGGGCATGTACACGATCACCCGGTGCAATTCCTCCGGATCGTGATGCCACGCGTTCATGTCCAGCCGCCGGTTCGCCAGCAGCAGCTTCGCCTTCTCCAGCCCCGCCTCCGCCGCCAGCCGCGTCTGCAGCCGCGTCTGCACCGCCCGTGTCCCCGCCAGCCGCGCCCCGGTGTGAAACGCGAAGCTCGTCGCCATCACCGCCACCAGCACCAGCACCAGCAGCACCATCGGCAGCACGATCCCCCGCTCACGGCGCGACCGGAACAGCGATCCCGTCAATTCAGGATTCTCCACCCGCGATTCAGGATTCACGATTTACGACCCCCGAACACACGATGCACGACACACGATTCCTAAAACCCCTCCGCCTCCTCCTGCGCATCCATCACCGACTGCGCCGTCCGCGTCAGACGCGACCCGAAGAACGTGTCCGACTGAAGCACGCGCACGAACATCGTATACTGATCCTCCTCCAGCGCCGTCTGATCCTCGGGCGCCTCCAGGAACAGGTCGATCTCCTCCTCGAACTCGTCAAACGGCGGCTTCGGTGTGAACCCGACCGTGATCCGCACCACCTGCGGCAGCGAGTTCGCCCCTTCCAGCCGCCAGTCCTCCCACCACGTGTTCCCGTCGAAATAATGAAACCGGATGAACTTGATCTCGGGGGCGTACAACTCCTCCTTCACCGGCATGTCGTCTTCGCTGACTTCCGAGCCGTCGCTCAGGCCGCCGTCCTCCTCGTCCATCGGTTCGTCGTCGAACAACTCGTCATCTTCGATTCCGTCCCCGTCCGAGTCGCCCGGCCGGTTGCGCCCGTGAACCGAGCCGACGACTTTCCCCTTGCCCAGCGTCCGCGTCTCTTTCCTCACCAGACCCAGCGCCAGCGGGAACCCCTCGTCGTCCTGAACCTCCTCGTGCCGCGCGATGTAGTAGCGCACCTCGCAGAGGTCGAATTCGCCCGGCAGCGGCCGGTCGAACCGCGACCGGTCCTCGCTGAGCACCTTGCGCGGCAGACGCGTCGTGAACACCTGGATCCAGTCCCGCCCGCCCACGATCCCCGTCCCGTAATACGGCGTGAACGAACTCGCCTGACGGATCTCCTCCTCCATCTGCGCCACCACCGCCCGCGCAAGCTGCAACCGCGACGACGCCTTCAGAGACTCCGTCCGGTCCTTCAGCGTCGAGTTGTAAAACCCGAACAGCATCGCCATCAGCGTCACCGTGATGCCGATCGAGAGAATCACCTCCAGCAACGTGATCCCCCCCCGCCGCGCCCCCGCGCCGCCGCGCCGGCAAGCGGGAAACGCCGAAAGTCGCATCCCGGCGCGTGTTGCGCAGAGCCGCACCCTGTTGCATCTCATTCCGCATTCAGCATTCGGCATTTTTCATTCATCCTCGTCTTCATCATCCGACTCGCCGCCGCCTTCCCCGCCGCCCAGCGCGTTCAGCGCCTGCCGAACCTCCCGCGGCAACCGCTCGAGGATGTCGTCCCGCGAGAAACCCATCGACGCCAGCAGATCCTCGTTGGCCATCAACTGCATGATCGCCTCGACGTCCGCCGAACGCAGAAAATCCTGAAGCGGGAACCCCTCCGGCGGAATCTCCAGACCCACCGACCCCAGCAGATCCGAAAGCTGCGTCACCGCCTCCTCGTCCAGACCGTAGTCCGTCGCCAGGTCGATCCGCCGAGGCGTCATCCGGAACGTGAACAATTCGTGAATCACACGCGCTTTGTCGAAATCAAACTCCTCCGTGTCGTAGTTCCGCATGAAATACAGAATCTGAAGCCGGATCTGGTTCAGTCCCGGCGTCACCGTCGGCTGAATGCGGATCGTGTATCCCCAGTCCGGAAAGAGCGGCCCGAAAGGCTCCTCCATCAACTCGTCGAGCGACTCGAACTGAATCAGCCCGGTGTCCAGCTCCGCCAGCTTCGACTCCGCCAGCATCAGCGCCCGCGTCCGCCGCTCCATCTCCAGCGACTCGAAGTACGCCTTCTGCACCGCCGACCCCACGATCGCCAGCCCCAGCACCATCAGCGTCGTCGCAATCAACGCCTCCAGCAGCACATACCCCCGAGCCGCGGGCTTCAGCCCGCGCGAACGCCCGTACCCCCGAGCCGCGGGCTTCAGCCCGCGCGAACGCCCGTACCCCCGAGCCGCGGGCTTCAGCCCGCGCGAACGCCCGACCGCGTGAGAACCGCACCTCGCAGCCATCACGGCATCCCCCGCAATGTCTTCGCCCCGCAACCGCATCAACCGCTCTCTGCCTTTCGACTTTCGCCGCTCACCCCGGCGAGATCGCGCTCTCCTGCAACTCCAACACGTCGTTCTCCGTGAGGTGCCGCGGGTCGAAGAAATCCCGCCGCAGCACGATCGGCCAGCCGTTCTGCTCAAACAGATCCAACTCGTCCTCGTAAAGCGCCCGCTGGATCCAGACCATCCCGGTCGGGCCCTCCATGATGATCTCGTAGCGCTGCACCGTGTCGTCCAGGTCCGCCGGCGTCAGATCCCGCGGCGCCTTCGTCACCACGAACACCGCCCACGGCGCCGTCCCGTCCGGCTCGAAGATCACCGGCGGGTACTCCGGGTCGAAGTCCTCGCGCAGGTTGGCGAGTTCCTCGGCCATCGACGCCTCCGGGTCGCGCAGCTTCTCGATCGTCGGGCGGCCCAGGCGCACCTGGATGCACCAGCAGTCGCGCAGCAGCGTCTCGCCCAGCGTCCAGGGCTCCTCAACCAGCGTCCAGTCTTCCGGTTCAAGAGGGTCGTCCGCCCGCTCGATGATCGGCTGAACGTCCGTGCCCTGCCGATCCATCTCGTCCTCGCGCGGAAAGCGGATGCGGTAGCGCTTGCCGTCCATCTGGGCGTTCGCCCGGACCAGCTCGACCAGCGAGCGCACCTGCTCCGCCGACGTCTCGAGCTGCGTCCCGCGGATCTCGAGGATCAGGTTCGGGATCGCGATCGCCGCCACCACCGCCAGAAGCGCCGTCACCAGCACCACCTCCAGCAGCGTGTACCCGCGCCGACCTGTCCCCCGTCGCCGATGCATCACAACACTATCCCGCCCGATCCCGCCGCTCTCCGCAGATGAGGCCGCTCTCCCCAGGTGAAACAAGTCTCCGCAGGTGCGGCAGGTCTCCAGCAGGTGGGGCAGGTCTCCGACCTGCCTCAGGTTTGGCAGCTCTCTGAGCTGCCATCTCCGCACGACCCCTGTCACCCACCGCCTTCTCGCCTACTTATCCCGCCAGTTCTTCACGTCGTCTCCGCCGCCGTTTTCATTCTTCCCGTTCGGACCGCTGCTCCAGAGGTCGTACTTGCTTTCGTTGTACTGACCTTCGCCGTTGTAATTGAACTGGTTGCCCCACGGATCCTTCAGGTCCGCCGGGTCGCCGTCCATGTACGGGCCCTTCCACCGCGGGTTGTTCTCGTCCTCATCCTCGATGTAGCTGGGCTTGCGATACAGGTCTTCCAGCTTCTCGGGATACCGCCCGCAATCATAATTGAAGCGATCCAGACCCTTCGCGATGTTGCCGTTGCGCTCGACCGCCGACTTCGCCAGGTCGATCTTCGCCTGCTTGGCGCTGCCCATCAGGTTCGGCAGCACCACCGCCGCCAGCACCGCCAGGATGCCGCACACCAGCAGCACCTCCAGCAGCGTGAATCCCTTCCTCCGCTTCCGATTCGTCACACCCTTCATCTGTGCATCTCCTAAAGAAAAACCTCGCCCGCTATCCGTCACCGGTCCGCCGCGCCCGAGCTTGCCGCTTCGGACCCGACCCCGGCCTGTTTCATTGCATTTCGCCGCTTCGACCATCGCCGTTGCAGCGCTTCTAACTCACCTTCGTCCCCATCGTCAGGATCGGCACCAGCAGCGCGATCGCGATGATGAACACCATCCCGGCCATGCAGACCAGCAGCACCGGCTCGATGATCCGCACCGCCAGGTCCACCTGCCGCCCCAGCCGCGTCTCGTTCGTGTCCGCGATCTGCACCAGCACCTTGTCCAGCGTGTTGCTCTCCTCCGCCACCGAGATCATGTCGAGGATGTCCAGCGGAAAAAGCCCCGACTTCGCCAGCGGCGACGACAGCGTGTCCCCCTTGCGCACGCTCTCCTCCGCGCTCTCGATCTGCTCCGCCAGCAGCACGTTCCCCGCCGAGTCCTTCGAGATGCGCAGCGCCTGAAGGATCGGCACGCCGTTGTGCAGCAGCGTCCCGAGGATGCGGCAGAAGCGGCACACCGCCACCATCGTGAACACCTTCCCGACCACCGGCAGCTTGAGCTGCGCCTTTGCGATCGTCCGTTGCCCCCCGGGCGTGCGCCGCAGCGTCGAGTACGCGACGATCACCGCCGCGATCATCCCGATCACGACGATGTAGTAGTCACGCAGAAAGTCCGCCACGCCGAACACCAGGTGCGTCAGGGCGTTGAAGGTCTCCGGGCGAAGATTGTCCCGCAGCTTCGGCACGACGTACGTGAGCATGAACGTCACCACGCCCGCCCCCGCCGTCACCAGCACCGCCGGGTAGATCATCGATCCGATGATCTTCCCGCGCAGCTCCTCCTGACGCTCCGAGAACACCGCGAGACGCGCCAGCACGTCTTCGAGGAACCCGCCCTGCTCCCCGGCCTTCACCATCGACGACACCAGCGGCGGAAACGCCCTCGGGTGCTTGCCCATCGCGTCGCCCAGCGACATGCCGCCCGCCACGTTCTCGCGCAGATCCTTCACCAGCAGCGTCAGCGCCGGACTGATCTCCTGCTTCGCCAGCACGTCCAGCGACCGCAGCATCGGCACGCCCGCCCGCAGCAGGTCCGCGAGCTGGTTGTAGATCATCGTCAGGTGTCGCGTGCGGACCTTCCGTCCGATGCCGCCCGGACCGCTCTGATCCACCCCCTCATCGACCTTCACAGGGTAGAGCGCCTGCTCGTCCAGCATGCGCATCGCCACCTGGTAGTTCTCAGCCGTGATGACCCCGGTCACCGACTGCCCGCCCGCGTTGTACGCCTTGTATGAAAAACTCGGCACTTGCTGTTCTTCCGACTTACACGCCCGCTAAAACCGAACCGCGCCCGTAAGGAAGCGCCTCCAACAAACCGAGCCGCGTCGGCAAGGAAGCGGGGGTATTCCTCATCGCCTGACCGTCCAACTCAAAAAGAACTCCTGACTCGCTTACTTGGCGCAGACCCGCCCCCCGCGCCCCAGCCGTCCGGGGCGGACCCGCCCGCCGTTCTTTTCTACACTCCGGCGCGCCGCAGGATTGCATCCACCCCCTCAACCGGGCCGCACCCGCAAGAAAGCGGCTTCCAACACCTGCCCACCCCTGCGCCAATTTTCACTGGTAACAATTCAATCCCCTCCCCCCGCATCATTCATCGACGTGATCTCTGATGTAGTTAAAGTCTAAATTGAGAATGTGTTGGCGGCCATGCCCGCAGAATCACCCCTGGGAATTTGTCGGTCGGACCAACCGGAGATACGGGGCATCACCCGGAATGCGCCGCCGTCCGGCAGCGTGACCGGACCTCGCCCTCAAGGCGATCGACCACTTCCGACAGCTTCAGGTCCGTCGTGTCGATGATGATCGCCCGACCGGCGGCCAGCAGCGGAAGCCACTGCCGGGAGTCGATCCCGTCGCGGGTCTGAAGATTCTCGGACACCCACGCGAACGTCACCTCGTGTCCGTCGGCGATCATCTCGTGCATCCGCCGCTCCGCCCGGCGCTCCAGCGAGGCGTCAAGCACGAAGTGAACGTCCGCGTCGGGAAACACGACGCTGCCTTGATCGCGCCCTTCGGTGACCAGGCTGCCCAGGTCCGCGGCGATCTCCCGCTGCTTGCGAACCAGCAGATCCCGGATGCCCTGCACTCGCGCCACGAACGCCGTCACTTCGCTCACCCGCGGATCGCGCAGCGCCTCGCTGACGTCGTGCCCGTCGACGCGCACCCGCGTGTGCGTCGGTCCGCAGTCCACATCGAGCGTTGCAGTCCGCGCAACCTCCAGCAGGTCCGCTTCCTGGCGCATGTCCGCGCCGCGCTGCAGCGCCGCGTACGCCAGCGCCCGGTACATCGCCCCGGTGTCCAGGTAAGGAATCTCCAGCCGCGCCGCCAGCTTCCGCGCCGCCGTCGATTTCCCTGAACCCGCCGGTCCGTCGATCGTGATGATCATGTTCGGGCGATCCTACCCCTCCGCCACGACGACTCCAACCGCGCCTCTCACGGCGACTTCAGGGGGAACTTCGACGGGTCGGACCAGAACTCCTTCGGACAGTTCGGGCAGCAGAACCCGATCACGCGGCCCTCATGCACAACGAGGTACCGCGCATTGACCGGCGCCCCCGACACCGGACACACCGAATTCACGGGCGTCAGCGCTGCGACCGCTGCGGGCGCGCCCGGCGGAGGCAGATCCCCCGTCAGCTTGATCTCGCCCTCCGTCTCCAACGCCTCAGCCGCCCCGCCCTCATCCGCGATGATCGTCATGTCCGGCCGCACCGTCCGCATCCGCGCGACCCCTTCCGCGTCGACCCCCGACCGCCACAAATGCACCCGTCTCAGGGATCGCATCTTCACCAGCGCATCAACCGACGCATCCGTCACCCCCGTCTGCGCCAGGTTCAGTTCTTCCAGAAGATCCAGCCGCGCCAATTCCGCCGCGCCGACGTCCGTCAACCGCGTTCCACGCAGATCCAGCCGCTTAAGCCTCGACATCGACCCTAGCAAAGGCGCTACCGCATCCGATGCCGACGATCGCGCCAGCGACAGATCCGCGACGTAGTCCCGCAGCGGTTCAAGCAGCCGCGCGATCCCGGTGTCGTCGATCGAGGGAGCGGCCGCCGCGAAATCCACCCACAACAGCGCGGTCTCCGTCGACACCGGCGCAACGTGGACCAGGCTCTCCTTCAACTCCGCGACGGCCTGCGCGGGGGCCGCGCTGTCCGGCTCGGCTTCGACGCCGGCGCCTTGAACGCCGTCCCCGGAGGGGTCAGCCGCCTTCGTCGTCCCGGCTTCAGCGACCGGCTCCGACGCACCGGACGGCGTCGGTCGCATAAACGCCGCGTCAAACGGCGCCCCTGCCTCGATCCACGCCGCAATCAACGCCTTCTCATGCGCAAGAAGCTGAGGCTTGCCCTCCGGCGGCATGTGTTCCCGATCCTCTTCCGGAAGGTTGAGTCGGCGGAGCAGCTCGCTTTCCTCGGGCTTGCCCGCCACGTAAAGCGGTCCGCTCTCCCCCCCGGCGCTGATCGCCTCACGCGTGTGCAGCGCAAGGTCGCCCTTTGTTTTGCTCTCCCCATGACAAGCACCGCAACGGGACGGGAAAAGAGGAGCAATGTCCCGGTCGAACGTCGCCTCCTCGGATGCAACCGCGGATGCAGCCGCCTGAGGCGACAGCGCCCCGCCGCTGTCTTCGGCCTCATCCGTCGGAGCAGTTGAACCCGACGTCGCGTCATCGCGCGACGGCGCCTGAAGCGGGACAAGCAGGAACCCCGCGCCGTGCGTCAGCGCCGCCCCGTAATGCCCGGCGGGGATCATCACGACGACCGTGACAGTTAACGCCGCCAGGTATGCGACGTGCCGGCCTTCCCGGGAGCGCAGAACCGCGGTTGCCACGGCGGATGCGGCCGTCGCGATGCCGAGCCACAAATGCGCCGTCACCGCATCCGACGCGTACCCCCCGCCCAGATTCAGCACATATCCGGTTCCCGCGGCGAGGACCGCCGACGCGGCGCTGAACCACGCCAGGGTCCGCGTCGTTTCCAGCGCCGCTCGCCGCCGGCGCAAAGCCGCCGCAACCTCGATCAACGCCAGCGCTGCGAGCCCCCCGATCGGCAGGTGCAGCACCAGCGGATGCAGGCGACCGAACACTTCAATCCACGGCGACACGACGCAGCCTCCCGGACGCCCCCGAGTCCGCGCCCCCGCGCCGACTCGGAACCGCGGGCATGTTCTCTCAGGAAGCGGGCGTCGCGGTCAAGGCGCGGTCTTGTTTCCGTCCGCCGGCGCTGAAGGCGATGCCGCAGCGGGAACCTCGAACGTCAGCGACGTCCACGTGCTGCGCCAGTCCTCCTTGCCGCCTTCATTGCGTCGCATGTAGACGCTGGTGAACATCCACGTTCCCGGCGCATCCAGCGTCAACGCGACCTTGCCCTCGGAATCCGTCCGCGCCGACTTCGGCGCCGCCTCGGTCTGCCCCGCGCGCCACGCTTCGACCTGCACGCCGCCGAGCGGCTTCCCGTCCTGCAAGACCTGGACCGTCAGGCGCTCGCCCGGTTTCTTCGCCCACGGATCCTGAAGCGGGACAATCTCCAGCGGCAGGCCCGCGATCCGGTCAAACCCCTGCGTCTCGCTTTCGCCGACGCGAAGCAGGCATTTCACGCTGCGCGAGTACGCCTCCGTCCCGGCTTTCGCGGATTCGCCTCGCTTCGCACGCTCCTCAATGACGTGGTCGAGCCCTTCCTCCTTCAGATACGCCTCGAACTTCGCGGCCTCAAGTTCGATCGTCGAAGGTCGGCCCACGTACACGATCGTCGCGGCGCCGGGTGTCGTCGCCCGCGTCACCCCTGCCGGATCATCCCCGCTTCGCCCCACCACCGGTTTTCCGCCGCCGGCGCCAACCAGCTCGAACCGCTCGATACGATCGTCGTTCCGCGCCACCGGCTCACCCTTGAAATGATCGCCCACCTGGAGCCGGACGTGGATCGCCTCCCCCGACGCGGGGAAATACGTCGAAGGCTCGATCCAGAAATCATGCGCCAACGCCGCGCTGGAAAGCACCGTCACCGCGACCAACGCTCCGCCGCATCCGCCTAACTGGGTCATGTCTTCCTCTCCTGTTTTAGACGCGGTTGCAAAGCCGAGCCGCGCCTGCAAGGAAGCGTTCTTGTTTCGCGCCCCCAATAAGATCGTTCATAAACGTCTCAAGATCGCTCCGGCCTCCCGGCGAACCCCGCCTCGACCCCTAAAGTAGAACCGCAGAATCCTTGACCCGAGCCGCGTGGCTTCAGCCCGCGCGAAGCCTCGCGCGGGGTAAACCCCGCGGCTCAGCGCGGATCATTCATGCTGCATTCCTATCATAGAGCAAGGATCGACCGCCGCCCGGCGAGTTCCCGCAGGCGGCGCGGCCTGCGGGAACTCTACGCGAGCGGGGTCGATCCTTCATCCGCGACTCAGGCCCACCCCTGTGCCCGAGTCGCCTGCCGTCCTCCACGGAATCAGCGACCTCGAAATCGCACGCCGGACCTGCAAGGTCTTGTCATGCCGGCGCGATGACGACTCGCCCTCGTTGCGGAGCGTCACGGCGTGTTGTTCGGCGACCCCGGCAGCGGCGTCGTCAGATACGGAAACGCATTCGAGAAGTAGCTCGAATCCACGAACGCTCCGTCCGTGAAAGGCAACTGTCCGGACGGCGCGTCCTTCAGCGGAAGCAGCACGCCCATCGCGACCCGCAGCGCTGCGTCCACCACGTCGTCCCCGGGACGCCGGCCGTTCGGGAAGCCCGCCAGATCGCCGCCGAGCACCCCGAGGTTGCTCTGGCTGCCCGCCGGCGTCGGCGACACCTCGAGGTTCAACCGCTGCATCTCCCCGACCGCGCCGTTGGCGTTCAGACCGTCGATGCCCGTCACGAACACCGCCACCAGGTCGTCGCGCGGGATCGCCGTCGGCGCCCGGACCCCGAGGTCGAAGAAGAGGATCTCGAGCACCGCGGGCAGCGTCGGATGCGTCACGTACGTCGCAAACTGCGCCAGGTCGTCCTTCGGCTCGGACGCGTTGAAGCGGTTCTTGTCCCGCAGCCCGATCACGACTTCGTTCACGAGGGGCATCGACAACCGCGACACCTGCACATACTCCCCGTTCTCCTTCGACGGGTTCTCGAAGCTGGCGTTCGTCTTCAGGCGACGCTTCTTCGGCAGACTCGCCGTCGTCCACGCTCCGATGACGCCGTTGCCCTCCCCGCGCAGGCACGAGATCGGCAGTTCAAGGATCAACGACGTGACGTTGGCGTCGGCCAGATCGTCCGCCTCCGCGTCCGGCGCGCCGACCGGGTTGGTAATGTTCACCAGGTCGAACGTCTCGCCGAGGTTGACCACGAAAGGATCCTTGCGCTGACCGACGAACATCCGCCCCTGACCGGAACAGCCGGGAATCCCGATGTTGTAGACGTGCCGGGCCGCGTATTTCTCGTACTGCGGCAGCGTCTTGTTGCCGACGTTGTCCAGCGGCTTGATGAACGTCATCGCGCCGGTGTCGAAGTTCCACACCGGAACGGCGTCGCCGTCCCGCCGGTCGCCGCGGATCATGTTCACCGTGTACGATTCCACGACGTTCAGCGCGGAGTTGTCCTCGCCCGTGATCGGACCGACCGCCAGAAACGGAACCGCGACGCTCTGCCGGTTGTCGCCCGATCCGATCGGGAGGCGGATGTCGCGCAGCTCATTGTTGAACCGGAACTGGAACGTGATATCCTCGAAGGCGTCGCCGTTGTTGTCGATGTGAATCTCGTAGATCGCCTCGGGATCCATCTGAAAGTAGTTCGGTCCGCCGTAAGGCTGCTGCAGCGGCACGTAGTTGGCGACCAGCACCACGTAATCCTCGCGCCCCGGCTCGTACGCCCGGAACACGTAGAAATCCGTCGCGTCCACCTTCGGATGCTCGGTGACATACGGCGCTTCGCGGTGGCTGGACGCCCACGCCCCGCCCGCTCCGATCACCGCCGCCAACGCGCCGGCCCGCAGCCTGCGCATGCTCATCATTCCCTTTCTCATTCCTGTCCTCCTTTTGTGACTGAAAGTTTCCCGGCGGTCATCACCGACGAGGTTCGTCCGGGATTACGCGGCAGGTTTCACGGCGGATTCATTCATCGCGCGAACGAGGCGGAAGAGGGGGCGACAGGACAAGCATTGCCGAGTCGGCCGTGAACCCACCCGTGTCCTTTTTTTCTTTTTTTCAGGAATCCGGGTTGCCGTCTGCCGCGTATACCGGGTTGAGGGTCGGCGTTTTCCAGAAAAGACAGATACGGCTGGCGGGAGAAGCACAAAGGGATATGATCTTCTGGCGCAGTCCGGAGTCCCGGAGCGGAACATTGCACGTCAGCGACACCTTGATCCCCGACGAGACCTTGTTGAAACGCGTCGCCGCCCGCGACTCGGAGGCGTTCTCATGTCTGTATGACCGCTGCGCAGGCCGGGTCTACGCTTTCATCCTGCGCCTGGTCGGCCCGTCCGGCGACGCCGAGGACGTGCTTCAGGAGACGTTCTGCCAGGTCTGGGCGCAGGCCGACCGGTATTCGCCGGACCGGTCGGCGCCGCTGGCGTGGGTGCTTCTGATCGCCCGATCCCGCGCGTTGGACCACCTGCGGCGCCGGCGCGTGCGCGCTTCGGTTTCGCAGATCGAGAGTCCGCTGGTCTGCGACGACGTGGCTGAAATCCACGAATTGAACGAGTCCCGCCGCAGTGCCGGAGAGGCTTTGCGGCGCCTGCCTTCGGAGCAGTCGCGCCTCATCACCCTGGCGTTTTACGGCGGCCTGACGCATGAACAGATCGCCCGGCGCGAGTCTCTCCCCCTCGGAACCGTGAAGACCCGGATCCGTCGCGGGATGCTCAGCCTGAAGGAAACCCTCGACGCGGAGGTGACCAAGCCTTGCACATGAGCCCGGAACATCCGATCGGTGATTCTCAGGAACTGGCCGCGCTTTATGCCGCGGGCGCGATGTCGCCCGCCGAATCCGCGGAGTTCGAGCACCACCTCGTCGCCGGCTGCGAACGCTGCCGGTCGCAGCTTCTCGCGCTGTCGCCCGTCATCGAGCACCTCGCCGCGGGCTCTCCCGACGTCACCCCCGGCCCTGACGTCAAGGGCCGGATTCTGAGTCGCATCGCGAAGGCGCCGACGGCGCACATCGCCGAGCCCGCGCCGGCGCCGAGTCCCCAGGTCTGGAAGAACTGGAGCGGAGAGGACGAGGTTCCAGGCTGGTACATCAAGCGCCACAGCGAGACGGACTGGCAGTCGATCGGCATCGAGGGCATCCACGTCCGCCGCCTTTTTCTCGATCCTGAGCGGAACCAGATCACGATGCTGGTCCGGATGGCGCCCGGCGCGGAGTACCCCCGGCACATCCACGACGGTCCGGAGGAATGCCTCGTCCTCGAAGGCGATCTTTATGCCGGCGACACCGTGTTCCGGAAGGGCGACTACCAGCGGATGAGTCCCGGCAGCCGGCACGCCGTCCAGGGCACGCGCCACGGCTGTCTTCTGCTGATTGTCTCGTCCCTGTCCGACGAACTCGAACACGACTAGGCAAGCCGCGGGCTTGCGTCCGCGCGGTCCCTTGTTACGGCTCAATTCAACCCGCGCAGCGGCTCATGCACGCCCGATGTCGCCCGCGCGGGTTTCCCGGATCGGGGGGCTCTCGTAGCATCCCCCGCCGTGTCAATCCGCTTTCAGATCTCCGCTCAGGATCAATGCGCTCGCCGCGGGCGACTGCACACGCCGCACGGCGTCGTCGAAACCCCCGCCTTCATGCCCGTCGGCACGGCCGGAACCGTCAAAGGCGTGACGCCCGAGCAACTCGCCGAAACCGGGGCGTCGATGATTCTGGCGAACACGTATCACCTGGCGCTGCGTCCCGGAGCCGACGTCGTGCAGCGCCTCGGCGGTCTGCACCGGTTCATGAGCTGGGACGGTCCGATCCTGACCGACAGCGGCGGCTTTCAGGTGTTCTCGCTGGCGGAAATCCGCAGCGTCACCGACGAGGGCGTCGTGTTCCGCTCCCACGTGGACGGCGCCACGATCGAGTTGACCGCGAAGCGCGCGATCGAGATTCAGAACCAGCTCGGCGCCGACGTCATCATGACGTTCGACGAATGCCCGCCGCTGCCGTCCTCACGGGAGGTCGTGGCGCGCGCCGTCGAGCGGTCGATCGCGTGGGCCCGCACGTGCCGCAAGTCGCACCAGCGCGAGGATCAGGCGCTTTTCGGCATCGTGCAGGGCGGGCTGGATCTCGAGTTGAGGCTGCGGTGCGCCGCGGCGCTGCTCGAACTGGATTTCCCGGGGTATGCAATCGGCGGGCTGTCCGTCGGCGAGACGCATGACGAGATGATCCGCGTGCTCAGTCCCACGGCCGCCGCGCTGCCGCCGCAGCGCCCGCGCTATCTGATGGGCGTCGGCACGCCGAGGGACATCCTCGCCGCCGTCCGCGCGGGCGTGGACATGTTCGACTGCGTCCTGCCGACGCGGAACGGCAGGAACGCGGAAGTGTTCACCTCGCAGGGACGACTTAAGCTCCGCAACCAGCGGCACGCGCTCGACGACGCGCCGCTGGAGCCGGGTTGTGACTGCCTGGCGTGCCGTCGATTCTGCCGCGGATACCTGCGGCACCTTTTCATGGCGCGGGAGATGCTCGGTCCGACGCTGGCGACAATTCACAACCTTCGGTTTTACCAGCGGTTTCTCGCCCGCGTGCGGGACCGGATTGTCGAGGGTACACTGGCCCGGATCGAAAACGAGTTTCCGATCGTCCGGAGCGACAATCAGGACGAGACAGAAAAGGAAGGTGTTAACGACGCATGATATCACTGACTGAACTCCTCGCACAGGCTGAAGGCGGCGCCCCCGAGTCGCCGCAAGGCGCTCCTCCGTCCGCCGCCACCACCAGCGCCCCCGGCGGAACCGCTCCGCCGAAGCCGGGCGCCCCGGACACGACCTTCATCCTGTTTTTCGGAGTCATGATCGCCCTGATGGTGTTCATGATGGTGTCCCGGTCGAAACGGGAGAAGCGGGAGCGGGAGGCGCGCAAACAACTGCTGGACAACCTGGCGAAGAACGACCGGGTCATGACGATCGGCGGCGTCGTCGGAACGGTCGTGGCCGTCAAGGACTCCACCGTCGTTCTGAAGGTGGATGAGAGCACCAACACGCGCATGACCTTCGCGCGCCGCGCGATTCAGCAGGTGCTCGCCGGCGACGAGGAGCCGAAGCTGGAGGAGACGCGCTGACCCGAAGGCGACCGAACATGCGCGAACCGCACCGGGTCAGAACGCAACGACGGGACTCCGCGAGGCGCGCCGGTGTCCGTCGGTCTTGGCGCTGGCATCCGCCCGTCCTGGCGCTGATGCTCGTCGCCCCGATCGTCGCCCAGGAGCCGAAGGAGGAAGGCGTCGAGTTGCTCCGCAGCGACTCCCGAGCGCCGTTTGTACACCGCATCGGCTTATATGACGAGCGCGGGGGCGCGATCGACCCCGCCGATCCTGACGCCGCGCCGTACTCGCCGCGCGCAACCTGCGGAAAATGTCACGAAGTCGGCACGATCGGTCGCGGCTGGCATTTCAACGCCGGGCAAGCCGAAGTTCCCGCCGGGCGCCCCGGCGAACCCTGGATATACACCGACCCGTCGACCGGAACGCAAATCCCGCTTTCCTACCGGGGCTGGCGCGGAACGCTCAACCCTGACGCGGTCGGGTTGACGCCGTGGGACGTGGCGAAAATCTTCGGGCGGCACCTGCCGGGAGGCGGCGTCCTGCATCCCCCCGAGACTGGCGACCCCCCGGGGCTTTCGCGCTGGCCGCTGGCGGGAGGTCTTGAAGTCGACTGCATGCTGTGCCACAGCGACGGCGGTCCTCACGATCCGGCGCAACGCGCCGCCCAGATCGAGCGCGAGAATTTCCGCTGGATACCGGCGGTCGCGGCGGGTCTCGCCGTCGTGCGCGGCGACGTGGCGAAGCTCCCCGACGACTTCGATCCGGACCTCGGTCCGAACCCGGATTTTCCCGAGCAGCGGCTCCCGCGACTGACCTACGACCGCACCCGGTTCGACGCGGATGACCGCGTCGTGTTCGACCTCACCCGCCGTCCCTCGGCGGACCGCTGCTACTTCTGTCACTCGGTCCGCGAAGTCGGCGACGGCGCGCCCCGGACGTGGCACACCGACGACGATGTCCACCTCCGCGCCGGCATGACCTGCACGGACTGCCACCGCAACGGCATCGATCACAGGATCGTGCGCGGATACGAAGGCGAGCGCGACGCCGACGGGCGGCTCGTCGCCGCCGGAACCCTCACCTGCCGCGGATGTCACACCGATGACGCTGCCGCCGACGAGCTGCCGCCCGGTGAGGGCCGGTACGTTCCGAAGCGCGGGAGACTCGGCGCGCCGATCCCCCGTCACGCCGGGTTGCCCGCGTTTCACCTCGAGGAGATGTCCTGCACCGCCTGCCACTCCGGATCCGAGCCGGGATTGCTGGCGAAGCGGTTTCAGACGTCCCTCTCGCACGGACTTGGACTGCCGACGCGCGATCGACACGAGGACGACGATCCGCTCATCACCGGGCCGGTCTTCCTGCCCGACGCGGACGGTCGCCTCGCGCCGCACCGGCTCGCCTGGCCGCAATATTGGAGTTTGTCGCGGGAAGGCGGCTTTCCCCCGCTGGACGCGGCCCGCGCGACGAAACTGCTGAAGAAGCCGCTCGCCGATGTTAAGCGATCGGCGACCGCGCAGGGAGCACTGACAAGGGAGCAGATCGCCGCAGGATTGAAGGCGCTTCAGGCCGCTGCCGCGGAAGGCCAGTCCGCTGCTTACGTCGCCTTCGAGCGCGTGTACACGCTCGGACCGGACGGCTCCGTGGTGAGCACGGCGAACGACGCCGGTGCGGCTTATGTCTGGCCGGTCGCGCATGACGTCCGTCCCGCGCGGCAGTCGCTCGGGGCCGGAGGATGCACGGATTGTCACGCGGACGACGCACCGATGTACGCCGGCCGCATTGTCGACGCCTCGCTGGCCGCCGCCTCCGACGCGCCGCGCACGACGATGCAGGAGCTTCGCGGCGCGGACGCGGATCTCGCCCGGACCTGGAACCGCTCGATGCGCGCACGCGAAGTCTTCAAAATCGCGGCGTTCGCCGCGGTGGCGATCGTCGCGTGGTTCGCCGTCGCAAGAGGAGCGTTCGCCTGCGCCCGGTGGATCGAGCGGAGATAAGCCGTGGTGGCCGGCGGGCGACCCGCTTGCGACAGGCGTATTCGGAGTCGGGCCCGATGAATTGGCAGGCCGGCATCAAGCAGAGAAAGCAAGCAGGAGGGTTGCGTGTTTGAACGAGTCGCCGTCGCCGCACTGACGGTTACACCTGTCGCCCTGATCGCGCACTTTCTCCTGCGCGGGCGCACACGCTCTTCCGTCGCCGACGCGCATGCCGCGTGCTGGCCGGCTTTGCTGACTCTCGCCGGCGCCGCGACTTGCGCCGTAACCGCCTTGACGCCCCTGCTTTCGGGCCAGTCAATGCGAGGCTGGTGGATGTTCGCCCACGTCGCCGCCGCGCCCCTTCTGATGGCCGGACTGATCGCCGTCGCGCTTCGGCGAGCCCCGCGCAAAACGTGTAACAATCATCCTGCCGGGGCTTCGCCCGCAGACAAGGCGGGCGACTCCCGGTCCGTTTCCGGCCTTCCGGGCTGGGTGACGGCGGGGATCGGCGTGGTTGCCGTCGGGTCAATTCTTCTGAACATGCCGGCGTGGTTCGGACAGGAGGACATGTCGCTCCTGGTGAGCATCCACCGTTACGCCGGTCTCGCGCTCGGCATCGCGGCGATGCTTCATGTTTATTCTGCGTGGATCGCCCGAAGGTGAGTCCACCCGCGACCGGACGGCGCCTGCCGGAGGATCGCCCGCTGTTTCCGGCAAGGCTTGTTTCACTCAGCTTCGACGGTAACCTGCGGGCAAGGCGGCGGGCGACCGGGTGCGCCGGGAGGGCGGAAACAGGATGAGACACGTGATGACAACGACTGAGTTTCGACGCGTGACGAGGACGGGCGCGATGATCGCCGTCCTCGCGGCGACGGGCGGCTGGAGCGCCGGCTTTGTGATGACCGCTCGCGTTCAGGAGGAAAAACCCGCCGAACCGGCGCCCCGGGACGACGCGCCCGGGACCGGCGAGAAAGCGCAGGCGGATACCAAGGGGCTTAAACCGATCGACTTGAAGCTCCCCCGCCCGCAGTTCAAAGGCACGCCGAAGAACGCTCCGCCCGGCACCAACCTCGAACCCCCGCGCAAGGGTCCGCGCCCGGCCTTCCTCGCGCCGGAGGGCGTGACGAACGGCGCGCGCGGCAAGACCCCGCTTCCCAGCGACAAGGATCCGATCATCGGCGAGACGAAGTTCGTCACCGACGGCGAGAAGGAAGCCAACGAAGGTACGTATGTCGAGTACGGCCCCGGCGTGCAGTGGGTCCAGATCGATCTGGGCAAGCCGATGTCGATCTACGCCATCGTTTTCTGGCATTTTCACCAGAGCGCCCGCATCTATCACGACGTCGTCGTCCAGATCGCCGATGACAAGGACTTCGTCGCCAACGTCCGCACCCTTTTCAACAATGACCACGACAATTCCGCCGGTCTGGGGCTGGGCTCGGACAAGGAATACTGGGAGACGTACGAGGGAAAACTCGTCGACGTCGCCGGACAGAAGGCGCGCTTCGTCCGCCTTTACAGCAACGGCAGCATCGCCGATGACCAGAACCACTACGTGGAGGTGGAGGTCTGGGCGAAGGAGTAACGCACCGGCGTCCGAGCTTGAGGTGCGCTTGAGGATCGACGCCGGACCGCGTCTTGCGGACAATTTCCGCCGTGATCCACCTGGCCATCACATCTCAGGACGACGGGGCGGCGGCGCGCGGATCGCGCCGGCTCCTGGTCGTTGTGGCGCTGGCGGCGCTCGCCGTCGGCGCGCCGACGCTCACGGGGCGCTTCGTCGGGGGGGATGATCGCCGCCTGGTGCTCGATCATGTCCTCGTCAACCGCCCCTCGTTCGACCACGCCTGGCGCCTCATTTGCGACGTCCGTCCGCACCGCGACCTGTATCAGCCGGTTCCGCTTCTGTCCTTCTCGGCTGAGTTCGCGCTGCTCGAACTCTTCGGGCTGCGCGCGGACCTTCCCTGGCCTGACGGAGGAGCGTGGTTTTTTCATCTCACGAACGCCCTGCTTCACGCCGTCAATGCCTGTCTCGTGCTTGCGCTGCTGCGTCGCTGGACGAGGGACGACGTCGTGGCGGCAATCGCGGCGCTGATCTTCGCGGTGCATCCGCTTCAGGTCGAGACGGTGGCGTGGGTTAACGGGCGGATGATGCTCCTCTCGACGATGTTCGCGCTGGCGGCGCTGCTGTCGGCGGACCGGCTGTGTCTCGCCCGCCGATCGGAGGAGACGCCGACAGAAGACGCGGGTTCTCGCGGCCAGGGCGGCGCCGTCTTTGTGCGCCGCGCGGCGGGGATCTCGGCGCTGACCGTGGGGTTCGCCCTCCTGAGTCTGACCAGCAAGGTCCGCGTGGGGTTGCCGATCCTGATGCTGCTGATCCCCGCGCTTCGACGTTGCCGACCGGGGAGAGCGTTCTGGGCTTGCTGGGCGCTGACTGCGGGGATGACGGGCGCCTTTGCGTGGATCAACGTACATGCGACCGCTGAGCACGACATGTTCGCCAACGCCGCCGCACAGATGACCGGATCCCGCTTCGTGCGGTGTGTCCTTGCGCTGGGCTGGTACCTCGAGCATTTCATCTGGCCCAGCGGGCTGGCGGCGTGGTATGAAGCCCCGAAGGCGCCCGGCTGGGGGGATGCCGCGACGTGGCGGGCCTGCGGCGTTCTGGCGGCGGCGGCGATGCTGTCGGCGTGGTCCTGGCGTCGCTCGAACGTCGGCGCGATCTGCGCCGCGTGGTTCCTGCTGGGCATCGGCGACACCCTTCCGATCGTGCCCGCCCGGAACGTCCTGGCCGCGGATCGCTACATGTATCTCCCGATCATCGGACTTGCGTGGGCGGCGGCGGCGCTGACCGGCCTTCTGCGCTCACGCTCCTCCGCGAAATCGCCGGGCATTCCTCGTTTCAGACGCGCGGGGGCGGCGGCGCTGATCGGGGCCGGCGCGATCCTGATGGCGGTCAGTTGGCGCACCGCGGCGCACTACGTCGACATGGTCGCGAAGACGCGGCGCATCGTCGCCGTCCACCCCGACTCGCCGTGGGTTCACGAGAAACTCGCCTGGGCGTTGTACAACGCCGGGCAGTACCCCGAGGCGATCGAGGCGGGACGCACGGAGTTTGAACGTTTCCGCGAAGTGTCCGGCGCCGAAGCCCTGACGATCATCGGCCTCAGTCAGGCCGCACTCGGCGACCGTGCCGCCGCGATTGCGACCCTGCGCGACGCGGTCTCGCAAAGGCGCGGCGCGCTGGCGACGTACTACCTCGCCGCCACCCTCGCCGATGCGCCGGGGAACGAGGACGAAGCCGCTCGCCTTTTTCTTGATTCCCTTGAAGCACTGCCGAATTTCAACCCCGGGCTAAGCCGGGCCGCCGCGTTCTTCCTCCGCATCGGCAGGTGGGAGGACGCCCGCGCCTTTTATGAGAAAGTGCTCGTCAACAACCCCTTCGACCTGAACGCGACGTTCGAGCTTTCGCGCCTCGACCTGAACGCCGGAGATCCGCTCGCGGCCGCGCGGCGCCTCGAGGCGGCGATGACGTGGGCGCCGGACTTCGTGCAGGGGCGGACGAACCTCGGCGTTTGTTTTGAACGCCTCGGGCGGGTCGAGGATGCGATCCGGCAGTACGAGACCGCGATCGCCGCGGACCCCCGCGCCGTCGAGGCCCTGCTTAACCTCGCCCGACTCAACGAGGAGGGCGGACGCCTCGACGACGCGGAAGCGCTGCTGGGGCGCGCCGTCGAAGCGGGCGGACGCTCTCCGCCCGTGTGCGCCGCGATGCACGACTTCCGGATCCGCGCCGCCGCGCCGCGCGACGCGGCGCAGTTCTGGACGACCGTCGCCGCGTACCGCGCGCTCGAGCCGCCCGAACTCGTTCGTCAGGCCTGCGCCCTGGCCCTTGCGGGCGATTTCGACAGCGCCGAAGACGTCGCCGCGTCCGTCGCGGATGCCGCCTCCCCGGCGCACTTCGACGCTGCCGCACAAGATCAGCTTGAAGCGGCATTGCGGGCGATCGAGGCGTGGCGCGACCGTCGCCCCGCCGATGCCATCGATCCGATCGACCGTCTCGCCGCCTCCGCCTCGCCGATCCTGCGCCCCGCGCAGGAGACCCTCCTCGCCTCCTTTCTCGCCGAGTTGCGCAAGAACCCGGAAGACCCCTGGCTTTACTACCTCTGCGGCGCGCTTCAGAACGCCCTCGGCCGCCCCGAAGTCGCCCGCGCCGCCCTCGAGGTCTTCATCGAACTGTGCCCCGATCCGACCTGGCGCGATCACGCTCGGCGAAAGCGACAGACGGACTCTCCATGAAAGTTTCATTCCACCGAAAGCGCCGGCACATCAGTAAGCCAGGAACCGCCGAAGCTCACCACGTCAACGAAATTCGCCTCGCCTTGCCTCTTGAAACTCACCTGACCTCTTGAATCTCGCCGCTCGCGGAATCTTCATGTTGGTTTTGGCGGGCGCGGTTCGATATCAGGAGGAGCGGGTTTCGGGCGCTCGGGGATCGGGGACTCTCGGGTTTCGGGCGCTCGGGGACTCAGGTTTCGGGGACTCGATGATCGGGTTTCGGGTGCTCGGGGACTCGGGAACGCTCGGGGCTCAAGGTTCGGGGAACGTCTGCGAGGTTTGGCTTGCGGCTTGTAGCTCGCAGCTCGTCGCTTGCAGCTCGCGGCTTGGTTCAGGGTTCGGAGGTCGGGGTTCGGGCTGGCGGCGTGGAATCTTTGCGGCGATGGCGGTGGCGCTGGCGGGCGTTGGTGGCGCGGCTTGGGGGCAGACCGTCAAGTACGTGGACGCGACAGCCACGGGGGAAAACGACGGCGATAGCTGGACCGATGCGTATACCTCGCTGGTGACGGCGCTGGAGAATGATGCGGCCGGCTGGGAAATCCGCGTGGCGCAGGGGACGTATTATCCGGGGACCGCAGTGACGGACACGTTTGAGATCGACACCCAGGACGTCGAGATTTACGGCGGATACGCCGGTTTGCAGGGCGGGCAGAACCCCGACGCCCGCGACATCGAGGACTTCGAGACCATCCTTTCCGGCATCGTCGCCAACACGCCCTCGCCCGAATTCGCCTATCACGTCGTGACGATCGACGACGCCGTCGGCGACACCGACGGAACCGGCACGCCGAGCACGGTCCTTGACGGATTTACCATAAAACTCGGCAAGGCCACAGGCGGCACTCCGCCCGCGGACAGCGGCGGCGGGTTGCTCAGCAAGCAGGGGGAGGCCGTGATCAGCAACTGCAAGTTCGAGGACAACGAGGCGACGACCTGGGGCGGCGGAGCGTATGTCCGCGGCGACGGCGTCGGCGAGGACAAGGACGACGGCGATCGTATGCGTTTCGAGAACTGTGTGTTCGAGGACAATGAGGCGGGCGAGAACGGCGGCGGAATGCTGATCGAATACGCCCGGATCAACGTGGTGGACTGTCAGTTCATCAGCAACGAGGTGACGGGGACGACGATCACGTTTGACGGCGAGGACGGCGGCGGCGGGGTGTGGATTTCGCCGGGGTATGACGACGGCGGCATTTCCGAGACCCGATTTGTGGGCTGTCTGTTCCGCAACAACCTTTCGCACGCCGTCGGCGGCGGACTGGGCGTCTCCACCGCGACCCACCAGGGGCCGCAACTCATCAACTGCGTGTTTTATGAGAACGTCGCCTCCAACACCGGCGAGGAACAAGGCCGCGGCGGCGGCATCTGGTCGCTGCGGACGCTGTACCTCACCAACTGCACGTTCGTCAAGAACGAGTGTTATGAGGAGGACATGGGCGGCGGGATTCTCTTGTATCACGACGACGACGACACCTACACCGAGGCGGAGCTGACCAACTGCATCCTGTGGAACAACAAGTCCGCCTCCGCCCATGACGACGAGGCCGACCAGATCGTCGTCCTCCCCCACCCCGACTGCACCGGCGAATGCACCCCGGCGGTCCCGGACGTGACGCATTGCTGCATAAGGGACTTGGCGACGTGGACGGGTGAACTTCTGAACAATAATAGTGACAACCCTGAGTTCTATGGGATCAACTCGCTCGACCTGCGCATGCAGGGAACGGGGTGCAACGGACAAGACTGTGATTCCGACTCGATTGACGCCGGAAACAATGACGCCATAAGCGAACCCTACGACTTCGGCAAGCGGACCCGCAAGGTGAACCGCGAGGGCTTCGGAACCATCGTCGACTTCGGCTGCCTCGAAACTCAATCAGGTGAATAGATCGCGATTCGCAGCCTCCCTTGCGGTCTGATGGTCGCAAGGGAGGCTGCTTTCGCTTGCGCTCATTTCATCAACTCCAAGTCACTGTTCAACGTTTATAGGTCGCACTTCGATCCACGGCGATCATCCAATGTTCCATTGCATTCATTCTTGAGAGGACTTAGACTATGTTCGTAAGATTGTGCATACTGTGCGTATTGGTGGTTTCACTGTCGAGTCAAGGTGAGATCATCTATGTCGATGCCGATTCTGGTGCTGATGGCGATGGTCGATCATGGGCGACGGCTTATTGCGAGCTGACGCCGGGACTGCAGCGCGCGACCTTTGGGGACGAGGTATGGATCGCGGCGGGCGTCTACTTTCCAACATCGTCCACAGATCGTGAGGCGACGTTTTCTGTCACCGACGGCATCCGTGTGTACGGCGGTTTCCAGGGGATGGAGAACGACAGAGAGGAACGCAACCCCGCGCTTTACATCACAATTCTCGACGGCAACATCGGCGACCCCTTGGTCCGTGAGGACAACGTTGAGCGGGTCGTTACCGCCATTGAGGTAGGCGTTGATACCGTGATTGACGGTCTAACCATCCGGAACGCCTATAATGATTTCGGCGACGGGGAAGAGCAGGGAGGCGGAATCTTCGCCCAAAGAGCCAGCTTTCAACTTACCAATTGCACAATCCGAAATAATCGCGCAGGCGGAGGCGGAGGCCTTTGGAATGAGGATGGCGATCCTCATATCGAGCGATGTGCCTTTTATGAGAATTACAGTTCGGCGATCACGCACCTTGGAGGGAGTCCGCTCATCTACCGATGTTATTTCGAGCAAAACGAGGCGAACGGTCGTGGAGGAGCGTATAACGCAAGCACAAAGTTCCACAATGCGTCTTTTCTAGGTTGTGTTTTTTTCAGAAATGACTCGGGTGCGCGAGGCGGTGTCTACTACGGCGTCGGCCATCCGACGTTCGAGGGGTGTTTGTTCCTGCGGAACAAGGCCGGCAGCGCGGGCGGGATTGCCTATCTTCACGAGGGACTATCGACCTTCACGAATTGTGTGGGCTACGATAATTACTCGGATTTCCACGCCGGAGGCGTCCAGACGCATACGGATGATTCCGTGCTCGCCGTGACCAACTGCATCTTCTGGGGCAATACCAGCAAACACACTACTGGCGAGCGGAATCAGATCAATCCAAGGGGCGAGGGTCAGCTCAACTATTGTTGCGTCGAGGGCTGGACGGGCGAGTTCGGCGGCGTGGGGAACTTCGGGGACGATCCTCGATTCATCGACCCGGGCCGTGGGAATCTGCGGCTGCGGGAGGATTCGCCGTGCTATGACGCGGGGGACGACGCGGCGGTGACGCAGAAGGTTGACCTCGACGGCCACCCGCGCATCCTGGGCGACCGCGTGGACCTCGGGTGTTATGAGTTGCTGTGCCCGGCGATCCTGTCGCTGAAAGCCTCCTGCACGAGCGGCGGGAAGCTCAAGGCCGTGGTGCGGACGACGCTGCCCGAAGGCGCGACGGTCCGCGTCCGCCAGGGCGAAGGCAAATCGCGCGAGGCGACGGTGAAGCGCAACGGCAAAGCGGTCGCCAAGTGGCGCCCGGACGAAGAGGACACCGGCCCGATCTGCCCCGAAGGCTGCACCGCCCCGCTCTGCGCGGAGGATCCGTGCCCGTAGCCGCGGTGTGTGGAGACGCCGTGTCCTTGGCGGGGCCAAGCGGCGGGTTACGCGAAACAGGCTGCAACCTCGGCGCGGCTGATATCCGCAGCCACGCCGATGACGGTGCGGAACATCTCCTGCGCCCCGGTGAGCACGTCGCTCCGCTCGGCCTCGGTGAACGCCGCGGCGTCCATCGCCGCCTTGAACTGCATCCACTTGACCCGCTGGCGGTCGCCGTAGGGGTCGAGGAAGCGGTCGCCGGCGCCTGGCGTCAGGGCGTACGCGGCGCGCACGGCCTTGGCGATGAACTTCGCTCCGTTCTTACTGCCTTCGAGGACATAGTGATGGCCCAGCAGGGTGAGCGGGCGGCGCGACTCAACCCAGCACACCGATCGGCGGTAGCGAAGCACGCTGGGCAGCGCGGGCGTCTCATCCTCGAACGCTCCGAAGGTGTCCAGATCGGCGAGGAGGTTGTCCTCCTGGAACTGCTCGTCATCGACGACGGCGCGGATCTGCGGGACAAGAGGGCGGACGCGGCGCAAGGCCCCTTCCAGGATCCGATGCACGTGGAGCATCTGCGTCAGGTACGCCGTGTATTCCGAAAGCGGCAGTTCGCCGCGAACCATCGCCTGCTGGAAAGGGGCTCCTTCCGCCTCCGCGTGCAGCGACGCGGTGGTGGTGCGCAGGGCGGTCATGATCGAATTCGGATCGGACGCCGCGGCTCCGTGAGGATGCATCGGTTGCGAAACTCCTTGCGTACCGCCCCCGACCCGCGCCGATGACGACGGCGCGCTGATCGGACGGCGGACCGCGAATGTTAGTGTCGCTCCGCCATGTGTCAACCGACCGCGCCTGGCCGATAGCGTCCCTGTTCTCTGACGGCGCCGGCGAGGTCTGCGGTCGTCGGGGCGGCAAGCGCCGCATCGACGCCGCGCGAGTCCGGCACTTCCAGAAGGTTCACGTCCACGACTTCAGTTTTCAGGTTGCCTTCCGTGCCGGCCCAGCGCCCCTAGAAGGTCTTGAACAGCCCGACCACGGTCGAATTCAGGACAGCCCAAAGCGCTTCCTGTTCGCGCTTGCTCAGGTCTTCGAAGTATGGGTCGAACAGGTTGTGATTGCAGACAAGCCGCTCGGGGTTGCCCGCGATGATATGCCGATACTGCCGCGCCATCGGCCAGAATGCGAAGCCCGGCTGGACCAGCTTCGTCAGGTCGCACGACGGGCAAGGCTCGGCGCGCGTACATGCACGATGAACTCGTACAATTCCTTCTTGCTCGTGCGCTTGCGGATCGTCTCGACTCGCACATCGACGAATCCGGCATCTTCGAACAGCGCCGCGTAGACGCCCTCGACCGGCAGCATCGTGTCGTAGAACTTGCTGTTGCCCACGATGTAATGGCAGCGAGCGCCGGGCGCGAGAACCTTGCGCAAGCTCAGGATGTGCCCTTTGATGTCCTCGAAGTACTTGTGGACATAACGACCCAGCAGCGCGTGGCCGGCACTGATATCGCGGATGATCCGGTCGAACTGCGGGAAAGGAATCTCGCCGTGCCCGTTCGGGGTCCACGTGTTCAACAGGCTCGTCGCGCAGCCCCATGTGCCGCCGATGGCTTTCCAGTCGAGTTCGCCCGCGGCGCGGCCGTCGGACAGATAGCCCAGCCAGTACATGTATGGACGAAGCTCGCGGATGTAGCTCATGCGGTTGGGATACGGCGGCGACGTGATGACCGCCGTGTAACGCCGCTTTCCGGCGGGGAGGGCGGCGCCCAGGTCGCGTGAATCTCCCAGAACGACGCGGCACTGAGCGGTGGGAGGCTCCACCTGGAGACTATCCGCGACTTCATCGGCGGCGGCGAGAAACGCCGCGGCGATGCGCGCCCCCGCGCCGCCCGGAGGTTCGGCGAGGAGACCGCCATTAGCTCCGTTGCGCTTGAACGACATCGATTGATGCCCGAAGGAGACGTTCGCCGTCTGAATCATCACGCGGCAGAACGCTATGGAGAGCAGGTCGGAAACGCCGGATGCACGCTCGCGCTTCGGGTTTCGGATGCCGTCGCAGATCGCCGCCAGCGCATGCAGCGTGGGGCCGTCCCACCATTTCTCAATCTGGTGCAGGTCGGGTTTCCAAGCCGCCGGGCGTGGATCGTGAGCTTTCTCAGCAATGCGGGTCGCCGCCGACTTCACTGCGCGGGCCGTCCCGTCGTCAAATCGTGTCAGCTTCAGATTACCCAGCCAGACGAGGAACGGATTGATGTCCACCGCATCGCAGCGGATTCCCAGCGACGCACAGGCCAGCGGCGTCGTCCCCGTACCGGAGAACGGATCCAGCACGATTTCGTCCGGGCCACTCTGTTTCAGTAATTCGCGCACCAGATGGAGCGAATAGGCGGGCGTGAGTCTCAGCCAGCCGTACCGTCCCAGCGCCACGTTTCCGCGAAACGTCAGATGGTCGCGCCGCCCCAGGCCGGTTGCGGGGCTGGCGGTCGTTAACGGTTGGCCAAACAACCCGGTGTTCATTTCAGAAGGCCCTCGAAAACGGCCAGCGTTTCGGCTTTGATCGCGGCCGAATTGCGACGGAAGAATCCAGCCAGGTCGTAGCCGAGCACGTCACGGCAGAAAACGTAGGTCGAGTCGGTTGCGCTGCCGGTGACCGTGCCCCGCAGGATCAGCCAGTGCGCCCCCGCGTAGCGCTCGGCGAGATTCGCGGGAATCTGCACGGAGAGCAGCAGCATGACGGGCAAAAAGCCATGCGCAAAGGCGTTCGCCGCGTTGGATACATCGGCATTCTGGCGTTTCGCATCGTTGCTCTTGTACCCTTGCCGGACCTCGAAAACGCAGCCGTCCAGCGTGCGAGCGCCCCTGCCCTTCAAGCCGACGGAAGCGGTCGCGCCGGTCAACCAGTCGATGCAGCGTTGCCGCGCGCCCGCATCGGCGATCTTGTCGAGCGGTATGCGTCCGTCGAGTGCCAGCGTGCGGCCCTTCGCACCTTTCGCCGTGAGCTTGTAGGACCACGTCGCATCGGCCGGAGAGAGTCCCAGCGAATCTTGCAGGATATTCTGAAATAGCAGTTGGCAGCCGAGTCCGATCTGCCGGTAAACCGAGGTCATACCGCCGGCCGCCTTGTGCGCGGCGTAGACGAGCGGCGAGTCAAGCCCGAACCACGAGTAGAACTCGTCTTCGCGGTAAATCTGTTGAAAGCGATCCAGCGTGATTCCGTCACCTTTGCCGTGACCGAATGCGGGCTTGTAATTCAGGCAAACGCGCAGGGCGTTGCGAATCAGATCAAGATAAGATTCGTCAGCAGGCACGGCCGCATCATACGGCATTTGTTAAGACCTCTCAACTGGCGCTTCGTCCATGATGTCGGCCAGGTCGCGCAACAGGTCGGGCAGGAAGCGCGTGCGGATGAAGTCCAGATTCTCGGGGCGGGCGACGTCTTCGGGACTGGCGAGCGTCAGCCCGAGCTTCCACGCGCGCACGCGCCGTTCCAGCGGCGGCTTTTCCCACTGGCTTCGGTCCCACAGGACGAATTCGTTCACGTTCCAGGTGAAGAAAAAGCGGACGCCGGCGTTGTCAGCCTTCTGCGCCGCGTCCTGATACAGCCGATCGTCGAATGCGGAACGGCCTTCCGGTGTGCCTGGCAGCTTGACTTCGCCGCACAGCGCCAGCCGACCGCCAGCCGAACCCGCAACCGCCTCCGCAGGGCGCTCGAAGATCCGCAGGTCTTTTCGCTTCCGCCGGACCGCGCCCGTCCCGAAGCCCTCGACGCGGGCTTCACCGAACGGGAAGACGGCCGGATCCTGCGCGAACAGGACGTTCGCCGCGGACGCGATTTGCCCGCAGAAATCCACTTCATGGATGGACTGTTCAGCCGTGCTCATCCGCTCTCATCCGCTTGCGCCGTGCTCAGCCGTGCTCATCGCGGCTTGGCGCATCGCTTTCGTGCTGATCGCATCAGGGCGCATCGTACCCGTGTCCGCCGATGATACTTCGGAACCGCGTTTGTCCCTATTCAACCCAAGGTCGAGATTTGTCGGCATCGTCGCAAGGCAGAGCCGGTTTCACATCCTCGGTCAGGGCGCTCAGCGGACCGGAAGTCCGCGGACCGTCTGACGAACGTCCGAGTCGGGTTGCGCCTTTGACGCATACTTCGAGACGTTCGATGATGCGGTGCCGAAGACGAGCGTAAAGTGGAGAAGCACGGGAAGTCCGTACGCGGCGGTCCGAGCGGAAACGCGGGTCCGGTCAACCGCTGTCCGGCGTTGACCGGGTGATCCGCGGCGGGATACACTTCTGTTTTTGCAGGATCGTGACGGGGTGCGGGCTTGGCGGCGTCGCCGTTGCGGAGCCTGCGGGGAGGATGCGCATGACCGTTGCAAAACCGCTGAACCTCAAGGCCTGGATCGAGGAGCATCGACATCTTCTGAAGCCTCCGGTGGGCAACCAGTACCTGTACCGGGGTCAGGACTTTTTCGTGATGGTGGTGGGCGGTCCGAACGCGCGGAACGACTTTCACATCACCGAGTCGGAGGAGTGGTTCTACCAGGTCAAGGGCGACATCGTCGTGCAGACGCGGGAGGACGGGCGGATCGTGAATCACGCGGTGCGCGAGGGGGACACGTTCTTCATTCCGGCCAACGTGCCGCATTCTCCGCAGCGTCCGCCGGACACGATCGGCATCGTCGTCGAGCGCGTGCGTCCGCCGCACGAGATGGAGCACCTGGTCTTCTACTGCGGCAGGTGCAACGAGCTGGTGTGCGACATCACGTTCGCGTGCAAGGACATCGTGGAGCACTTCCGCGACACGATGGAGGCGTTCTGGAAAGACGACGCCCGGCGCACGTGCGGGAAGTGCGGGACGAAGGTGCTCAAGCCCGGACCGGTGTCGACGCTGCCGTCGTGCTGAGACGTTCCGCGGTCTGAGGCGTTGGGAACCGGACTCCGCCCGATCCGCAACGCTGCGGTTGCGACGAAAGACGACGGACGAGCCGGTCTTTTCGTTCTGAGAAGAAGCACATGGCCGACATACGACGACTGGTGATGTGGGCGCACTTGCGCAGCGAGCCGAACGAATACGTCCTGCATTACACGCGGGGACGCCTGCTCCACAGCGGAACGGGCCTGGCGTACTGGTTCAATCCCCTGTCCGCGGCTGTGGCGCTGGTGCCGGTGGACGACATCGAGACGACCTTCGTCGTGAAGGAGCGGACGCTGGATTTCCAGGAAGTGAACGTCCAGTGCGTGCTGACGTACCGATGCGCGGAGCCGAAAAGCGTCGCCGAGCGGTTGAACTTCGGCCTCTCGCTGCGCACCGGAGCGTGGATCGAGTCGCCGCTTGAAAAGCTGTCGAATCTGTGGGCCCAGCGGTCTCGACAGCCGGTGCGTTCGTACATCAACACGGCGACGGTGAATGACGCGGTTCGCTGCGGAGCGGAGGTGATTCGGAAGGGCTTGTTCGAGTCGCTTCGGACGGACGAGGAGATCCGCGCGATGGGGCTGACCGTCGTCACGGTGCAGGTGGAGCAGGTCGTTCCCTCCGCCGAGCTTCAGAAAGCGCTGGAGACGCCCACGCGCGAGGCCATCCAGCAGAAGGCCGACGAGGCGGTCTTTCAGCGCCGCGCCCTGGCCGTGGAGAAGGAACGGGCGATCAAGGAGAACGAGTTGGCCACGCAGATCGAGCTGGTCCGCCGGCAGGAGGAACTGATCCGCCGCCAGGGCGCCAACCAGGTGCTCGAAGTACAGAGCGCCGCGGCGGCGGAGAAGGCGCGCGTCGAGGCGGAGTTGGAGCGCAAGGCGCTGGAGGCGGGCGGGTACGCCCACGAATCCCGCGTAAAGGCGGAGGGCGAGGCGGCGGCGGCGCGTCTGCGCGGCGAGGCTGAGGCGGACGTGCAACGCCGGATCGTCGAGGTCTGGAAGACGCTTCCAGGCGACGTCGTGTTCGGGCTGGCCCTGCGTGAGTTCGCCCGCAAACTCAACCGGATCGAACACCTGAATGTCACGCCGGATCTCATCGGACAGGCGATGCAGCGGCTGTTCCTGAACTCCGATGGCGACGCCGACCGCGTACGCATCGGTCAGGCGCAGAAAAAGTAGCAGGCGACGGCCCGTCCGGGGCGACCGCTTCGTGCGCAACGATTCTTGCAATGAGCCTCGACACCACCAAGCCGCGCATCGTGTTCGTGACGCGCAAGTCGCCGCTCCAGGGGCTCATCGAGCGGCACGGGACGATCGGGCAGGCGCGTTTCTATCTCAAGGCGCGCGGCGAATCCGTGACGTACTTCGAGGACATGCATGAACGGCTGGAGCAGGGCCTGTCGCGCGTGCGGTCCGCCCTGCCTTCGGACCAGCGGCGCACGCACGTGGACCGCGACCAGCTTGATCGCTTTCTGTTCCGTGGGGATGACATCGTCGTGGCCGTGGGTCAGGACGGACTGGTCGCCAACGTGGCGAAGTACCTGCACGGTCAGTTGGTGGCGGGGATCAACCCAAACCCGAAGCATTACGATGGCGTCCTCTGCCCGCACAGTCCGGATGTCATGCCGCGCCTGCTCGAGTGGCTGGACCGGCGCAGCGAGGCGTTTCGGGTGCAGAAGCGCGTCATGGTGGCGGCGGAACGAGAGGAAGGGCAGAAGCTGCGAGCGCTGAACGAGGTGTTCATCGGACATCGCACGCATCAGTCCGCGCGGTACCGCCTTTGCGTCGGCGGGCGCGAAGAACGACATTCTTCCTCCGGCGTCATCTGCGCCACGGGAACGGGCGGAACGGGTTGGGCGCAATCCATCCGGCAGCAGCGAAGAATCGAGACGCCGCCGCCCGGACCGGAAGACCCGCGGCTGATGTGGTTCGTGCGGGAGCCTTTCCCCTCGGTGGCGACGGCGACGTCGCTGGATTTCGGCGTCATCGGCGAGCACGAGAACCTCGTTCTGGTCTCGGAGATGGGCGATGGCGGCGTGGTGTTCGCCGACGGCATCGAAACGGACAACCTGGAGTTTGTCAGCGGCCAGCGCGTCCGCATTCACCTCGACCCGGATCCGCTCGCGCTGGTGATGCCGACGATCCGGCCCTCCACCGCCGCATCGCAAGGCTCCGGACATCCGGCGCTCCCACCACAGAAGGCGCGTGCCTGATTTCCTTCCTCAAAGAGTCGCTCCAGCAAACCAAGCCGCCCCCGTGGGGCAAGTGATATTTTTGCTGCTGGCGGTTCCGCGATGCCGGCAGCGCCTCCGGAAGACGGCGGCGCTACCCCGCACTTCACCGCGCCTGATCGAGGCGGTGGGCAGGGGATCCCGGAAACGGCGGGATTCCCGGTTCGTGGCACAGCGCTTGCCGTCGCACCCCGCTTCGCCTGACTCCGGTCAACACGCTTCGCCTGACCCCGTTGCAATGCGCTTCGCCTGACTCCGGCGCAACAGGTTTCACCTGACTCCGGTCAGGACGCTTCGCCTGACTTCGGTTGTGACATACCCACGAGCGTCATCCGAGAACCGTAGCCCCGGCAGGGGCGCCAGACAACAGCCCGGCACGCCAGTGCTGGGGAGCCGTCGCCGATGATCCGGAAGTCCCGGAGGGACGACAGAAGTCCCCAAGGAAAGGAAAAACGCCGCGCCGATCCCCGTCCCTCCTGAGCATGATCGCATGCCACAACGACAGACATCCCGATCCCCGAACACCGGAGTCCGTTGGAGACTCAGGTCGCCTCAATCCCGAAGAACACGCGCGAACACCCGAGGAACACGCGCGAACGCCCGAGGAACACGCGCGAACGTCCGTTGTTTTGTTTCAATCCCGAAGAGGGCGCAGGGGTCGCGGATGCGTTGGTCTCAATCCCGAAGGGATTGCGGCCTCCAGCCCAAGGTTGGACGCCGCAGGCGGCCTACCTTGGGTTCGCGGCGATCCACGCCTCGACCAACCCCAACGGGGTTGCGCCGGGTTGAAGGGGTTGCGCTGGGTTGAAAGGGTTGCGCCAGATGAAACGGTTGCGGCGGGTTGAAGGAGTTGCGCCAGATGAAACGGTTGCGCCGGGTCGAAGGGGTTGCGCCAGATGAAACGGTTGCGCCGAGCGGTACAACCCCTTCGGGGTTGGGCGCGCTTGTCTTCGTCTTCCGTGGGCTGCGCCCACGGCTATTCATGTTGATCCCCTTCGGGGATCGGCGTCGTAATCCCCGGCGGTCAGGCGTCATATTCCCCGAAGGGGAATTACGTGGGTAGCCGTGGGTGAAACCCACGGTGGCGTCCGTCCGAAGCCCCCGACCCCGAAGGGGTCGAACCAACCTGGGTGGATCGCGCGGTGCAACCCCTGCCTTCTTGACAATTGTCACATCGTTGGGGTTGAGGATCGAGCGGTTCCGGTTTCCCAGGGTGGGTCGAGAAACGCCGCGCGCCGCGGCGCACCGGAGTCAGGTGGAGACCAGGGCAACCGCATTCTAACTTTTGAGCCGGTCCTGACGGATACCGCGGATCAGGATATCCGCGATTCCAGCATGCGGAGGCCGATCCCTTGGGCGGCCGATGTTCGCTCGGAAGCCCGAAATCCTGGAATGCGGTTGCCCTGAAGTGGAGACTCAGGTCGAGTCTTTTTTCTTTGAATTCCCGCAGGTGCGCGGGTACACTCCTCTGGGTCCGCGTGAAACCACTCAACCTCCCGACGGGATCGCGCGGACGGGGGAATACGTCGTCCGGAAAGTTTCTTCGTTGCGGGCTGCGCCGCGGATCGTTCCGTCGTGAACTTCGCCGCCGCGGATCCGCCGTACTGCTCGGGAACCACCGATTGTGAGGAGGAGCACATGAACCGGAGAGCGTGGGTTGGCGGGATGTTCATATTGGCGCTGTCGGCGGGACCGCTTGCGTTGGCGCGATCCGCCGCGACAGCGCCGTCGGTCCCCTTCGACGTCGAAGCGCAGGCGAACGTGTACACGTTCAGCGCGCAGGAAGGCGTGACCGTCGCGTTCGATGCGAGCGGTCACGTCTTCACGGCGTGGGAAAGCCGGAGGCAGGAGTCCGGGAACTACGGCGTGTTCGGACGGTTCCTCGACCGCGCCGGCAGGCCGATCAGCGACGAGGTTCGCCTCAACGTGGCGTCCGACGCGGCCCAGTGGAGGCCGGCGGTCGCGGCGGGGACGGACGGCGCGATCGCCGTCCTCTGGGAGTCGATCGGTCAGGACGGCAGCCTCGGCGGCGTGGTCGCCCGCCGGATCGACCCGCTGACGCAGACGATGTCCGACGAGATCGCGGTCAACCGAACGTTGAAAGGACATCAGTCCGAAGCCGCGATCGCCGCGGGACCGGCGGGGCATTACGCGGCGGTCTGGACGGGGCCGACGGCCGAGTCGGCGGTTCGACGCATCTTCTTCAGGGTATTCAACGCCGATCTGTCGGCGCTGACGGACGAGGTTCTGCTGCCGTGTTCGACGGAAGGCGACGCCCGAAGTCCGGTCGTCGCGGGACTTCCGGACGGGCGGTGGGCGGTGGTCTGGGCCTCGACCGCCGCAGGCAACCGTCCTGCCGGCATTCACGGGGTCATCCTGGATTCGGCGGGCGCGTCGACGGGCGGAGTGTTCGCCGTCACGGAGGATCTCGGCAACCACGTCGAGCCGGCGCTGGCCGCGGATGCGGACGGCGGTTTCGCGGCGACGTGGATGTCGGCGCGCGACGGCGAATACGCGGTATCCACGCGGAAGTTCGGTGCGACGGGAGCGCCGGTCACGGAAGTCGTCACGGTCAGCGACGCTTCGCGCCCGGGACAAAGCGGCGCGGCGGCGACGTTCATGCCCGACGGCCGGCTGCTTGTCGCCTGGAACGCCGCCGCCTCGCACGACGCCGGTGCGACGGAGGTGCTCGGGCGCTGGTTCACGAATGCGCTGACGCCGTCCGGCGAGGTCGTCGTACTTAGCCAGGCAAAGCGAGGCTCCAGGATGATGCAACCGGCGACGGGCGCGACACGCGTTTGTGCGTCGCCCGACGGACAGGTGGCGATCGGGTGGTCGGGCGACAGCGGCGGTGAAGACAGGACCGCCGCATGCGTGACCCTCCTCGGCGCCCCGCTGAAGTCCGATCCTTCGCCCCTGCGCCTGACGTTCGACGCTCAGCAGGAGAGGAATTCGCGATCCGGCGCGGATGTCGAGCTGGCCGCCGGACCGCATATCCCGCCGACGTTCAACCCGGACGACGCGGCGCAGGATCCCTTCGGCGGCGACGCGGACCCGCGCCCGGCGGGAACCGACTTCGGTTTCATCGGCGTGACCAACACCGGCTGGACGCCGCCGGACCCGCATTCGGCCGTCGGACCGAACCACGTCGTCCTGATGACCAACGGCAACATCTCCTTTTATCAGAAGGACGGCACGCGCACGTTCACCGATCTGATCGAGGGTTCCGGCGGCTTCTGGGGCGAGTTGGGCGCGACCGGGTTCGTCTTCGACCCTGAAGTGATCTACGACGAACTGAGCGGGCGGTTCTTTGCGATGGCGGCAGAGGCGTTCGCGCCGGGGAACCGCTCGTACGTGCTGGTCGCCGTCTCCGACGACTCCGACCCCAACGGCACGTGGTACAAGTACCGGTTCGAGACGACCGCGCTCGCCGGAGACCTTTTTGACTCGCCGAACATCGGGGTGGATGACGAAGCCTTGTACATCACCGGCGACGGTTTCGGCATCTCCGCGAACTACCCGGTGTACACCTTCGACAAGGCGTCGTTGTTGGTCGGCAATCCGCCGGCGATCACGCGTTCGACGACGCTCTCGACGAGCACGCAGTCGGCGGGCATCCCGCCCTCGACGCTGGACAACCCCCCGGCGCTGTACATGATCGAACATCAGGAGGGCAGCAACCGCACGCAGGTCCGTCTGATCGCCCTGCGCACCCCGCTGGGCACGCCGACGTTCACCACGACGCAACTGACGGTCCCCGCCTACAGCGACCCCGGGGATCCGCCGCAGATGGGCACGAGCGTCCGTCCGAACACGTTCGACTCCCGTTTCTGGAGCGTCGAATACCGCGACGGCTCGCTGTGGGCGACGCATCACATCAACAGCAACCCGGTCAAGGTCCGGTGGTACCAGATCGCAATGAACGGCTGGCCGACCTCGGGGCAGAACCCGTCGCTGGTCCAGTCGGGCGATGTGGATCTCGGGCAGGGCGTACACACGTTCTTCACCTCGATCGCGGTGGACGCCGACGGGAACGCGGCGCTGTGCTTCAACCGCAGCGCGAGCAATGAGTTCATCTCGATCGTGCGCGGATACCGTCTCGCCGGCGATCCGCCGGGTTTCATGGGCAACTACGAGATCGTGCGCACCAGCGGCGGCGGCAGCACGAGCGGACGGTTCGGCGATTACTCAAGCATCGACGCGGATCCGATCCAGGCGTCATTCTGGCTGCATCACGAGTATTCGCCCAGCGGCGGGTCGAGCTGGAACACGTGGGTGGCGCGGGTGGACCTGGCGTCGTCGGTCCCGTGCGCGGACGTGAAGAAACTCAAGGGGCGGTGCAAGGACAACGGCACGATCGTCGCCAAGGTCGTGCTGTTCAACGAACTCCACGATGGAAAGACGGTCACGATCGCTATCGACGGGAACCCGACGGACCTGGCGATCAGCGGTCGCCGGGCGTCGCACAAACCGTGCTGCTTCAGCGGATCGCACACGATCACGCTGGAGGATCCGCCCGCGTGCAAGGCGCCGGTCGGCGTGACCTGCCCGTGACCCCGTCCTGACACGCAGCGTCGGCGAAAGCGAGCGGGCCGGAGAGGACTTGCGTCGTCTCCGGCCCGCGCTGCTAAAGGGGCTCGTCCCGGTTGCTTCGGATCAACCCAGCAGGGCGAGGATCTGCGCCGACTGCTGGCTGGCGATCCCCAGGAGCTGAATGCTGGACTGCACCAGCACGCTCTCCCGGTTGAGCCTCGAGGTCGCCGTCGCGTAATCCGTGTCCCGGATCAGGCTGCGCGCCGCCTCCAGCCCGCTCTTGGTCGTCTGCATGTTCGACAGGGCGGTCTGCACCTGGAACTTCTGGAACCCGCCGATGCGCCCTCGCGATTCCGCCACCTGCTGAGAAGCCCGCTTGACCACCGTCAGCGCCGTCGCCACGTCGGTGCGCAGATCCGCGGCGCCGCCGGACTTCAGTTCACTGAGCCGCGCCCCCGAGTCCCCTCCGCCAAGGTTGTACGAGGCCTGGGCGTCGATCCCGATCGTCGAGCGCGTGTCCGCGGACGATCCGAGCTGGAACGTCGCGCCCCCCGTCGCCCGCACCGTGAAGCTCGTCGTCGTGGACGCCGTCCCGCCGCTTCCGAACGACGTGCCCAGCGACAGCGACAGACTTAGCCCGTTCGAGTTGTACGACACGTCCAACCCGTCCACACCCGCGTTCTGTCCGTTGATCTGGACCACGGCGTCCTGTCCGGCCGTCTTGGACGTGCTGGCGATGTCGTTGGTCGTGTCGCTGTCGCTGTCAGCCGTGCCGTAGTCGTCATTGATGGTCCCCCCGGAAAGCACCGTCACGCTGACGAAGGCGTCGGATCCGTACGTGGTCGAGTGCAGCTCGATGCTGCCCGTGCTGTCCACGATGGCGCTGACGCCGGTCTGGTCCTTCGACTGATTGATCTGCGACACGATCGATGCCTTCGTCAGGCCCGACGCGATCGAAATCGTCGCCGTCCCCAGCGTGCCGCCGATCGCCACCTCCGTCGCGCCGTGCGAGCGGGCGCTGCCGCCCGAGGCGCCCGCGAACACCGCCGACGCGGTCTGCGCCGAGGTGACGCGGGTCACCGTGATCGTCGTGTCCGATGTGCTCTGGCTGCGCGAGTACACACGGACGTTGCTGATATTCGTGTTCCCGGACACGCCGGTCGTCGCGATGGCCTGAGACCCGTCCAGCAGCTTCATGCCGTTGAAGCTCGTCGTGCTGACGATGCGGTCGATCGCGGTGAGGGCGTCGTCGATTTGCGCCTGGTTGGCGGCCCGCTCCGACTCCGAAATGCCCGACTGGTTGGTGGATTTCGCCACCAGCGTCTCGATCTCGGTCAGCAGCCCGGCGATCTCGCCCATCGCGCCGTCGGCGACGCTGAGGATCGAGTCCGTGCGCTGGTTGTTCTCGATCGCCGCGTCGACCGCCGTGATCTCCGCGGACAACAGCGTCGAACCGATCAACCCGGCGGGATCATCCGCGCCGCTGTTGATCCGGAATCCGGTCGAGAGCTGCCGGAGGGTGTTCGACTGCGCCTGCGTGTTGCGGTTGAGAATGTTGAGCAGATTCAGCGCGTTGACGTTCGTGACAGTAAGTGCCATCGGTCCAGTCTCCTTTCACGCCGCGATCCTGCGGACGAGCCGCGACTTGTGTGACGTAGAATACGACGCGACGCCCCGTCAAATGCGGAATTTCGTTCGACCTCGTTTTCGCCGGGTTATCACGCGAAAGCGCACGTTCCGCCGTCCGCAACGCCGCGCCGATGCGCGGCGGCCCTTTCAAAGGCCCTCGAACCGCGCCTACAATCGCCGGGCAACCGCCCTCCGGCGGAATCCCGTTGCAAGGAGTGAACGAACATGCCCGGAAAGCTCAGCGCCGCGGCGGCGATCGACCGCTGGCACCTCGAACTGCGAAACCGCATCCTGGACATCGCCGCGGGGATGGATCGCATCGATGCCGCGACGCCCCCCGCGACCGATGATCCGCGCCTCTCCCGAATCCGCGAGGCGCTGCGCCTCCTGGCCGACGACCGCGGGGAGCGCGCCGTGCGCGTGCAGCACGTCTTCTCGGACCCGTATGACCCCGGCTGGCGTCATGCCCCGTGACAAGGTTCGAACCGGACGGGGCGCGCGGAACGAAACCCCTCCTGCCGCGGAACGGCGCACGGATAACAACAGGCGTTGCGAACCATCCGGGAAGGACTTGAGAACCCGCGCGGCAACCGGCCGCAGCGCCCTGCCCTTCGAGGGGCGACGCCCGCGGAAGCGCGTCCCGATCCGTCACCCCGCCGAGCATCCGCCCCTGCCCGAGGATCAGTTGACCCCGCTTCTTCGAGGGAATATGCTGCTTCGGAACTTCACAGGCGGCGTAGCTCAGCTGGTTTAGAGCGGCGGATTCATAACCCGCAGGTCTCCGGTTCAAGTCCGGACGCCGCTAGTTCTTGCGCGCCCTCAAAAACCCCTGAAAAACACGGGTTTTTTTGCGGGAAAATCGCAAAGTGACACGATACTGTCACCTTTCCCCATCATGCCAACGGATGCCACGTTTACCCCCCGAATGCCGTTGTGAAGTGCAACCGGGAGTGCAACGCGCTCCGCGTCCGGTTTCAGCCGGTCCGCCCCTCGCGCACGCACACGCGGGGGAGCCGTCTGCCGGGGCGGGCTAACCGTACCCCCCGACGGCTGGCCGTTCATCCCCGACGCCTTTCCATCGGTCCCGGTCGCCTTCAGGGATGCCGGTTCCGACGCACGCGGGACCGCTGGGAGCTTCCGAATCTCCGCCCACAGGTCCAGGAGCCGGGCGTCCGTGTAATGCCGTTCCGTGACGCCGACCGCCGCGTGACGCGCAAGGATGCGCTTCGCCGAGCCGGTGACGCCCGCCGCTTCAAGCCAGCTTACGAACGTCGTCCGCCGGCGTGCCGCGCCGGGAATCTTGTAGACGACGGCCAGATGCGGTACAGTTATGATCCGTGGAACCGGCTTGTGAAGGTCACGCGCAAGCAGGACACCAACATCGTGATCCAGACCGCGGAATACGATGGGCTCGGCCGTCGCGTCAGCAAGGCCGTCACCAAGAGCGGCGACCTGGACGGGACGTTCGTGTACTACTATGCGGACACGGGGCGAGCCGCGGGCTTCAGCCCGCGCGAATTCTCCGGCGGCGGCGGACTTGCCGGCATCGGAGGCGCGTCCCCCGGCGGCTGGTCCATCGTCGAAATCCGCGACGGTTCGAATAACGTCTACCAGCAGGTCTACCACGGCACGCAGTATATAGATGAAATAGTGGCCATGAGACTCGAGCACGGCTACGCCGTGGTCTACCAGGCTGAGGCGGACCAAGGCGGGAGGGCGAAGGACTGGAACACCATCGCCACCTGCGACCTCGCAGGCCGGGTGCTGGAACGCGTCTTCACCACGCCCTACGGCTCGCCGATCATCGAACCGGAAACCTACTTCGGCGACTACGACGGCGACGGCGACGTGGACGCGACAGACGACGGCTTCCTCGGCTCCGGCCAGACCTGCTGGGGCACGCCCACCGGCGCCTGCCGCGTGTTCGACTTCAACAGCGACGGGACGCTTAACTCGTCCGACGAGACGATCATGACGGCGCTGGTGTCCGCGGCCACGACGAATCGGAGGCATGAGAATCGGACGGTGTCGCCGATCAGGATAGTATTTCTGCATCAAGGACTCGTCCTCGACAGAGCATCGCATGTCGTCGACAACCGCATGCGCCTGCTCCTCCCGGTCCTGCAACGCTTCGTCCAGCTTGATCCCGACCAATATTCTGACGGCCTATCCCTGTATACAGCCTTTAAGAGCAACCCCTTAACCCTTGTCGATCCAAGCGGCAAGACCGCCATCCCCGGGGAAACAATCACAATCCCTCTTGGAGGATGCGGTGGTGGTGGTGGCTTTCGTTATTCTCGTAACTGTGATGGCTGGAATCTGCCGTCCGGTGACACTGTGCGAGAAAAGGCATGTAAGTCCTGCGCGATCGAAAAAGTTCCAGCGGGCTTTCGCGAATGCGTGAAGAATCGCCTTCGTTGTAACGGCCATGGTAGCGGCCCCGTTGTTACCATCCTATGCGACAGTAGCTGCACAGGCTGCGGCAAATACAAAAATGATGCGCTGGCTTGCGGCAACTGTCCAGAACAGGGTAGCAATGTTTATCCAGTAGTCATTCTTTGCGAACAACAGAAAAGTGATTGCGACTATATCGCGACAATAGTACATGAGATGGCTCATAACTGCGGATGGGAGTGTCCAATGCATACGCCTGGTTACCATGATTTCGCAGACGACTTCGAGGTACAGTGCCGCCGTAGCTGCGCAAACGATTGACGGTGTATGCTTAGCCTTGCATCGGTACACATGCCTGAAATGCGTTTTCGATGATGGTTGTGCGGCGAGCAAAGCCGAGCATACACGTAGCGTTCTGACGAGTCGAGGTCAAGCAGAGGTTCAGGTAGCCTGTTTTTCAGCGGCGCAGCGCCGCACGATGCAGTTCTAGTTGTTCTGAATGGCGATCGCTGAGTGGCAATCGGAGGTATGCGATGAGTTCGAGATTCCTGATGAAAGCAAGTCATCTCGTTGTACTGTCGCTTGTTCTTGGTTCCGTTGGTTGTTACTTCTGTGCAGATGTGGCCTCCGGATATCATATTACGGCTACATTCGTTAACGCCGACACAAACGAGCCACTGGGAGAAACCGCCTTTTCTATACGGCTTGAGGGAGACGATGGCTTGTACAGGGATTTACCGACGTTCCAGACCGATCCAGATGGTGATTATAGAGATACCATCATCCTTGAAAGGGACTCTGCCTGTTCACTGGGTTTGTTCGGCGTAGGCGGAATACCGATCGCCGATCATTCAAAGCTATCGCCCCCATTAGTACCCCGAATTGCAATCGTGGTCGTGCGGATCCACAGTGAGGATGCGACTGTCGAGATTCTCGTCACGGAGGAAATGGTAACAGTAGAGGGATTATTCGTCTCACTTGATCTGGGTATCGTTAGCGTACCTTTGGTAGACCAGGCCTCCCGGTAGATCTTGGGATGCAAACTTAGGTCGTGGGTCGCCGCAATTGACCGTGCGCAATTCGTAAGCAGAAGAAAGATGTAGGCGAGGTGTGTACGATGACAGCGAGCCCCACATGATCTTGACGTTAGAACCTAATGCTCGTTCACAACAGACAATGAAGTCTCATAAGATAAGTTGTGTCGTTACGACGAATGGTTTGGTTTTTACCAAAGCACATGTGATTATTGGTTGGGCAGAAACCATAGTATGCGCTTGCGGGGTAGGGATCGCTCTAATCAGTACCCTTAGTGGAAACGCACTAATATTTGGCGCGCCGATCGCGCTTTACTCGGGATGTCTCTTCCGACTATGGCTCGAATCAGACAGAAAACGCCTATACTTCGTACAAGCAGGAGCACGGCGAATGTTGTATGCCAGTTATACGGGGCCGTGGCCTCTTGTAGTTGCGCTCGCAGCGCTCATGTCTGGAATAGTCGTCTTTTTCCTAGCAAGCGAAGGAAAGGCTTGAGCCGACACGGCCTCGAGGTATTGAGATCCGGAAGTCCTGTACGCCAGCGATAATGACATGGGAGATGCCGCCATGTTACCTTACATCGTACGTTGTGGCAATCTTCACGTTGCGGCCTATCCGTTCATGTATGGCTTGGGCATTGCAGTGGGCTTTCTTATTGCACTAACTGTTGCTGTTCGTCTTGAGATGGATTGGAAGCGCCTGATACATCTATTGCCGTGTCTTACAATTTCTATAGTGCTCGGCGGAGCGATTGCTTACAGGTTGCAGTTTGGTCATACCAGCGTTGACTTCTTTGATGGCGGACAGACATTGTATGGGGCTATTGTATGCTCGATACCTGTGATTGTGGTATACTGTATCTTTAACCATCTCTATCTGCCACGAGTCCTGGACGCCTTGTCTGTGGGTGCAACTATTGGCATCGCTCTAGGTCGCGTTGGCTGCTTCTGTCGAGGCTGTTGTGAAGGAACGACTACCCTGGGTTCTTTCGGAGTATCATACCCGTTGCATATCGATCTCTCCGGGAGAGTAGTTGGTCCTCCTACAGTGCTTTCTCAGATTGCGAACGGCCAACTGGGACCGGATGCGATCAGAAGTCTTCCTGTCGTTCCTGTCCAATTATATGAGGCGCTTGTTTCTGTATTGATATTTATTGTCTTAATTGGAATGAGAGGGGTCTGGGCGAATAAACCAGGTCTTGCTGCGCTGGGGTTTCTTGGCATTTACAGCACGTGGCGATTCTTTATTGAGTTTTATCGTGTTGAGCCGTTAGTGTTTCTCAGATTGACTGCGTCGCAGATTATGAGCGTTGTTCTCGTGGTGTGTGTTGGGGCTTTCCTCGCACACTCGATTTGCAGAAGTGGTGATATATCTTGGTTCTTTGCGAGTGCCAGCGACGTGCGCGAGCGGCAATCTAGGTCGAGAACATTGATTACTGCGCGGCGTCACCGAAGGAAGGGATTGCGGTGTCGAAGCTGATGAAATTTGGGATGAGTCCAATTAGTGACGTGCCGCCACTCGGCCACCAACTTCGACCGGGCCGCGTACACGCACGACCGCAACAGCAACCGCACGTCGCTGGACCGTCCGGTGACGCCTTCGCGGGGGCAGGTCTTCACCTATGACCGGCTCAACCGCCTGACCGAGGCCAGGGCGGGCATCTTCAACGCGAGCAAGCAGGTGGCGTTGGCCGAGACGCGGGAGGTGTGGACGATGGACGACCTGGGCAACATCTCGGGCCTGGCCTATTACGGCACGTCCAACGTCATTCAGCACACCACCAACGCGACCAACGAGATCAGCTCGCTGGCGACGCCCAACCCCTCGGGCCAGCCGAAGGTGGTCTTCGACAACTTCAACGCCGACACGCTCGACAGCACCTGGAGCACGACGAAGGGCACGTTCACCGTCACCGACGGGACCGACCCGGACAAGCTCAAGGCCACGGCGCTCGACGGCACGACGAGCACCGCCGTCGAGGTGATGGCGGAGAACACGCTCGAGGACGGCGCGTTCATCCTCAAGGTGAAGTTCCCCAGCGGCACGACCAGCGGCCGGGCGGGGTTCGTCTTCGGGCATGACGGCAGCGACACGTATCACGCTGTTGTTTTGCGCA